>JBBAOE010000018.1:49857-57045 GCA_040401595.1 Burkholderiaceae bacterium
CAGGATCGGGTTCAGGATCGGGTTCAGGATCGGGTTCAGGATCGGGTTCAGGATTGGATCCATGTTGGGTGCCATCTTCCGGGATCCACCCCAGTCCGGTGTGTGGGTCGGCAAACCGTTGCAGTGCTGCTGCTGATGCTTTGGTCTCTTCGAGCATGGCCCCGCGGGCACTGCGCAAAATGTCGACGGGACGGACCTCGACGCCATGGGCCCGGGCATCGCGCACGAGCTGCGCCGGGGCGTAGAAGCCCATCGGCTGGCTATCCAGTAGGGCGGCTAGAAAGGCGGCCGGCTCGTGCCGTTTAAGCCAGGAGCTGACATAGACGAGTAGCGCGAAGCTGGCTGCGTGGCTCTCGGGGAATCCGTATTCACCAAATCCCTGAATCTGGGCAAAGATCGCCTCGGCAAATTCGCGCTCGTAGCCGCGCGCCAGCATGCCGTCGACGACTCGAGCATGAAAGGTGTCGAGTCCGCCTTTGCGTCGCCAGGCGGCCATCGCACGGCGCAGCTGATCGGCCTCGCCCGGGGTGAACCCGGCCGCGAGGATGGCGATCTGCATCACCTGTTCCTGAAAAATCGGGACCCCGAGCGTGCGCTCGAGCGCAGGACGGATTTCGTCGCGCGGATAGTCGACCCGCTCCAGTCCCTGGCGACGGCGCAGGTACGGGTGAACCATGCCGCCCTGGATCGGACCCGGCCGGACGATGGCGACCTCGATCACGAGATCGTAGAAGCAGCGTGGCCGCAGGCGCGGCAGCATCGTCATCTGCGCCCGCGATTCGATCTGAAACACCCCGACCGTATCGCCGCGTGAAATCATCTCGTAGGTGTGTGGATCTTCGGCCGGGATGGCCTGCATCGGCAGGCGTAGTGGGGCGTGGGCGGCCAGTGCAGCGGGGTCCTGCCGCAAGACGGCGGCGCGGGTTGATGGATCGAGCGCATCCAGATCGATGGCGGACGCGTCCCGGATACCGCGGCGTTCGCCCACGATGGTGAGCGCGCGCCGGATAGCGGTCAGCATGCCCAGGGCCAGCACATCGATTTTCAGTAACCCAAGCGCATCCAGATCGTTCTTATCCCATTGAATGACCGTGCGCCCGTCCATCGCCGTGTTCTCGATCGGTACAAGGCGTGTGAGCTTGTCGCGGGCGATGACAAAGCCACCGCTGTGCTGCGTCAGATGACGCGGGAAGCCGATCAGGGTCGGAATCAGTGCGAGCCAGAGTCGGATGCGTGGCGCTTCGGGGTCCAGTCCAGCTTCCTGGAGCGATTCCGGGCGAATGCTTGCCCCATCCCACCAGGCGCGGTCTCGCGCAACGATGTCGATCGCCTCGGGCGCAATACCGAGCGCAAAGCCTGCGTCCCGTAGCGCGCTGCGGGGTCGCCACGTGATGATCGCGGCAGCCAGTGCAGCGCGTTCGCGCCCGTACTTGGTGTAAATATGTTGAATGACTTCTTCGCGCCGCTGGTGCTCGAAATCGACATCGATATCAGGCGGTTCGCCGCGCTCGCGCGAGATGAAGCGCTCGAAGAGCACGTTCATACGCGAGGGGTCCACCTCGGTGATCCCCAGGCAGTAGCAGACGGCGGAATTGGCGGCAGAGCCGCGGCCCTGGCAGAGGATTCCGCGCCCGCGCGCAAAGGCGACCAGCTCGGCAACCGTCAGGAAGTAGGGCTCGTACTGTAATTCTGCAATGAGTGCGAGCTCGTGCTCGATCTGCGCCCGCACCTTCGCTGGCGTGCCTTCGGGCCAGCGCTGGGTGGCGCCCCGTTCGGTGAGCGTGCGTAGCCATTGCGCCGGGGTATGGCCAGCGGGGACGATTTCGTCCGGATATTCATAGCGCAATTCGTCGAGTGAAAACCGGCAACGTGCTGCGATTTCGAGGGTTTCGTCGAGGAGTTCTGGCGGGTATTGCTGGGCCAGGCGCAAGCGTGCGCGTAGGTGGCGCTCGGCGTTCGCATCCAGTCGAAACCCGAGTGCGTCGAGTGGCATCCGGTGGCGCACCGAGGTCAATACGTCGAGGAGGGGTTTGCGCGAGCGCCGGTGCATCCGGACGTCGCCGCTGGCGGCCAGCGGCACACCGGTGGTGCGCGAGATGGCACGCAAGCGGTCGAGATGGGCGCCGTCATGGCCGTGCGCAAGGCGCTCGGCTGCGATCCAGAGCCGTCCACCGTCCGGTGCCGCGGATCCGCGGCCAAAGCGCCGGGCGAGCCAGCCGGTTTGCTGCAGGAGTATTGAGCGGGACGCGCTGGGATCGGGGGCCAGTAGGGCGATGCAATCGGGCAGGCCGGAATCGAGATCGCTGCATTCGAGCCGGTACTGGCCTTTGGGCGCGCGCCGGCGGGTGCGGGAAATGAGTTCGCTGAGGTGGCCGTAGCCCGCACGGGTCTGCGCCAGGAGAATGATCCGCCCGTGCTGCCCGTGCTGCCCGTGCTGCTCGTGCTGCTCGTGATACCCATTAGGCGGTGGTGTCGGCGCTTGGTCTGTGCTCGCTCCCGTCAACAACGGCAGCGCAAATTCGGCCCCGATCAGAAGGGGCAGACCGACCTGTTTGGCGGCCTGGTGGGCCCGTACGACGCCGGCGAGTGAGGCTTCGTCGGTGAGGGCCAGTGCGGCATAGCCGAGCGCATGCGCGCGTTCGACCAACTCCTCAGGGTGCGACGCTGCGCGCAGGAAGGAAAAATTGCTGAGGCAGTGAAGTTCGGCGTAGGCGGGTAGCACGGAACGGATCGTTGAATACTGTATGAATGAACAGTATCACGAAGGTGCTGACGATCCCCGTTGATCCGAATGTAAAAAGCCCCGCAGTTGCGGGGCTTTGATGCTCCAGAGCGTTGATGCTCCGAGGCTTTTATGTTCAGTTGGTGTGGGACGCGGTTTGCAACTGGCGGTTCGTGCGGCCTGGCGGTGGCGGCGGGTCGGCACGTGCGATCAGCGCTTCGACATCAAACTGGTCGAGCGTGTGATAGGTGTTGTCTTCACCGTAGAGGATGCGACGGTCATTACCCCCGACCAGTTCGCGCGCTTTGACGATCGCTGCGCGCAGCGAGGTGTAGAGCACGGATCCGTTCATTTTGAACACGCGGCCACGGCGATTCAGGATGGTCACGCTAGGCTGAATAGGCTCACTCATTGGACGCGATTACCGGAAGGTCTGATGGGGCGAATGGAAGATACTGTCGATTGAGCATCTCAAGCCCCGTAAATGTACAAGTTTTTTCCCTTCTTGTGACATCTGAATATGTCCCTTATTGACCCCAATGTTGATTTACCGCTTCAGGCTCGGGTGGGCTTGACCGCTGATTCTGCATTTCAGACCGCCTGGCCTTATCCGTCCTGGATTGCCCATCGTGGCGCTGGGCGTCTGGCTCCGGAAAATACGCTGGCTGCGTTTCAGGTCGGGCTTGATCATGGGTTTCAGATGATCGAGTTTGACGTCCAGATCACGGCAGATCAGATTCCGGTCCTGATGCATGACGCAACGCTGGAACGCACAACAAACGGTCAGGGGCCCGTCTGGGCCGCAACGGCCAGGCAGATTGGCCAGCTGGATGCCGGGCGCTGGCATTCGGCCGCTTTCGAGGGCGAAGCGGTCCCGACCCTGGCCCAGGTTGCGCAGTGGATGCAGGCGCGCGGGGTGCTGGCCAACCTTGAAATCAAACCGGCCCAGGGCCTGGAGACGCAGACGGGCGAGCAGGTCGCGAGCGTTGCCGCCCGACTGTGGAGCGGGGTGACGCCGCCCCTGTTGTCCTCGTTTTCGGTGGCGGCGCTTGAAGCCGCGAAGGCGGTCGCGCCCGGGTTGCCGCGGGCCTTGTTGGCGGACGTGTCTCGGTGGGCTGTAGCGGAAGCGCCGTTTGAAGCGATTCTGCGTACAGCGCTGGGTTTGTCGGCGGTGGCGATTGTGATTCAGCACGCCGGCCTGGATGCGGATCGTATTGCTGCCGCGCATTCGGCAGGATTACGGGTGTTGACCTATACGCTCAATGATGCTGCGCGGGCGCAGGCCTTGTTATCGATGGGGCTCGATGGCGTGATTACCGACGCGGTCGACTGTCTCGGGCCAGGAGCTTCGCCTGGCTGAATCCAGTGCTGGGCGATTGACTCAAGGGTCAACCAAATAATCCGTGCAGATACCAGGTGCCAAGCCCTGGTCCGTGGCTGGAACGACCGGTGCGGCTGCGAAAAATCCAGACGAGTTCATGTTCGTCATTTTGGGCCACAAAATAGTCGCGCTCGACCAGATTACCGTCCCACCAACCCGTTTCGATCCGTTCGGGTCCGGCAACCAGGGCGAGTGGCCCGTGCCAAAACGGTCGGGTATTGCGTTCCGTCAGTGCCAGGGGCGTATGGAGTAACCACAGTGGACGTGGCAGGCCGGGCGGGCGGTCGAGCGGGACCGACCCGGTCGCTCTGGTCGCGCTGGCCGACCCGGCCGTTCTATTTAATCCGGTCGGCCTGCTTGGCCTGGTTGCCCTGGTCGGACTGGCGGCCTTGGGGGTGAGCCGGGTTAAATCGTCCACCCACTCGACCCGGTATGCAGCCTCTGGGCGATGGTCTGGGTACGGACTGACCCGCCACAGTCCGCCGGGTCCCAGCCGGGCATGAAGCCGTTCGATCAGGCGGCCCAGACTCTCATGTTCCGGGGGGGTAGTGGCAAACAGATCGACCGTCGCGTCCGCCAGCGGCGTTGCGTCATTGCATGTCAGTCCCAGCGTGTGGGCGGCTTCGGGTAGCTGAATACGACCCAGTCGCTCGCGCAATAGCGCGCAGAGTCGATCGGGGTCGCGGCTCGGGGTGGCGAGCCGGACTTCGACGGGGGTGGGTGGGCAGTCATCGTGTTCGGCGCTGAAGGTCAAGCGGCGTGTGCCCAGGCGTCCAGCGTTCAGCCAACCCGCCAATTGGCCGAGCAGACGGCGGGCGCCAAACAGCAGGGCCGGTGACTCGGTGACCTGGCTCGGCAGTTCGAGGCGTGCCACAAAGACGGGCGCTGGTTGGTAGGGGATGCGTACGTCAATGGCCCGGCCCATGGCGCGGTCGAGTTCGTCGAGCAGGGCGCGACCGAAGCGGCGGGCGACGCCGATGCGCGGTAGCAGCGCCAGATCCCGCAGGGTGTGTGTGCCCAGCGTTTGCAGGAGCTCGCGGTGCGATTGTGCGGCACACAGACCCGTCACTGGCAATGCGTTGAGTTGCGCCTGGCGCTGGGCGGGGGTGTCAGCGCGTTGATCCTGGTTGGTCACGCGCGCCAGCAGGGCTGCAGCGGTGGGGTTGGGTGCGGTCGCGAGCCGCACGGTGGCGACCCCCGCGATCATGCACTCAGCGCGCAGCCGTTGCAGGAGTTGTTCGGGGCCGCCAAAGAGCTGCAGACTGGCACCGACATCGAGCAGCAGCACATCCGGCGCCTCGATGGTGACGTGCGGGGTGAATTGCAGCGCGGTCTGGGCCAAGGCCTCCAGGGACCCGGGTAATTGCTCCGGCGCGACGTACAGGCCAATCCACATGGACGGTCAGAGCGTGATCGACCCGGCGCAGGGCTCTATGGCCCCCGCGGTGGGCGTTGGATGATCGGCGGTGGGCGTTGTCGACGTGATGGGCCCAGGCTTTAATGGACCGCGGTGGGCGGTGGGCGATGGGCGTGACGTAAGGTGGCCGGCATGACGCTCTGGTCCGATGTGCGGATGCCCGGTTCACGCAATCGCACTGCGCCCTCGGGCTGGGGCAGGTCGAGGAACAGCGGTTTGGCCAGCACCGGGCCGCGTCGTTTGAGCAGGGTGACAGCGAGGCGTTGAGCCGGTTGTGGTTGCAGCAAGAGACGCAGCGGGGCTGGTGAGGATTCGAATTGCGCGGGCAGGCCCCGGAACAAAAAACTCGGGCCACCGGCCTGCGCAGCCGCCAATTGCAGGCGGCGCAAATGCTCGGGCCGCGTACGGTCAGTGGGGAGCCAAGCCAGCATGGCGCCAAAGGCGCTGCTGCGCAGGGTCTGTTCGATGGCCCAGAGCCGGTCGGCGGCATGAGGCGCTTGCACCATCAGCAACCAGTCGAGGTCAATCCCGAAATCGGCCAGGGCAGGGGCGTAGGGCATATGGGGCGGTGCCAGCATCACGACGACGCGACGCGAGCGGGTGAGCTGGCGCAGCAACGGGATCAGGAGCCGAAGTTCGCCCATGCCTGGGTCGCGGGTGATCAGTTCGGTCAGCGTACCCGGGGGCCAGCCGCCACCGGGCAGTTCGGCGTCCAGCTGGCCAAAGCCGCTCGGCAGACCGGGGGTGACGGCATGGCCCATGCGGTCGGCGCGCCAGACCAGATGAGAAACAGCCCCGCCCTGAGTATGGAGCGGCCGGGATGAGGCCGAAACGTAGGGGGTGACGCGAGCCAGAGCGGGGGCGGAAGAGGACATTGGAGGGCTCCTTGTTACAGTCCCTGGCCGGCGCGGATGAGCCCGACACCGATACCTTCGAGGGCAAAAGCGTCGCGCTCGGGATCGACCAGAATGGTTGCGAAGTCGGGGTTTTCAGCGAGCAGCTCGATCCGTCCCCCGGTGCGGTGGTAGCGCTTGACGGTGACTTCATCGCCAACGCGGGCGACGACGATCTGACCGTTGCGCGCTTCGGTGGCGCGGCGTACCGCGAGCAGATCGCCATCAAGGATGCCGGCGTCGCGCATGCTCATGCCGCGGACCTTCAGCAGATAGTCCGGGGCTTGGGCAAATAGCTGGGGGTCCAGGGCGTAGTTGGCCTCGACATGAGACTGGGACAGGATGGGGCTGCCGGCTGCGACCCGACCGACCAGGGGGAGCGAGAGCGCGATGCTCACAGCGCTGGGCGTGGTGTCGCTGTCATCGAGCAGGGTCCTCAGCCGGATGCCGCGGGATGCCCCTGAAGTCAGTTCGATGGCACCTTTGCGGGCCAGGGCCTTGAGGTGCTCTTCGGCCGCATTGGGGGACCGGAACCCGAGGCAGGTGGCAATTTCAGCGCGGGTGGGCGGGAACCCGGTGCTGGCGATATGGCGCTTGATCAGCGCGAGAATCTCGGCCTGTCGGGCGGTGAGGTCGCGAGGTGCACGGTCACGCGAAGGAAGATCGGACATGGCGGCTACCTGGGATAGAGTGCAGGTGATTTAATTTACAGTCTGTATATTCGTACAGTATCCGGTGCAAGTCAAGCAGATCGTACCGGTCGCCTGCAGCGAGT
>JBBAOE010000018.1:57145-63860 GCA_040401595.1 Burkholderiaceae bacterium
TCAAGGCGACCCAACGCCGAGAGCGGGCGCATCCCTTCGGGGGTGACGCCTGGCCATTACGCGTTCGTGTCTGAACGGTTGGTCCGCGCACGCCGACCTATCCGATGCGATTCGGAGGGAATCAGGTCTAGGGCTTTGCCACTGGACGCGTCAACCGCGCGATGCGACGTTGCGGGACTTCCAGTGATGTCCCGTCGCTGAACCGAACGGTTCGCACGACGTCATCCGGATTGTAGGCAACGTAGGTTCGGGCTCCGCCCGCCTGACGAAAAACGCCGTAGTGCGGCGTGTCGGCACGTACGCTCAGGTCAGGTGGTCCCATTTCCTTGAGGGCCTGCAGCCAGTGCAGCGTGTGCGTTCTGGTCTCACCGAGTTCGACCGATCCTCTGGGCAGCCAGCGGGCCAGTCCGGCGGCCGGATCGCTCAGGGCCAGAACACTGGCAACGATGTCTTGCCAGATATCAGAAGTTGTCCCGTCGGACTGGCCGCTGCGGTCATAGTCTTTGCGCGCCTGATCCGCGAATGCGATGGTGTTGCGCACCTTGTGCGGGGGCAATTGCGCCAGATAACTGGAGGCTGGCGTGATCGGCAGCCAGTTGATGCCGGTAATCTGGCGTGGCTCTTCGGTCCACCAGGTGCTATATGCGTAGGCGCCCCCGAACACCATGCTGGCCAATGGCTTGCCAAAGTCCTTGTCCAGGACCCGGTCGTCGGCGTCAAACCAGTACTGCATCAACGAAGATACTTCGGTTACGTACAGGTAGATCCCCAGATCCCGCAGCGCTTTGTTTCCAGTCTGCGAACCCCACAGCGCGATCCCGGCCCAGGCATTGATCGCCTCGGATGACGACTCCTGATTGTTGCCATGGCCGAAGAATTCGCCATCGCCGCCCGCCCAGGAATGGCCCTCGTACGGATCGAAGTTGCGCAGAAACGGGAAGTCTGCACGCCCGCGCTCCATCGTTGCGATATCTCGAACGAGCAGATCCACCATGCCACCCATCTGCCCGGGGCTTGCCCATTGCGGGTCCCGACGCGCCAGGTGCGCAGCCGCCATGATCCAGTAGCCGTAGTGAAAATGATGATCGTTCAGCGCTGCGATACTGCCGTACTCCTCGGGATAGCCAATGACGGTCCCGATCTTTTTGTCGAATGCGAAATGACTCGGCGCAGTCCCCGAGAACCAGGTCGCGAAACGACGTTTGATGAGAGTCTCGAGTTCAGTGACGGCTTCGGTGTCGCCAACTTGCTCAGCAATGCCCATCAGCTGTGAGGCTGCGCCCAGACCCTTGCCGGTCCAGTAGGTGCCTGTTCCCATCTTGCTGAACAGGCCTGGTGCGCGACGCCGATCGCCGACCAAGAGACTGCGGATTTGCTCGTCCACTGCGGGTTCGCTGACCCGGGGCCAGAGGGGTAAGAGGCCATGGAAGGGCAGGCGGGTTTCAAACTGGGCGCCTGCGCGCCATCGGATCGGTCCGCGAATCGAGGGCAAGGACTGCGCGAGCATCGAATCCGGGTCGCTCAGGACCTTTTGCTGATGCAGATAGAGGCCAACGAGCGGTTCGGATTCCCCGCCGTCCATGGCCTTGGCGATCGTCTTGTACGTCGTAACGACTTCGCTCTTGGCTTCGTCGTATTGCCACTCGGTGCGGGTGTTTTCTACAAAGGCAAACGCGTGTTTTGCAAGCAGGCTTCGGGTTGAGTCCTGAAGATCGGGTAGTGCACCGATCGCAAAATAGTCCGCGGTACTGGCGAGATGAAGAATACATTCGCGGTCGTTACGCCATTCAAATCGACTTCCCGGGGGGGCATACACCGCATAGTGCTGGCCCGCGACCTCCAGAATCTGAATGACCTTCGCAGTCGGACCGTCAGGCCCCGCGGGACCAGACACGGCTTTTGCAGGCCCGCCTGTCCGAATGCGAACCGAACCGCGATTGATCCTGAAATACGCATAGGGACTGCCATGCAAGATCGTGGTACGAAGGGCGTCCGCGCCCTGAGCCATTTCAATGCCGACGTTCCAGTCCCCCGCGGATGCGAGTCGTGCGTCCTGCGGCTGAAACGCAACGGGTGAAACCGTCAGGTCAGCGCGGTGTCGATGCAGAACGACTGCCGTATCCTTGGTCGGGCCCGCCCAGTCCTTGAGCTTGGAAATCGGACCCAACTCCTTGCGCGGCACCCCCATCTCGAGTCCGGCTTCGGTAGCCTGGAAGCTCAGCGGGTGCGCATGGAGGACACCAGACCACCGCCCGTAGGCGAGCGACGAATACCAGGTGTTGGTGGTGACCGCTCGGTCCACCATCACGCCCGACCGAAATTCGGCCGGTTTTGGGCGGACCCCAGCGTCTGCCTTGGGTGCCAACCAGATTCGACCATGACCGACTTCCTGGGTTTGGGCGCAGGAGACCGTACTCAGGAAACCAAACATTACGGTGGCAATGATCTGGACAAGCCGTTTGGCGAGGCCGGTCAACTTCGTGGGAGACCCACCGCACCCGCCGATCAAGAGGTCCCTCGCGAGACCACCGTCAGCCGAACTCGCTTTCAGGCGCATGGGATCCGAACTTCGGGATGCTTAGAAAACGAGAGTCGAACCGACGGTGAAGCCAAATCCGGTTTTGTCATAGAGGGAATTGGGACCCAGCAATGAGTTGTTTGGCATGCTGATCGGTGCGGGGCCGGTGCGTTCATAGTTGGCATGACTGAGGCCCAGATAGACGCCAAGCCCTTTGTGGACTTCCGGAAGTTTGCGATAAACCCCCAGATTCAAACCCAGAGCCGAATTTCGCTGTCCCCATTCGATTGGGTTCGCGGAAATCGCGTGGCCGAAATAAACGCCCCCGAGGGTATAGGTCCACAGCCCCCGATAGTGGCTCCAGCCTCCCATCAGATCAAAATTTCTTGCCCGGAAACCCTGATAGTTCTGGGCAGAAGAGCCGTAGTTAAAACCCGAATCGACGTAGTAGCAGCCATTGATCGATTGACCGTTGACGACGGTCACATAGTTACAAAGGGATGGCGAGCCCGACCATTGATTATGTCGAACGCCCCACGTCAGCATATTGGTTGGGTTTGGCCAGTGGTTGCCCTGAAGGAGGACGACGGTCTGGTTGGGCTTGCCGGACTGGCTGAGGCCGCCACCGGGGAGATCGAACCGGTCGGTGTCACCGATCCAGCCAACCAGTGCCGATTTGCCGAATGAGGACTGTCGTGCGCCCGACGCGCTTTGGATAATCAGTTCAATCAGGTTCTGGGCGTTCGAATACTGAAAGAAGAGCTCGCCCAACATCGGCCGAGGCGCGCCTGGGGTGAACGCAGTATTGTTAATCGTCAGCCGGTTTTGATTGACGCCCAGAGTGTTGCGCTGATTGGTCGCCAGCGTGATTTCTGCGGTCAGTTTGCCGTTCGCTGCTTCGAACGTCGGGCTGGTGTATCGGAGCGCTTCGGGAAAAATTCCATAGCCTGCGCCAGTGTCAGCCCACTGGCTGGAGAGTCCGATCGGAAACGTGAAGGCATCTGAGCGTGACCAGGAACGGGAAAGTTGCGTCCCATATCGGACATTGCCCAAATCCGGCCGTCCGATCCCGACGAGTTTTTCGAAATAGTCAGCCGACCCAAGCCCGGTACCCGCCTTGTAATCGACGTCCGGTTGGTTGAACCAGTTCGAAAAACTGGCTCCGGCTGGGGATCTCCAGCGGTAAGTTGCCTTGGTCTCGAGGGTCAGTGCTGAATCTGTTTCCCGGCTGACTCCGATCGTGACCTGCTGCATAGTCAGACGTGAAACGCTGGGGCCTTGATCGACTGCGGACGCAGCCGGAAAGGGCTGGAACGCGTTGCGCGAATCCCGGAGGTACTCCGAGCTCTCTTTGGGGACGATTTTGGGCGTCGTTGACGAGACACCACCCTCTACTTTTAGAAATCCTCGAAGCTCGTATTTATTGCCATACGAGTCCTCAAGGATTTCACCCAGGGCGGTTGAAGACGTGCCAATCAGGCCGATCAGGCTGATCAGGTGGGTGAGTAAGGTTCGGTTCATAAACTGCCGGCCTGCTGGGCGTTACTGTCTACGGGGCATGGCCTTCATCGAACAACAAACCTTCAGTCTCGCGCTTGAGCGATCTGAAAGTGATGAAAGCCCTTTCAAAGATCGAGTTTCGACGGGTTTTTTAACCCTGTCAACCCAGATTCCCTCGGATCGCCTAGGGTTTATCTGGATGTTTTTTTGTTCCAACTAAGGGCATGGAGTTACTCATTTTTATCAATTATTTGGCAATCCGTGCTGGCATCGGGCATTGTCATTTCCTGGCCGCGCGCATCGACTGTCAACTCTGATTGCTTCGCATCAGCATGATCTTCTAAGGGAAAACCACAGGCAAAAATGGATGGTTTCGTGGGTTGAATGGGTTTATGATGTGAAAGCGCTTTCATTCAAGGGATTGCCTCGATGTGCGCCTGAATTCAATGCTCGTATTCAATATTCTGAGGAGATCACCATGCGACAACTCAAGCTCGGTTATATCGGCAAATCCTTTGCAATGGGCGGATTGGGAGTCATCGGAACCATCATCGCCGCTTGCGGCGGTGGCGGGGAGACGGCTACGGCGGCCGCCGGGACCGTGAGCAAGTACGTACTGTTCGCATCGTCCTATACGTTTAACACCAATGTGGCGGCCAGCGATCCAGCGAAGTGGACATCGCTCGAAGGCGGCACGGCGAGCATGGGCGCCAAAGACGGCGGGAATTTTATTTACGGCGATTACGGCATTTTTGACGATGCCGCAATTAACTATAACCAGGGTGTTGGCATCCAGTTCCGTCACGCTGCAGCCCTGAATGCGACTGACTTCCTGTACCTCCAGGTCAAATCGCCCGCGAACACCGCCCTCGACGTGTCACTGTCCAGCAATCTGGTCATCCAGATGGGCAACGGCGTGAACGTCAATGACAATGCGAACACCGCCAGGGTCTTTAGTGTGTTCGTCGAAGGGGGTGACTACAACGCCACGGCATTTACCTATGCCTACTCCTGCCAGAAGGATGTGACCATCCCAGCCACCAACTTCCAGCCCAATGGCAACCCCTTGGGGATGAGCACTTATAAGATCGCTCTGGCAGATTTCACGTGTACCGGTGGTTCCACTTCGGCGGCCGCGCTGACTTCGCTGAAGTCGACTGTCAAAGCCGTCACGGTTAAAGTCCTTGGGGGCAAGGATCTGACTGCCCGCGATACGTCGACAACGGGCAATTACGTGCTGCCAAAAGTCGGATTCATCGCATTCTCTTGATCCGATTTTCCGGATGGTATTCCCCCCGGTCGTGCTGTTCTGATCGGGTTGGCTGGCACGGGACCCCGCTTCGGGGTTTCGTGCCTTTTTAGTGTGATGAATCGTTTGGCACTCTCCGATTCCATAGCCAGTGGACTGATTTTGATCAGTACCGGGCGGTTTGAATGGTTGGGGCGTCAGCGGAGAGGGCGTTCACGATGAGGCATTTCAAGTTTCCGCTGGCAGTTCGTAGCGGTGCATCGCTGCTGACCCTAGCCCTGGCCCTAGTCCTCGGGTTGAGTGCCTGTGGCGGTGGTAGCGACAGTGGCAGCACAAGTACTGGAGGCGGGGCCGTCACCGGAACCCCCTACACCTTAGCGACGAGGGCTTTGCCGTCCATTTATTCGTCCGGGACCGTCAAAGCGATTAACTACGGTCCGTTCCGCTCGGGCGGCCCGGATGTCGGTGAAATCCCCGGTGTGGTCGGTCTGCGTGAAGACTTAAGGCTCTTGAGCAGTTATGGGTTCGGCCTGATTCGGTTGTTTGGTTCCGACGCCGTCAGTACCAGCATCCTCGAACTGGCGAAAAATGAATTCCCGACCCTGAAGTTTCAGTTGGGGATCTACCTGAGAGGCCCCCAGTCGTGCGCATCCGATGCGGTCAATGATTCGCAGATCTCGACTGCGATCAAACTGGCAACGACCTACACAAATGTCGTGGCGATCAGTGTTGGCAATGAGCCATCGCTCACCAGTAATGCGCTACTGATGAGTTGCATGGAGGGCTATATCAAGCGGGTGAAACAGCAGGTGCCACAACCGATTACCGCCGATGATGACGCCTCCCTGTACACCGCCAAGCGAACGTTTTCTTATGGCGGGATTTTGTATTCCGGCGCAAATATCCTGCCGTGGTTGGACTTCCTGTCGATCCACGCCTATCCGCTGCTGACGTATAACTTTTGGCCCTGGACCTCGCACCGCACCAGTGCAGCAGACCTGATGACGGCGTCAGCCAATGACGCGAAGGGCGTTTACGCCGCCGTCAAAACCTATCCCTTCAATACGGCCGCGGGTGTTCCAACCACCGTTGGCGCTGCACTTCCCATCATCATTGGCGAGACAGGTTGGAAGACCCGACAGACCAATGCTGGCAATCCGCTGGAGGGCGCTGCCGCGACACCAGTGAACGCCAAATGGTATTTCGACCTGATGAATGCTTGGCAGGCCGATGGTTCTGGTCCCAAGACGATCTTCTACTTCAGTGCCTTCGATGAGTCCTGGAAGGGAACGGATGATGGCTGGGGGTTGTGGGATCGGAATCGTACGCCCAGCTATGCGTTGTGCGGCTCATCGGTTCCGAGTGCTCCGGCTTGCGCGATCCCGTTATACGGCGGGGCGCGGTTTTAGAGGCGGTCTGGTGAGTGCGGCCTCAAGCGGCCGCGCTTA
>JBBAOE010000018.1:63960-82796 GCA_040401595.1 Burkholderiaceae bacterium
ACGGCCGCGCTCAGGCTGAAACTGATCGTCGCCCGTTCTCGTCAAACAGCAGAACTTCATTGTTTTTCGGGATCAACCGGATCTGTTGTCCCGGCCTGACTAAGGCGTCCTGGGTGAGGCGGAGGGTGATCAACTCCGGATGTCCGGCCAGCCGACCGTAAACAATGGCTGAATCACCGAGATTCTCGATCAATTCAACATCGACCGGGACACCGTTTGCGCGGCTTGAGTCACCCAAGGTCCCGTCAGCCCGAACCACCCAATGTTCCGGACGAATACCGAGAAAGGCGCAGCGCTTCAGTTCGACCGGATTCGGAAAGCCTTCTTCGAGGCGTACTGGCGTGGCTCCGGCCAGCAGCAGGTCGCCTTCCCTTTCACGCCACTGATACGGGATCATGTTGATCCTGGGGCTGCCCAGAAATTCAGCGACGAATCGGTTGGCTGGGCGCTGATACAGCTCCAGGGGCGTTCCCAGTTGCTCGATTTTCCCCCGATTGAAAACGGCGATCCGATCGCCGAGGGTCATGGCCTCCGTTTGATCGTGGGTCACATAGATCATCGTAGTGCCCAGCGAGGCGTGCAGTTTCGCCAGCTCAATGCGCAGTTGCACCCGAAGCGATGCGTCCAGATTCGATAAGGGTTCGTCAAACAGGAAGACTTTGGGTCGCCGAACGATGGCCCGCCCGATCGCGACGCGCTGGCGCTGGCCTCCGGAGAGCTGTTTCGGGTATCTGGCGAGCAGATCCGTGATCTGAAGCGTTTCCGCAGTCTGCTGGACGCGGGCCTGTACCTCCCTTTTCGGGAGGCCTGCGACGCGAAGCCCAAACCCCATGTTCTGCGCCACCGTCATGTGGGGGTAGAGCGCGTAGCTCTGGAAGACCATGGCAGCGCCGCGTTCGGATGGGCCCAGGTCGTTGACCCGGGTTCCATCGATGAGCAGATCCCCCTGGCTGATCGTTTCCAGACCCGCCACCATGCGCAACATCGTCGATTTCCCGCATCCGGAAGGCCCGACGAAGACGAGAAACTCCCCGTCTTCAACCTTCAGGGTGATGTTGTTGATGACCTCAGTCGTGCCGAAGCGCTTGCTGACGCCCTGAAACGATACGCTGGACATGCCTATGTCCCTAGGAACCGCTGATACCAGTGCGCACTGGCCTTGAGGGTGCGCTGCTGCGTTTCATAATCCACGTGCACGATACCGAATCGCTTTGCGTAACCCGATGCCCATTCAAAGTTATCGAGCAGGCTCCAGACGAAGTAACCGCGGACGTCGACACCTTGCGCTCTGGCATCCAAGGTCGCCTGCATATGATCGCGCAGATAGTCGATCCGCATCGGGTCATCGACCACGCCATCGACGATGGCATCTTTGAATGCTGCGCCATTCTCGGTGATGTAGATCGGTGGCAAGGTGTAGTCCTGGTGCAGACGCACCAGAAGCTCGGTGAGTCCGGCCGGGTAGATCTCCCAGTTCATGTCGGTCACCGGGTTGCCGGGTGTATGCACATCCCAGGGTTCACCAGCACTCGAGAAATTTCGCGTGTAGTAGTTGATGCCCAGGAAATCCAGTGGTTGCCGGATCAGCTCCATATCGCCTGGCGCGACCTCCGGGGCATCGTCGCCCAGGAGCGCCACAACATCTTTCGGGTAATGTCCCTGCAGGAGGGGATCCATGTACCACCGCACGACAATGCCATCATCCAGACGGGCTTTCTCGCGATCAGCCAGGCTGTCCGTCGCTGGATAGATGGGTGACTGGTTCAGAACAATCCCGAGTGGCAGTTGGCACCCCTCCTCACGCAGCGCTTTGAGTGTGAGCCCATGGGACAGAAGCAGATGATGCCCCACCTGGTAGGCCGTTTTGCGCTCCTTGAGGCCTGGCGCAAAAATGCCGAGTTCATGCCCAAGAATTGAAACGACCCAGGGTTCATTGTGCGTTGCAATCGTGGCGACCCGATCGCCCAGGCGACGAAAGACTTCTTGCGCATACCGGACGAAGTGTCCGACTGTTTCGCGGTTTGCCCATCCGCCGCGTTCCTGCAAGGCCTGTGGCAGATCCCAATGAAAGAGGGTGAGGTAGGGCTGAATCCCCCTGCGATTCAAACCGTCGACCAATCGTTGATAAAAATCAAATCCAGCCTCATTCCAGGGGCCGGATCCGAGCGGCTGGACACGCGGCCAGGCCACGGAGAACCGATAGGACATCACGCCAAGGGATTGGATCAGATCGAGATCTGCCTCGAGACGGTGATAGTGGTCGCAGGCGACCAACCCACTGCTGCCATCGGCGATGGTTCCAGGCTGGTCACAGAAGTGGTCCCAGATCGATGGTCCGCGCCCATCGGTGGATGCAGCTCCTTCAATCTGATAGGACGAAGTGGCAACGCCCCAAAGAAATTCGGCTGGGAACTGTTGGCGGCTGAGCGAAGTGGTCATGAAATTTCCTGGACAAAATCGGGACTCATCCGCGCACGGCTCCTGCGGTGAGCCCAGCGATCAGGCGGCGCGACGAAAAGACAAAGAGGATCAGCAGTGGCAGGACTGCGATGGCAGAGCCCGCCATCAGTGCGCCCCATTCGGTATCGACGGGGCTTTGCACGCTGCGCAGTGCCAGCGGGAAGGTGTACATCTCAACCGAACGCATCACGACCAGCGGACCAATGAAATTGTTCCAGCTGCCAATAAAGGTGATCAGGCCGAGGGTCCCAAAGACGGGCCCGAGCAGTGGCAGTACCACGCTGCGGAAGATGCGAAATTCATTGCAACCATCCATGCGTGCGGCCTCGATCAGGTCGCGGGGGATCGCAGACAGGATGTATTGCCGCATCAGGAAAATGCCCATGGCCGGCGCTGCCCCTGGCAGGTAGAGGGCGCGTGGCTGGTCGATCCAGCCCAAAAAGTCCATGATTAAAAATGACGGAATCATTCCAAGAAAAGATGGAATCAACATCGTCGCCATGACGATTCCGAAAAGCTGTTTCTTGAATCGAAACTCATAGACGGCAAAGGCATATCCGCCCATGGCGCAGAACAGTAGTGTCAGTGCAGTACTCATCAGCCCGACATAGAGGCTCCAGCCGAGGTTGCGCCAGAGCGGGATCTTCGCGCGCAGGATGTCGAGATTTTGCAAAAACGCTTCGCCGAACCACAGGGGTGGTGGCATGCTGAAAATCTCGGTCCGCGGTTGTGTCGCGAAGACGAACATGAAGTAAAACGGCGCCAGCATGGCCAGGGCACCGATGGCCAGCGTCAGAATTGCCACAGGTCCAACAGGCCGGTCACCCGGGTTGATGCCAGCCATCAGATCGATTCCTGCTGAGGGCCAAGGGCACGATTGGTCAGCCAGGTCATGACGGCGATCATGAGGAACAGGAGCCATGACATGGCGCTGGCCAGGCCAAAGTCATTGAATTCGAAGGCGGTCCGGTACATGTACATCGCCGTCGTCATCCCGGCTTGTTCAACGCCGCCTTTGCCACCCGTCAGAATGAAGGGTTCTTCGAAGAGCTGGAGTCCACCGATGACCGACAGCGTCAGGCTGAACACCATCATCGGTTTGAGCTGCGGTAGGGTAATTGACCAGAAGATCCGCCACTCACGGGCGCCGTCCATACGGGCGGCTTCGTAGAGTTCACGTGGGATGCTCTGCAGGGCGGCGACATACAGGATCAGGTTGAAGCCGAGATAGCGCCAGAACACCACCAGAGCGATGACGGGTTTGACCGTTTCTGGGGTGCCTAACCAGTCGATGTGCTCCTTGGGAATCAGCCACGACAGAATCGGCCATTGCTGGAGCGTCTCCAGAAGGGCATTCACCAGGCCATAGTCGGTCGAGAACAGCGTGGTGAACATCATCGCGATCGCCACCGTCGAGGTGATGTAGGGCAGAAAGTAGGCCCCCATCACGGCATTGCGCGAGCCCTGCAATTTTTCGTTGATCAGGTACGCCAGGGGCACTGCCACCAGGTGCTGGGGTAGCCCGGATGCGATGGCCAACCAGAACGTGTTGGCGAGTGATTTCCAGACCCAGGGGTCTTCGAGCGTAAAGCGGATGTTCTCCAGGCCGACAAACTGCATCGCACCGAGGCCCTGGACCGGATCCCATTGCTGAAACATCAGCACAAACGAGAAGACGATCGGAAAAATGCCGAAGATCCCGAAAAGCAGAAAAAACGGGCTCAGGAACAGGTACGGCACGAACGCCTTGCGCATGATTCCAGACCCTAGAATGGCGGCGCTCAGCGTCGCGCTCGCCGTTCAATCATCGACCCGGCGTCTTTGAGCGCGTCTGCGATCGGTTTGTCCCGGGTAAGCACCAGATCGAGTTCGGCATTGACGATTTCTTCAGCGATCGGGTCGTGCTTAAAGACAGCGGTTGGGCGGATGGCCAGGCTGGTATCACGCCAAAGCAGTCGGGCTTTCTGGCCGCCCAGAAAGTCGATGGGTTGTTCGAAGAACGGCCCGCTTTGGGCCACTTTCAACGCTGGGAAAGCATCATGCTGCTGGAACGCAGCGAGCTGCTGGTCCTTGTTCAGTGTGAGGTGGCGAATCAGATCCCATGCCAGATCCTTGTTCACGGCCCGCGCCGGGATGGCATAAAAGGTCCCGCCCCAGGCTGCGTTGACCCCGCCCGGCAACGGTGCCGAGCGCCACAGCCCTTTGGTCTGAGGGGCCAGCCAGTTCGAGAGGTGGCCGCCAAGCCAGGCGCCCATCATCTGGCTCGCAACATTGCCGCGTTTGAACGCCTCGCCCCATTCATTGGACCAAGCTCCAATCTTCGCATCGAGGCCTGCACTGCGAACCGCTTTCGCTTGCTCAAATGCGATCTTGAACCGGGGCGAGGTCGCCACGACGCTCTTGCCTTGGGCATCGAAGTACACCCCTTCGCCAGCCGGCACGTTGGCGCGGATGAGGATGTCTTTGAGGTCGCGAGCATGGGCCAGGAGGTAGGCGCCTGTGGTGCTTTTGATTTTCTTGCCCGATGCGATGTAGGCGTCCCAGGAACTGGTCAGGTCCGACTCCTGAAGCCCGGCCTTGTCGAGGATGTCCTTGCGGTAAAACAGGGTTCCCGGGCCGATGTCGGTCGGGATGGCGCTCTGCGTGCCCGCCCCGCCCTGGGGGCCGACCGTCGTTGCCCCTTGAGTGAACGCAAATGCAACAAACTGGTCGCGATACTGGCCGGCGAGATAGGGTGGCTTGGCAAGATCCTCGAGGCCCCCGCCCATGGCGAACCGACCGAGATAGCCATATTCCACCGCCATCACGTCGGGCAGGTTGGAGGACGTGGCCAGCGCGGTCGTCATGGCCGTGTGGTGATCCGCATATTCGCGACCGACGACTTTGACCTCGACGTCTGGATGCTTTTGCTGCCACGCGGGCAACGCGGCTTTCACAATCGCATCCACTGCGGGATAGGCCGCAACCGTCAGGATTTTTTTCTCGGCATGAACACCGAGCGAACAGGCCAGCGACAGGGTCAGAATAATCAGTCGCAACACGACCTTTCCTTGGCTGTGGGGATTGGGGGCAATTTGGGAAGGATTATGAAAGCGTTTTCAAAACCCTCCAAGAGGGAACCCGTCTTTCGAGGGTTTTCCTTAATGCCGTGCAATCCGGGTCGATTCTCGCGCAATCAGCTGCGCTTCAATCAAGACGGGTTCGGGCTTGTCGCCATTGAGCAGCTTGAGCGCGGCCTGAGCCGCGAGTTTACCGATGTCGTAGACGGGCTGGCGCACCGTCGTGAGCGGTGGCAAGGTGAACGCCGAGTGGGGCAAATCATCGAAACCCAGCAGGGAGACGTCTTCTGGCACGCGCAACCCACCCAGATGCAGGGCCAGGCGGGCGCCGTAGGCCATCTGATCATTGGCGGCAATCACCGCAGAGAATGAGACGCCACGCTGCAATACCGAATTCATGGCTTTTTTGCCGCCCGCTTCCTGAAAGTCACCCTGGCCCAACAGTTGATCATCGGGCTCGATGCCACGCGCGCTCAGTTCGGAGCGGTAGCCGAACAGCCGTTGCTGGGCATCTGGATGGTCCAACGGCCCTGAAATGAATGCGATCTGGCGGTGGCCGAGTCCGAACAGGTGTCGCACGGCGAGGCGGGCCCCCCCCTCATTATCGAAATCAATACTGAAGAGATTCTCAGCGACAAGCTGGCGTCCTGTCACAACGACGGGGATTTTTTGCGCGGTTTCAATCAGTGTCTGGTTGGAGAGCCGACCAGTGAGCACGATTAGCGCATCGACCTTGCGCTCGGTGAGCAGGGCAATCCGGGCTTGTTCATCGCGATCGTTCCAGTGGCCACTCGCGAATAGCGGCACATATTGGTGCTCTTGCAGGACATCCTCGATGCCGCGCAGTGCCTCACCGTAGAACGGACTGTCAATAAACTGGGTGAGGACGCCAACGCTCATCGTGCGCCCACCCGCCAGACTGCGGGCCGCCGGGTCCGGCCGGAAACCGAGATCGGCAATGGCGTCCTGAACGGCTTTGCACTTGGCTTCACTGACTTTCGCCGTACCATTGAGGATCCGCGAGACTGTGGCCGGCGAAACCCCTGCACGGGCCGCGACCATCGCCAAATTGGCGCGTTGCGGAAGTTGGTCGTTCGGACTTCGTTTTTTCATCGGACAGTGACGGAACTCAATTGCGATGGCACTTCTCCATCAAGATGTGAAAGCGCTATCATGCCTTGCGTGCTTGGCGAACGGACGTTGATTTGTCATGGATTTCCCTAGGCTTGGTTAGCAAGATGAGCCCGGTACCTGTTGGCGCCCGTCTACTGGGCGATATCGGCGGCACAAACGCCCGATTTGCCTGGCAGTCGGACCCAAGCGCTCCGACGACCTTCGTCGAACGTTATTCCTGTGCGGATTTCGAATCGCTGGGCGCAGCGATTCATCGGTATCTCACCTCCCATGGTTTTCCGGCGCCGCGGGATTGTGCACTTGGAATCGCGACGCCCATCACTGGTGATCTGGTCAAGATGACCAATTCCAGTTGGTCTTTTTCAATTTCCGAGCTCAAGGAGCAGTTCGGATTCGAGCGACTCGTTGTGATCAACGATTTCACCGCGTTGGCGCTGGCGCTCCCGGAACTGGATCGAACGGAACTCCACCCAGTCGGTTCCGGCGAGGCGGTACCTGGTTGTGCCAAGGCATTGATTGGTGCTGGGACGGGCTTGGGCGTTTCCGGTTTGCTGCCCGAGGGCAATGGCCGTTGGGTACCCATCGCGGGGGAGGGCGGGCATGTTTCGCTCGCCGCCCAGACGGAGGAAGAGGGCGCCGTCATTGCGCAGTTGAGGGCTCGGTTCGGGCATGTTTCTGCCGAGCGCGTGCTGTCCGGTCCAGGTCTCGTGAACCTGTACGAAGCGAGTGCGGCGCTCGCGATGCGCTCACCCCAATCCTGGACGGCGGAGCAAGTCCTCAGCGCGAGCGATACAGACCCTGATTGCGGGCGTGCGATTCAGTGGTTTGCTGCTTTTTTGGGCGCGACGGCGGGCGATCTGGCGTTGACGCTCGGGGCCCGGGGCGGCGTTTACATTGGCGGTGGCATTGCGCCACGCCTGCTCGTGGCACTCCGAGGGTCCGCCTTTCGGGCGCGTTTTGAAGGCAAGGGCCGCTTTGCGTCTTATCTCGCTGCCATTCCAACCTGGGTGATCGTGAGCGAGCATTCACCAGCGTTGATCGGTGCCGCTAGGGCGCTCGATCGTTAGCCGACCAACAACCGGCGATTGGCTGCGACTGCCTGGCGGTTTTTTATGGTCCGCCGGGTTTGATCTTTCGCGCTCGTTCGCCCCGTATTTGCAGGGCCGACGGGGGTCTGAGCCCCGCATTCATGGCAAATTCATCGCACCAGAATAAGGGGGGCGAGAGGCGATGATGTATCGAATCCATGTGGGGAATTTGCCGTGGCGTCTGAGTGATGAGCAATTGCGAAAGCTCTTCGGGACCTACGGTTCGGGCGAGGCCGGACCGCGCCGGATTCAGGTGAGCGCACCCGAGCGGAGGCGGCCAACGGATAGCTCGCGCCAGCCCGCGCTCGCGCCCACGCCCTTAGCCTGATGTTCTGCGGGCTGGCCTTCTCTTACATTCCGCCGACGTAGGTCGGGCCGCCACCGCCTTCGGGCGTGACCCAGACAATGTTCTGACTGGGGTCTTTGATATCACAGGTCTTGCAGTGCACGCAGTTCTGGGCATTGATCTGCAGGCGCGCACCGTCAGCGGGGGCATCGATTGAATTGCCCGCCGCGTCCACATACTCGTAGACCCCCGCGGGACAATAGCGCGCTTCGGGCCCGCCAAACTTGGCCAGATTGAGCGCCACCGGCACCCCTGCGTCCTTCAGGGTGAGGTGGATCGGCTGATTTTCCTCGTGGTTGGTGTTCGACAGAAAGACCGAGCTCAAGCGATCGAAGGTCAACACGCCATCGGGTTTGGGATAGGTGATGCGCTCGCACTCGGCGGCGGGGCGCAGGGTCTCGTGATCGGCGTGGTCGTGATGGAGCGTCCACGGGGCCTTGCCACCCAGCAGTTTCTGGTCGATACCGACCATCAGAGCACCCATCCAGAGACCCTTGGACATCGCCGGTTTGAAGTTGCGCGCCCGGTGCAGCTCGTCATGCAGCCAGCTCGCCTTGAATGCCTGCGGATAGCTTGTCAGCACGTCATGGCTGCGCGCTGATGCCACGGCCTCAAATGCCGATTCGGCGGCGAGCATGCCGCTTTTGATCGCGGCATGGCTACCTTTGATCCGGCTTGTATTCAAAAAACCGGCGTCGCAACCGATCAGTGCCCCGCCCGGGAAGACCAGTTCGGGCAAGGATTGCAGCCCGCCCGCCGTGATCGCACGGGCACCGTAGGCCAGTCGCCGACCACCCTCGAAGGTCGTCCGGATCGCAGGGTGGGTCTTGTAGCGCTGGAATTCTCCATAGGGGCTCAACCAGGGATTGGTATAGCCCAGACCCACCACATAGCCCACGGCTACCCGGTTGTCGGCCATGTGGTACAAAAATGAACCGCCGTAGGTGGCGGAGTCGAGCGGCCACCCGGCGGTGTGCACCACCAGACCAGGCTCATGGCGGGCTGGGTCGACTTCCCACAATTCCTTCAGGCCGATCCCGTGGACTTGAGGATCGCGGCCCATGGCCAGCCCATAGTGCGCGATCAGCTGGCGGCCCAGGTGCCCGCGCGCGCCTTCGGCGAAGAGCACGTATTTCGCGTGCAGTTCCATCCCGGGCTGGAATCCATCCCCGGGCTGACCGTCACGCCCAACCCCGAGATCCCCGGTGACGACGCCGCGGACCGCGCCTTGTGCGTTGAACAGCAGACTGGCTGCGGCAAAGCCGGGGTAGACCTCGACGCCGGCGCTTTCTGCCTGCTGGCCCATCCAGCGCACGACATTGCCCAGGCTGATGACGTAGTTGCCATGGTTGCGGAAACAATCCGGCAGCGCCCATTCCGGCGTCTGCCACGCCTTTTCAGCGGTCAGGAAGAGAAACTTGTCGGCCGTGACCGGCTGGTCCAGGGGCGCACCCAGAGCCTTCCAGTCCGGCATCAGCTCGTTGAGCGCCCGCGGGTCCATCACGGCGCCGGACAAAATATGGGCGCCGATTTCGGCGCCCTTCTCCAGCACGCAGACAGTCACGTCCTGGCCGCGCTCGGTGGCGAGCTGGCGCAGCCGGATCGCTGCCGCGAGGCCGGCAGGGCCGCCACCGACGATGACGATATCGAATTCCATCGATTCGCGTTCAATGGTGGTTTCTGAGTGCTCGCTCATCCCGGGCTCCGGTATTGTTCAGGGGCGTTTGTTTGGAGGGTCCTGCACGGTGTTGCAGGATCTCGTTATCGGAGTCGAAATTGTAGACTGCCTGCTGGTTCGATCCTCGTCTGACTCTAAAACCAAGGACAATTCTCGAATGACACCACAGTTTGATTTCAGCGGCCGAACGGCCTTGGTCACGGGTGCCTCCAGTGGTCTCGGCGCCCGGTTTGCCCGGGTGCTCGCGCAGGCGGGTGCGCGGGTCGTGCTGGCCTCGCGCCGGGTCGATCGACTCAAGGAGTTGCGGGCCGAAATCGAGGCCGACGGCGGCAGCGCCCATGTCGTGGTGATGGACGTCAATGATGTGGCGAGCATTCGCGCTGCGGTGGCGCATGCCGAAACCGAAGCCGGTCCGCTCGATATCCTGGTCAACAACTCGGGTGTGAGCACCACACAGCGTCTTGTTGACGTGACCGAAGCCGATTTTGATTTCGTTTTCAACACCAATACCCGGGGGGCTTTTTTCGTCGCCCAGGAGGTGGCCAAACGAATGATCGCGCGCGCCAAAGGGATGCCCGACGGGACGGTGCCGCATGCGCGCATCATCAACATCGCCTCGGTGGCCGGTTTGCGTGTGCTGGCCCAGATCGGGGTTTATTGCATGAGCAAGGCGGCCGCGGTGCAGATGACGCGTGCCATGGCGCTGGAGTGGGGGCGGTACGGCATCAATGTCAATGCGATCTGTCCAGGCTACATTCGGACTGAAATCAATGACGCCCATTGGGACACCGAGTCAGGCCAGCGCCTGATCCAGATGCTGCCGCGTAAGCGAATTGGGTCGCCCGAAGACCTCGATGGCCTCTTGCTCCTGTTGGCCAGCGACAGTTCAGGTTTCATCAATGGTTCCGTGATTGCAGCCGATGATGGTTTCGGGCTCTGAGCCAGGTTTGGCCGTACGGGTATAATCGGCCTCGATCCTGGGGATGCCTCCCGGGGCTTGAGACCGCCCCGGCGGCAGCCACCCATGACTAAGTTTGTATTCGTGACTGGCGGCGTCGTGTCCTCGCTGGGGAAAGGGATCGCAGCCGCCTCGATCGCGGCATTGCTGGAATCGCGCGGGCTGCGCGTCACCATGCTCAAGCTTGATCCTTATATCAACGTCGATCCGGGCACCATGAGCCCGTTCCAGCATGGCGAGGTCTTCGTCACCGAGGATGGAGCCGAAACCGACCTCGATCTGGGCCACTACGAGCGCTTCGTGACGGCCAAGATGCGCCGCACGAACAACTTCACCACCGGACAGATCTACGAATCGGTCATCCGCAAGGAGCGCCGGGGTGAATACCTAGGCCGCACCGTTCAGGTGATTCCGCATGTCACGAACGAGATTCAGAGCTTTATCGAGCGCGGGGCCGGGGTCGGTACCGATGAGGCGGCACAGGTCGCCATTGTCGAGATCGGCGGTACGGTGGGGGATATTGAATCGCTGCCGTTTCTCGAGGCAGCCCGGCAGATGAGCCTCAAGCTTGGCCGTGGCAATGCCTGCTTCGTTCATCTGACGCTTGTCCCCTTCATTCCGTCCGCGGGCGAACTCAAGACCAAACCGACCCAGCACTCCGTGCAGAAGCTGCGCGAGATTGGGATTCAGGCGGATCTGCTGTTGTGTCGTGCCGATCGATATATCCCCGATGAAGAGCGCGCGAAGATTTCGCTCTTCTCCAATGTTCTGATGGATTCGGTCGTTTCGGTCCCGGATGTTTCGAGTATCTATAAAGTCCCTCGGGTCTTGCAGGAACAGCAGGTCGATAGCGTGCTGTGTGATCTGCTTCGGCTCGAGACGCCGCCCGCCGACCTTTCGCTCTGGGATCATCTAGTCTGGTCGCTGGATCACCCCGAGCGCACCGTTCGGATTGCGATGGTCGGCAAATACGTCGATCTGACCGAATCGTACAAGTCGCTCACCGAAGCGCTGACACACGCCGGGATTCACACCCGGAGTCGCATTCAGATCGACTACGTTGACTCCGAGCAGATTGAGCGCGAAGGGACCGCGATGTTGTCGGCATTTGATGCCATTCTGGTTCCTGGAGGCTTCGGCCGGCGGGGCGTTGAGGGCAAGATCGCGGCGATCCGCTACGCCCGGGAGCACAAAGTTCCGTATCTCGGAATTTGCCTCGGGATGCAGTTGGCGGTCATCGAGTTCGCCCGCCACCGCGCCGGATTGCAGGCTGCGAACAGCACCGAATTTGAACCCCAGACTCTGAACCCCGTCGTTGGACTCATCACCGAGTGGATTGATCGGGAGGGCCAGATCGAGCAGCGATCGGAAGATTCGGATCTCGGGGGAACGATGCGTCTGGGCGCGCAGCGCTGCCCGGTAGAACCCGGGACGCTTGCGGCGACCATTTATGGCGAAGCGGTCACCGAGCGCCATCGGCACCGCTATGAAGTCAATAATCATTATGTGGCCCGGCTGGAAGCGGCCGGTCTTCGGATCGCTGCGCGCACACCGACCGAGGGTCTGACCGAGATGATCGAGCTTCCTCAGGAGGGCCCTCTGGCGCACCCCTGGTTCGTTGGCGTTCAGTTCCATCCCGAGTTCACGTCGACGCCGCGCGCAGCGCATCCCCTGTTTCTCTCCTATGTCAGAGCTGCGATCGCGCAGGCGCAAGCCCACCCCGTTCGCCACGCCGCCGTGTCCGGGGAAGGTTGATGAAGATTGCAGACTTTGAAATCGGTGGCGGGCGACCGTTTTTTCTGATTGCAGGCCCTTGTGCGATTGAGTCCCGCGAGCTGGCGATGCAGACGGCCGGGGACCTCAAAGCGATCACCGCCGAGCTGGGTGTGCCCTTCGTCTACAAGTCCTCATTCGACAAGGCCAATCGATCTTCGGGTTCTTCCTTTCGCGGACTGGGCATGGACGAGGGCCTCAGAATCCTGGCGGACGTTCGGGCGCAGATCGGTGTTCCCGTCATCACGGATGTGCATGAGGTCGAGCAGATCGCGCCCGCTGCCGCTGTTTGTGATCTCCTGCAGACGCCGGCTTTTTTATGCCGTCAGACGGATTTCATCCGCGCCGTGGCCTGTGCGGGGATTCCGGTCAATATCAAGAAGGGACAGTTTCTCGCGCCGCACGATATGAAGAACGTGGTCGATAAGGCCAGAGCGGCCGCCATCGAACATGCGGGTGGGGATGTATCTGCGGGACAGAACATCCTGGTCTGCGAACGTGGCGTCTCCTTTGGCTACAACAACCTCGTGTCGGACATGCGCTCGCTCGCCATCCTGCGCGAGACCGGATGCCCGGTCGTGTTTGATGCGACGCACTCCGTACAGCTGCCTGGTGGCCAGGGAACGTCGTCAGGCGGGCAACGCGAGTTTGTGCCCGTGCTGGCGCGTGCAGCCGTTGCAGTCGGAATTGACGGCCTTTTCATGGAGACGCATCCTGATCCCGCAAAAGCGCTTTCGGATGGCCCCAATGCCTGGCCGCTCGGGCGAATCCGGGAACTCCTCGAGACCCTGCTAGAGCTGGACCGGGTCGTCAAACGCGCGGGATATATCGAAACCCGCCTGTAGTTGGAACATTGGTCATGCCCGCTTATCTGATCGCTGATGTCAAGGTCTCCAATCCCGAGCAGTATGGCGGCTATCAGGCGCTCACGCCGGCCGCCATCGCAGCCGGTGGCGGTGAATTCGTTGTTCGGGGTGGCCAGACCGAGGTGATCGAGGGGGACTGGATCCCCAATCGGATGGTCGTGATTCGCTTCCCGGACATGGACACAGCCCGAAAGTTCTATGACAGCGAACTGTATCTGGCGGCGCGCGCTGCGCGAGCGGGTGCAACCCATATCTTCAACATGATTTTGGTTCAGGGAGTTTGAATTCTGATGAGTGCCATCGTCGATATCATTGGTCGTGAAATTCTCGACTCCCGCGGTAACCCCACGGTCGAATGCGATGTGTTGCTGGAAAGCGGCGCTATGGGACGCGCGGCTGTGCCTTCTGGTGCGTCAACCGGATCCCGCGAAGCGATTGAGTTGCGCGATGGAGATGCTTCGCGCTATCTCGGCAAGGGTGTGTTGACCGCCGTCGAGCATGTCAACACGGAAATCAGCGAAGCGATGATGGGCCTCGATGCATCGGAGCAGGCCTATATCGACCGGACCCTGATCGAACTCGACGGCACCGAGAACAAAAGCCGCCTCGGCGCGAATGCAACCCTGGCCGTATCGATGGCCGTGGCCAAGGCAGCGGCTGAAGAGTCCGGACTGCCGCTCTACCGCTACTTTGGCGGATCGGCTGCGATGGCGTTGCCGGTCCCCATGCTCAACGTTATCAACGGCGGCGCGCACGCGAACAACAACCTCGATCTGCAGGAACTGATGATCATCCCGGTCGGGGCGCCGAGCTTTCGCGAAGCCCTGCGCTGGGGCGCGGAGACCTTTCATGCGTTGAAGAAAATTCTCCATGATCGCCACATGTCGACGGCAGTCGGCGATGAGGGTGGGTTCGCCCCCACGGTGGATAACCACGAGAGCGCGATCCGGCTGATTCTGGAGGCCATTGAGCGGGCGGGCTATGAGCCCGGCGGTCAGATCGCACTGGGCCTGGACTGCGCTGCCAGTGAATTTTATCGGGATGGGCAATACCATCTGGCTGGCGAGGGCCTCGTGCTGTCGGCGCCGCAGTTCACCGATCTGTTGGCGACCTGGTGCGACCGTTACCCGATCCTGTCGATCGAAGATGCCATGGCCGAGAATGACTGGGCCGGCTGGCGCGGGTTGACCGATGCGCTTGGGGACCGGGTCCAGTTGGTGGGTGATGATCTGTTTGTGACCAACACGCGGATTCTGCGCGAAGGGATCGACCAGGGAATCGCGAATTCGATCCTGATCAAGATCAATCAGATCGGGACCCTGACCGAAACGTTCGCCGCAATTGAATTGGCCAAGCGCAATAACTATACGGCGGTGATCTCCCATCGCTCGGGCGAAACCGAAGATACGACCATCGCCGATATTGCCGTTGCGACCAACGCGATGCAGATCAAGACCGGGTCCGCTTCGCGCAGTGACCGGATGGCCAAGTACAACCAGCTGCTGCGCATCGAAGAGGATCTGGGCGATGTTGCGGCCTACCCGGGTCGTGATGCCTTCTATAATTTGCGCTGACTCAGGCCGATACCCAAAAGACCATGCGCTGGCTTACGCTGATCTTGCTTGGCCTGCTCCTTGTGGTGCAGTACCCGCTCTGGTGGGGCCGAGGGGGCGTATTCAAAGTCCGTGAGCTCGAACATCAGGTCGAGCAACAGCATTCGGTCAACGCTGCCTTGCGGGAACGCAATGAGCAACTTGAAGGTGAGGTACGTGACCTGGTCAAGGGTCAGCAGGCCGTCGAAGAACGTGCCCGCTACGACCTGGGCATGGTTCGACCCGATGAGGTCTTTGTCCAGATCGATCCCAAGCCAGCCCGATAACGTAGCGGGTTGAGCGGCGCTCTCAGGGTTCGCGCGATGCTGAGAGTGCGCTGTTGGTTAGTAGCGAATGTTAGTGGCGAATGTTAGTGGCGGATATCGGGGTCCACCAGTGCCTCGGGGGATACCGCATTGGGGCCCAGAAACAGCTGCGCGCAATCGACCGCGTCGAAGGCATAGGCCTGATTGCAGAAGTCGCAACGTACCTCGACCGTTTCGCGCTCGGTGAGGATCGATTCGACTTCCGCTTCGCCCAGCATCTTCAGCATTCCGCCAACGCGCTCGCGCGAGCACCGACACGCAAAATGCAGGGGACGTGAGTCGCCATCGTCTCTGGATTCCTGCCAGAACAAGCGATGCAGTACCTCCTGGGGTGGCAGTGAGCACAGTTCGCTGGCGGTGATCGTGTCGCCGAGATGCTGGACCCTTGGCCACCCGTCGGTGTCGGTGACGGCGTAACCACCCTCGGTCGGCAGGCGCTGCAAGAGCAGGCCCCCGGCCTGAGTGGCGTTCGCGGCCAGCCAGAGTCGCGTCGGGATCTGTTCGGATCGGGCCATGTAATTTTCGAGCACTTGCGCGACGGTTTCGCCCTCAAAGGGGACGATGCCCTGCGTCACTGGTTGACCGCGCTCACGCGGCTCCAGGGTGACGGCAAACCGCCCGCCGCCATTGACGTTGACCAGTGCAGATAGTGGCGTATCGGGGTCGATGTCTGCCTTCGGATCGACGCCGTCGCGCAGTCGGACCGTTGCTCTGAAGCTGCCATCCGGAGGGCATTCCACGACATAGAGTGCGACTGGACCATCGCCGTGAATCTGCAGGATCAGAGTGCCATCGAAGCGCACCGTCGCGGCCAGCAAGAGGGCGGCCGCAGCCAACTCGCCCAGGCGATCGCGCACCGCCGCCGGCATCTCATGGCGCTGCACCACTTCGCGCCAGGCGGCCGAGAGCGAAACGACCTCGCCACGTACGGCTGCGGGTCGGATCAGGAATCGTTGAAGGCAATCAGTCATAGGACCGCATAATGCACCTATGATGCCCGAAGCCGCTCATGGCGCAATGGCGCTACAACCCCCGGCCACAACGCGGCCAGCACGAGCCTTCGATGACTGAGGCGCGCGCGGCCGCTCTGGCGGCATGGCAATGCGCGGACCCTCCGCAGAAGGCCTGCGCAGCGCGCCGGCTCGCCAGCGACTGGGCCGAGGGGCGACTGTCTCTGAATGCCTTGGGACCCGTGCCGGGTCTGGGCGGGCCTTTGGATCGCGACGCCGCGCTGGATGCAGATCTAGGCAAGTTGGGCGAACCCGGCTCGAGCCCGCTGAACCCCGGGCGGCCGCTACGGCCCCGCCTGGTCGGCCCCGGCAGCGTGCCCAATCGGCCTGCCAATTCGGCCGCTGGACGCATTGCCCTGATGCATGCGATCGCCCACATCGAGTTCAATGCGATTGACCTGGCGCTAGACGCCATCTGGCGTTTTGACGCGATGCCCACCGCCTACTATGCCGACTGGATTCGGGTGGCGGATGAGGAAGCGCAGCATTTCCTGTTGGTCTGCGACTGGCTCGGTGGGCAGGGGGCCGCGTACGGCGATTGCGATGCGCACGACGGCCTTTGGCAGATGGCGGCCCGCACGGCCCATGATCCGCTGGCACGCATGGCGCTGGTGCCGGCCGTGCTGGAGGCCCGAGGTCTGGATGCGACCCCGATGATTCAGGAGCGGTTGCGACGTAATGCTAAGGACTTGCGTAACGCTCGGGACTTGACTGGGGTCGCAGCCATCGATGCGGCGTTGGCGATCCTCGACCGAATCCTCGAGGATGAGATCGGACATGTCCGGATCGGGCGAAACTGGTACCAGTGGTTATGCGCCCGGGCCGGGTTGGAACCTGACGCCATGTTTGCCACCCTGATGCAGCGCTTCAATGCGCCCTGGCCCAAAGCACCGGTGAACCTGGCCGCGCGACGTGTGGCTGGATTCTCCGAGGCGATGCTGGACCGATTCTCGCAACCGCGCGCCAGACGAGCACCTTGAACCTTCGGGCTCTCAAGCGCCACCAGCCGACCGCCGGCGTGGCAAACTACGTCCTCAGTCAAATTCGGGCGGTCAGGCTTGGCCTGCCGCGTACTTCAGCGAACCTGAACGAAGGAACCCATGAGCAAGCTTTTCGCTTCAGCCGCAGACGCCCTGAAAGGCGTGGTGCACGATGGCCAGATGATCGCGGTCGGTGGCTTCGGCCTGTGCGGAATTCCGGAGGCCCTGATCGCGGCCGTTCGCGAATCCGGTGTCCGCAACCTGACCTGTGTCTCCAATAATGCCGGCGTCGATGGCTTCGGTCTGGGTCAGCTTTTAGCGACTCGCCAGGTGCGCAAGATGATTTCGAGCTACGTGGGCGAGAACAAGGAATTCGAGCGGCAGTTTCTGGCCGGGGAACTCGAGCTTGAGTTCACGCCCCAGGGGACGCTGGCGGAGCGGCTGCGGGCCGGTGGGGCTGGTATCCCAGCGTTCTACACCCGCACCGGGGTCGGTACCGTGGTGGCCGAGGGCAAGGAGCTCAAGGAATTCGACGGTGAGACCTACGTCATGGAGCGCTCGCTGATCCCGGACGTCTCGCTTGTCAAGGGCTATATGGCGGACCACGCCGGCAATCTGATCTTCCGGCGCACAGCGCGTAACTTCAACCCCAATGTTGCGATGGCAGGCAAGATCACGATCGCCGAGGTCGAGCAGATCGTGCCCACAGGCGATCTCGACCCCGACCACATTCATCTGCCCGGCATCTATGTGCACCGGATTGTCCTGAATCCGACGCCTGAGAAGCGCATCGAGCAGCGTACCGTTCGTCAGGCCTGACCCGAATCAATTAGGAGTAATGCAATGTCGTGGAACCGTGATCAGATGGCGGCCCGGGCCGCTCTGGAACTGCGCGATGGCTACTACGTCAATCTCGGGATCGGCCTGCCGACGCTGGTGGCCAACCATGTCCCGCCTGGGATGACGGTCTGGTTGCAGTCCGAGAATGGTCTCTTGGGCATCGGGCCCTTTCCGACCGAGGATGAGGTTGATCCTGACCTGATCAATGCGGGCAAGCAAACCGTGACGACGCTGCCCGGCTCGTCGATCTTTTCCAGCGCAGACTCCTTTGCGATGATTCGCGGCGGCAAAATCAACCTGGCGGTGCTGGGCGCGATGCAAGTCAGCCAGACCGGCGATCTGGCCAACTGGATGATCCCCGGCAAGATGGTCAAGGGCATGGGCGGCGCGATGGATCTGGTCGCTGGCGTGGGCCGCGTCATCGTCGTCATGGAACATGTGGCCAAGAAAAAGGATGGTTCTGAAGATCTGAAAGTGCTCAAGGAATGCAATCTGCCCCTGACCGGGGTGGGTGTCGTCGATCGCATCATCACGGATCTTTGCGTGCTCGACGTTGACCATGCGCATGGGCGCCTGAAGTTGCTGGAACTCGCGCCGGGCGTGACGGTCGATGAAGTGGTCAGCAAAACCGGTTGTGCGCTCGACCTCTCAAGCCTCGCGGCTGCCTGAGTTCAGTCACTGCGTGCCCGGGTTACTTCGTACCCGGGTCACTGTGCATTCGGGTCA
>JBBAOE010000019.1:0-39683 GCA_040401595.1 Burkholderiaceae bacterium
GCGCCAGCGTGTCCATGCGCGCCGTGATCATGACTCTGACCGAACCGCTCCTTGCCGTGAAAGACCAGGAACACCATCCGGAACGAGTAGAACGCCGTCACGAATACGCCAGCCAACACCGCGAAATAGGCAAACCCGGCGCCGGCCTGGCCATGATGGGCAGCCTCACCAACCGCTTCGATGATGGCGTCCTTCGAATAGAAGCCCGACAGGAATGGCGTGCCGATCAGGGCCAGAGACCCGATCAGCGACGTGATCCATGTGATCGGCATGTATTTGCGCAGGCCACCCATGTTGCGCATATCCTGATCGTGATGCATCCCAATGATGACCGAGCCCGCGGCCAGGAACAGAAGCGCCTTGAAGAAGGCGTGGGTCATCAGGTGAAAGATGGCTGCAGAGTAGGCAGACGCACCGAGTGCGACTGTCATGTAACCGAGCTGGGACAGGGTCGAGTAGGCGACGACCCGCTTGATGTCGTTCTGAACGATACCCAGGAAGCCCATGAAGAGCGCCGTAATGGAGCCGATCACGATCACAAACGACAGGGCCGCGTCGCTGAGTTCAAAGAGCGGACTCATGCGTGCCACCATAAAGATACCGGCGGTCACCATCGTGGCGGCGTGAATCAGCGCCGAGATCGGGGTCGGTCCCTCCATGGAATCAGGCAGCCAGACGTGCAACGGGAACTGCGCACTCTTGCCCATGGCGCCGATGAAAAGACAGATACAGGTCACAGCCAGGAGCGGCCACTGCACGATCCCGAGATCAAGCATCTCGGCCGCTTTAGTCGGTGCAACTTCAAACACCGCTGCATAGTCGAGACTGCCGAAATGCGCCAGCACCAGGCCAATCCCCAGCGCAAAACCAAAGTCCCCCACCCGGTTCACCAGGAACGCCTTGAGATTTGCGTAAATCGCAGTAGGGCGGGTGAACCAGAACCCGATGAGCAGATACGAAATCAATCCCACCGCTTCCCAGCCGAAGAAGAGCTGGACGAAGTTGTTCGACATCACGAGCATGAGCATCGCGAAGGTGAACAGGCTGATGTAGGCAAAGAAACGCTGGTAACCGGCGTCCTCTTCCATGTACCCAATGGTGTAGATGTGGACCATCAGCGAAACGAATGTGACCACGCACATCATGGTCGCGGTCAGTGTGTCGATCAGGAATCCGACCTCAAAGCGAACACCGGCAACGGTCGCCCACTCATACAACATGCCGTTGAAGCGCTCACCCGCCAAGGTGTCGAGCAGCACCGACACGGCTGCAACGAAAGACACCAGCACGCCGAGGATGGCGATGCGATGGGCATTGGCCCGACCGATCTGGTGACCAAAGAAGCCGCACAGGATGGCGCCCAGAAGGGGCGCAAACGGCACGATGAGGTAAGTGGTCTTCATGGGCTGTGATTCCTTGCGGCCTTTCGGTGCTTCAGCCCTTGAGCGTGTCGAGGTCTTCGACGTTGATCGTATCGAGACCGCGAAACAGTACGACGAGGATGGCCAGGCCAATGGCCGACTCGGCCGCTGCTACGGTCAAAATGAAGAAAACAAACACCTGTCCTGCTGCATCGCCCAGAAAGTGGCTGAAGGCGATGAAGTTCATGTTCACCGCGAGCAGCATCAGTTCGATCGCCATCAGCACCACGATGACATTGCGCCGATTGAGAAAGATTCCCAAAACGCTGATCGCAAACAGAATGGCCCCGAGGACCAGGTAGTGACCGAGCGATAGCCCGGTGGCAGCCATGTTCATCGGGTGGCTCCAGCATCGGTCGAAGTTTGTCCACGGGTACTGCGCGTGGGCACCGACACCAGACGGACCCGATCCTCGCGCCGAACCAGTTGGGCCTTGCCGGCGTCGTTCACCCGGGTGTCTTTACGCCGGCGCAGCGTCAACGCAATCGCAGCAACGATCGCCACCAGCAGCAACACCGCCGCCAACTCGAAGGGATAGACGTAATTGGTGTAGATCAGTTTTCCCAGGACCCGGGTATTGTCGGTGCCAGCCGCCATCGCCGGCGCGTCGTCCTGGCGAACGCCGGAGAACCTCGCCCAGATGATGGCGGAGAGCTCGAGTACCACCGCGATACCGACAAACGCAGCAACTGGCAGATTTTTCCAGAACCCTTCCCGCAGCCGGTCCAGATCGATATCGAGCATCATCACAACAAACAGAAACAACACCATCACCGCGCCAACGTAGACCAGCACCAGCGTGATCGCCAGAAACTCAGCCTTCAGCAGCATCCAGATCCCGGACGCGTTGAAAAACGCGAGGACGAGATACAGCGCGGCATGGACCGGATTGCGCGCGGTCACCACGCGCAGGGCCGCCGCGATTAGCACCGCCGAAAAGACGTAAAACAGGGCGGTCTTAAATTCCATGGCTTTGCTTAACGGTAGCTGGCGTCGGCTTCGCGACGTTTGGCGATCTCGGGCTCATAGCGGTCGCCGATCGCAAGCAGCATTTCCTTGGTGAAAAGCAGATCACCGCGGCGCTCACCGTGATACTCAAGCACATGCGTCTCGACAATTGAATCCACCGGGCAGCTCTCTTCGCAGAATCCGCAGAAGATGCATTTCGTCAGATCGATGTCGTAGCGGGTGGTACGACGCGTTCCATCATCGCGTACCTCACTCTCGATGGTGATGGCCATCGCCGGGCAGACCGCCTCACACAGCTTGCAGGCGATGCAACGCTCTTCGCCGTTCGGATAACGACGCAGCGCATGCAAGCCCCGAAAGCGCGGGGAATAGGGGGTCTTCTCTTCGGGGAACTGCACGGTGATCTTGCGTGCAAAGAGATTACGCCCGGTCAGACGCATCCCCTTGAGCAGTTCCGTCAACATGAAGCTGGACACGAAGTCCCTGATTGCCTGCATTTCTGGTTACCCCCAGATATCGAACGGAGAGATGCGCCACAACCCGACGACGACGATCCAGACCAGCGTCACGGGAATAAAGATCTTCCAGCCCAGACGCATGATCTGGTCAAAGCGGAATCTCGGGAACGTGGCGCGCACCCAAAGGAACATGGTGCACATGACGAAGGTCTTGGCGAATAGCCAGAACCAGTTCACGAACCAAGTCGCGAACGGCAGTTCGAACGGCAAGGAAATCGGTGCATCCCAGCCGCCAAGGAACATGATCGACGCCAGCGCGCTCACCAGGATGATGTTGGCGTACTCGGCCAGAAAGAACACGGCGAAGGCCATGCCGGAATACTCAACCATGTGACCAGCGACGATTTCGCTCTCGCCCTCGACCACGTCAAAGGGGTGCCGATTGGTTTCGGCTAGACCGGAAATAAAGTAGACCACAAAGATCGGCAGCAGTGGCAACCAGTTCCAGGACAGAAAGTTCAGTCCCATATCCGCGAAGCGTCCGCGCTGCTGAACCTCGACGATATCGGTGATGTTCAGGCTGTTACTCGTCATGAGCACGATCACCATCGCAAACCCGATCGCCAGTTCGTAGGACACCATCTGTGCCGATGCCCGCATGGCACCGAGAAACGCGTACTTCGAATTCGATGCCCAGCCGGCAAGGATCACGCCATAGACTTCGAGCGACGTGATCGCCATCAGATACAACAATCCGGCATTGATATTGGCCAGCGCAAGGTCGGGACCGAACGGAATCACGGCCCATGCCGCCAAGGCCGGCATGATTGTCATGATCGGTCCCAGCAGATACAGGCGTTTGTCGGCCGCCGTCGGCAGGATGATCTCCTTGAACATCAGCTTCAAGCCATCCGCAATGGGCTGAAGCAGTCCTTTGGGACCGACGCGGTTGGGCCCAATCCGGACCTGAATCCAGCCGATGAACTTGCGCTCCCACAAGGTCAGGTAGGCCAGACAGATCATCAGGGGCGCAACGATCGCAATAATGCGAACGAGCGCCCACACCAGAGGCCAGACGCCGCCAAAGACGTCGACCCCTTGTTGCTGGAGCGTGCTTAACAGGTTGGGCATGATCGCTTGGCTCCTGACTCAGGCCCGGGTAACCGTGACCGCACCCGACCAGGCACCGGCAGCCACCGTCGAGGGATGGGCGCCGTCCACGCGAACACAGCCCGCAGGCACATGGTCGTCAACAGCAATCGAAAGCCGCGCCCCCAGAGAGACTTGTGCACCGGACGCATGCGCGGAATGATCACCGTGACCGGCAGCGACCGCCGGAGCAACCAGAACGGTTTCGCCCGCCGTCAAACCGAGCGCTGCGAGTGTCACCGACGCAACGATCGCCTGCGGCGCACGTGCGACTCGGGTTTCCTGCAGGGCCGACGATCGACGAACGATTCCATCGACCGCATACAAGGGCAACTCAGCGATCCGCTCGAGCGTGCCTGATGGTGCACGGCCCGGCTCAGTTCCCAGCCCAGTTCCCAGCTCAGGTCCCAAGTGCGCCGCACCTGCGCTGACCCGCGCAGCGCCGGCATCGGTCGCAGTCAGGGCTGACGCCTTCAATCCGTTATCGAGTCCAGCACGCAGTGGTGCTGCGTCCTGGCGCGGTGTCGATGCCAGACCTGACCCGCCCAGCACATCATCGCGCACCTGCTCCGAGCGATCGATCGCATCAAAACCAGGCGCCCCGAACATCGACCCCAACACGCGCAGCACTTTCCAGCCGGGGCGCGCATCGCCCTGCGGCTTGACGACACCGTTAAAGCTCTGCGCACGACCCTCACAGGACACATAGGTTCCGGAGGTCTCGGTAAACGGCGTGATCGGCAGCAGCACATGCGCGCTCGCGAGCAAGGATTCACTGCGATACGCACTCAGCGCAACGACCGTTTCGGCGTGCGCCAGGGCATGTCCAAACACCAGCGGATCCACCGAGTCCAGTTCGGGCTCGAGGTTAATCAGCAGGTAGCCGCGCCGAGGCTGCTCGACCATGGCGTGTGCATCCAGCCCACCCGCCAGCGGCACACAACCGGCCAGCCAGGCGCCCACGCTATTGGCCGAGTCACCGACGACGCCAAGCGTCGCGCCGCATTGCTGCGCAATCCAGCTCGCCAGAAGATTGAGTGCGCTCGCCTGGGCATGGCGCATCGCCCCATGACCCAGCCAAATGGCCTTGGCCGCAGGATTGGCCGAGGCGTTGGCCGAGGCATCGGGCAGTTCCGCCATCAGGGATTCAACAATCCGTGCGACAAGCGCCGCGGTTTGCGTCGACCCAACCGACCCAACCGACCCAACCGACGCAGCCAATGCAGCCAGCGCAGACGGCAATGCAATCGAACGTTTCTCGGCAATCTGATGGGCGACGTCCGCCAGCACCGCAACCCATTGCGACGGCGCCAGCACGACTTGGGCATGCAGCGGCATCAAGGGATCTTCAGCAACCGACTGCAGCACGGAAATTTGCGCACCGCGTCCAGCCGCTTTGCGCACGCGCACCGTCAGTAACGGTGAGTCATTGCGCAACAGGCCACCGATGACAAAGAGTCGCTCGAGCCCATCGACGGCCGCGACGGGCATTCCAAGCCACGGTGCCCCCTGGCGGGCAGCATCGATCGAAAAATCACGCTGACGCACCCGATGGTCGATGTGATCGGTCCCCAATGACCGACCGAGCCGAGCCGCCAGTGCCAGCTCTTCAAGGGTCGACGAAGCGGCGGCGAGCACCCCCAATCCACCCGGTTCCCGAGCCACATCCCGAAGCCGATTTGCTGCGGTCTCGAGAGCCGCCTTCCATTCAACTTCGTGCCAGACACCGTGATCATCCTTGACCATCGGCACCGTCAATCGGTCGGCCGCGTTGAGACCTTCGTACGAGAACCGGTCCCGATCGCTGATCCAGCACTCGTTCACGGATTCCTGCTCAAAGGGCACGACGCGCATGACCCGATCGAGCTTGACCTGGATATTGAGGTTCGATCCGAGCGAGTCGTGCGGACTGACCGAGCGGCGCCGGGAAAGCTCCCAGGTCCGTGCGGAATAGCGGAATGGCTTACTCGTGAGCGCGCCCACGGGACAGATGTCGATCATGTTGCCCGACACTTCGGACTCGACCGAACGGCCCACGAAACTCATGATTTCGCTGTGCTGTCCACGCCCGGCCATCCCGAGCTCCATGACACCGGCCACTTCCTGGCCAAAGCGAACGCAGCGTGTGCAGTGAATGCAGCGCGACATTTCCTCGGCCGAGATGAGCGGACCCATCGGCTTGTGGAACACCACGCGCTTGGCGTCGTCATAGCGACTGCTGCTGCTGCCATAGCCCACGGCCAGATCCTGCAGCTGGCATTCGCCGCCCTGATCGCAGATCGGGCAATCAAGCGGGTGGTTGATCAGCAAAAATTCCATCACGGCTTTCTGCGCAGCGATGGCTTTTTCCGAGCGGGTCCACACCTTCATTCCGGGGGTGACCGGGGTTGCGCAGGCCGGCAGCGCTTTGGGCGCCTTTTCGACTTCGACCAGACACATCCGGCAATTCGCCGCGATGCTGAGTTTCTTGTGATAACAAAAATGTGGAACGTACAAACCCAGAGAATTGGCGGCATGCATGACCATGCTGCCCTCGACGACCGAGGCGGGTTTGCCGTCGATTTCGAGTTCAATCATGAGTGATCCACCAGGCAACGCTTGTGTTCGATGTGATAAGCAAATTCATCACGGTAGTGCTTGAGGAAGCCCTTGACCGGCATCGCGGCGGCATCGCCAAGAGCACAGATCGTACGGCCCATGATGTTGTCGGCGACTCCGCCGAGGCGGTCCAGATCTTCGAGGCGGCCTTGGCCGTGTTCAATGCGATGCACCATGCGCGACAGCCAACCCGTCCCTTCACGGCAGGGGGTGCATTGCCCACAGGATTCTTCGTAATAGAAATGTGACAAGCGCGCGAGCGATCGCACCATGCAGCGGGTCTCATCCATCACGATCACGGCGCCAGAACCCAGCATCGAGCCCGCCTTGGCGATGGCATCGTAGTCCATCGTGATATCCATCATGATGCCCGCCGGCAGAACCGGGGCCGAGGATCCACCCGGGATCACGGCCTTCAGCGCGCGCCCGTCGCGCATGCCACCGGCCAGTTCGAGAAGCTTGGCGAACGGCGTTCCCAGCGGGATTTCGTAGTTGCCCGGGCGCTCGACATCGCCGCTGATCGAAAAAAGCTTGGTACCGCCATTGTTTGGCTTGCCCACGGCAAGAAAGGCAGCGCCGCCATTGCGGATGATCCAGGGGACCGCGGCGAAGGTCTCGGTGTTGTTAATGGTCGTCGGTTTGCCAAACAAGCCGTAGCTCGCCGGGAACGGCGGCTTGAACCGCGGCTGCCCCTTTTTGCCCTCAAGGGATTCGAGCAGCGCTGTCTCTTCGCCACAAATATAGGCACCGAAGCCATGATGGGCATGGAGCTGAAAACTGAACGATGAGCCGAGGATGTGATCGCCCAGCAAGCCAGCCGCCCTCGCCTCTTCAAGCGCTTCTTCGAACCGTTCGTAGGTCGAGAAGATCTCGCCGTGAATGTAGTTGTAGCCGACCGGAATCCCCATCGCATAAGCTGCGATCGCCATCCCTTCGATGACGATGTGCGGGTTGTAGCGCAGGATGTCGCGATCCTTGAAGGTTCCGGGCTCCCCTTCGTCAGAATTGCAGACCAGGTATTTCGAGCCCGGGAAGGCGCGGGGCATGAAGCTCCACTTCAGACCGGTCGGAAAACCTGCGCCGCCGCGTCCACGCAGGACACTGGCCTTGACTTCCGCAATCACTTGCTCAGGCGTCAGGCCTGCGCCACCGTCCTTGCCAAGAATCTTGCGCAAGGCCTGGTATCCGCCCCGGGACTCATAGTCTTTGAGGCGCCAGACATCGGGCCCAGACAGATCCGCCATGATCTGCGGGGAGATGTGACGCCCGTGAAAACAGGTTTCGACGGCGTGGTTGACCTGGATCGGTTCAATGGCACCCATGAGAATTCCTTTCGCAGCCTGTTGCGGGCGCCGTCACGCGACGTCAACGCGGTTACCGGGGTTCACCCCGGGGGCCTTGGCGCGCAACTCGTCGAGCAGCGCGTCGAGTTTGACCTCGTCGCAAAAACTCTCCATCCGCGTATCGTTCACCAGCAAGACGGGCGCGTCGGCACACGCGCCCATGCACTCGCCTTCGCGCAGACTGAACATGCCGTCCGCTGTTGTTTCGCCGTAGCCCACCCCCAGTGTGCGCTGCAGGTATTGCCCGGCGCGATCTGCGTGGCGCAAGGCACAGGGCAGATTGGTACAGACCGTGAGCTTGAAACGCCCGATCGGCTGGGTGTTGTACATCGTGTAAAAGGTGGCCACTTCGTGGACCGCGATCGGTGGCATCCCGAGGGTCTTGGCGACATCCTCGACCACCTCGGGGCTCATCCAGCCCTTTTCCTGCTGCGCGATCGTCAGCGAGGCCATCACCGCGGCCTGCTTCTGGTCCGGTGGGTACTTGGCGACCTCGCGAGCGATCTTGGCGTAGGCGGCATCCGACAGCAGGCGCGTTGAACCGGCGCTACTGGGGGACGGATGAACTGGATTTGTGGTCGTCATCGAGGAGTCTGCTGCTGTCTGCTTCTGATTTAGCGATCAATTTCGCCAAATACAATGTCCTGAGTCCCGATGATCGTGACAACGTCCGCAATCATGTGACCACGCGACATCATGTCAAGACCCTGTAAATGGGCATAACCTGGGGCACGAATCTTGAGCCGATAAGGCTTGTTGGCGCCATCACTGACCATGTAGATACCGAACTCGCCCTTGGGATGTTCGATCGCGGCATAGCACTCGCCGGGGGGCACATGCATGCCCTCTGTGAAGAGCTTGAAATGATGGATCAGTTCCTCCATCGAACTCTTCATGTCGACCCGATGCGGCGGTGCCACCTTGTGGTTATCCGTCATCACGGGGCCGGGATGGTTGCGCAGCCATTCCACGCACTGCCGCATGATGCGGTTGCTCTGGCGCATCTCTTCGATGCGGACCAGATACCGATCATAGGAGTCGCCGTTCTTACCGACAGGGATATCAAAATCGACCAGGTCGTAGACCTCGTAAGGCTGGTGCTTGCGCAGATCCCAGGCGATCCCCGAGCCGCGCAACATCGGACCGGTAAAGCCCCAGGCCCGCGCCTGTTCCGGGGTCACGATCCCGACGTCGCACAGACGCTGCTTCCAGATCCGGTTATCGGTCAGAAGCGTCTCGTACTCATCCACCGCATTGGGGAACCGGTTGCAGAAGTCCTCGATGAAATCGAGCAGTGACCCCTGACGATTCTCGTTGAGCTCACGAATCGCTTTTTCATTACGAATCTTGCTCGCTGCGTACTGCGGCATGTGGTCAGGCAGATCGCGATAAACGCCGCCCGGCCGATAGTAGGCGGCGTGCATACGAGCGCCAGACACCGCTTCATAGCAGTCCATGAGATCTTCCCGCTCGCGAAATGCGTAGAGAAAAATCGTCATCGCACCGACGTCAAGCGCATGAGCGCCGAGCCACAACAGGTGGTTCAACAGTCGTGTGATTTCATCAAACAACACGCGGATGTACTGGGCCCGTAACGGTACCTCGACCTGCATGAGCTTTTCGATCGCCATCACGTAGGCGTGCTCGTTACACATCATGGACACATAGTCCAGACGATCCATGTACGGCAGGGCCTGCAGATAGGTTCGGGTTTCAGCCAGCTTCTCGGTGGCCCGATGCAAGAGCCCGATATGCGGATCAGCGCGCTGCACGACTTCACCGTCGAGTTCCAGCACCAGGCGCAGCACTCCGTGCGCGGCCGGATGCTGGGGTCCGAAGTTCAGCGTGTAGTTCTTGATTTCAGCCATGAAGGGGTTGGTGCTCTGAAACGGTTGAAGCGGGATCGCCGGTCGGCCTCAGCCTCAGCCTCGGCCTTGGGCATAACCGTCTTCGCGAATCACACGCGGGATGTTCTCGCGGGGCTCGATCGTCACCGGTTGATAGATGACCCGCTTCTGCTCAGGGTCGTATCGCATTTCCACATGGCCCGAAACCGGGAAATCCTTGCGGAACGGGTGTCCCACAAAGCCGTAATCGGTGAGGATGCGCCGAAGGTCGGTATGGCCCTCAAACATGATGCCGAAGAAATCAAAGGCCTCGCGCTCGTACCAGCCCATCGCGGGCCAGACCTCACTGAGCGAGCTGATCGTCGGGTACTCATCGTCGGTACAGAAAGCCCGCACACGCAGCCGCTGGTTCAGGTGCGTCGAAAGCAGATGCAGCACAACGGCGAATCGCGGCCCTTCGTGGCCAGTACCGCCCCAGGCTTCATAGTCGACCCCGCACAGATCGATCGCCGTATCAAAGCGCAGACCGATCGCATCGCGGCAAATCCGGGCAGTGGGCTCCCAGTGCGCGGGCGCCACTTCGAGCGTCACTTCCCCGAAGGCCTCGCCAAGCGAGACGATCGGGTCCGTCAGGGCCTCCTGGAGCGCCGCTTTGAGGGTTTCGTTCGGGGTGGTCATGGCGTCAGCGGGCAATCGTATTGGTTCGGCGGATTTTGTTCTGCAACTGCAAAATGCCGTAAATCAGGGCCTCGGCAGTCGGCGGACAGCCTGGCACATAGATGTCGACCGGCACGATCCGGTCACAACCTCGGACGACCGAATAGGAGTAATGGTAATAGCCGCCGCCATTGGCGCAGGAACCCATGCTGATGACCCAACGCGGTTCCGGCATCTGGTCGTAGACCTTGCGCAACGCGGGTGCCATCTTGTTGCACAGCGTCCCCGCCACCAGCATGACGTCACTCTGGCGCGGACTGGGCCGAAACACGATCCCAAATCGGTCGAGGTCGTAGCGCGCAGCCCCGGCATGCATCATCTCGACCGCACAACACGCCAGACCAAAGGTCATTGGCCACATGCTGCCGGTGCGGGTCCAGTTGATCAGCTTGTCGAGCTGCGTGGTGACAAACCCTTCCTGCAAAACACCGTCAATTGCCATCAGAGTTCTCTATTTTCGATTATTGAATCGAACTTCAATTCAATCATTCCCAATCCAGTGCACCCTTTGTCCACTCGTAGACAAATCCGACAACCAGAATTCCGAGAAAAACCATCATCGCCAGAAAGCCTGGGAGTCCGATCGCGTCAAAGGATACTGCCCATGGAAACAAAAATGCGACTTCAAGATCAAAAAGAATAAAAAGGATAGCGACGAGGTAATAGCGGACGTCGAATTGCATCCGCGCATCTTCGAAGGCTTCAAATCCGCATTCATAGGGCGAAAGTTTCGCCGCGTTGGGACGGTGTGGACCAAGCAGTCGCCCGATCAGCATCGGACCGACGCCAACCCCTGCACCAACCAGGATAAACAGGAGGATTGGAAAGTACTGCTCAAGATTCATTCAGCGCTCGCTCCTGCCTGACGGGCTACTCCCGAATTGAACACGTCAGAATTCAACATGCCGAATTCGACCCTTTCTTGGGAACCCGACCCGAGAACCCCTTAACTGCCTGCTGGTGCCGACGGCGAGACTCGAACTCGCACAGCTTTCGCCACCACCCCCTCAAGATGGCGTGTCTACCAATTTCACCACGTCGGCAATTACATTCTTATAAAAGGCGTGTCACCTCAAATCTGAAGAGCGGATGGTAAACCAATTTTAGGGACGACGGCACCGCGTCGTCCCGTCGCAACTCAGCGCTGGGACGGGACGGGCGCTGTACCAGGGATCGCGCCCGGGCCGCCAGACGCCGGCGAATCACTCGCCGTGGGCACGGCGCCCGGGGCCTGCCCGGTGGTCGGCTGGGCCGTGCTTGAACCCGGCGCGGGCGTTGGGGCTGACCCAGGCGCAGTCAGGGGAATCTTGGCCGCCGCTCCAACGCCTTCCATGACGCTGGTGGGCGTCGCAACGCGTCGGTCCGACATCATCGCGATCCCGAGCGTTGCGCAGAAGAACACAGTCGCCAAACCGCCTGTTGTCCGACTCATGAAGTTGGCTGAACCACTGGCACCGAAGAGACTCCCGGAGGCACCACTGCCAAACGCGGCCCCCATATCGGCACCTTTGCCGTGTTGCAGCAACACCAACACGATCACTCCAAGTGCGGACAGCACCTGAACCACCATCAGCACGGTCATTAATATAGACATATTGAAAAAATTTCCGTCAAAACCATTCCGCCGCTCGGCGGATCTTCATCAGGCGGTCAGCGTTTGTACCGCTGACTGACAAATCGCTACAAAATCATCGGCCACGCGGGATGCACCGCCCACCAAGCCGCCGTCGATATCGACTTGGGCAAAGAGCGCACTGGCGCTGGCCGCGCTCACACTTCCACCGTAAATCACCCGGATCTGATCGGCCGCCGCGCCCCCGGTGTGCAGGCGGGCGCGGATGAATGCATGCGCCGTCTGTGCCATCTCCGGGGTCGCCGACCGCCCCGAACCAATCGCCCAGATCGGCTCGTAGGCAATCACTGCGGAACGCTCGGCCCCCTTGAGTACCCCGACCACCGCATCAATCTGATGGGCCAGCACAGCCTCGGTCAAATGCGACTGGCGCTGCGCAAGCGACTCACCAATACAGATAATCGGACAGATCCCGGCATCCAAGAGCCGATGTACCTTACTCGCAACCACGGTGTCGGTCTCGCCATGCATCGCGCGCCGCTCCGAATGCCCGACGATCGCGTACGTACAGCCGAGATCCCGCAACATGAGCGCCGACACTTCGCCCGTATAAGCGCCCTCGCCCTGGTCCGATACATCCTGAGCGCCCCAGGCGACCGGGCCTGCGCGCAACCGGTCTGCTGCCAGCGACAGATAGGGAAAGGGCGGGCAGACGAGAACGTCAATCGCAGCGAATCTCTCGCCCACCACAGTACCAACGACGCGGTCGAACAGCGCCGAGTTGGAAGCCAGATCGCCGTTCATTTTCCAATTCCCGGCGACCAACGGGATACGTGGGTTCATAGACCACTATTCTATCAGCCAGCGCAGCCTCAGTCGTCGTCCTCACGCAGGATCCGGGGTGGCATGCGTCCCTTGTAGACGCGCCAGACCCACAGCACCCAGCCGGAAAGTCCGTACACCATGAAGAGCGAAAACAGAACGACCGGCGGATCTGCGCTCACCAGGACAAAGCCCAACATGACCGCAATACCGACCACAAAAGGTACTCGACGCTTCAGGTCGATGGTTTTGCCACTCCAGAACGGTGCGTTCGAGACCATGCTGACGCCCGCATACAGCGTCAGCCCGCAGGCAACCCACGCCAGATCGGGCCCACCAGCATCGATCCAGCGGGTCTCGCGCAAGTCCGTTGCAATCCAGATCAGCCCGGCGACCAGCGCGGCCGCGGCTGGACTGGGCATGCCCTGAAAGAAGCGCTTATCGATGACGCTGATGTTGGCGTTGAATCGCGCCAGCCGTAACGCGGCCCCAGCGACATAGACAAACGCGGCCAGCCAGCCCAACTTGCCAAGGCCCTTGAGAGACCACTCGTAGACCACCAGCGCGGGCGCCGCGCCGAAGGACACCATATCGGCCAGACTGTCGTACTGCTCGCCAAATGCACTCTGCGTATTGGTCAGCCGGGCGACCCGACCATCGAGACCGTCAAGCACCATGGAGACGAAAATCGCGATCGCAGCGGTCTGGAACTGGCCGTTCATGCCTTGGACGATGGCGAAAAAACCGCCAAACAACGCGGCGGTCGTGAACGCATTCGGGAGCAAATAGATACCGCGCGGTCGCCGGCGGTTGGCGGCGCCGACCGATCCGGTGGATTCGAGCGGAGTCGCCTGGGTGCTGGACGCAATCGGTCCGCCCGATCGCAGAGGGCGAAAGCGGCGGCGATTGGGAGTCGCCATCCTCAGTATTCGGCCAGAACGGTCTCAGTCGCGCTGACCTTCTCGCCGATCCCGACCCGCGGGCGGGCATTGAGCGGCAGATATACGTCTACTCGCGAACCGAACCGGATAAAACCGAAACGGGTACCCCGGGCCAGGACCTGCCCGACATCGACGTAACAAAGAATCCGCCGGGCAATCAAGCCCGCCACCTGAACGCAGGTGACCAACGACCCGTCCGGGCGACGGATCACCATGGCGTTGCGCTCATTCTCCAGAGACGCTTTATCCAGATCTGCATTCAGGAAGCGACCCGGAAAATAGGTCACCTGCTCAACCACACCATCAACCGGAACACGGTTGGAATGGACATTGAAGACGTTCATAAAGACACTGATCTTGAGCGCCTCGCGGTCCGCATACGGATCCTGCGCCCGCTCGATGGCGACGATGCGACCATCCGCAGGCGACAACACGGCGAGCGGATCCGACGGGAGCCGGCGCGGCGGATCCCGAAAAAACTGCAGTACAAAGATCAGAATCACCGCAAACGGCGCAGCGATCGCGATACCACCCATCCAGGCGGCGACAATCACGGCGATCAGGCTCAAGCCGACGAACGGCCAGCCTTCGCGGGCGAGGAGCGGATGGGGCCAGTCGCCCGGGCGTGGATCAGAGGGACTCATCATCAGTGCAATGATGACAGAATTAAAACTCGAGCGGGCGGGATACGGCCCACCGGACGCCCCTTTGGCCGGCCGGCGTGGCGGCGCCTTGCAGGCGCCGCCAACAGACTCAATTGCGCGACTGATCGACCAGTTTGTTGCGCCCGATCCACGGCATCATGGCCCGCAGTTGGGCACCCACTTGCTCGATCGAGTGCTCGGCCATCAGACGACGACGCGAACGCAGCGTCGGCGCACCCGCCTTGTTCTCCAGAATGAACTGCTTGGCGTACTCCCCGGTCTGAATCCGCTCGAGCGTCTTCTTCATGGCGGCGCGGGTGGCGTCGGTGATGATTTCCGGCCCAGTCACGTATTCACCAAACTCTGCATTATTCGAAATCGAATAATTCATGTTGGCGATCCCACCCTCGTAGATCAGATCAACGATGAGCTTGAGTTCGTGCAGGCACTCAAAATACGCCATTTCGGGGGCGTAGCCGGCTTCGACCAGGGTCTCATAACCCGCCTTGATCAGTTCAACGGCACCGCCACACAACACCGCCTGCTCACCAAACAAGTCGGTTTCGGTTTCTTCGCGGAAATTGGTCTCGATAATCCCGGAACGTCCGCCACCGATGGCGCAGGCATAGGACAGGGCGAGGTCACGGGCCATGCCGGACTCATCATGATGAATCGCCACAAGACACGGCGTTCCTCCACCCTGCACATAGGTACCACGTACTGTGTGCCCGGGCGCCTTGGGCGCGATCATCACAACATCGAGGTCTGCGCGGGGCGAAACCTGACCGTAATGGATGTTGAAGCCATGAGCGAAGGCGATCGTTGCCCCATGTTTGAGATTTGGCTCGATCTCGTTGCGATAGACCTCGGCGATGGTTTCATCGGGCATCAGCATCATGATGAAATCCGCCTGGCGAACCGCCTCGGCCACTGGCGCCGCTTTCAGGCCAGCCTTCTCAACCTTGGCCCATGACGGGCCGCTCGGGCGCACGCCAACCACGACGTCCACACCCGACTCATTGAGGTTCTGGGCATGGGCATGGCCCTGGCTGCCGTAGCCGATGATCGCAACCTTGCGGCCCTTGATGAGTTTGAGATCGCAATCTTTATCGTAAAAAACTTTCAACATATTCTCCTAAAAATAATTTGATCTGCACCCAGAAGCATCCCCCGGCGCGCAGCAGGGTGAAACCGATGCGCTAGGCCTTCAACACCCGCTCACCACGGGCAATCCCGGAACCCCCCGTTCGCACGGTCTCGAGGATGACGGCATGATCCAGTGCTTCAATGAACGCATCGAGCTTTGAGCGGTCGCCCGTCAATTCGATGGTGTAGGTCTTTTCGGTCACATCGATCACCCGGCCGCGAAAGATGTCCGCCATCCGCTTCATCTCTTCCCGATCCTTGCCGACCGCACGAACCTTGATCAACATGAGTTCGCGTTCGATATAGGGTGCTTCGCTCAGATCAACCACCTTGACCACTTCGATCAAGCGGTTCAGGTGCTTCGTGATCTGCTCGATCACGTCGTCGCTGCCCGAGGTGACGATGGTCATACGCGATAGGGTCGGATCTTCGGTGGGCGCCACCGTCAGGGTTTCGATGTTGTAGCCGCGCGCGGAGAACAACCCGACAACCCGCGACAGAGCGCCAGCCTCGTTCTCGAGCAGGATGGAAATGGTGTGTTTCATCGCCCGCTCCATCACAGATCCTCCGAGCCAAGCAGCATCTCGCTCAAACCCTTGCCCGCCGGCACCATCGGCCAGACATTTTCGGTTTGGTCCGTGATGAAATCCATGAAGACCAGGCGATCTTTATGCTCGGTAAAGGCCGAGCGCAAGGCGGGCTCGATATCCTCGGGACGTTCGATTTTCATGCCGACATGGCCGTAAGACTCGGCCAGCTTGACGAAATCGGGCAGCGAATCCATGTAGGACTGCGAATACCGCGACCCGTATTCAATTTCCTGCCACTGCCGCACCATGCCGAGGTAGCGGTTATTGAGGTTGATGATCTTCACCGGCAGGTTGTACTGGCGGCAGGTCGCGAGTTCCTGGATGTTCATCTGAATCGACGCCTCCCCGGTGATACAAGCCACCGTTGCGGCGCGATTGGCCATCAGCACGCCCATTGCGTAGGGGAGCCCCACGCCCATCGTCCCCAGGCCACCCGAATTGATCCAGCGCCGGGGCTGGTCGAAACGATAGAACTGCGCCGCCCACATCTGGTGCTGACCAACGTCGCTGGTGACATACGCATCGCCCCCAGTCACCTCCCAGAGCGTTTCGACAACACGCTGTGGTTTGATGATGGGGGAATTGCGGTCATATTGCAGGCAATTGCGCGAGCGCCAGCCGGTAATCTGACGCCACCAGGCCTCGAGCGCCTGCGGGTTGGGCTGATGCCCATTGGCGATGCCGGCCTCGAGTTGCGCCAGCAGATCATTGAGGCACTCGCGGACATCCCCCACGATTGGGACGTCGACCTTGACCCGCTTCGAGATTGACGACGGGTCGATATCGATGTGGACGATCTTGTGGGGGTTCTGGGCGAAGTGCTTTGGATTGCCAATCACGCGATCATCAAAGCGGGCGCCAATCGCGATCAGCACATCACAGTGCTGCATCGCCATATTGGCTTCATAGGTCCCGTGCATGCCGGGCATACCCATGAACTTGGGATCGCTCGCTCGGTAGGCGCCCAGCCCCATCAGGGTGTTGGTACAGGGAAAACCGAGCAGGTCCACCAGACGATTGAGCTCTGGCGCAGCATCGGCGAGGATAACGCCGCCCCCGGTGTAAATCATCGGGCGCTCGGCGCCCAGAATCATCTGCACCGCCTTGCGGATCTGGCCCTGGTGGCCTTTGACCACCGGATTGTAAGAGCGCAGGTTGACTTCGGCCGGATACTCGAACTTGCAACGGTTACGGCTGACATCCTTCGGGATATCGACCAGCACCGGGCCCGGACGTCCGGTATTGGCGATGTGAAACGCCTTCTTGATCGTGGACGCAAGATCCTTGACGTCTTTGACCAGGAAATTGTGCTTCACGCAGGGGCGTGTGATCCCCACGGTGTCGCATTCCTGGAAGGCGTCCTGCCCGATGGCGTGGGTCGGCACCTGGCCGGTGAGCACCACCATCGGGATCGAATCCATGTAGGCGGTAGCAATACCAGTGACTGCATTGGTCACGCCGGGACCGCTGGTGACCAGACAGACCCCGACCTTGCCCGTGGAACGGGAGTAGGCATCCGCAGCATGCACCGCAGCCTGCTCGTGGCGCACCAAAATGTGCTGGACCCGATCTTGCGTATACAACGCGTCGTAAATATAGAGGACCGCACCCCCGGGGTACCCGAAGACGTGCTCAATCCCTTCTTCCTGCAAGCAGCGGACGACAATTTCCGCGCCGGTCAATTCCATCATGTTGATTCCGTATCAAAGGCAAGTGATCCCGACCGCCGGCACCACCCCCCCGAACCTCGAGACGGATTGCGTCTGGGTGGGCGAGCAACACAGGCCTTGGAACAGGTCCTTGCGAGGATTGATCGGAGGTCCCGGCCTTGCCCTTGTGGGGCGCCCGGGACATCACTGGGTAGGGGTAACCCGTAACGATAACGAGTCCCCGCGTGCAGGTCAAACTGACATGAGCGACCCAGCCATCACACAAGCGCCACAAGCGCTGTGCCCGGCCTGGGTCTGCTACGATTCATTCCGGCATGGCATCCAGACAGGAACTGTCCGACTTCTTATCGTCGGTCGAACGACGTGCGTTCAAGCAGGCGGTTTTCGCCGTGCGCGACGACGACACTGCGCTCGACCTGGTTCAGGACGCGATGATGCGTCTGTCCGAGCGCTACGGGGACAAGCCAGCCGAAGAGCTGCCGATGCTCTTCCAGCGCATCCTGCAGAACCGGATTCACGACCACTTTCGCCGCAGCAAGGTTCGCAACCTCTGGGTGACCCTATGGTCCGCGCTGCGCGGTCCGGCGGGGGAGCCCGACGAAGAGTTCGACCCGCTCGATACCTTCGAGGCAGAAGAAGGCAGCCAGGCCGCGGAAAGCACGGAAGACCGCGTCGAGAGCGAGCAAACTGTCCGAATCATCGAAGAAGAAATCAAACGTCTGCCAACACGTCAACGCGAAGCCTTCCTCCTGCGTTATTGGGAGGACCTGGACGTGGCCGAGACAGCCGCGGCGATGGGCTGCTCACAAGGTAGCGTCAAAACGCATTGCTCGCGGGCAACCCATTCATTAGCTGCCGCATTACGGTCCCGGGGAATTAAATGATGAAAAACACTTCTTTTCGCTCCTCCCGCCCCGCCCGCCCCGCCGACGCGCTCACCCGCCGGGTGTTGGGTGCGCTCGATTCCGGCGCGGATCGGCTGCCCTATCGCGTCACCCACCGTCTGCAACTCGCCCGCCAGGCGGCGATGTCCGCCCATGCCGCCGTCGTTGAGACGGTCCACGCAGGCGCGCTCTCAACGGTCCATGCGGGGTCGGGCGTCCGATCCGGCAGCGGCCAACCCTCGTTGCCATGGCGCCTGCTGGCGACCTTGCTGCCACTCGCGGCGATCATCGCGGGTTTCATCACCATTGCTGATATCGGGGATGCCCTAGAGGCGGATGAAACCGCCGAGATCGACGAAGCGGTCCTGACGGATGAGGTCCCGATTGCGGCCTACGCGGATCACGGTTTCGGGGTCTTCCTGAAGAACAACCGGCCCTGAAGGCGCCAGCCATGCGAACCGGCCCAGCCATCGCGATCGGGATCGGCATTGCCGTTGCCGTCGGGGCGGGAACCGGTCTCGCGCTGAAATTTCGGTCCAAGATCGCGTCGGCGCCGGTCGAAGCCCAAAACACGAGAACCAGCGGGTCGGCGCCACCACCAGTGCGCTCGGCCCTCCTGCCAGCGCCGGTCGTCCCGCGCTGGGACTCCCTTCAACCGGCTCAGCAGGCCTTGCTCGCGCCGTTCCGGGACTCCTGGAACACTTTGCCAGACGCTGAACAACGAGCCTGGGCCGAACTCGCGCTGCGCTTTCCGCGCCTGGCTGAAGATCAGCAAGAGCGTGCCCGCAAACGCGTTGAGGAATGGGCGGCCCTGACCCCGGAACAACGACAGTTGGCGCGCAGCAACTACCGGTTGGCCAAAGCGCTGCCGCCCGAGGCCCGGGTCCAGCAGTACGAGGCGTACCGGGAACTAACTCCCGAGCAGCGAGGTGTGCTGCGCTCAGCTGGCAGCACCAGTAACACAGCGGCCGCACTGGCAAGCCCGACGGTCGGCCTGGCCAAAGATGCCGCTCAACCGATGCCGCGTGACCAGACCCTTCGGCGCCTGCCACCGCCTGCACCCGAAGATTCTGGATCGGGCGATGCCATCGTGGCGGGAACCGGCGGCAGTAGTGCGCCATCGTCCGAATCGGGTTCGGCAGGCGCCTCGGATACCCAGGTCATCGAGGCGGCAGCGCAATCTTCCGGCAATCTGCCCGGATCGGCTGGAACCGGAAGTTCCGGCACCACTGCCGCCGCGCCTGCTTCTGGTTCGGCCACAACGCCGTCCAATTGACGTTCTCCCCCGTGCAAGCGGCTGGTCCGTGGCGCCGCTTGATGGCGTTCACCTACGAAGGCGTCCTGCTGTTTGGCGTCGTCTTCTTCTTTGGCTATGCCTTCAGCGCGCTGACCCGCCACCAGAACCAGTCCGAGGTGTTGCGCTGGGCGTTTCAGGCCTGGATTTTTCTCGTTCTCGGGGTCTATTTCGTCTGGTCGTGGAGCGCTGGACGCCGCACGCTACCGATGAAGACCGTTGGCTTGCGTGTCCTGGGCCCGCAGGCCGAGGCACTTTCGCTCGGCCGAGCACTGGCCCGCTATGTGTGCGCGTGGGTCACCATCGTATTGCCGCTTTGGGTTGCGGCTCAAGTCAACGCGTGGCTGGCAGTGTTACTGGGCGCAGCAAGCATGGTCTGCGTCGTCGTCGACCGCAGGCACAGGGCCCCGTGGGATTTCGCCGCCGGGACTCTGCTCGTCTACGACCCGTCAACCGAGCCGGGTAAAGCGTTACCGGGCAAGGCGGACCCGGTTCAGACGGAGCCGGGCAATGCAGGGCCAGGCAAAGCGAAACCGGGCAACGCCGAACCCAATCCGCCGACTCAAGCGCACTGACGGGACCAGCCCGAAGGCGCCTTTGGCTTGGTGATTCCCTCGCGGGTGGCGCGAGTGGCTAAGGGCGTACGCAGTCCACAAAATACTGGTCCGGCTGACCCGGGTTCTTCTCGACCACCAGGCCGTGCACGTCCGTGCCAAATCCTGGCACCCGGTGGTTGAACTCGCGCACGAACTTCAGATATTCGACAATCCCGCGGTTAAAGCGCTCGCCCGGAATCAGCAACGGGATGCCTGGTGGGTAGGGCGTCACCAGCATGGTCGTGATCCGGCCTTCGAGATCGTCGATCGCGACCCGATCAACCCGCCGATGCGCCAGGCACTCAAAGGCGTCTGACGGCTTCATCACGGGCTCCATGGTCGTCAGGTACATCTCGGTGGTGACCCGGGCGACATCATGGCGGCCGTATTCTTCGTGGATGCGCTGTGCGAGATCCCGCAGACCGACCCGTTCATAGGTTGGGTAGGCCTGAACAAATTCGGGCATGACCCGCCACAGCGGCTGATTCGCGTCGTAATCGGCCTTGAACTGCTGCAATTCGGTCACCAGCGTGTTCCAGCGCCCTTTCGTGATCCCAATCGTAAACATGACGAAAAAGGAATAGAGACCGGTCTTTTCGACGATCACACCATGTTCCGCCAGATACTTGGTCACGAGTGCAGCCGGGATTCCGCTCTCGGCAAAACGCCCGTCGATCCCCAGACCTGGCGTGACAATCGTTGCCTTGATGGGGTCGAGCATGTTGAAGCCCGCCTCGACCGGCCCGAACCCGTGCCAGGCGTCATTGCCCTCCAAGAACCAGTCTTCACGCGAGCCAATGCCACGGCGCGCCAGGTCTTGCGGGCCCCAGACCTGAAACCACCAGGATTCGTCGCCCAGTTCCGCATCCACTTTTCGCATGGCGCGGCGGAACTCCAGGGCTTCAAAAATGCTTTCTTCGACCAGGGCTGCCCCACCGGGCGGCTCCATCATCGCGGCCGCCACGTCGCAACTGGCAATGATGGCGTACTGCGGACTGGTCGAGGTGTGCATCAAAAAGGCTTCGTTAAACCGATGCCGATCGAGCGCGCGGTTTTTGCTGTCCTGCACCAGGATCTGGGAGGCCTGGGAGAGCCCCGCGAGCAGTTTGTGCGTGGACTGGGTGGCAAAAATCAGGGTGTCTTCGCTGCGCGGCCGGTTCGCGCCGATGGCGTGCATCTCGTGATAAAACGGGTGAAAAGCCGCATGCGGCAACCAGGCCTCGTCGAAATGCAGGTTTTCGATCGTCCCCTCCAGCGTTTCCTTGATCCGCTCGACGTTGTAGAGCACGCCGTCGTAGGTGCTCTGCGTAATGGTCATCACCGGGGGCCGCGCGTTTTTATTCTTGACCAGCGGGTTGGCCTCGATCTTGGCCCGAATGCTTTCGGGCAAAAACTCACTGTGCGGAATCGGGCCGATGATGCCGAGGTGGTTGCGCGTGGGCTGCAGAAAAATCGGAATCGTTCCGGTCATCATCAGCGCATGGAGAACACTCTTGTGGCAGTTGCGGTCGACCACCACCACGTCATCGGTGGCGACACTGGCGTGCCAAACGATCTTGTTACTGGTGCTGGTCCCGTTGGTAACAAAAAACAGATGGTCGCTACCAAAAATACGCGCGGCGTTGCGCTCGCTCGCTGCGACCGGCCCGGTATGGTCCAGCAGCTGCCCGAGTTCGTCCACCGCGTTGCAGACGTCGGCACGCAGCATGTTCTCGCCAAAAAACTGGTGAAACATCTGCCCGACTGGGTGTTTCAGAAATGCGACGCCACCGCTGTGCCCCGGACAGTGCCAGGAATACGAACCGTCATTGGCATAGTTGACGAGGGCCTTGAAAAAGGGCGGCGGTAACGAATTGAGATAGGCCGTGGTCTCGCGGATGATGTAGCGGGCGACGAACTCCGGCGTGTCCTCGAACATGTGGATGAAGCCGTGCAGTTCGCGCAGCACGTCGCTCGGGATGTGCTGCGAGGTCCGGGTCTCACCAAACAGAAAGATCGGCACATCGGCATTGCGCCGACGGGTTTCCTGAATGAACTTGCGCAGATCCCGAATCGCCGCGGGTGCAGCCGATCCCTCGTCCTCATCCTCGGCCACTTCCTCGTCATCGATGGACACGATGAAGGCCGAGGCGCGTGCGGCTTGATTGGCCACCATCGCAACATCGGTATAGGTGAATCCGCCAACCACCTCGGTGCCCGCGTCTTCGAGTGCTTTGGCCAGCGCGCGAATGCCCAGCCCGGAAGCGGAGTCCGAGCGCCAATCTTCGTCGATGATTACAACGGGAAATCGAAACTTCATCATGGCAAGACTCACTCGTCTGGATGGCAGAGAGGCGGCCGGAAACCCAATCCCGAACCCTGCCCCCCTCAGGTTGAGGCGCGAACTTAGCATGACTCCCGGCTCCCCGCCGTATGATCGGCGCTCTGCTGGAGTTCCCCATGCCGCTGAATCTTGAGAACCGTCTGGTCGTCGCGCTCTCCTCGCGAGCGCTATTTGATTTCGAGGCCGAAAATCGGCTGTTCGACCCGGCCGATGACCGCCCCTACATGCAGCTGCAACTGGATCGGGTCGCGATGGCTGCGGACGCAGGCATCGCATTGCCTCTGGTACGCAAGCTACTCGCATTCAATGATCCTGACCTCCCCGCAGACCAGCACCGGGTAGAAGTCGTGATCCTGTCGCGCAATGATCCGGCCAGCGGGCTGAGGGTCTTCAATTCCGCTGTCCACCATGGGCTCGCGATCGAACGTGGCGTCTTCACGCGCGGGCGCGCCCCCTGGGCTTATCTGCGCCCACTGCGGGCTGACCTCTTCTTGTCAGCCGAGCCTGGCGACGTCCGCGGTGCGCTTGAAGCCGGATTTGCCGGCGCACTGGTGTTTCCCGATTCGGCGCGGGCCGCTGGACGCCACCCCCATGAGGTACGGATTGCGTTCGACGGCGATGCGGTCCTTTTTTCGGACGAGGCCGAGCGTGTCTTTCAGGCACAAGGGCTCGATGCCTTTCAAAGCCATGAATCCGAGCGGGCCGATCAACCACTGAACCCGGGGCCTTTCAAACCCCTGCTGGAAGCGCTGCACCGGCTGCGGGCAGAACGAGGCGCCACCGAGCGGATGGGAATCCGCGTCGCCCTGGTCACGGCGCGCAGTGCACCGGCCCATGAACGCGCGATCCGCACGCTCATGCACTGGGGCGTCGATATCGATGAGGCGATGTTTCTGGGCGGGCTGGACAAGGGCGAGTTTCTGGCCGAATTCGAGCCGGACTTCTACTTCGACGACCACCCCAAGCACGTGGCCTCGGCTCGCCTCGTCGGGCCTACCGGCCATGTCATGGCGGGGGCCACGAATCCCCTACCTGCCCCCCCGGAGCAGGCGTCCTGATCGCGGCGCATCCCGATCGATCCCCTGCGGCCCCACGACCCGCGCACCGTTAACCCAAACGCCGTGCACCCCGAGTCCAGGCGTATCGAGCCGGGCTCCGCCACCGGGCAAATCGTGCACGCGATGCTTGGGGCCACGACCCACGCGGGCTGGATCAAACAACAGAAGGTCCGCAGGCAACCCAGGGGCAATCCGACCGCGACCGTGAAGCCCAAGCGCAGCCGCACTGTCGCTTGTGAGCCGACGGATCGCCTCGGGGAGCCCCAACACGCCGAGATCCCGCGACCAGTGACCGAGCAGATGCAATCCGAAACCGGCGTCATTGAAAAACGTCAGGTGAGCCCCCGCATCCGACAGCGAAACGAGCGAGGCCGGATGCTGCAACATACGGGCGACCGCGGTTTCATCGGAATTGAGCAACACGGCGCTAAAGACCGTCGCCAGCCCCTCCTCGATCGCCAGATCCAGCATCACATCGAGCGGATCGCGCCCGAGTTCTGCCGCGAGTTCGGCCAGGCTGCGCTGTTCCATCCAGGCGTGGCTGGCCTGCGCAACCTCGATCACCTGCACCTTGTCCCATTCCCCATTGAAAAGCCGGAAGGTCGCCGGGCGGGCAATTTCAGCCCGGACTGCATCGCGAAACGACGCCTCACCGAGTTTTGCAATCAGGGCTTCACCCTTGAGCGGGAGCGCCTCGCGCCAGGACTGCAGGCCCTCGACGGGATAGGGTGAAACCAGCGTGAAGTCGTTGGTCAACGGGCAGCATGACACCGCACCCCACATCGAACGGCCCCGCTGGCGCGCGGCCTCAATCGCATCCAGATCCGAAAACACGACTTCCGGGTTGGTGGAGTTGTGCAGCAGCGCCGCAACGATAACCGGCCGACCGCTGTCGGCCGCGAGCTGTTCGAGAAAATCGATCCGAGTGTGACCGCCTTTGGTCAGCATGAAGACCCCGTGCCCCGCCTCACGCAGCGCCATCGTCAGGGTATGCAACTCGGTTTCGCAGGCGAGCCGTGAGGGCATCGGTCGCCCGGCTTCGCCATTGTGGGCGGGTGAGGTGCTGGTCGCAAACCCGATGGCACCGGCTGCGAGCCCCTCGTCGACCAACCGCCGCATCGCGGCAATTTCGTCAGCGCTGGCCTGACGTTCGGTCGCCTCATCTCCCATGACCCAGGTCCGTACCGATGAATGCCCGACAAAGGCCGCCAGATTGATGGCGCTTGATCGGCGTTCGAGCAGGTCGAGATACTGAGGCACCGTTTCGAATGACCAATCAATCCCGGCGCGCAGTACGTCGAGCGACATCCCTTCGACCTGAGTCAGGTTGCGCATCACCCGGTCACGGTCGCCCGGTCTACAGGGCGCGATTGTGAATCCGCAATTCCCGATGACGGCGGTAGTGACTCCCAACGCCGGCGAAGGATTGCAAAACGGATCCCAGGTGACCTGCGCGTCATAGTGGGTGTGGTTATCGACAATGCCGGGCATCAGGGCGAGGCCATCCGCGTCGATGGTCTGTCGCGACGACTCACCACGAGCCGGATCACTGATACTGACGATGCAGCCATCGCGCACGCCGACATCAACCCGTTGTGCCGGGGCCCCCGTGCCGTCGTACACTTGGGCATCCCGAATTTTAAGATCGAGCATGTCAGCACCTTGGACCGTTGCAATGTCGGCATCGTAACGACACGGACTGCTTTCGTACCCTGAGGAAGACCCGGATGGACCTCAAACTGCTGCCTGCCTGCCTGCCCCCCCCAGCGTTGCGCCTGCGTTCCAACGTCGTTCCTGGCGGGCGCCTGCGTGGCCTGCCGAGCTGGACCCTGGTGGTACCGGCCGTCCTCCTGTTGCACGGATGCGTCACCCGAACCAGCGATCCAGCCCTCTCAGCCAGCCAACCCAAAGGGGCCGGAACCCAAGGTCTGCTGTTCCAGGTCGAAGCGGCCCGCAATGCCCCCCCGGCGACTTCTCCGATCGAAGCCCTGACGCTCTACCGGGACGCTCGCCGTGATCTGGATTCCGGCGACCAGACTTCTGCCATTGCCAAGCTGCGCCGGGTTCGCCAGCTCGATCCGACGCTTCTGGACGCAGCCAACGTGCTTGCGGTTGTCCTGGCTGAAGTCGGGGATCTCAATGGCGCATTGGCCCAGCTACAGGCAGTCCTGGCCGTGCGCCCTGACGATGCCGTCGCAACCGCCAACCTCGTCTTGGTGGCGGGACGCCTGGCGGAACGGCGCACCAAGGCTGCGGCCCTGGCGGCAGCCAACCGCGCGGCCGTGACACCATCGCCCGCGTCGACGTCAGCCGTCCCTGCGTCTGCGGTCAGTTCAGTAAGCACGGTCACCCCAGGTCCCGATCCGATCGTTAAGGGACCTGAAATCAAGGGACCCGAAGTTAAGGGACCCAACGTCAAGGGACCCGACGTCAAAGCGGCCAAATCCGCACCGAAAAAGGGGCTGGCCGTGCCGGCCCGGGTCGAATTTCGCAACAGCACATCGGTCGCCGGACTGGCCAGGCGACTCTCGAAAGACTGTGCGCCGGGATTATTCGAGGAACGGATCCGGGTGGCAAACTGGACCACCGCGCGATTGCAGCAAACCGAGATTCAGTACCGGCCTGGCCAAGAGGCCAAAGCCGCCGAAACCGCCCAGCGACTGGGCTTATCGACCAACGCCCTGCGCGCGCACGCGACGATGAGCGAGGGCGTCGACCTGCGGGTCCTGATTGGTGGGGACATGGCTCTCCAGCAAGCTTCTGGGTGCAAGCTGCCGGCTGACGCACCCGAGGGCGCCCCGGCCCCAGCTAGTGCACCGTCCGTTCGAAGCTGAACCGACCGTCCCGCACGTCCACCGGGATCACGTCCCGCGGCCCGAATTTCCCCTCCAGCATGAGGTGCGCGATGGGATTTTCGAGTTTCTGCTGAATCGCCCGCTTGAGGGGCCGTGCACCGTAGAGCGGATCAAAGCCGACCTTGGCCAGCTCGTCCAGCGCGGCCTCGGTCACACTCAAGGTGAGTTCACGGGCTGCCAGACGCTGCTCGAGACCGAGCAGCTGGATGCGGGCAATCGAGCGCAGATGGGCCTGAGCCAGGGCATGAAAGACGACGATTTCGTCGATCCGGTTGATGAATTCCGGCCGGAAATGCCCCCGGACTTCGAGCATCACGGCGTCCCGGATCTCGTCGATGTCAGCTTTGGCGGCCGATAGACGTTGGATCTCGTGGGCGCCCAAATTGGACGTCATAACGATGACGGTGTTACGAAAATCCACCGTACGGCCTTGGCCATCGGTCATACGACCGTCATCCAGCACCTGGAGCAGGACATTGAACACGTCGGCGTGCGCTTTTTCAACCTCGTCGAGCAGGATGACACTGTAGGGCTTGCGCCGAACCGCCTCGGTCAGGTAGCCGCCTTCCTCATACCCCACATATCCGGGTGGGGCACCGATGAGGCGTGCCACCGAGTGCTTCTCCATGAACTCGCTCATGTCGATGCGGATCATGCGGTCTTCACTGTCGAACAGGAACCCGGCCAAGGCCTTGCAAAGTTCGGTCTTACCGACCCCGGTCGGGCCCAGAAAGAGAAAGGATCCGTACGGGCGATTGGGGTCGGACAATCCGGCGCGCGAGCGACGGATGGCGTCCGCAACCAGGCGGACCGCCTCTTCCTGACCGACGATACGCTCGTGCAGCTTCTCCTCCATGGAGAGGAGCTTGTCGCGCTCACCCTGCAACATCTTTGAGACCGGGATTCCGGTCGCCCGCGAGACGACCTCGGCGATCTCCTCGGTACCCACCTGGGTGCGCAAGAGACGTGGGCGATCGGCCGGCCTCGGGGCCGCAACCGCCAGAGCCGGGAGCAAACCCGGCAGCGTTTCGGCACCATGGGCGCCCGCACCGACAGTGAAACCCGCTACGGGCGTAGCCAAACCGCCCGTGGCCGTACCGTTGACTGCACCGGGTGCACTTGCGCCATTGCCCCGGGCTGCGGCCTGCGCCGCATCGGCAGCACGCACCCGCGCTTCGAGTTCGGGCAATTTGCCGTATTGGATTTCGGCCACCTTATCGAACTCGCCCTTGCGCTGCAGATCGACCATCTGCGCGCGCAGCCGCTCGATTTCGATCTTGATTTGAGCGCTGCCCTGGACCGCGGCCTTTTCGGCTTTGAGTAACTCGTCAAAATCGGCATATTCGCGCTCGAGGCGCAGGATTTCCTCTTCGATCAGTTCCATCCGGCGCCGAGAGGCGTCGTCGGTTTCCTTGCGGACCGCTTCGCGTTCAATCTTGAGCTGAATGATGCGGCGATCGAGCCGATCCATGACCTCGGGCTTGGAATCGATTTCCATCTTGATGCGGGCCGCTGCCTCGTCGATCAAATCGATCGCCTTGTCAGGCAGAAAGCGGTCGGTGATGTAGCGGTGCGACAGTTCAGCGGCGGCGACGATCGCCGGATCGGTGATCTCGATGCCGTGATGGAGCTCATAGCGCTCTTTGAGGCCGCGCAGGATGGCAACCGTCGCTTCAACGGAAGGTTCATCGACCAGGACTTTCTGGAAGCGACGTTCGAGCGCCGCGTCCTTCTCGATGTATTTGCGGTATTCGTTGAGCGTGGTGGCACCGATACAGTGCAATTCGCCCCGCGCCAGCGCGGGCTTGAGCATATTGCCGGCATCCATGGCGCCCTCGGCTTTGCCAGCGCCAACCACGGTGTGAATTTCGTCGATAAAGACGATGGTGCGGCCTTCGTCCTTGGCCACATCATTGAGCACGCTCTTGAGCCGCTCCTCGAACTCGCCCCGGTACTTGGCGCCCGCCAGCAACGCCGCGAGATCGAGCGTGAGTACGCGCTTTTCCTTCAGCCCTTCCGGCACGGTGCCGTCGACAATGCGCTGCGCCAGACCTTCGACGATCGCGGTTTTGCCAACGCCGGGCTCGCCAATGAGCACCGGGTTGTTCTTGGTGCGCCGCTGCAAGATTTGGATGGCACGACGGATCTCGTCATCGCGCCCGATCACGGGGTCGAGCTTGCCTTGTCGGGCGCGCTCGGTGAGATCGACCGTGTACTTACGCAGGGCATCGCGCTGCGCATCGGCATCGTTGCTGTCAACGTTGGCGCCCCCACGCACGGCATCGATCGCCGCTTCGAGCGCTTTGCGGCTGAGCCCAGCGTCATGCGCCACCCGACCGACTTCGCTGGCGCGTTTGTCGGCCTGATCGGCAACCGCCAACAGAAACAGTTCCGCCGCGACAAATTTGTCGCCACGCTTGAGCGCTTCTTTTTCCGAAAGGTTGAGCAGATTCACGGTGTCCCGACCGATCTGGAGTTCGGCTCCTGCACCCGACACTTTGGGCAGGCGATCAATCGCCGCGGACAGTAAGCGCTCAAGCGCCGGTACCCGGACCCCGGCCCGCTCCAGCAGCGAGCGCCCCGCACCATCCCCTTGCGACGAGATTGCCGCCAGCAGATGAACGGGTTCGAGATACTGATTGTCAGCAGCGAGCGCCAGGCTCTGCGCATCGGCGATGGCTTGCTGAAACTGGGTCGTGAGCTTATCGATGCGCATGGGCGGGACCCCCGTAGAGAATGAACCAACCAGTGAAAACGATTTTTCTGGTAACACCCGTGAAATAGGGCCAATAGCAGCAATTTCAAGGCCGGGAGGCCAGGCTGGATGGCGCAATCCGAATCCTTCCCGTTTCTCGGCGAAACGTTGCTCTTTCTGGCGCTCGCCGGGCTCCTGATCCCGCTGCTGCAGCGCCTGCGGATCAATCAGGTCGTCGGCTTTCTCGCCGCCGGCCTGCTGCTGGGCCCCCATGGCATGCCCTCCTGGTCCGGAACGCTGCCCTGGTTGGCCAGTCTGCCCTTCCCCAGCCCGCCCGAGGTTGAACAGCTGGCAAACCTGGGCGTTATTTTCCTGATGTTTCTGATCGGACTCGGCCTGCCCCTGGGACGGGTCTGGGAACTGCGGACCTGGGTGCTCAGAACCGGTTCAGCGCAAATTGCCCTGAGCACCATCGCCATTGGCCTGATCGCCTACACCCTGGGCCAGCCAACATCGGCCGCCATGGTGCTGGGGCTGGTTCTTTCGCTCTCATCGACCGCCGTCGTAATCCAGTTGCTGACCCAGCGCCATCTGCTGGAGACGCCGCTCGGTCAGGCGGTTTTCTCGGTCCTGATGATGCAAGACCTTGTGGTGTTACCCACCCTGATCCTGATCGACCTGCTGGCCCAACCGCAACCGACGCCCTGGGGCGCACTGCTCTGGATTGGGCTGAAGTCCGTCTTCGCGGTTGCACTGATCCTGGTGGTCGGCAAACCGCTCATGGCGCCGCTGTTTCGGGCCATGACGCGGCACCGACAGCCCGAGGTCTTTGTCGCGCTCACGCTACTCGCGGCGCTTGGCGTCGGAGGGTTGACGGCGGTGGCCGGTTTTTCGATGACGCTCGGGGCCTTTCTCGCCGGGATGCTACTGGCGGAGACCGAATTCCGTCATGAGATTGAAGTCACCATCGAACCGTTCAAGGGCCTCTTGATGGGCCTGTTTTTTCTCTCCGTCGGCATGGGCTTCGATCTGCGTGAACTGTTGCGCGAGCCGCTCTGGCTGTCGCTGTCTGCGCTGGGTCTCTTGCTGATCAAGGCGCTGATCGCAGGGCCACTGTTGTTTGCGGGTGGACTGCCGCGCGGCGCCGCCGTCGCTGGGGGGCTCCTGCTGGCCCAGGGCGGGGAGTTCGCGTTTGTGCTGTTGGGTCAGGCTGCTCGAGGGGGGCTGATCGAACCCGCGACCAACCAGTTCATGATGACCGTGGTGGTTTTGACTCTGATGATGACGCCGCTGTGCGACCGCGTGGGACTGATGCTGAGCCACTGGCTGGACGGGCAGGATCGCACCAGCCCGCCTGACAGGCTCAGTGACCATGTGCTGATCGCAGGTTGTGGCCGAACTGGCCAACGGATTGCCCGGATGCTCACCCAGCAGGGGATCCACCTGTTAGCGATTGATCATGATGCCCACCGCGTGGCGAAACTGCGGGCCGAGGGCCTGGCGGTGGTCTACGGCAATGCCGCCCGCCCCGAGATCCTGCAGCGGATGGCGCTTCCACGGGCGGCTCTTCTGATTGTGACGCTGGACGAACCCCGGGCCGCACTGCATGCCGTCATCGAAGCGCATCGGATGTGTCCGGATCTGCCCATCTATGCCCGTTCGCACGACGAAATCCACGCCCAAGCCCTGAAGGCCGCTGGGGCCACCACCGTCGTTTCTGAAATGCTCGAGAGCAGCCTGCAGGTCGCGGCCAGCGTCTTACGCCATTGCGGCATTCCGGAGACCAGCGTCCAGACCATGGTAACTACTGAACGCCAACTCAGCACGGAATCACCGGAGGCGGTGGCGAAACCGCCGCGGCTACACAGGCCGGGTGGCGCCCGAAAAAGATGAAAAGGGTGAACCGGTGGAAGCGGTTACAGCGGTTACAGCGGTTACAGCGGTTACAGCGAACGATGTCCCCACGACGAGCCGTGCCCGTCGCGACACAGCCTGCCTAAGAACCCGCAGACGGCTGATCCCAGCGGGATGCCGCTTCATCGTCCGAAACCCGTGCATCCACCCAGCGCTCCCCGGCCGGGGTTTGCTCTTTTTTCCAGAATGGTGCGCGGGTCTTGAGCCAGTCCATGACGAATTCACACGCCGCAAAGGCCTCGCCCCGATGCGCGGATGTCACCGCGACAAGCACGATCGGATCGCGTGGCTGCAAGGTTCCCACCCGATGAATCACCAGAATATCGATCACAGTCCAGCGTGCCTTGGCCTCAGTGACGATTTCCTCCAACGCTGCCTCGGTCATACCGGGGTAGTGCTCGAGTGTCAGCGTGCTGACCGCTGTGCTGTCATGAATATCGCGAACGGTTCCGATAAAACTGGCGATCGCACCGATATCGGCGCGCACGCCCCGCAAGGCATCGAGTTCGACGCCGATATCAAACGCTTCGGTCTGGATCCGGATGGCCATCGCTTCAGCCCCCCGTGACTGGCGGGAAGAACGCCACCTCAGCACCTGGCGTCAACACCGTGTCGGGCTCGGCCATCCGTTGCGCCACCGCGGCACGGACGGCACGGCCTTCGGCCAGCGCCGTCTCCCAGGCGCCGCCACGTGTGCGCAACCACTGACGCAAGTCGCCAACCGTCTGCACCCCCGCAGGTAACTCGAGCGATTCGCGATCCAGGCCAAGGGATTCGCGCAGGCTGGCAAAGTAAAGAACAGTGAGTTTCATGGCGGTATCCACTCGACGAAATGAGACGTTGCGGGCGCTCGACCTCAGTGCAGGCCTCAATGCAGCAGGGCATCAAATGGCAGAAAGCGCACCCGGTCCCCGCGCGCAATTGCCTGGCCAGCGGGACAATCGATCAGACCATCGCTGAGCACTGTCGACGTCAGGACGCCAGGACCCTGGTTCGGAAACAGCACCAGACCCCCCTCCCCGTCCAGCGAAGCGCGCAGAAACTCGCGCCGTCGGTCCGGGCGGGGCCAGTCAAAATGCGCTTCCAGGACGAGTGCGCGCGGCGCGACCTCGACCACGCCCTGCAATCGCAGGATCATGGGTCGTACTGCGATCAAAAAGGTAACAAAACTTGAGACGGGATTGCCCGGCAAGCCAATGAAGTGGGCGGATCCTGGACCCTCGGGGCGACGCACTGAACCGAATGCCAGAGGCTTACCCGGCTTCATGGCCACCTGCCAAAGGGCGAGGCTGCCCTCGGCCTGCACCGCGGGTTTGACATGGTCCTCTTCACCGACCGACATGCCACCGGAGCTGACAATCAGATCGGCGCGGCTGGCAGCCTGGCGTAAGGCTGTCCGTGTCGCATCGAGCGAGTCGGGAATCAGCCCCAGATCCTCGACCTCGCAGCCCAGGCTGCGCAGCAGGTTCACGAGGACAAATCGGTTCGACTCATAAATGGCACCGGGTGGCAGCGCTTGCCCCGGAGAAACCAGTTCGTCGCCGGTAAAGAAACAGGCCACCCGCAGACGCCGGTGGACTTTTAGGGCGGCCGCACCCACCGAAGCAGCCAGTCCGGCTGCTTGGGGCGACAGGCGGGTCCCAGCGGGCAAGATCACCGACCCAGCGCGAATATCTTCGCCCGCCCGACGGATCCATTGGCCGGCGGCCGGCCTGACGGCAAATGCGACGCCCGCATCGGACACTTGGGCGTCTTCCTGCATGATCACCGCGTCGGCCCCGGCCGGAAGGCTCGCGCCCGTGAAGATCCGGGCGACCGACTGGGGTGCGAGCGGTTGAGCCGTCTGACCTGCGGGAATGCGCTGCGAAATGGGGAAGTTCGGCCCCACCGCTAACCCCTGGTCCCAGTCTGCGAGGCGAATTGCCCAGCCATCGCGCTCCGAATTGTCCGTAGGCGGGACGTCAATGCTCGAGGTCAGGGCCCCAGCGAGCACCCGGCCAGCACAATCCAGCGTGGCGAGACACTCGGTTTCGGGCACTGGTTGCGCGGCCTCAAGCAGCGCGTTGAGCGCCTCGTCGAGTGACATCAGCGGTGGTGGGCGGTTCATTGGTTTGAAGCGAGCAGGACGGTTGAAGCGAGCGGCGCGGTCAGGTCGAGATGCGTGAGGATGAATCGGGCGATCGTCTGCGGATCGTTCAGGGGGAGTTGTCCTGCGGCGAGTGGTCCTGCCTGATCGGTCGCAACCGCAACGATATCGGGGTCCCCCCCCTGGAAGCGCGGCTTGCCAAGGTCACACCGATACACCTCAATTTTCGGAATATGCGACTCTTTATACCCTTCGACCAGAACGAAATCGCAAGGTGCGAGACGGGACAACAGAGTCCCGAGATCAGGCTCGACCGGGGCTGATGGTTGAGCGGCAGGAGCGGTCTGCAAGTTGTCCGGTGCATTGCGCAATTCATGCATCAGCACCCAGCGCTGATCCGAAACCAGCATCACCTCGGTGGCTCCGGCTTCACGATGGCGCCAGGAGTCCTTGCCCGGCCGATCGATATCAAAACCGTGATGCGCATGCTTGATCACCGAGACGCTCAGCCCCCAGGACGCGAATTGCGCCAACAGGTGTTCAATCAGGGTCGTCTTGCCCGCACCGGACCAGCCAACGATTCCGAACGCGCGAATCGGGTGTCCTCTGGCAGGACTCAGCCGCAACATTGAACGATCAGCGACTTGAGCTGAACGAGGTCTGCCGGCATCCGCACGAAGCGCTGTGCTTTGCCCTCGATCCCGTCATGCGCAGGCGGGCGTTCGGGCTGGCGCCCCAGAGCTTCGAAAATGGTTTCGGCGAACTTCGCGGGTTGCGCAGTCTCCAGAACCACCATCGGCACGCCGGGCTCGCGCCAGTGCGCGGCGACATTGAGGCCATCGGCCGTATGTGGGTCGACCACGACGCCATAGCGATCAAAGGCGTCGCGAATCGTCCTGATGCGCTCGGCATGGGAGCTACGACCGGAGCCAAAGCCAAACTCGGTGGCCGCGCGGGCAAACGCAGGCGTCCCACCCAGATCAAACGATCCGGTCAGCTCGAGCTGGCGCCAGAGCGCAGCGACCTGTGCGCCGTCGCTATCCAACAGATCAAAGACGAAACGCTCGAAATTCGACGCTTTGGAAATGTCCATCGATGGACTTGAGGTCTGCCAGGTCTGTGCAGCAACCCTGGGCGCATAGCGTCCAGTCCGAAAAAATTCATCGAGCACGTCATTTTCGTTCGTGGCCACCACCAGCCGTGCGATCGGCACACCCATGCGGCGCGCGAGGTGACCAGCCAGTACATTGCCAAAGTTGCCCGATGGCACCGTGAACGAAACGGGTCCGCCAGCGGCCAAGGTGTCCGTGGCTCGAAGCCAGCCATGGACGTAGTAGACAACCTGCGCCACGACCCGGGCCCAATTGATCGAATTGACGGTTCCAATCGACCACTGCGCCTTGAACTGCGCATCATTGGAGACTGCCTTCACGAGGTCCTGACAGGTGTCAAACACGCCATCGATCGCAACGTTGACGATGTTCTTATCGAGGAGCGAGAACATCTGCGCCGTTTGAAACGGACTCATGCGTCCTGCGGGCGAGAGCATGACCACACGCACTCCCTGCTTGCCCCGCATCGCATACTCCGCCGCGCTTCCGGTGTCACCACTGGTCGCGCCGAGGATGTTCAATACCTGGCCACGCTCGGCCAGCACCCACTCAAAGAGATTGCCCAGCAACTGCATCGCCATGTCTTTGAAGGCGAGAGTTGGGCCCTCGGAGAGCTTGAGCAAGTGCAGCCCTGGCTCGAGCGTGGCCAGCGGTGCGATGGCTGGGGAGCCGAACGCCTGCGCGGTGTAGCTGCGCTCGACCAGGGAGCGCAGGGTTGCTTCGGGAACATCCGACGCGAAGCGTCGCAATACTTCGAAGGCCAGAGAGGCGTAGGACAGTTCCCGCCAGCTCTTGAGCGTCTCAAGGTCGATGTGCGGAATGGTCTCGGGCATGGCCAGCCCACCGTCGGCAGCCAGCCCACCAAGCAGGATGCCCGTGAACTCGGCGCTCTGCGCATCCCCGAGGACTGCGCCCCCGCGGGTCGATACATAACGCATCAGCTGAGGTCTTCCATGCGCAGGCGAACGACCGGGCCGAGTACCGTTGGCAACGCCTCGATGGCTGCGATTGCATCATCCACATCGCGCTCCAGAGCCCGATGGGTCAGCAGCACCACGTCGGTGGAGGTCTCGCCGGCAGCAGGCTCGGGCTGCAACACCGAACCGATCGAGATATGGCGTTGCGCGACGATGCGGGTGACGTCGGCCAGCACGCCGGGCTGATCGGCCACGGCCAGACGCAGGTAATAGGCGCTCTGGATCTCGCCAATGGGCAGAACGGGAAGATCCGACAAGGCGTCGGGCTGGAAGGCCAGATGCGGAACCCGATGATCCGGGTCGGCAGTGAGCGTGCGGGTGACGTCGACCAGGTCGGCCACCACCGCGCTCGCAGTCGGTTCGGCGCCGGCCCCCTTGCCGTAGAACATGGTGTGGCCCACCGCATCGCCATAGACCCAGACAGCGTTCATCGCTCCCTCGACGCTGGCAAGCAGCCGGCTTGATGGAATGAGGGTCGGATGGACCCGCAATTCGAATCCCAGCGGATGACCATCGCGCTCGCGCCGACGCGCGATCCCCAGGAGCTTGATGCGGTAGCCGAGTTGCTCGGCAAACCGGATATCTTTTGCATCGAGATGACGAATCCCCTCGATATGGGCGGACTCAAAGCGCATCGGCGTGCCGAAGGCGATGGCGGCCATGATGGTCGCCTTGTGGGCCGCATCGATGCCATCGATATCGAACGTGGGATCGGCCTCAGCGTATCCAAGCTGCTGCGCCTGCGCGAGCACCTCGACAAACGGCAAGCCCCGCGACCGCATTTCAGAAAGAATGAAATTTGTGGTGCCGTTGATAATGCCGGCAATCCATTCGATCCGGTTCGCCGCCAGCCCCTCCCGCAGCGCCTTGATGATGGGGATCCCACCGGCAACGGCGGCCTCGAATGCGACCATGACGCCGCGGGCATGCGCGGCCGCAAAAATTTCATTACCGTGAACGGCAAGCAGCGCCTTATTGGCCGTCACCACATGCTTACCCGCGGCGATAGCCCGCATGACGAGTTCTCGGGCGATGCCGTAGCCGCCGATCAACTCCACCACGACGTCGATATCCGGTGCTTCGACGATCGAACCCGCATCCCGGGTGACTTCGGCCCGACCAGCCACGACCCGCTCGGCCCGATCCAGATCCAGATCGGCAACCCGCACAATCTGAATGGCACGTCCCGCACGTCGGGCAATCTCATCGGCATTGCGCGCCAGAACGGCGAACGTGCCTGCGCCCACGGTGCCCGCACCGAGCAGGCCAACGCGCACGGGCGCACAGGTCTGGACAGTGGTGTTCTGTGGCCCCGCCATCATGCGGCTGCCCGCGGGATCAGGCCGTCGCGACGGAACATGTCACGCACACCCCGTACGGCCTGACGCGTGCGCTGCTCATTTTCAATCAGCGCAAACCGGACATAGCCATCGCCCATTTCCCCAAAACCGATCCCGGGCGAAACGGCAACCTTGGCGTCTACCAGAAGCTTGCGGGAAAACTCGAGCGAACCCAGCGCGCGATAAGGCTCGGGGATGGCGGCCCAGATATACATGGAAGCCCGCGGGACATCGACCTGCCACCCCGCTTCGATCAGGCCGCGGGCAAGCACATCGCGGCGGTTCTGATATTGCAGACGGATCTCCTCAACGCAGTCCTGAGGGCCGTCCAGCGCTGCAATCGCTGCCACCTGGATGGGCGTGAACGTCCCATAATCATGGTAACTCTTGATACGGGCCAGGGCAGACACCAGGCGCTGGTTGCCGACCATGAAGCCGATCCGCCAGCCCGCCATGTTGTAGCTCTTCGACATCGTAAAAAACTCGACCGCCACATCGCGCGCACCCGGTACTTCCATGATCGAAGGCGCGCGAAAGCCGTCAAACGTGATGTCCGCGTAGGCCAGATCGTGCACGACCAGAATGTCATGCTCGCGAGCCAAGGCAACGATGCGCTCAAAAAAAGGCAGTTCGACGCAGATGGCGGTCGGGTTGCTGGGAAAGCCCAGAATCATCATCTTGGGTTTCTTGCCCTCGGCCGCGAGGTCCGCGATCGCACGCTCGATCCCAGCGATAAAATCGACCCCGGGTTCCATCGGAACCGATCGGATGTCCGCCCCAGCGATCACAGCGCCGTAGATGTGGATCGGATAGCTTGGATTGGGCACGAGCACGACGTCGCCCCGATCGAGCGTCGCGAGCATCAGGTGCGCCAAGCCTTCTTTGGAGCCGATCGTGACGATCGCTTCGGAATCCTGGTCGATCTCGACATTGAAACGACGCCCGTACCAGTCGCTGATCGCCTTGCGCAGGCGCGGGATCCCTTTGGATACCGAGTAGCCGTGTGTATCCGGTCGCTTCGAGGCTTCGACCAACTTGTCCACGATATGCTGAGGCGTTTCCCCGTCGGGATTGCCCATGCTCATGTCGATGATGTCTTCGCCACGACGGCGGGCCGCCATCTTGAGCTCGGCAGTGATATTGAATACGTAAGGCGGCAGGCGCGCAATACGAGTGAATTCGCGTTCCGACATGGGCGAGGACCGAGGATCAGGGATCAAAAAGGGAATCAGGAAGGCAGCACCGCGGCTTCAAATACCGGGCCAGGTGCGCGCCATCCGATAATGTAGCAATTATCGATGGAGTTGCCGTGAAGTTGCATGTCGAGGGGGCCGGTGTCGGCTCCAGAATCACCGCCTATGGCGAAGACTGGATCGAAGTGGATCGGGTGCGCCACCATGGCGCCCTCGTCCTGATGCCCGAACAGGGGGTCCGGCCCTGGCCAGCGGCCCAATTCGAAGCGCTGACGAGCGAACACTTCGATGGCTTGATCGAACTGCGCCCCGATGTGGTGCTGCTAGGCACTGGTGCCCGACTGCGGTTTCCCCATCCCCGCCTGGTGGCGGGTCTGGCGCGCATTCGGGTCGGTGTCGAAGCGATGGACACGGCGGCAGCCTGTCGGACCTATAACGTGCTCGCCGGCGAGGGTCGGCGTGTGATTGCCGTGTTTTTACCAACTGTCCTGATCCCTTAATAGGCATGTGCTAATGTCAACTCGTGAGCAAACCAAAGTCCCCGTGATCCCGACCGTCGGCCACCCCGTGCCCGATTTCGTGGCCCCTTCAACCGCCGGCGAATTCCGTCTGGGCGAGCACCGAGGCGTCGCGGTTGTCCTTTACTTCTATCCCAAAGACAACACGCCCGGGTGTACCGACGAGAGCCTGCAGTTTCGGGATCGAGCGGATGCATTCACGGCGGCCGGCGCGCTGATCCTCGGATGCTCGCGCGACAGCCTGAAGTCACATGCCAATTTCCGGGCCAAGTTTGAGCTTCCATTCGCTCTGCTCAGCGACGCGGACGAAGCCCTGTGCGGGATCTTCGACGTGGTGAAAGCCAAGACCATGTACGGCAAACCTGTGCGTGGCATCGAGCGATCGACGTTTCTGATCGATCAGACGGGGCACCTCGCGCACGAATGGCGCAAGGTCAAGGTGGCAGGCCATGCCGACGAGGTCCTGGCTGCCGTGCTGGCACTGCCCAAGACGACTTAGACCCCAACGAACATTCAATCAACACCAAACCGCCACAAAACCGAATGCCGTTGCCCAAAGCTCCGTCCAAGCCTGCGTCACCGTTCACGTTGACCGACGAGGTCCGGGCTCGCCCCGGTCGCGGCAAAAGCGCAAAACCGGACGCCTCCGGCCAACCCGATGTTCAGCTCGACCTGCTCGATCCGGTGGGCGCTGACCTGTTGAGCGAGTCGGACGCTGTACCTTCATCGTTTTCCCCTCAGTCAGCGTCCATACAGTCGGCGTCCCTTCAGTCAGCGCCCCATCCGTTGGCGGCGCGCGGGCTTTCTGGCGCGCGGGCGGCCTTGCTGAACAAACCCGCTTCGGCCGATCGCGAGGCCCCAGCGCCCGCGGTTGCGCCAACCACCGAGTCAGCGCCCGCCCCGGCGAAGGCCCGCCGTGGCGCCCAGAAAACCGCGACACCCCGGACAGC
>JBBAOE010000019.1:39783-54980 GCA_040401595.1 Burkholderiaceae bacterium
CGACCCCGTCTTTGCTTCTGACGGCTGCGCCGGCTACCGAGTCTGAGACCGCGACGTCCCTCCGATCGGATGGCAGCGGGTCAAAATCGCGTGCCGGTCGCGTGCGCGCCACCTCGCTCGAGCATGGGGTGAACTCGAACCGACCCCGACTATTTGTGCTGGACACCAATGTCCTGATGCACGATCCGACGTCCCTGTTCCGCTTTGAGGAACACGACATCTTCCTGCCGATGGTGACGCTCGAAGAACTGGACAACAACAAGAAAGGCATGACGGAGGTGGCGCGTAACGCGCGTCAGGCGAGCCGTTCGATCGAAGCCCTCATTGGTGACCTGAGCAACAGCCTATCGCCCATGCGGGCCGACGCCCCGCGAGGGCTCACGACCGACGCTGCCGCGCCACTGGTCCATCTGATCGAAGAGGGTGTGCGTCTGGACAAGCTGGGCAATCGCGAGGCCACAGGGCGTCTGCGGCTGCAAACGACGATGGTGGCCTCAACCACGTTGCCCACAAGCCTCGCATCTAGCAAGGCCGATAACCAGATTCTCGGTGTGGTCCATGCCCTGCAGGAACGCTGGCCTGAGAGCGATGTGGTTCTGGTGTCGAAAGACATCAACATGCGCATCAAGGCGCGTGCGCTGGGGCTGCGTGCCGAGGACTACTTCAACGATCAGGTCGTCGAAGACACCGACCTGCTGTATTCCGGTGTTCTCCAGTTACCGGGCGACTTCTGGGACCGCCATGGGAAGGGCATGGAGAGCTGGCAGCAAGGCGGCGTCACCTACTACCGGATCACTGGCCCGCTGGTGCGTCAGTTCCTGCTCAATCAGTTTGTCTGGTTTGAAGGCCAGCTGCCGCTGGCGGCGCAGGTCCGTGAACTCAATGGCAACACGGCCGTGCTGCAGACCCTGCGCGACTTCGGCCACCACAAAAACTCCGTCTGGGGGATCAGCGCCCGCAATCGCGAGCAGAACTTTGCGCTCAACCTGCTGACCAATCCGGATGTCGATTTCGTCAGCCTGCTGGGCCAGGCCGGCACCGGAAAAACCTTGCTCGCACTGGCGGCTGGCCTGTCGCAGGTCCTCGAGAGCAAGCGCTATAGCGAAATCATCATGACGCGCGCTACCGTACCGGTGGGCGAGGATATCGGTTATCTACCCGGCACCGAGGAAGAAAAGATGCAGCCCTGGATGGGCGCGCTGGAAGACAACCTCGAAGTCCTCAACAAGGGCGAGAGTGGCGGCGACTGGGGCCGTTCCGCAGCCAATGACCTAATCCGGTCGCGGGTCAAGGTGAAGTCCATGAGCTTCATGCGCGGGCGCACCTTTCTGGGTAAGTACCTCATCATCGATGAGGCACAAAACCTGACTCCGAAACAGATGAAAACCCTGGTAACCCGCGCCGGTCCGGGCACCAAGGTCATTTGCCTGGGCAACATCGCTCAGATCGACACGCCCTACCTGACCGAAGGATCATCCGGGCTGACCTATGTCGTCGACCGCTTCAAGGGCTGGGGGCACGCTGGCCATATTACGCTGCAGCGTGGCGAGCGCTCTCGCCTGGCCGACTACGCGGCCGACGTGCTCTAAGGTCACATCGCAGAAGAGACGGGGCCCGAGCGACGGCTGCGCCCCGCTCAGCCTCAGAAGCTTGAGCCCGGGGTGTAGTTCTCGAACCGCGTGAATTGACCGGCAAACGTCAGCCGGACCGTGCCGATCGGACCATTACGCTGCTTGCCGATGATGACCTCGGCCGTGCCTTTTTCAGGCGAATCGGGGTTATAGACTTCGTCGCGATAAATGAAGAAGATGACATCGGCATCTTGTTCAATACCACCGGATTCGCGCAAATCGCTCATCACCGGTCGCTTGTTCGGCCGCTGTTCAAGCGAGCGATTGAGCTGCGACAGTGCGATCACGGGACAATTCAGCTCTTTCGCAAGCGACTTGAGCGATCGCGTCATTTCAGAGATCTCGGTGGCCCGATTCTCATTACCGCCACTGCCCGACATCAGCTGCAGGTAGTCGATCACGACGAGTCCGAGCTTGCCCTGCTGTCGGGCGAGCCGGCGGGCCCGGCCCCGCAAGTCGATCACCGACAGGGCTGGTGTTTCATCAATGAACATCGGCATGTCCTGCATGCGTCCGATCGCTCCGGTCAGCCTTGACCAGTCGTCGTCATTGAGACGGCCCGTGCGCAGCCGGTTGCTGTCAATTCGGCCGATCGAACACAGCATGCGGGTCGCCAGCTGACTCGCCCCCATCTCCATGGAGAACACGGCGACTGGCAAGCCGGCCTCGAGCGCGACATGTTCCCCCAGATTCAGACTGAAGGCGGTCTTCCCCATCGATGGCCGGCCAGCGACGATGATGAGATCACCGCCTTGCAACCCTGAGGTCATCCGATCGAGATCTGCATAACCGGTGGGCACCCCGGTGACATCGCTGCCCCCGCCCGCATCGTAGAGCTCGCTAACCCGTGTCAGGACATCGCCCACCAGGCTGGTGATGTCCGTGAACCCAGCCTTGCCGCGCGAACTTTCCTCCGAAATCCGGAAAATCGTCGACTCCGCTTCATCGAGCAGCTGTCGAGTCTCACGCCCCTGCGGGTTGAGCGCGTCGGTCGCGATCTTGTCAGCGGTTGAAATCAGCCGCCGCAAGGTCGAACGGTCACGAACGATCTCGGCATAGCGACGCACGTTCGCGGCCGACGGCGTTTCGGTCGCCAGCGAGTTCAGGTACGAGAGCCCACCGGCTTCCGCCCCATGGCCTGCGTTGTTCAACGCGTCGAACACCGTCACCACATCGGCGGGTCGGGTCGCGTCAATCAGGCGCGCGATCGCCTGAAAAATCAGACGATGATCGTATCGATAAAAATCTTCAGCCCGGATAACACCAGCCACGGAATCCCAGGCCGGATTGTCGATCAGGAGCGCGCCGAGCACGGATTGTTCGGCCTCGACCGAATGCGGAGGCAGACGCAGCGCAGCGACCTCCGGGTCGCCGCTGCCTGCCATCGCACTGCCTGCCATTGAGCCGCCTGCCATTGCGCTAACGCCAGGCGCTGACATCAGGGCGCTAAAATTCAGGCGGCTTTGACGGCCACCTTCACATCAACCACGACATCGGTATGAAGCGCCACGCGTACCGCATGTTCGCCCAGGGCCTTGAGGGGACCATCGGCGAGGCGCACCATGGCCTTCTCGACCTTGAATCCCTCGCGACCCAACGCAGCCGCGATATCGGCCGCACCGACCGAACCGAACAGCCGCCCATCGACGCCCGCCTTTTCAACGATCGTGACCAGATGGCCGCCGAGTTTCTCGCCAGCGGCAACAGCGACGGCAAGGCGATCAGCTTCGACTTTTTCAATTTCGGCGCGACGGGCTGCGAACTCCGCCAGGGCCGACTGAGTCGCCCGCCGGGCTTTGCCCTTGGGGATCAGGAAATTGCGGGCATAACCGTCTTTAACTTTCACGACCTCGCCGAGCTGGCCAAGGTTGATCACTTTTTCGAGCAGGATGATCTGCATGATATTGAACTCCGGAACAGATCAGCGCGATCAGTGGCGGTCGGTGTAGGGAATGAGCGCCAGAAAGCGCGCCCGCTCGATGGCCAGTCCCAGCTGACGCTGGTACCGGGCTCGCGTCCCAGTGACGCGGGCCGGCATGATCTTGGCGTTTTCCGTCAGGTAGTCCCGAAGGATGTCGATGTCTTTGTAGTCGATCGTCACGACCTTCTCAACGGTAAACCGACAAACGCGTTTGCGCTTGAAGAGGGCGCTCTGGGCGGGCTTCTTCAGCTTATTCCGGTCTTTCATATTGCGGCGGGCAAATGACATGGGGGTCTCTCTCAGATGTTCAGAATTTCAGCAGGGACGTCGCAACAAAGTGCTTCGCCAGGTTCGATCTCGAATTGGGTCAAATGCAGAATCAGGCCTTTGCCGTTGCGCGAGCGCGGTGCTAGGAATCCCTGAATCGACAAACTTGCTCCGAGGGCCACCCGATCCAGTCGCTCGGCCAGTTGGCCAGCGGCGCGAATCGGAAGTTCCAGCGTGACGTCTCGAGGAATCCCGGCTTCGATCTGGGTCGAACGATGTTGAACCGTTGCACCGAGGATCGGAATTCCGCCAGGACTCCAGCGTAAAGCGTCGCGAGCAAGAAAGTCGGCGATCAGGTGGACCGTGTTACCACGCCCCAACGGATTCAACCCATCATCTGCGGCGCGTAATCCGGGGCAGCCTTACGGGCTTCCTCGCGCTGAATCGTCCGGATCATGGGCGATTGACCTGTCTCGGCCTTGTCCATCTTGAGGATCAGGTGGCGCAACACCGCATCGTTGAACTTGAACGCATGCTCGAGTTCGTCCAGCGTGGGTTGATCGCACTCGATATTGACGAGGACGTAGTGTGCCTTGGACACTTTCGCGATCGGGTAGGCGAGCTGGCGCCGACCCCAATCTTCCACTCGATGGATTTGACCAGCCGTGCCGATCTCAGTCCCTTCAATCATCGCCTTGTAGCGCTCGATCATCGCAGGCACCTGCTCGCTCTGATCGGGGTGGACGATGAATACCACCTCGTAATGACGCATTGCTTCTCCTTGCGAGCCCGCAGGGCTCTTTTGTTTTCCCTATGATCTTGGTGACCAGTCCTGATTCAGGCATGGTGGTCACCCGCCGGGTGGCGTTTTGGCTACCGGGTTGCGTGGCCCGTGCAGCAGGGAACCAAACATATTACATGGAACCCGATTGACTTCCAACTAAGGCGTCGGAAGCTTGACCGGTGACGGCAACTCAGAACCGGTTGCCCAGGCGACGAGATTGTCCGCAGCCAGATTGGCCATGGCGTGTCGTGCGGAAGCGGTGGCGCTACCAAGATGCGGCGCCAGAACCACATTGGATAACGTCAGGAATCCGGGATGCAGGGCCGGTTCATTTTCGTAAACATCCAGGCCGGCTGAAAAGATCACCCCATCGCGCAGCGCCTGCACCAGGGCTGCGTCATCGACCACGCCACCGCGGGCGATGTTGACCAGTACCGCCGTGCGCTTCATTCGGGCCAGCTGCTCAGCGCCAATCAGATGATGGGTGGCCGGGCTATAGGGCGTTAGCAGGACGACAAAATCGGCCTGGGCCAGCAAATCATCCAATGAGCGCCAGGACGCCCCGCCTTCGTCGGTCGCACGCGTACGATTGTGATAGATCACGGGCATCTCGAAACCGCGTGCCCGCCGCGCAACCGCGCTGCCGATCCGTCCCATCCCGATTACACCCAGCGTCGCACCAAAGACTTCGCGGCCCAAAAACTGGTCAAATGCCCAACGGTCCCACTGGCCGGCGCGCAGCCATCGTTCGACCTCCGGGAGACGGCGTGCAGCAGCCATCAGGAGCGCCCAGGCCATGTCTGCGGTGGCCTCTGTGAGGACATCGGGCGTGTTGGAAACGGTGATCCCACGCTCGGCGCAGGCCGCCAGATCGATATGGTTGAAACCCACGGTTCCGGTGGCAATCATGCGCAGCCGCGGGCATTGGTCGAGCAGGACCCGGTCAATCCGCTCGCCCCCGGAAATCAGCAGCGCATCCGCGCCGGCGGCCCGCGCGATCAATTCGTCGCGGGTCCAGATGACGTCGGCCTCATTGGCATGGATCTCAAAGTGGGGCTTGAGGCGCTCCATGGTGGCGGGAAAGACTTTGCGTGCGATCAGCAGATTCGGATGACTCATGGAACTGGTTCAGGAGTGGGTTCAGGAGGGCGCTTTGATCTCAAAGACCTGGCGCAGGTAATTGAGATAAGCGGGATCGTCGCACATGGTCTTCTCGGGTGCATCGGAGAGCTTAGCGACCGGCTGCCCGTTACAGCGCACCATCTTCAGCACGATCTGCAGGGGCTGGTAACCGAGATCGTTCGTGAGATTGGTTCCAATCCCGAATGACATCCGGGCGCGATGACCAAATCGGCGATACAGCTGGATCGCCAGCGGTACGTTCAGACTGTCTGAAAAAATTAAAGTCTTGGTCTTCGGATCGATCCGGTTTTTTTCATAATGCTGTAGCAGTCGTTCGCCCCAATCGAACGGGTCTCCGCTGTCGTGGCGGGCACCATCGAATAGCTTGCAGAAATAGAGATCAAAGTCTCGTAAAAACGCATCGATGCCATAGACATCAGAGAGTGCGATACCCAGGTCGCCACGGTACTCCCGAGCCCAGGTTTCAAAGCCGAAGATCTGGGAGTCGCGCAGGCGTGGCCCAAGCGCCTGACAGGCCTGAAGATATTCGTGCGCCATGGTACCCAGCGGTAGCAACCCGTGCTTCATGGCGTAGAACACATTGCTCGTCCCTGCAAAATGTTCGCCCAGCTTGGTGTGCAAGGTGAGCAACACCTCATCCTGCCAAAGCCGAGAAAATCGCCGACGAGTTCCGTAGTCGGCCACCCGCATGCCGGCAAGCTCTGCGTCCTGGGTGATTAAGCTGATTTTGGCCTCGAGTCGCTCGCGCCCCTCCTCATAGTCCGGTAATCGTTGCGTATGCTGGAACCAGAGTTCGTTGACGATCGCTAGCACCGGGATTTCAAAGAGGATCGTGTGCAGCCAGGGGCCGCGAACGACAATATCGATCTCGCCCTCGGCCGCCCCATAGGTTCGGTCACCGGCCGCGGACGGTTCCAGGGTGATGTACTTGGTGTTGAGCTGGAAGAGCGCCAAAAAGTCGACGAAATCGCTTTTGATGAAGCGCAGGCTGCGCAGGTACTCAAGCTCACGCGGACGAAACCGAAGCGTACAAAGCTGGGTGATCTCGTCGCGGATCGAATCAATGATCTCGGTCAACGCAATATTCGGCGTTCGGCATTTGAATCGGTACTCGACCTGTGCGCCCGGAAAGTGATGCAGCACAACCTGCATCATCGTGAACTTGTAGAGGTCCGTGTCGAGCAGAGAAGTGATGATCATGCGACGGATTCCTTGGAGCAAGGTGGCTCTTCGGCCTCGGGAGTGAATGCCCCCAGGCGAAAGGACGCCACGATCACGAAGTTGGCACCGGGTGCCGGTTCTTCGGCGAGTACCACCCGATCGATCGGCGTCGCCTCGGACAGTACGCCATTAAAGTACTGCTCGGCCAGCGCAAAGAGTCGTGGCCGAATCGCGGTTGGTAATGGCTCGGTGAGCGTGCAGTGAAATCGGAATGCCTCAAACACGTAAGGGTAGCCCCAACGCGCCAGCAACTCGCGCTCGCGCACCGACAGTGGCGCGGCCAGACGGCGCTGCTGTTCGGCAGCCGACAGTTCGGCCCGGAATGGATCCAGTTGCTCCACAGCCGACGCCGCCAACCCGGACAAGGCCTCGATATCGGTCCCGGTGACCGGGCGTAGGGCCAGAAAATCCCCCAGCCACTGCACGCTCAGCCGCACCGAAAACGGGAGCTGACGCCGCGACCAGACCGCCACAGCAGCCTTCAGATCGCGTAAGGCATAGCCCGGTGCGAGTCGAAACGGCGCTTTCAGCGTCGCATGAAACCCGTAGCGGCGCGGCGCTGTGGTCCAGGGCGCCGCCGGCTCAAACGTGTCGCTCAGCCACTGTTGCCCCAGCTGGCCCAGTGCGGCCTGGGGCGCAAAGTACAGAGCCCAGCGTGGTTCGGTCATCGGATGGTCACCAGCAAAGGGAATTTTAAGGGGAATAGAAAATTGGTTGGAACATCCGATCGACTGCAGATCGACAGCATTAGCGGCGCGTTTCCATGCACTGAAGCATCGCTGATGCTGAACATAACCCGATTTTGAGTCCAGACCTCTTCCGAGAATCGATCCACCGCTACCCAACTTGCAAATGGCCTGCCCTTGGAACGCTGGACCAGTTGATTGGACGGATTCGCAAGGCACAAGTGGCTGGCGCGGCGGTGATCGGGAGCTTTCATGACACCATGATTCGAGAAGCGGTCGCGGACCATGTTTTTGAGGTCCCTCCCCCTCACCAACCCTGCCGTCAAGAATCACCTCCATTTTTCATGACAAACACATTTACGCTTCGAAACGCCAGGATCGTACTCTCCAGTGAAATCATTCAAGGGTCTATCCATATCCGCGGGGGCTGCATCGCAGACATCGCGACAGGCAACTCAAATCTGGGCGAGGATCTCGACGGCGACTTGCTCATCCCCGGTCTGGTCGAGATTCATACCGACAATCTGGAGCGTCACCTCATGCCGCGGCCCAAAGTGCGCTGGCCGGCCATGGCGGCCCTGCTCGGACATGATTCCGAGATTGCAGCGGCGGGCATCACCACCGTGTTCGATGCCCTCGGTATCGGCGATGGCGACGCCGATGGCCTGCGCGGCGGGGGCATGGAAGAAGTACTCGCTGCGCTCGCACATGGGCACCAGAATCAGGTGTTACGCGCAGATCACCATTTGCACATCCGATGCGAGTTGCCCGCGCCCAACACCCTAAAGTTGTTTGAACCCTTTGCAGCACTGAGCAAGACGCCACACCTGGACCGAAGCGGTCGAACAGCCCGGGTTGGCCTGCTATCGCTGATGGACCACACGCCTGGCCAACGCCAGTGGTCTGAAATCGCGCATGCACGAACCTATTTCACCGGCAAGAAAGGCTGGAGTCTGGACAAGTTTGATCGTCATGTTGCAGAAGCCCCTGAGGCCCAGCGGCGCTACGCCCGCCCCCACCGCACCCACTTCATTACCTGGGCTCGGGAGCATGGGGTCCCGGTCGCGAGCCACGATGACACGACCGCAGAGCATGTTGCCGAGGCGGCTGCCGATGGCATCACCATTTCGGAATTTCCAACGACCGTCGTAGCCGCCGCAGCGGCGCGATCGGCAGGCCTGCGGATTGTGATGGGCGGACCTAATGTGGTGCGTGGCGGATCTCACTCGGGCAATGTCGCGGCTGCGGATTTGGCACGTTCCGGCCTGCTCGACGCGCTCTCGTCGGACTATGTCCCGGGAAGCCTGCTGCTCGGCGCCTTGCGACTGGTCGACGAGGCAGGCTGGAGCCTGCCCGAAGCCATCGCTACCGTCAGTCTGCAACCCGCCCGGGCACTGGGGTTCGAGGATCGTGGTGCGATCCAGCCAGGGCTTCGCGCCGATCTCGTGCGGGTGCGCCTGCTTGGCCAACAGCCCGCCGTTCGGTCTGTATGGCGTGAGGGGCAGCGGGTCAGCTAACCCCCCTCCCCCAGGGCTGAACGAGCGGGCCGGGCGAGCTTAAGAGCCGGAGGTCACGGGCACCGAGGTGTGCTGAAGATAGTCCATCGCGGCCCGCACGCCCCCCCGCTCATGCGGCACGCCAGCCAGGCCCAGTGCCATTTCAACCCCGGCCAGCGTACCGATCAGGCTCAGATCGTTCAGGTCCCCGAGATGCCCGATCCGAAAAACGCGTCCAGCCACTTTCGACAGGCCCATGCCGAGCGAAATATCGAAATGATCAAGCGCCACCTGCCGCAGATAGTCAGCATCATGGGATTTTCCGCTCGCATCCGAGGGCATGAGGACCGCAGTCAGAATCGGGCTGTAAAGCCTGGGATCCTGACAAAGGATCTCCAGACCCCAACTGTTGACCGCAGCGCGGGTGGCGCTGGCATGCCGTTCGTGGCGGGCGAAAACCTTCGCCAAGCCCTCGGTTTCCAACATCTCAATGACTTCGGCAAGACCAAAGAACAAATTGGTCGACGGCGTCGAAGGCCAGTACCCGCGCACATTGGCTGCGAGAATCTCATCCCAGGCCCAGTAGGCGCGTGGCAGCCGGGCAGACTTTGAGGCTTCGATCGCCTTCGGACTCAGTGCATGAAACGACAGGCCTGAGGGCATCATCAAGCCCTTCTGCGAGCCCGCAAGACTGACATCAACGCCCCAGGCATCGTGCTCATAGGGCGCAGCGCCCAGACCGGAAATCGTATCCACCATGAACAGCGCGGGATGCCCCACCGAATCAATCGCGCGCCGGATTTCCCCGATCTCGCTGAGAACGCCCGTTGAGGTTTCGTTGTGAACGCAGGCCACCACCCGAATTTCATGGGCAGTGTCGGCCGCGAGCCGGTCCGCGATCTGGGCAGGGTCGACACCGTGACGCCAGTCGCCGGGAATGAACTCAGGCACCAAGCCCAGACGTTCGGCAATTTTTTTCCATAGCGCCGCGAAGTGCCCGGTCTCCACCATCAGCACCCGATCCCCTGGCGAACAGGTATTGACCAGAGCCGCCTCCCAGGCACCAGTGCCGGACGAGGGATAAATAATGACCGGATGACGGGTTTGAAAGATCCGCTGCATGCCGGCCAGCACCGTGAGACCGAGCCGGGCGAACTCGGGCCCGCGATGATCGATCACTTGACGATCGATCGCGCGCAGGACGCGCTCGGGGATCGGAGAGGGACCTGGAATTTGAAGAAAATGCCGCCCAGCGGGGTGACGGTTCAGGTTCAACATCACATGGCTCCGAAATTTAGTATCAACATCGATGGCCCCGCCGCACGGAAAGGTATGAAAAGGGCACAATAGTTTCGCAGCGTAAACCAAAGAAGACCGCTTCGCCCCCGGCAGCTTCCACCCCCTCGTGACCAGACGCTTGTGAACGCTCCTCCTCCCCGCCGAATCTTCCTCTCCTCGGTGATCGACCGATCGCTCGCACGCAGCGACCTGGCTACCCATCTCAAGCGCGAAATTGCCGGCGAGGTCCACTTCGATGCCTTCAGTCGTGGGCGCTACGCGACGGACGCCTCGATCTATCAAATCACACCGATCGGGGTTGTGGTCCCGCAAACCGAAGAAGACCTGGCCACCGTGGTCGATATCGCGCGCGCCCACCAGGTTCCCATCCTCAGTCGAGGTGCAGGAACGTCGCAATGCGGCCAAACTGTTGGCGCCGCCCTCGTAGTCGATTGCAGTAAGTTTCTGCGCGACATCATCAGAATTGACCCTGACGCAGCGCGCGTCGAAGTGCAACCAGGCATCACCCTCGATGCCCTCAACGCCCGCCTGCGCCCCCACGGGCTCTGGTATCCGGTTGATATTTCGACGAGCGCTCAAGCCACGATTGGCGGCATGGCGGGGAACAATTCCTGCGGCAGTCGCTCACTGGCCTACGGCAACATGGTTCATCACGTTCTCGGAATTGATGCCATTCTAGCCGATGGAACGCAACAATTTTTTGGTGAATTCGAGCGTGGCGATGGTCGCGCCGGCGAGATGCAGATCGGTAGTCAGCGGGTACGCGAACTCATCACGCGCCTCTACGAAATTGGAAATGGCGCACAGGACGCGATGCAGATGATGTGGCCACGGGTTCTGCGTCGCGTGGGCGGCTACAACCTGGACATTTTTGCGAACCGGCAAGCCATCTCGGAACGCCCCTACTGGGCTCACATTGGCAGTCCGGGTTCACTGAACTTCGGCCAGTTGCTGATTGGCAGCGAAGGCACGCTGGCCGTATCCCGTCGCTTGCACCTGCATCTGTCCGCCCTTCCCAAAGCCCGTGTGCTCGGGGTCGTGAACTTCCCCAGCTTTCAGAAGGCCATGCAATGCACGGCCGAGATCGTTCGCCTCGGACCGACCGCCGTCGAACTGGTGGATCGGACGATGATCGACCTCGCGCTGGCCAATCCCGCGTTTCGCCCCGTCATCGAACACGCTCTGCTCGGCCCCGAAACCCAAGCGATCCTGCTCGTGGAATTCGCGGGCGAATCCCGTGATTTCCAGCTCGCCGCGCTGGCACGACTGGTCGCCTGCATGAGCGATCTGGGCCTGCCGGGATCGGTCATCGAGATGCCTGACGAAACCGCCCAGAAAGTCCTCTGGGATGTCCGCAAGGCGGGTCTGAACATCATGATGTCGATGAAGGGGGATGGGAAACCCATCTCATTCATCGAGGATTGTGCGGTACCCCTGGCGCATCTGGCCGACTACACGGCAGCCCTCACCGAGTGTTTTGAGCGTCACGGAACACAAGGCACCTGGTACGCCCATGCCTCGGTCGGTACCCTGCATGTGCGCCCGATTCTCGATCTTCGTCGCGGCGACAGCACCAAGATGCGGGCGATCGCCGAAGAAGCTGCGGCGCTGGTGCGCCGATTCAAGGGCGCATTCAGTGGCGAACATGGCGACGGGCTGGTCCGCAGTGAATGGGTCGGCTGGCAATTCGGTCCCGAGCTCACCCGCGCCTTCGAGCAGGTCAAGGACACGTTCGACCCAACTGCCCTGCTCAATCCGGGCAAGATCGTGCGCGCGACCCGCATGGATGACGAAACGCTGTTTCGATATCCGCCGCCCGAACGATCAAGCCCGGACACCGCATTCGGCGCCGATGACAGCGCCGATGACGGCGCCCACCCCAGCGCAGCGCCGCCACCAATGCAGTTCAGTCCCGGCCTCGACTGGTCGGTCTGGAATGTGCGTAACGATGCCTCGATCCCGCGGGACCAACTCGCGGCGGCCGCAGCGCGCACGGGCGGCAGTGTCGACGGGACCGTCCTGCTCAGCCCTTCGGGCACGGGGGGCGATCCGACGCAGGGATTCGCCAAAGCAGTCGAGATGTGCAACAACAACGGGCATTGCCGAAAGTTCGACACGGGCACCATGTGTCCGAGCTTTCGTGTCACGCGCGATGAACAGCATCTGACGCGAGGCCGCGCCAATACGCTGCGTCAGGCACTCGCGGGGCAGTTGGGCGCCGATGCGATGACGTCGGATGCCATGGCCCAGACCATGGGCCTCTGCGTCTCCTGCAAGGGCTGTCGTCGCGAATGCCCGACCGGCGTCGATATGGCGAAGATGAAGATCGAGTTTCGCCAGCAATGGATTCTCCGACATGGACTCAGCGTGCGCGACCGCCTGTTCGCGTACTTGCCGCATTACGCGGGCTGGGTCGGTCGGATCGCGCCGCTGGCCTCGGCACTGATCCGGCTGCGTAACCGCATTCCGCAACTCGCCCGCCTGACCGAAGCCTGGCTTGGCCTGAGCGCCCGTGCCAGCCTCCCGGCCTGGTCGTCGCGCGCATTCAGCGCCAACGTGCCACCGTCGAACTGCCTGACCGAGGGTCTGCGCGCCAACCCGCGAGGGCAGCCCACGCATACCCAGGTCGTTCTCTGGGCCGATACCTTCAACGAACACTTTGATCCCGACATTCTGGTCGATGCGCAAACGGTCTTGCGCGCGGCCGGATGCACCGTCCTGGTCTCGAAACCGGCCCATGAGCGACGACCCCTGTGCTGCGGGCGCACCTTCCTGGCGGCTGGACTGGTCGACCAGGCGCGTGCCGAGGCCGCTCGAACGCTGCGCGCGCTGGCGCCCGCGCTCGAGGCAGGTGCCTGCGTTGTGGGCCTGGAGCCCTCCTGCCTGCTGACCCTGCGCGACGAGTTTCTGGTGCACCGCTGGGAGCAGGAGCCGGACGGCCCCCGACTGCGCGAACTTGCGCAACGACTGGCCGGGTCAGCGCTCCTGTTCGAACAATGGCTGATCGCCCACAGCAGCGCGCACCAACTGGGTCTCAAAGCGCTTCCCCAAACACGGGCGCTGGTTCACGGGCACTGCCACCAGAAAGCGTTTGGGGCCTTCGAATCGGTCCTGGAAGTGCTGCGCTGGATTCCACAATTGCAGGTCGACACCATCACGAGTTCATGCTGCGGTATGGCGGGCGCGTTTGGCTACGAGGCCGAACATGCGGAGATTTCACAGGCGATGGCTGAACTCAATTTACTGCCGGCCGTTCGCCAGGCAGAGTCGGACACCCTGATCGTTGCCGACGGCACCAGTTGCCGGCATCAGATTGCCAATGGAGCGCGACGGCGCTCGCTGCACGTCGCTCAGATCATGGCGCGTGCGCTGTCGATCCGGTCATGACCAACGCGACCATGGATGGGGTTTGCGGCGCAACCTCGGGCGAATTGAACGCCAGCCAAGCAGCAGTCCAATCAGCCCATTGGCAGCCAGGGTGACCGCAGCCACGACCAAGCTCCCGAGAAATACCACCATGACGCCCAGACCAAGACCACCCATCAGGATCACGAGAAGCGTCCAGACAACCCAGCACTCGAGCGCGCGCTGCGCTCGCCATTGGGTAGAAGGCGCTTCCGGCGGGCGAACCATCCCGAGTTGCTGAAGCATCACTGAGCGATCCCCGAGGATCTCGAGAGGAGTGGGTGCCCTCGAACGATCTGAGATCCTAGCCGTATTCCGCCCGATCGTAGCGTTAACCATTTCTGGTCAGCGCCCAGGGATGAGATAAGCGCCGGTTGACCAGCGCTTTCGTCACCGCCCGATTCACCGGTTAGAATCCGGGAACGCCCGCCGCGTGTGCCACGAGCAGACTCACCGGGCTTCGTTCTGCATCAATCGCTTCGCCTCCCGACGGACCCCATTTCGCCATGACCCACGTCGTCACCGAATCCTGCATCCGCTGCAAATACACCGATTGCGTCGACGTCTGCCCCGTGGACTGTTTCCGCGAAGGCCCGAACATGCTCGTCATCGACCCGGACGAGTGCATCGACTGCGCGGTCTGCATTCCCGAATGCCCTGTCAACGCCATCAAGGCCGAAGAGGACCTTGACCCGAACGAGCGCAAATTCATCGCACTCAATCTCGAGCTTGCCCGCGACTGGCCGTCCATTACGCGCACGAAGCCTTCGTTGCCGGACGCTGACGAATGGAAAGACGTGCCCGACAAGCTCGCCCAACTCGCTCGCTGAGCCAGACCCGCCCCGCCATGACTGCGGCGCCCGGCGCAGTCGGCGATCCAGCTCAGGCGCTGGGCTATGGGTTTCGCTTTCGCGACCTTTACCGGCTCGATGGGCTGCAGCGAATTGATCGGGCCTTCATCGAGCAACTCCGCGATCAGCAGCCAGCACTCGCCGACCAATTGTTGCAGGCTCGGGCCCAGCCACTTGCACTGAGTCGGCAGAGCGAGGCCGAACTGCTGCTCGCACTCGGCCCGGCGCTGGAGGGCTTCATTGGCCAATTGTTCGGTGTCGGCGAAGCCATCGCAGACCTGCGGGATCAAGCCGCTGCGGCTGAGCCCTTTTTTCGGGTCAAGTGGAAGTTCGTTCGTCGTCAGGCCGTACTGCAGATTCCGGCGGCCGACGTCGAACAGTTGGACGCCGACACCCTCAGGCAAGAACTCCAGGGCTGGTTCGGCACGACTGCTGCCCCATCACCCTGGGATGCCCAAGCGTTTGAGGCCGACTTTGTCGCGGCAGTGACGCG
>JBBAOE010000019.1:55080-73516 GCA_040401595.1 Burkholderiaceae bacterium
GCGGGCCAAGACCCGCGGGATCCGAGCGCAGCCTTGGTCGCCCAGAGTCAGGAACGCTTGGATGCCGCCCGCCGCTACGCGGCCTGGGCGGTTCAAACCGAAGCGGGTCAGCGCTGTCATGCCCAGGGCCGTCTCTTTCGCCTGCCGCAACCACGCACTGCGCCCCCCGAGATTGCTCACGTCGTCGCGACAGCGCGCCAGGGAAGCGTGCGCTACAGCATTCGCCCCGGTGCCGAGCGGACCCGGGATGGGTTTGCTCTCACCGATGACGGCGGACCCGCGCTGGCCGCAATGGACGAAGCCCGCTACTGTCTGCACTGTCATAAACAGGGCAACGACAGTTGCGCCCAAGGGCTGAAAACCGCCCAGAGGCCCGAACCGGTCAGTGTCAGTCCGGCATCGGGTTGTCCGCTTGAACAACGGATCAGCGAATTTCTCCTCGCACGCACCCAGGGCCTGCCGGTGACGGCGCTCGCCCTGATCACGGTTGAAAACCCCCTGTGTGCCGCGACAGGCCATCGGATCTGTAATGACTGCTCCAAGGCCTGCGTCTTTCAGCAGCAAACGCCCGTTGACATTCCGCGCGCCGAGACCCGGACCCTGCGCGATGTGCTCGATCTACCATGGGGCTTCGAGATCTATTCGCTGTTGACGCGCTGGAACCCGCTCAATCTCAAGCGCCCAGTGCCACGCCCACCGTCCGGGCGCAAGGTGCTGGTTGCCGGACTCGGGCCGGCTGGCTTCACGCTCGCCCATCACCTGATCCAGGACGGTCACGCGGTGTTCGCCATCGATGGGCTCAAGCTTGAGCCGCTATCGCCGCCCTGGATCAACCCGGAGGACTCCAGCAATGACCCCGACCGGGTCGATTTCCAGCCGGTGATTGAGATCGAGTCGATCTTCGAGCCGCTGTCGACCCGGATGCCGCGCGGCTTCGGCGGGGTCGCCGAATACGGGATCACGGTCCGTTGGGACAAGAATTTCCTGACCCTGGTGCGACTGCTGCTCGAGCGGCGCGATCAGTTCGCGCTGACCGGGGGGGTTCGTCTGGGCGGGACCTTGACGCTCGACGATGCTTTTGCCATGGGTTTTGACCACGTCGCCCTCGCCACCGGTGCCGGCGCCCCCGCGATGATCGAGATCCCGGGCGGACTCGCGCGCGGTGTCCGGGCCGCGAGCGATTTCCTGATGGCCCTGCAATCGACCGGGGCTGGCCGTCGCGACACCACAGCGAACCTCCAGATCCGGATGCCCATCCTGGTGATCGGCGGTGGACTGACCGCGATTGACACCGCGACCGAGGCGAGCGCTTATTACATCGTGCATGTCGAACGGTTCCTGGACCGAGAAGAAGCCCTGGCTGCGCGCCATCCAGCGACCCTACCCCAATCTGTAGCCCCAACGAGGTCGGCCGAGGATCAGGCGATTGCGGCGGAATTCATTGCGCATGGCCGCGCGGTTCGGGCCGAGCGGGCAGCGGCGGCGGCCAGCGGTCGACCGCCCAACTTTGCCCCCTTACTGGCGCACTGGGGTGGCGTCACGGTGGCCTACCGGCGTAGCCTGATCGAGAGTCCGGCCTATCGACTCAACCGCGAAGAACTCGCCAGCGCGCTCGAAGAGGGCATCACGGTCATCGACCACCTGACCCCCATCGAGGTGGAGATCGATGAGAACGGCGCAGCCCGGGCGGTCCGGTTCACACGGACGCTTCCAGCCGGTTCGGCCGCGGACGCCAACCCGTCCGGCCCGCCTGGTCAGCCCAGTCAGACCGTCGAAGCGATTCGGCTGCCCGCGCGATCCGTATTCATCGCTGCCGGCACGCGGCCCAACACGATCGCAGCAACAGAACCCGGTAATTCGCCGCTGAGCCTTCGCGGTCAATGGTTTCTTGCCACCAACGAGCTGGGCGAACCGGTACTGCCCGAAGCGAATCCCAAACCAGCGCAGGTCGAGGTCCTGGCGGGTCGACGCGAGGACGGCCGCTTTGTTTCATTTTTTGGAGACCTTCATCCCGGCTGGTCTGGCAGCGTTGTTCGCGCCATGGCGTCGGCCCTGCGCGGGTATCCCGTGATTTCCAGGGTGCTGGCTCACTGCCCCCCGGCGGATCCGCGGGTATTTCAGGACTTCGCCCGGGAATGCCAGTCCCAACTGAACGCCACCGTGGTCCGAGTTCAACGTCTGGCGCCACGGATTCTCGAAGTCGTGGTCCATGCGCCCATGGCTGCGCGCAACTTCCAGCCCGGGCAGTTCTTCCGCTTACAAAATTTTGAATCGTTCAAACCTGCCGCTGCGATGGAACCGCTCGCCCTCACCGGTGCCTGGGTCGATCGGGCTGCGGGTTTGGTCGGAACCATCGTTCTCGAGATGGGTGGGTCGTCAGACCTCTGCGCCCGACTGCAACCAGGCGAAGCCGTCATCCTGATGGGTCCGACCGGAACCCCAACCACGATCCCAAATGGCGAGACGGTGGTTCTGGTGGGTGGCGGGCTCGGCAATGCCGTCCTGTTCTCCATTGGGGCTGCGATGCGGGCAGCGGGTTCGCGCGTCCTGTATTTCGCTGGCTACCGTAGCGCCGCAGACCGCTTTCATGTGGCTGATCTCGAGGCGGCCGCCGACATCATCGTTTGGTGCTGCGATGAAGCACCGGGAATACGCCCGAGTCGGGCCCAGGATCTTGCCTTTCAAGGTAACGTGGTCGAGGCGATGAAAGCGTATGGGGAGGGGTCTCTCGGACTCGGGGCTGCCGCTCCAATCCGGCTCCAGGAGGCTGACCGGCTGCTGGCGATTGGTTCGGACCGGATGATGGCGGCCGTAGCCCGCGCCCGCCATGATGTCCTCAAGAACCTGCTGCCCGCCCGGCACGTCGCGCTGGGTTCCGTCAACTCCCCGATGCAGTGCATGCTCAAGGGCGTCTGTGGCCAATGCCTGCAGTTACTGCGGGACCCGACCACGGGGCAGACGCGGCTGATTTTCAGTTGCCAGACTCAGGATCAGTCACTCGACGACATTGATTTTTCCGTACTGCACCAACGGCTTACACAAAATCGCCTGGAAGAATGTCAAACGATGCACTGGCTCGACGCTTGCGTCCTAGAGGATCTGCCAAGGTCGTGAGAAATTAACGAAAATCACCAAAAGATCAGCATTGTTGCATTGCACCATCCCCCGGGGGGTTGCATAATCTACCCGGCTCAACCTCGTTGTTCAGGAACTCTCTCGGCCCCGAGCGCGTTATCCTGACCGTTTCGGGCAAGGAATACTTCGATGCTCTACCAGGTCCGTGAAATGCAGCGTGCGCTGCTCAATCCCCTCTCCAACTGGGCAGACTCGGTCTCCAAGCTGTACGCCAATCCCTACAGCCCTTTTTCCTACATGCCAATGGCCCGACGCTACGCGGCCGGCCTTGAGTTGCTGCATCGTCTGGGCAAGGAATACGACAAGCCCGCCTGGGGGCTGGACAGCACCCTGGTGGACGGCGTCCCGGTGCCGGTCTTCGAACGCGTTGAAACAGTCAAGCCGTTTTGTCGGCTCCTCAAATTTGAACGGATGCTGCCCCAGTCCATAGCGAATCGCCCACGGGACCCGGCCGTTCTCATCGTCGCGCCGCTCTCGGGGCATCACGCGACGCTACTGCGTGACACGGTACGGGCAATGCTCCCCGCCCACGAAGTCTATGTCACCGACTGGCTCGATGCCCGCATGGTCACGCTTGCCGCCGGGCCCTTTCATCTCGACGACTATGTCGCCTACATCATCGAATTCATTCGTCGACTGGGACCCGACCTGCACGTGATCTCGGTCTGTCAGCCGACCGTGCCGGTGCTTGCTGCCGTCTCCATCTTGTCGACCCTCAATGACGAGGCCGTGCCGCGGTCCATGACCATGATGGGCGGTCCGATCGACTCGCGGCGCAGCCCGACCGAGGTTAACAATCTGGCCGAAACCCACAGCATTCAGTGGTTCGAACAGAGCCTGATCCAGGCCGTCCCGAACAAATATCCAGGGGCAGGACGCCGCGTCTACCCGGGTTTCCTGCAGCACACTGGTTTTGTTGCCATGAATCCCGACCGGCACTTCCGTTCTCACTGGGATTTCTACAAGGATCTCGTTCGGGGCGATCTGGAAGACGTTGATTCTCATATTAAGTTCTATGATGAATACAATGCCGTTCTCGACCTGCCCGCCGAGTACTACCTCGAAACCGTCCAAAAAGTTTTCCAGGAACACCTGCTACCCCTTGGGCTGTGGGACGTGGAATTCGATGGGCAAACCATCCGGGTCGCGCCCGAGGACATCACCGTGCCAGCGCTCCTGACGATCGAAGGCGAACTCGACGACATTTCCGGAAGCGGTCAGACCGAAGCTGCGCAGGGACTGTGCAAGAGCATCCCCGAGAGTCGCCGCCATCATCTGACGGTCGAAGGTGCGGGCCACTATGGGATTTTCAGTGGCCGGCGCTGGCGTGAGACGATCCAACCTCGCATCGCGGCCTTTATTCGGGAGTCTGCTGCGGTTACGACCAAGGTCCGCGTCCGGCGCGCGTCTGCCTGAGAGCTGCTGACCCGATTGCTCTGGTTGTGGAAGGACGTCTCGAAGCGGACCTCATCGCACGGATCGAAGCCATCGATGCGGTGTTGCCGCAAACCCAGTGCAGGCGATGCGGCTACGAGGCCTGCCGACCCTACGCAGAAGCGCTGGCACGCCAGGAAACCCTCCCGAACCGTTGCCCGCCCGGGGGCGACGAAGGGGCAGTACGTCTGGCCAAGCTTCTCGACCTGCCCGCGAGTCCCGTAGACCGATCCTGTGGCGAACCCGGACCGCTCAAGGTCGCCCGTATCCGCGAAGCCGACTGCATTGGTTGCACGAAATGCATCCTCGCCTGCCCGGTTGACGCCATCTCAGGCGCCTCGCGCTGGATGCATGCCATCATTGAATCCCGGTGCACTGGCTGTGAACTCTGCCTGGCCCCCTGTCCGACCGATTGCATCGACATGATCCCAGCCGCCCCCCCGAGACCATGGACAACAGAGGATGCCAACGCGGCACGGTCCCGGTACGAATTCCGGACCCAGCGTCTGAGCGCGGCGCAAGCGCTCGCGCTAGAAACGCCGGAAGACCATCGACGGGCCCTCGTCGCCCAGGCACTCGAGCGCGCAACGCAGCGGCGCCAGATGGATCGGGACGCGAAGCGGGGCGCCTCAACCGAGTCATCTGCCTGAAAGCACCCGCATGAAATCTGCAGATCGTCAAAGCTTGTTCGAGCGTTTTGCGGCAGCCAACCCTACGCCCACGACCGAGCTCCTGTGGTCAACGCCATTCGAACTACTGGCCGCAGTGCTCCTGTCGGCTCAGGCTACCGACCGCAGCGTCAATCTCGCCACCCGCGCACTCTTTGCTGTCGCCAACACCCCCGCATCCATCCTGGCCCTGGGCGTTGAGGGGCTGATCCCCTACATTCAGACGATCGGCCTCTTTCGCAGCAAAGCGCGCCACCTGATCGAGACCTGCAGGATCCTCGTCGAGGAACATGGCAGCGTCGTACCGGGCGACCGCGAGTCCCTCGAACGGTTGCCGGGCGTTGGGCGCAAAACCGCCAACGTCGTGCTCAATACCGCATTTGGCCAACCGACGATGGCCGTTGACACCCATATCTTTCGCGTTGCCAATAGGACCAGTCTGGCCAAGGGAAAAACGCCGCTCGCAGTGGAGCTCGGACTTCTCAAGCGCATCCCGCCCCTCTTCCTGAAGGACGCCCACCATTGGCTCATTCTGCACGGGCGCTATGTCTGCAAGGCACGCCGCCCCGAATGCTGGCGCTGCCCGGTGATCGACCTTTGCAGTTTTCGTGACAAGACCCCGGCACTCGGATGAGCCTGTTTAACCCCTCGCGCGATGAAGTTCGGCGCTTCTTTCTCGATACCTGGCAAAAGGTCATCGAACGGCTGCCGCTCACGCCCATGGAAATGCTCGCCCGCGACCGCATGCTGCTGCATCCCGAATACCAAGCGCTCTTTGAGTCGGGCGAGGAGTCCCTGACCCGGGAGTTCACGCCAGAGACCGGACAGACCAACCCCTTCCTGCACCTGTCCCTGCATTTGGCGATTGCCGAGCAACTACAGATCGATCAGCCGCCAGGGTTGCGGGCGGCTTATCAGCACCTAGTCAGCGCCGGGCGATCGGAGCACGATGCCGAGCACGTCATTCTGGACTGCCTGGCCGAGACCCTCTGGCGTTCCCAACGGGATCGCACCGAACCGGATGGCCAGGCCTACCTGCGCTGCGTTCAGCGTCACGCCCACCTGTCAGGTTCTGGTTCCTGAATTCCGATGCCGATCCAGTCCCTGGTCATCATGGGGGTTGCGGGTTGCGGAAAATCGACGCTCGCGGCGCAACTCGCGCATGACCTTGGGTTCGAGATCATTGAAGGCGACGACCACCATAGCCAGCAGAATCGGGAAAAAATGCGTTCAGGCATTGCCCTGACCGATACGGATCGTGCGGACTGGCTCGATAGCCTCGCCGAGTCCCTTCGCCAGCGCCCCGAGGGACTCGTCGTCACCTGCTCGGCATTGCGACGCGTTTATCGGGATCGACTGCGGCTTGCGGTGCCTGAGCTGCGTTTCGTGCACCTTGAAATCGATCATGTAGAAGCGGTCCGACGGGTCAGTTCCCGTGGCTCCCATTTCTTTGGACCTGGACTGGTTGACAGTCAGTTTGCCACCCTGGAGTCACCCGCAGAGGAGCCTGGGGTCCTGTGCCTGAATGCCACCGAGCCGGCGCCAGACCTCGCCGCCAAAGTCGGCGCCTGGATCACCTGAACCGATCGCGGTTCGAGTCACGGTTCGAGTCACGGTTCGAGTCACGGTTCGGTTCGCGCCCAAAACCGCCCGATACCGGGGCCTCAGGCAGACTGCCGCGCCAATCCAGGTCCCGTGTCGCCACTTCACCGAAACTCACCCCCTCTCGATTGGCAGCAGCGATGATGGGCCATGCGGTGTACGGCATCCCGAGTAGGGGCCAGGGATCATCGCGGCGCCAGGTGACATCCGGAGTCGAGAACAATTGACCCAGACTGCGCATCAGGGCGCGCCCGAGTGGTTGTTTCTGCGCCTCAGTCAGGCAGGCCCAAAACTGCTGCAGACGGCGCTCCGGACGCAATCCAATGTGCGTGACCGCCTGCGGGTTAATCATCGCCGCCCCCAGATCCGACTGGACGAAAAAATGGATGCCACTGGTCGCCCGCGGATTGCACTCGATGCCGTAGGGCGTGCCCGTGTCATCGACAACAAAATCAAAGGAAAGGAAACCGCTCCAGTTCGATGCGCGCGCGAAGGTACCTACCCAGGCCTCGATGGCCGGGTGATCGATACGGTCAAACGCGACCGCGACCGATCCAGACAGTTGCGCGGCGCGATAAACCACGGTGCCGAGACACCGACCCTCGTGCACCACACTACAGGTACTGTGGACTCCCCCCGTGATCCAGTCCTGCACGATCAGATGATCGTCCGCCTGCAATTCGGGCAAGGACGCCAGAAACTGAACGCCCCGGCCGCCGCATGACAGGCGGGGTTTGACAACGACCGCAGCAGAGCGAAAAGTCGCGGCCGTGACCGGATCGCTCATGACGGTCGTCCTTGGAACCGTCAACCCCAGTGATTGTGAGAACTGGACAAATCCCAATTTATCGTAGAGGTACCGCACGATATCGGGGGGCATGGTGAACACGCGAACACCACAGTCATGGAGCGCCGCCACGTGCATGGTTTCTTCTGAGACCGGAACAACAAGATCAACCGACTCTGCGGCGATGATCTGACGCAGCTCCTGCAGATAGGCCTGCCCATCGAGCGTTGGCGCAGTGACCTGAATCGATCGGCTGACCGCATTGGACGCCCCCGTCAGATGACGCACAAAGGGCTCGGCCACCAGTACCCGCCAGCCGGCGCCGTGAAGCGCACGCGCAATATCGAGCGCCTTGGGTAAGCGCCCAAGCGTGACCAGGGCCGTGGGTGCCGTTTCCATTCAAGCCCCCACGCGGGTCACCCGACAATAAATCTGCTGGGCTGGACGCGTGGTCAAGCGGGCTGCAGGCCGAACGGGCTGAGTCGATACCACATGGAAATCGAACTTCCGTGCCAGCCGCGCAATCATCAGGGTCGCCTCGACCGTGGCAAAGGCAGCGCCCGAACAGACTCGGGGCCCGAGGCCGAACGGCAGATAAGTCCCCGGTTGGATGGCGTATTCGCGCTCGGGGGAGAAGCGATCGGGATCAAAGCGGTGAGGTTCGCGCCAATACTGTTCATGCCGATGCATGACCCAGGGCGAGACGATGACGAGCGCCCCTCGCTTGACCCGGTAATCGCCCAGGCGGGTCGACTCCATCGCCACTCTGGGCAAAAAGGTGATGGGCGGATACAGACGCACGGTTTCGCGAAAGACATTGCGAACAAAACTCAGGCGCTTGACATGCTCAAGTCCGATCGGACCATGGCCCGCGACGGTCTGGACTTCGGCCCGAATCCTGCTCACGAGATCGGGCCGAATCGCCAGCAGATAAAAAACCCAGGTCAGTGCGCTGGCGCTCGTTTCGTGGCCCGCGAGAAACAGCACCCCCAACTGATCGATGAGTTCGTCGCGCGAGAAACCCTGGCCAGATTCGTCCCGAGCTGCGACCACCGCCGCGGCAATATCGTCAAAATCAGAACCATCTACCAAATGCGTATCGAGCAGGTCACCGAGTTGTTTGCGAATGCTGGCGCAGGCCGCCAGTACCTCAGGACGCTGGCGGGGTTTGGTCCAGGCAGGATCGAAGATCAGCCGCAGGATGTTGACCTGAGCAACGCTGCGCTCAAAGATCGAAAACGCTTCGAAGACCTCGTGAGCGGTCTGGGTTTTCAGGGTCGTGGAGAACACGGTCCGGCAGATGATATCGGCGGTCAGGTGACTCATCGCCAGATCGAGTGAAAAGGATTCGTTGCGGGCGGCGCGTACTGAGAGCTCCTGCTCTGCATCATCGATGCAAGCCTGCATGGCCGGAATCGCCCGATCGATTCGCATCTGCGAAAGCGACGGGTCCATCAACCGCCGTTGGCGTCGCCAGGTCTCGCCTTCGGACACGAACATCGAATCGCCGATCAAGGGGTCAAGCGCATTGACCATCAGATCGCTCTTGGGAAAACATTCCCGCTCATCGATCAGGACGCGGCGCACCAGTTCCGGCGCATTCACCACGATGGTCGAGCGGCGCGACCATCCCAGGGGTCCGATCCCCATTCGGTAGGCCTGCGCAGGCAACAGGCTGAGCAGGTCGCCGCCATCGCGCACCATGGCCCGGACCAACGAAAGCAGTGCCGGACGGGCGCGCGGGTGCGGCGGTTCGAACCAAGCCGCCATGCCCAAATCGGAGCCTGCCGTTTTGGCCAGATCACGGGGCGCATCGGCCCTCCCCTCAGGCCGTGTTTTCGAACTCGTGTTTGCGGACATGACGATCGGCTTCGACAATGGTGGAATAGAACACTCAGGGGTCTCCCCGAAGGTGACGTCGACATTCAGAAGGTTTAGAGTCTCACTGTCAAGTTAGATTGACGGCTTCAAACGCTGCCGAGCGGCGATTGCCTGAGGTGACTTCCCGATGTCGTTTACGCTGCCCCTCTTCAAGATGCTGGTCGTTGCCCACATTACGACGGGCGGCTTTGGTGCGATCGTGCTCTGGATCCCGGTTCTGGGGCGCAAAGGCAACGAGCAACATCGCCGCTGGGGTACCCGATTTTCAAAGGCCCTGATCGCAACCGGCATCTTCGCGATCGGGATGAGTCTGCTGACGCTCTTCGATCCGCTGGGAACGCATCCGCATCTGGTGGGTCAATTCGATATCGCTTTCATTCGCGGCATGTTCGGCTGGATGATGCTGCACAACGGCATCCTGACGCTGAACCTGGCCTGGCATGGCTGGCGCGCCATTCGTGAACGCGGGCGCGAGGAGCCCGACCGATCGATTGCGACCCATGCACTGCAATGGATTCTCCTCGCTGCAGCCGCGCAATGTGGCTGGCAGGGCTGGCAGATCGGACAATGGCTGATGCTCGGCATGGCAGGGGTCGGTGTCGCGACCGCCCTCACCAATCTGTTCTTTCTGCTGCGCCGCCGACTCGAACGACGACACTGGCTCAAGGAGCATATCAAGGCACTGGTCGGCGCCGGCATTTCCGCCTACACCGCATTTATGGCGTTCGGTGCCGTCCGCCTGATGCCCGATCTGGCGTTGAGTCCGATCCTCTGGTCCATCCCACTGGCGATCGGCGTCGCGATCATCGCCTACCATTGGGTCAGACTCGATTGGCCCATTTACTTCGGACGCCCCAAGGGCGCACAGGCCACCGCCGACCTGGCGCCAGGTCCAACGAAGCCACCGCACGCTTTCAACCGAGAGACAGAACATGCTTGAGAATCTTGGGCCGCAAGGGGCGAGCGTTGCCCTGAAAGACCCGCATCAGGGTCAGTCCCATCCGGTAGCGCCCGCTCATCGGACTGCTGACGCCCCTGTGGGCAGCAAGGCTGTCTCGAGCCTGGACGGATCAGTCCCGGACGACGGGCGCCCCCATGCCATCGTCATCGGCTCTGGCTTTGGCGGTCTCGCAGCCGCCGTGCGACTGGGGGTCCGAGGCTATCGGGTGACCATGCTCGAAAAACTCGATGCGCCTGGCGGACGGGCGTATGTCTATCGCCAGGACGGGTTCACCTTTGATGCGGGACCCACGATCATCACAGCACCTTATCTGCTCGAAGAGCTCTGGACGCTCTGCGGGCGGCGCATGGCCGATGATATCGATCTGCGTCGTATTGACCCGTTTTATGAAATCCGCTTCGACGACGGCGAGACCCTGTCTTGCAGCGGCGATCTCAAGACCATGCGGGCGGAGATCGAGCGGATTGCTCCAGAGGATCTCGCGGGCTTTGATCGCTATATCCGCGATAGCGAATCGATCTATCGCGTCGCGTTCGAGGAACTTGCCGACGTGCCATTTGATGAGCTGGGCACGCTGGTGCGGGCAGCGCCGGACATGATCCGACTGCAGGGCTATCGCAATGTCTGGAGCAAGGTCAGCGATTACTTCACCAACCACCGACTGCGCGTGGCCTTCAGCTTCCATCCGCTCCTCATTGGTGGCAATCCTCTCACCACGACCGCCTACTACTGCCTGATCGCTCATCTGGAGCGACTCCATGGGGTGCATTACGCCATGGGTGGGATGGGCGCTCTGGTGGAGGGGATCGTAGGATTGATCCAGAGCCAGGGCGGTACCATCCGCTGCAACACGCAGGTCGAACAGATCCTGGTCAAGGACGGCCGCGCCCATGGCGTGCGGATCCTGGGGGGCGAGATCCTGGAGGCCGACATCCTGGTGTCCAACGCCGACGTTGGCTGGACCTACGGCAAGCTACTCGGGACCCATCCGCGCAAGCGCTGGACCGACCGCAAACTCGAGCGGGCCAGCTGGTCGATGAGCCTATTCGTCTGGTATTTCGGGACCAATCGCCAATGGGATGAGGTGCTGCACCACACCATGGTGCTGGGCCCACGATACGAGGGGTTGCTCGAAGACATTTTCAGTCATAAGCATCTCTCGAAGGATTTCAGTCTTTACTTGCATCGTCCGACGGCGACCGACCCGTCGATGGCGCCACCCGGGTGCGACAGCTTTTATGTGCTGGCCCCCGTACCCCATCTGGAGAGCGGCGTCGACTGGAAATTAAAAGCCGAGTCGTACCGCCAGGCCGTTGAGGACCGGCTGGCCGAGACCGTCCTTCCTGGACTGGGTGGATCGATCGTCACCTCCCACATGCTCACCCCGATCGATTTTCAGGAGCGCCTGCTGTCCTACCGGGGCGCCGCATTTTCACTCGAACCGAAGCTCTTTCAGAGCGCCTGGTTCCGGCCGCACAATCGCAGCGAAGAAGTCGAAGGCCTGTATCTGGTCGGGGCGGGGACTCACCCCGGCGCGGGCATCCCGGGGGTCCTCTCCTCGGCAAAGGTCATCGACAAGCTGGTCCCCGCCGCTGCTAGTCTGCGGCCTCGGGTGCGCGCCTAGCGCGACCCTCGAGTCGACCCTGAGCGCCTCAGTCGTCTGCTTATGCTGTGGTGAAGAGCGGTGGGATCGACGGGCTGGTGTACGCTGCGAGCAGTGATGCACGATGAATTCTGGATCGAACTGCCGCCGATCAGGCCAACCGCAACGCGGCGCCTGATCGTTGTGTTGCATGCTGCCGGCGCCAGCAATGACGCGCTGGTGCCCTTCGCGATCGCCTGGCAGCAGAAGTTTCCGGGTGCCACGATGGCCTTGCTGGCGGGCAACGCGCCAGCGCCGCGGGGCGGCCGACAGTGGTTTGAACATCAACCCGTTGAGGGCCGGACTCAGCGCGTCGCTCAAGCGTCCCGACAGGCCCTGGAACGACTCAGGGCGCTGCAGAGTGCGCTGGGATTTGATGCCTCTGAGACGATCCTGATCGGTTGGTCACAAGGCGCCACGATGGCGGTGGAACTCGCCCGCGGCCTGCCAGCGCCGGCCGCGATTGTCGTCGCCTATGCCAGCCAGCTCGCACGCCCCCTGCAATTGAACGAACATCCGCTGCCGACCATGCATCTGTTGCATGGCGAGTTTGATACGGTCGTCCCGGTGGCGCTGGGTGAACGGACCTGGCGCGGACTGATCGCAGCCGGGGTCGACGTGAGCTTTGATGTCCTGGGCGATGCCGCCCACGAGCTCGGCCCAGGGATGGTGGCACTGGGGACGACGCGCGTGATGCAGACGCTCTTTCGCGGACGGCAGCGGCCCCGAACCACCCGGGAACCGGACCCAAGGTCAGCGGGTGCGACCGATATGATGTCGCGCAGGATTCACTGAATTCACTGAGCGCACCCGCCCGCCAACCTCACCTCCGTCCATGGCATCTGTTCTCAATATCGCCGCCTACAAGTTCGTCCACCTCGAAGACCCGGTGGCGTTGCGCGAGACTCTGGAAGCGGCCGCGATGCGATACCAGCTCAAGGGAACGATCCTGCTCGCCAGCGAAGGGATCAACCTCTTTCTTGCCGGGACGGCGTCAGGCATCGCCGAATTTCTGGACCACCTCGAAAGCGACCGCCGCCTGCAGGATCTGCCGATCAAGGAGAGCTGGTCCGAGACCGTTCCGTTTCGTAAGCTGCGCGTGCGCGTCAAACGCGAAATCATCCGGATGAACCATCCCACCATCCGCCCGGAACTCGGACGGGCCATGGCGGTCGATGCCAGCACGCTCAAACGCTGGCTCGATGCCGGCCAGGATGACCAGGGCCGACCGCTTTTGATGCTCGACACGCGAAACGACTTTGAAGTGGTGGCCGGACGATTCCAGGGCGCACGGACCCTGAATATCCAGAAATTCAGCGAATTCCCGCAGGCCGTTGAACAGATCCGCGATGAACTTCGTGACCACGCGGTTGTCAGCTATTGCACCGGAGGGATCCGGTGCGAAAAAGCAGCGCTCTTCATGAACGCCCTCGGACTGACCGAGCATTGGCAACTCGAGGGCGGGATCCTGAAATATTTCGAAACAGTGGGCGGCGCCCACTTCGAGGGACGCTGTACGGTCTTTGATGAGCGGCGGGCGCTGACTTCAGATCTGGCCGCGCGAGCGACCGATCCGGAAACTCAGTGCAAGGATTGAAACGCCGCTCTGGCCTGCTCGAGTGTGTAAGCAATCTCAGCATCGCCATGCGCTGAGGAAAAGAAAAAGGCCTCAACCGCTGAAGGCGGGAAATAGACGCCGCGATCCAGCATGGCGTGGAAGAACGCCTTGAACCGGGTTGTATCCTGCGCCAGAACATCGGCATAACTCGCGGGCGCGCTCGACGAGAACACCATGCCGGCCATGCCGCCAATATGGTGCGCAGTGAATGGAATCCCCGCCGCCTGGGCCGCAGCATTGAGCCCTGAAACCAGTTCGCTGCAGCGCTCACCCAGTCGATCGAAGAACCCAGGTTCGGAAATCAGCTCCAGCGTCGCCAGTCCAGCCGCCATCGCGATCGGGTTACCCGACAGCGTGCCCGCCTGATAGACATTGCCCAGTGGCGCCATTTTTTCCATGACCGCGGCCGGGCCCCCGATCGCACCGACCGGCATTCCGCCTCCGATCACCTTGCCGAAGGCAGAAACATCCGGTTGCACACCACACCATTCCTGCGCGCCACCCAGAGCAACCCGAAAGCCCGACATGACTTCATCAAAAATCAGCAGGGCACCATATTCGCTACACAGCGTGCGCAGCCCCTCCAGAAAGCCCGGCGCAGGCCGCACGAGGTTCATGTTGCCGGGAATCGGTTCGACCATCAGGCACGCAATGTCATCGGGATGGTCTGCGAACAGACTGCGCACCGTATCGAGATCGTTGTACTGGGCAACCAGCGTGTGCTGGGCCAGGTCGGCGGGGACACCCGCTGAACTCGGCGTCCCGAACGCCAGCATGCCGCTACCCGCCTTGACCAACAGGCTGTCGGCGGTACCGTGATAGCAGCCTTCGAACTTGATGATCTTGGTGCGCCCCGTATGGCCGCGCGCGAGCCGCAGGGCGCTCATGGCGGCTTCAGTCCCGGAGCTGGTGAATCGCACCCGTTCGACTTGGGGGAACAGCGCGACGATACGTTCCGCGAGTTCGGTCTCCATGACGTTGGGAGCCCCGTAACTCAGGCCGCGCACTGCGGCCTCACGCACGCGCTCCAGCACCAGGGGATGGGTATGTCCGACGATCATCGGCCCCCAGGAGCCAAGATAATCGACATAACGCTTGCCTTCGACATCGGTCATGTAGGCGCCGTCTGCCGACGCAATGAACCTCGGCTGTCCGCCGACGGCGCGAAACGCGCGCACCGCCGAATTGACTCCGCCGACCAGCACGCGCTGCGCGCGTTCGAATTCAACTGCATTGGTGGTCATGGCACGTGGTACTCGAGTGAAAGCACGATTATAGCGAGGGGCACCGAACGCCCAGCCCAGATGCAGAGCCGCCGTCAGGTACAGTCGTGACGGCGGGTCTAGGGAACTCAGCTGTTCGGGCCCGCCCTGGCCGGCATTTCAACCGGCTCAGGGATGGGCTGGAACTTGGGTGAGATCCTTACTTGGCAGCCGCTTTGGCGGATCTACCGGCATTCGCCTCTTTCGCAGCGGCGGCGACCTTGGTTGGGCCACCCGACGGTGCAGCCAGTTCCGGATGTTCACCCAGCATGCTCACCCCGTAGAGCGGCTTGTAAGCGCCCTGGTGGCAAGTTGCGCAGTTCGCTTTGGGGGCATCGCCCAATTCGCCCAGACGCTCGTTGGGATAGACGGATTGCAGTGGATCCAGATAGGTTGTATTCAGATCACGCACCATCCGGATGCCATACCAAGCGGTCTTGCGGGTCGGCGGATTGTTGGCCCACTCCCCCATGGCGCGGGTGTTGTGGCAGTAAGTGCAGTTCACGCCCAGCGCGCCGGAAAAGTGCATCATCAGGCCATAGGTATGCTCCGCATCCTTGATGTCCTGCGGGTTGCTGCGATCCGGCAAGGCAGTTTTGGAGGCCACCCGGATCTCATCACTCCCCAAGAGATAGGATGAGAAGGGATCGGCGGGCAGCGACGAAAGGCCGACTTTGAGGCCCGGTTCGTTTTGCCCGAAGCGATTGCCAAGCATCGCGTTTGGCCGACCCTTGGGCGCTTGTGCAAACCAGATCTGCTCGGGCACCGGCTGACCACGATGGCAGGTAAAGCAGGTCACCCCGGTCTCCCCGACATGCGGCTTCCAGTCGGCATTCAGATGTTGCGTCATCTCCAACATGCGTCGCGCGACGACTTTCGTGTACAGGGAATCGTCGGCGAAATTGGCCGGGTTGTGGCAATAGACGCAGCCCTGCTGGGGCGCGACCCAGTTGGTGATGGCCGTCATGGTCCGGACGAATTCCCCGGCACTCAGATTCCCCAGCACTTTCACATTCTGGTAGATCTGCCCAGCCTTGGGACCTTCAGCCGAGGCGGGTGGCAAGGGATCGGGCGCCTGGTGTTTGGGAATCTGCATGGCGACCAGACGGGGATTAGCGACCTGCTCCATGCCGTTGCCGCGATAGCCCCGCTGGACCGTGTCCATCGGGGGCCGTTCACAGCCGGCAAGAAGCGCGGCCAATCCGAGAATGACGGCCAGGGTACGGACTGTTGTCTTCATTTGCCAACTCCCGGTGCGACAGTGGTGGCCGCGCCGGCGGCCGAAGGTGCCGCTGAAGTCGCCGTGTACGGATCGACGTACTCAGGCCAGATCTGCGGGTAGGCCGGAGCAACGTGATGCTTCACCGCCCAGAGATACCAGTTATCGACCACTGTGCCGGTCAACAGGATGCCGATCCCGCCGGTCAGCGTGGTCAGCACAGCAAACCACCAGGCCCAGCGGTGAATGGATTCCATCGTGGCATTAAAGCCCATGGTCCAGCGCCAGAACAGGGCAGCGCGCTCGGTGGCGGTTCCACGATCGACAATCTGTTCGATTTCACGCTCGCCGCCCAATCGGCTGACGGCAAGGATGGTCGCGCCATGCATGGCAAACAACAGCGCCGACCCGTAAAGGAAGACGATCGAGAGCATGTGGAACGGGTTGTAGAACAGGTTGCCGTAGCGCAGAGAGAACGCAGCGGTCCAGTCCAGGTGCGGGAAGATGCCAAACGGCACGGCCTCGCTCCAGCTGCCCATCAGCACAGGGCGAATGAACCCCAGGACCAGATAGAGCCAGATCGCCGATGCAAACGCCCAGGGCACATGCGTCCCCATCCCCAGCGCCACAGCCCGGCGGTACATTCGAACCCACCACAACAGGATTGCGGTGGTCAGGAAGAAACCGGCGACCAGCCACCAACCGCCTTGATTGAGCGGCGGAAAGCGCAGTCCCCACTCTGCACTAGGCGGTTCAAGCGCAAGCCAGAACAGTTGGCGGACGAACTGCTTCGGATTCCAGTCCACCGACGCGAACATATTGAGACCGATGATCTCGATCGCGATGAAGCCGCACAGAAGCGATGCGATTCCAGTGAACCCGAGATAGGTCGGACCAAACTGCGGGTCGCCGAATATCCCCAGGATGCGACTGAAGAAGCTCGTGTTGGCCTCACGCCGATCGCTCGCTACTTCATGTGGCGCTCCCGGGTAGAGCGGACCGCGGACCTGGACGCGGGTGAAAATATTTTGATATTCAATCATGACTGTTTCTCCTGCCGTCAGTTCCAGATCGGCATTTCAAGCCACCAACCCCACCACTCGGGCCAACCGCGGGTCCAGAACGGCCCGCTGATGACAATACAAATCGCGCTCCAGAAGCCGGCGCTCAGTGCCAGAAAGAGACCGAGCCGATGGATACCCAACTGCCCGATCGACCATCCGATCGTGTCCCGAAAGTAGGAATTCTCGTGTTCGGCCGTCCGCACGGTCTTACCCTTCTGCGGATTGGCACCAGCCAAAATCGCGCCCCCGTGCATCCCGAGCGCCAAGGTGGTCGTGAAGAAGAATGTGATCGCCAGCATGTGTGCCGGGTTGTAATGAAAGTGCAGGTATTGGTAGCCCACGTTGGACACCCAATCGAGGTGACTGAGAATTCCGTAGGGGAATCCATGTCCCCAGGCACCGAGCAGAATGGGGCGGATGATCACCAGCGTGACGTAGGCAAAAATGGCCACCGAGAACCCAAACGGCACGTGCAAGCCCATGCCGAGCTTGCGGCAGATCTCGACCTCGCGCAGCGCCCAGGAAACGAATGCACCGACCGCGCAGATGGTGATGATCTGCCAGAGGCCACCCTCCATGAGGGGCGCCAGTCCAAGACCGTATTTGAGATCCGGCGGTGCGATGCTGATCTGCCAGACGTTCCAGGTCGGCCCCTGTGAGGCCCCATAGAGAATCAATGCAGTGCCGAGTGTGGCAAAAAAGATCGTCGTGACTCCGAAGAATCCGACGTAAAAGGGACCGACCCAAAAATCGAAAAGGTCCCCACCGAGCAAGGTGCCCCCGCGGACACGATACTTCTTTTCAAAACTGAGCATTGCCATGAACGAGGCTCCGTCTGCTGGACAGATAGCGAGAATGCGACGGTTACCAGACAGGGTGGGGCATGAATGCCAACCCTATCCGGCAACCGGGATTGCCGGGTTGTGCTACTTGCTGGTTCCGGGGGCTGCGGGGGGCATCGGTGCACCCTTTGAAGCCATCGGTTGAGCGGTATGCGACGACGAATCGATCCACTGATAGCGAGTCGTACTGAGCAGGATGAAGTGAATCAGGATTGCGAGCGAGAAGAGGAAGATCGCCATGGCGACCAGCGCGCGTCGCGCATCGAATAGGACCCATATACGCCACATGTGACGCCCTCCTTATACTGAGAAAGCGATTGG
>JBBAOE010000020.1:0-36997 GCA_040401595.1 Burkholderiaceae bacterium
TTTCGGAAATTTTGATAATAAATATCGCGAAGCTCAATAACCCCGACAAGGGCCTGGGTATCGGATCTGCAAATCAGAAAACCCCGGTTGTTCTCGGTACTGAGTTCCTCAACATAGGTCTTGAAGGCCCGAGGACTGATGGGAACGTCAATCCACTGCCGATGAAGGCCATGGCTCAGGCGGGCTTGCTTCAAAAATGCCATCTGATCAGCGTGCTCAATCAGCCGAACCCTGATCCACGAGGCACTATTTGACATGGCTTAGCAACTCCTCAGAACTGAGCTGATCCGTAAGAACCCTGCTGTGCATCAGCGTAGCAGTCGACCAGTCCCGACATTAAATCTCTGGCTCTTTCCAATTGCGATATAAAAACTATTTTATAGCACCATCCAATTTTACTCTGAGCTGAATTGGCTTAATCAACCGCACCGGGAAAACCATGATTGCCGAGCCTCTTTGACACGGTATAGTGACTCAAAAGAAAAATATAACCTACTACTTAAAAGTAGCATTCCGTTCATCACGAGGAGACAAGATGTTGGATTTTCTGTCAAGAAGGTTTTTGTCCGCCGTGGCTGTGCCACTGGCCGTGCTCTCGTCCGGGGCCGCGCTGGCGCAGCAACCCGCCATCCGGATCGGCGTTCTGGCTCCCATTACAGGGCCCCTGGCGACGCCTGGTGCTGAAATGCTCAACGGCATGAAGATGTTCTGGGAGCAGAACAACTACACAGCGGCCGGGCGTAAGGTCGAACTGGTGATTGCGGATACCACCTGTAATCCCGACCAGGCCCTCACGCAGGGGCGCCGGCTGGCCCTTCAGGACAAGGTTCACTTCATCATCGGGCCCCTGTGCGGCCATGAGGGACCAGCGGTCGCTCAGGTCAGCAAGGAAACCGGGATTCCGCTGATCATGGATCCGGCGGGTGCCGACACATCAACCAAATGGGACCGCCTGCCGACGGTCATTCGAACCGCGGTGTCGGCCAGCCAGATCGGCCACCCGTTTGGCGATTACCTCTACAAGGAACTGGGTGCCCGCAACGTCACCTTCATTGCATCGGATTACACGTGGGGGCACGAGGTGGCCGGGGGCATGGTGAAGACCTTCACCGACCTGGGCGGCAAGGTCAACAAAATGATCTGGGCCCCCCTTGCAACGACGGACTATGGCGCTTCGCTTGCGGCGATCCCGGCCGATACGGATGCCGTGATCGCAGTGGTGGCGGGTGTTGCCCGAATCCGACTGTTTGAGGCCTGGTATAACTTCGGTTATGACAAGAAATTTAAGCTGCACGGTGGTTACTGGTTGCATGAAGATGCTATTCCGCAGATTGATGCGCGTGCCGTTGGTCTCATTTCAAACACCGTGCACTATGTCGCCGGTATTGATACGCCCGAGAACAAGGCGTTTGTTGATGACTATGCACGTCGCTACAAGCTGTTGCCATCGTGGTTTGCGGAATCTGCATATACATCAGGCATGTGGACCAAGGCAGCGATTGAATCCATCAAGGGCAATGTCGAAGATCGTGCCGCCTTTCTCAAGGCCATGCGGACGGTTCAGGTCAAAGCGCCTCGGGGTCCATTGCAACTGGATGAATACGATAACCCCAACCAGAACATCTATATTTCAAGACTGCAGAAAGTCAAACATCCGATCCTCGGCGATCAGCTGATGAATATCCCGGTCAAGACGTATACCAACGTCTCGCAATTCTGGACCTATAAACCAGAAGAGTTTCTCAAGCGCGGGCCCTACAAGCGCTGAGTCAACATCGCTCTGACCTGAACTGCCATCTGCAAACGTTGACCGCAGGCGTTGCGCAAGCCGCACGCCTGCGCTTGAGGCCCTGTCATGAAATCCGCAGCACTCGAATATCAGCGCCCGACGAGCGTATCGCAGGCGCTCGCCCTTAAACGCGAGTGGGGTGACCGAGCCAGTTACCTGGCCGGCGGTCAGAGTCTGATGCCAGCGATCAACATGCGGCTCAACGCAGCCGCCTGTCTGATCGACCTGAATCGCGTCGAATCGATGCGGGGTATCGCGCTCGAAGGAGATCACCTGGTCATCGGTGCGATGACGACTCACGCCGCCATTCTGGCGTCGGAACTGGTTCGGGAACATGTCCCGGTTCTGATCCAGGCAGGGCGGCATCTGGCCCACACAGCGATTCGCAATCGCGGAACGATCGGCGGAAGCCTTGCGCTCTTCGATGCCGCGGCCGAATGGCCGGCCGCCTGCATCCTGGTCGACGCCCAGATCCGGGTCGAAGGGCCCGATGGCGTGCGCCATCATCCTGCGGAGTCCTTTGTGCAGGGTCTGTTTAACCGATCGTTGGGTGAAGATGAGTTGATCACAGCGATCCTTCTGCCCAAACAGCGCCCGACCGACCGCTCCCTGGTCCTTGAACTCGCCCGCAGGCAGGGGGACTACGCCAGCGCTGCGCTGATGGCAACGGTGAGTATGACGGCTGGGAAACCGACCGGATTGCGGATGGTTTTCTTTGGCGTATCCGATCTGCCCCGCCGCTTCCAGACGCTTGAGTCGCAGTTGCTGGAAACGATTCAATCCGGACATTTGGCCGCTGTTGCCGACCTGACCAGAACTGCCCTACTGCATGAGAACGTTGTCGCCGATCTTTACCACTCAGTTGAAATGAAACGCCATCTGTGCGGCGTTTTGGCAAGTCGCGCCTTGCGTCAGTTGCTCGCACCGGAGACCTCAGCATGAACAGCATGACGATCCGATTCCTGCTCAATGGGGAACAGGTGGAAGCTCAGGCGGACCCACGGATCCACGCGATCGATTTCCTGCGTGAACAGTTCGAACTCTCAAGTCCGCGCGTTGGCTGTGAGCATGGGGTCTGTGGCGCCTGCACGATCCGAGTCGACGGCCAGATCATTCGGGGCTGTCTGATGCTCTCGATGCAACTCGATGGCACCACGGTCGACACCATCGAGGGGCTCACCGCAGCGGGAGAAATCGCCGACTTGCAGGAAGCCTTTGTGGCGCGCAATGCCGTTCAATGCGGCTTCTGCACGAGTGGGATGTTACTGACCGGACAGGATTTTTTGACGGGCGCACGCTCGATCAGCCGCGAGGCGATTCGCGAGCACCTCTCGGGTAACTACTGTCGGTGTACCGGCTATGAAGCGATCGTCGATGCGATTGAGTCCGTCGCCATTCGCCGTGGCATTCAAGTCACCCGGGAGGCTTCATGAACGCACCCTTGACCGAACAAGAACAGGAATCCCTCACGCGCAAGACCTGGATCGGCGCATCCATCGCCCGCCCCAATGCCAGGCGCCTCGTTGACGGCGCCGCCGTTTACATCGACGACATTCGCCTGCCGCGACTGTTGCATGTGGTTTTCGTGCGCTCCACCTTCCCTGCCGCACGACTGCGCAGAATCGAAACGGCAGCGGCGGCAAAAGCGCCCGGGGTCGTCGCCGTCTACACGGGCAGGGACCTCGCCGAAACGATCGCGCCCATGGTGGCGACTCTGGCGCACTTCAAGGGAATGAAGGCCGCGCCTCAGCCCGCATTGGCAATCGATCGCGTGTGCTGGCAAGGAGAACCGATCGTGGCGATCGTGGCCACGAAAGTTCGCCTTGCGGAAGATGCGGCTGCGCTCGTCGAGATCGACTATGAGGAGCAGTCTGCGGTGGCCAGCTTAGATGCTGCGCTGGATCCATCGGCTCCGGTGATCCATCCGGAACTGGGCGATAACGTCTGTTTTACTCGCGAAATCGATACCGGAAATGTCGATACAACCTTTACCTCGAGCGATGTGGTCGTCGAACGCACGTTCCGGTTTCCACGACACACGGGCGTCTGCCTCGAAGGCCGCTCGGTCATTGGCGACTACAGTGCATCGGATCAACGCCTGACGGTCTACATTTCGCACCAGGCGCCCCACATGATTCAGGACTGCTACGCCCGTCTGCTGGGCCTGGCGGAATCTGCGGTGCGCGTCATCTGCCGTGATGTTGGGGGATCCTACGGGATCAAGACCCATGTCTATGGCGACGAACTAGCCACCTGCGCGATTTCGATGCTGCTGAAGCGGCCCGTCAAATTCGTCGCAGACCGCCTCGAGTCCTTTATCAGCGACATTCATTCGCGAGATCATCGGGTCCACATGCGGATGGGGTTCAGCGCCGATGGCACCTTGCGGGGCGTCGAGCTGCGCGACTTCCTGGCAATTGGCCCATACTCGGTCTACCCACGAACGAGCGTGGTCGAGGGCAATCAGATCGTCAACATCGCAGCCCAGTGGTACGGGCACGAGGCCTACCGGGCCACCATGGTGAATGTCTTCACCAATATGTGCCAATACTCGAACTATCGCGCTGTGGGGCATCCGGTTGCCATCGGTGCGACCGAGGGAATGATGGATGTGGCGGCGCGCGCGCTCGGACTCGATCCGATCGTCATTCGTCAAAAAAATCTCTTGCGCGACGATGCCTTCCCCTGCCAGACGCCGTCGGGCATGAAATTCGAGGCGATGTCGCACCACGAATGTCTGCAGCGCATCGCCAGGAACATGGATCTGCCTGCCCTACGGGAAGAGCAGCGAACCCTTCGCCAGCGCGGTGTTTACCGCGGCATTGGCGTGATTAGCATGATCGAAATTACCAACCCCTCGGCCCAGTTTTACGGGGTCGGTGGCGCACGGATTTCTGCGCAGGACGGTTGCACCGTCCGGATGGAACCCAGCGGCAGTATCGTGGTTCTGAACGGCGCTGGCGAGCAGGGACAAGGTACCGAGACCGTGTTTGCGCAAGTTGCAGCGCAGGCCATTGGGGTCCATTTCTCTCAGGTACGAGTCATCACGGGCGACACCGATATGACGCCCTACGGCGGAGGAACCTGGGCCTCGCGAGCGGCCGGGGTTGGCGGGGAAGCAACCTGGCAAGCCGCACGCGAACTGCGACAGAACCTTCTCGCGTTGGCGGCAGTGGTCACGAGCCGCCCAGCCCAGTCGCTGGACATTGCAGAGAGTTGGGTCATCGATCGGCTGACGGCCGAACAGATCACCCCCCTGAGCGAGCTGGGTCGGATCGCCTACTTTCGACCCGACACCCTGGGCGCCTTTCAGGCGGAACTGTGCGTCACGCGCCATGCGGTTCCCAAAGACTACCCATTCACCTTCACCAACGGTGCGATCGCCTGCCACCTTGAGGTCGATGTCGAGACCGGCTTCATCAAGCTGCTGAAATTTTGGGTCGTGGAAGATTGTGGAACGATTCTGAACAAACAACTCGTCGACGAACAGGTCCGTGGCGCACTGGTGCAGGGGATCGGGCCCACCTTGTACGAACAGTGCCTCTACGACGAGAAGGGCCATCTGATGAACGGGAACATGGTCGACTACCTTGTCCCAATGGCGTTCGAAATGCCAGACATGGAAGTCGATCACGTCAGTACCCCGACACGCAGTACCGAGCTTGGCGCCAAAGGTGCCGGCGAGGCCGGTACCGCAGGGGCACCGGCTGCAATCCTCAACGCCCTCAACGATGCCCTGGCACCCTTCAGTACCGAACTCTTCGATATGCCGTTCACTCCCGAAAAAGTCCTTCGCGCCTTGGGCAGGCTTTGATGGATAGCTTCATCCTGCAAACGCTCAACGGCATTTCGTATTCGGCGCTGTTGTTCCTGCTGGCCAGTGGGTTTACGCTGACCTTCGGCCTCATGCGCGTGGTCAATATGGCCCACGGCGCCTACTACCTCGTGGGGGGCTATGTCGGTCTGATGATCGCCAAGCTCACCGGCAGTCTCGTCGCGGCCCTGATCGCTGGGGGCTGCGCTGGCATGTTGATCGGTTTTCTCTCAGATCAGATGCTGATCCGACGGGCCGGGAGCGACCACCTCGCGCAGGTTCTGATCACCGTCGGGATCGCCTACATCATCGGCGACCTGTCCCTCAAGACCTGGGGCGGGGACGCACAGAAGTTACCCCTGCCGATGGATCTGCGCGGGGTGATTGAGTTCCCCGGTGGCATCGTCTACCCCATCTTCAGAATCCTATTGACCACCATCGGGGTCGCGGTGGCTGGACTTCTATGGCTGCTCTACAAGCGAACCTTCGTCGGCGCGGCGATCCGCGCGGGTGTCGACAATCGCGAAATGGTGAGCGCAACTGGCATCAACATCGATCGATTATTCATTCTGGTATCGGCTCTCGCCGCCTTTCTAGCGGGATTCTCCGGGGTTCTGGGTGGCGCTTTTCTGACCGTCTACCCGGGGGCCGAATGGGAGATTCTGGTCTTCGCGCTCGTTGTCGTCATTGTTGGCGGTCTAGGGAGCCTGGAAGGCGCGATGGTTGGCGCGTTGGTCGTGGGACTCCTTGACGCCTATGGGCGCTGGCTGGTTCCAGAACTATCCTATTTCGTCCTGTTTGGACCAATGGCCATTCTCTTGTTGTTTCGGCCAAGAGGTCTGTTCGGTTCGGAGAACATGACGTGAACACCCGATCCGAAACCGGGATGGAAACCCCCACCACTGCTCAACCGGGTGCGTTACGCCTGGGATATGCCGTGGCCGGGATTGCCTTGGTCGTCCTTCTGATGGCCTGGCCGGCGATCGCGGGAAAATTCGCCACGAGTCTGATGACCCAGATTCTGATCTTTGGATTGCTGTCGCTCTCTGCGGATCTGTTACTGGGGCATGCAGGGCTGTTCTCGCTGTGCCACGCGGCTTTCTTTTCAGTTGCCGCCTACACCACGGCAATTTTGCAGGTTCGCTATTCGGTGGCAACGGAAGCAGCGGCTTGCCTGGGTATTCTTGCGGGAACTGGACTTGGCCTGATCTTCGGCCTAGCTGTCAGAACCCGAGGCGTGTACTTCATTCTGGTCACCCTCGCGCTCGGCTACATTGTCTGGGGCGTTGGCTATCGCTGGTCTTCATTTACCGGCGGCGATAGTGGGGTAACCAATGTCCCGTCGCCAACATTATTCGGTGTTTCTCTGGAAGACCCGACGACTTACTATTATTTTGTACTGTGTGTCGTGGCAGCTGTGGCCTACGGCTATGGACGAGTTGTGCGCTCACCCTTTGGTCTGACGCTGCGTGGCATCAAGTACGCAGAACGCAGGATGCACAGCCTTGGATTTCATCCGGTCAAGCACCTCTATTGCGCCTTTGTCCTGTCGGCATTTCTGGCGAGCGTGGCGGGCGTTCTGTACGTGTACTTCAATAAGTTCGTCAATCCCGTATCAGCGTCGCTGCACAACAACGTCGAGGCAATCCTCATGGCGATCCTGGGCGGCAGCGGATCGATCCTGGGTCCTTTCGTGGGCGCCGCATTCGTTCTCGGACTGCGCAACTGGGTCAGTTCGTTCTTTGAGTTGTACCTGACCGTAATGGGGATCGTCTTCATCGCGGTCGTGATCTGGGCACCTGGTGGGGTTTCCGGACTGGTACAACGCCTCGTCAATCGGCTTCGGAGCTAGACCAGGTGAGCGAGACCGTTCTTTCATTGCGCGGGGTTCACAAGAGCTTTGGCGGAATCCATGCCGTCGACAATGTGTCCTTTGACGTCAAAGCGGGCGAACGCCGGGTTCTGATCGGCCCCAACGGGGCGGGCAAGACATCGCTGTTTCACTGCATCAGCGGGACCCATACGCCAACGACCGGCAGCATCGTTTTCTGTGGGGAACCGATCACGCACATGCCCGAGCACAAGCGCACCCTGCTTGGGATCGGACGTACGTTCCAGATCTCCAGTGTTTGTCTGGAGTTGTCTGCGCTCGAAAACGTCCTGTTGGCGGTCCTCGGTGTGCGCGCCCAGAAATGGGATTTCTGGAATCCGTTTCAGACCGATCCGAGTCTGCGCCGACGGGCCGAGGAAAAGCTTGTCATGGTCGGTCTGGCGGCCAAGCTCAATCGGCAGGTCAGCGATCTCTCCTATGGCGAGCGGCGCCAGCTCGAGCTCGCATTGGCCCTCTCCAATGATCCCCAGCTACTGCTGCTTGACGAACCCTGCGCTGGGCTGTCGCCAGCAGAGCGCCAGCGTTTTTTCTCCCTGGTCAAGAATGTTCCCAGATCCGTGACCCTGTTGATGATTGAGCACGATATGGATGTGGCGCTGGGCCTTGCCGACCGCGTCACCGTATTGCATCGCGGCCAAGTCATTCTGGACGGAACTGCCGACGAAGTCCGGGTCAATGAGAAAGTTCGGGAGGTCTACTTTGGCCGCGTTTGAATCGCTTCTCGAAGTACGCGATCTGCACACGTACTACGGGGACAGCTACGTACTTCAGGGCGTCGATTTGCGCCTGAAGTCCGGGCAAGTGGTTGCCATTCTTGGTCGAAACGGCATGGGCAAGACCACACTGATTCGGTCGATCTTCGGATTGACTCCCCCCCGCTCGGGTGAAGTCCTGTTCAAGGGCAAAGCGATCCAGGGCACCGCTCCCTACCGGATGGCTGGTCATGGTATTTCGCTGGTCGCACAGGGCCGTCAAATATTCAAGAACCTTACGGTACGGGAGAATCTGTTGCTCCCGATCAGCTCACTGGCAACGCGTCGGCTGCCGCAGGACGACGGGCAACCAGCGGGGGCTAGCCCTCAGCACTGGACCTTCGATTCGGTCCTCGCTGAATTTCCGCAACTCAAGGACCGGCTGGAGAACGGCGGCAACGAGCTGAGCGGCGGCGAACAACAGATGTTGGCCATCGGCCGCGCGCTGATCAACAACCCCGAGCTCGTTCTGATGGATGAACCCTCCGAAGGACTGTCACCGCTCTTCGTGCAGCATATTGGAACCATGATGGCCCGTCTCAAGACGCTGGGGCATTCGGTGTTGCTGGTCGAACAGAATCTGGCATTGGCGCTGTCGGTGGCTGATTATGTCTACATCATTGCGTCCGGGCGTTTTGTCTTCTCCGGCACGCCCAAGGAACTCGCCGAACAGGAGGAAATCCTCGATGTCCATCTCGGCGTGTCGGGTTCGAAATCACTTGATAGCCTGACCGCATGAGTCTCGCCCCCGAGAGCAATCGTTCAGAGTTCAGTTGGCGTCAGGATGGAAGCCACGATGAGTTGCTGGATTTTGTGCGCGGTGATGGTTCCTACACCAGCGACTTCGACCTGCCCCATCAGTGTCACGCAGTCTTTGTTCGCAGCCCTTATGCACACGCCAGAATCGTATCGATCGACCTGACGAGCGCCCTGGCCTGCCCCGGCGTCCAGGCCGTCATCACCGGTGCAGATCTGCAGGAGGCCGGCCTTGGGACGATCGATCCCCTGGTTGCGTTCAATGGTCAGGACGGCAAGCCGATGTTCAAGGCCGGGATACCCGTTCTGGCCTGGCCACAGGTGCGCCATGTCGGAGAAGCAATTGCCTTGGTCGTGGCGAAGGATCGACTCGCGGCCATGCACGCAGCTGAGCAGGTCTTGGTTCAATGGGAGCCCTTGCCAGCGATCACCGACCCATGTCAGGCCATTGAATCGGATCAGATCCGCATCCATGCGCAATGTCCGAACAATCTTGCGCTGGACTGGGCCGACGGCGACGAGGCACAAACCGAGCAGATCTTTAGCCAGGCCGCGCATGTGGAGTCGGTTGACCTTGCTGAGCCTGCACTGACGGCCTGCTCGATGGAGCCGCGCGCTGCACTCGCCAGCTGGGATGCGCAAGCGCAACGACTAACCTTGATCGCCAGCACACAGGGCGTGATGGTTGTGCGCAAAATCCTTGCGGAACACGTGTTCCGAATTCCGCCACAGTCGCTTCGGGTGTTGACCCCTCACGTCGGCGGCGGTTTCGGTGCGAAGGTCCAAGCCTATCCCGAATACGCGGCAATCCTCTTTGCCAGCAAGCGCATTGGCCTTCCGGTCAAATGGGTAGCGACGCGTCTTGAAGCGTTTCTCACCGACACCCATGCGCGCAACTCGCGCCTGCGGGCTCGGATGGCCTTTGATGCCCATGGCGGGATTCTTGGCCTTAGCGTCGACAACATCGTTGGTATCGGTGCCTACACCAGTACCTACATGGCGATCGTTGGAACGAACAACACCAAGAACTGTCTCTCGAGCGTTTACCGGGTGCCGTCGATCCGGATTCGTTCCCGGCTAGCCCTGACCAATGCCATGCCCCACGGACCCTATCGAGGCGCGGGCCGCCCGGAGGCGATCTACCTGATTGAGCGCCTCATCGATCAGGCCGCGATCAGCATGGGAATCGATCGGGTTTCATTGCGGCAGCGCAATCTGATCACCCCACCAGAAATGCCGTATCAGGCACCGAATGGCCAGCTCTACGATAGTGGCGACTTTCCGCAGGCACTCGCTCGGGTTTTGCACCTCGCACAGTGGGATCAGTTCGAAGAGCGGCGCCAACGATCGGCACGGCAGCAGGGTCTCTTGCGTGGTATCGGTCTGTGCTGTTTTTTGGAGGTCGCCGGCGGGATCCTCGAAGAGCCTGCCGATCTGCGTTTCCCCGGCAATGGCGAAATCCACTTGCATCTGGGTGCCCAAGCGATGGGCCAGGGACATCTGGCCACCTATCCGGCACTGGTTGCTGGGCGCCTCGGAATCGACCTGGCTCGGATTCGTCTGATTGCCGGCGATAGTGACGCGACTCCAGGACTGGTCGCAACTGTGGCATCCCGATCGACCATGATGGCTGGAAGCGCGACGGCCCTGGCCTGCGATGAAGCGATCCGACGCGGCCGCCTGATCACCGCCCATCTGCTGGAGGTCGATGTAGCTGACATCCTCTTTCAGGCGGGCCGATTCACCCTGGTGGGGACGGATCGCTCGATCGCCCTGCTTGACATTGCCAAGCACATGGCCGCTGTCAAAGACCTGCCGCCGGAGCTTCCGACCAGCCTTGATAACGTCGCGCTCTTCACCTCAAGCGCGATGACCTATCCGAATGGGGCGCATGTGTCCGAGGTGGAAATCAACCCCGACACGGGCGAGATCCAGATCCTGCAACACACCGCGGTCGACGATGTGGGGACCGTACTCAATTCCGACATCGTCAATGGTCAGATCATGGGTGGAGTTCTACAGGCCCTGGGTCAGGTGTTGGGTGAACAACTGGTCTACGACGCCGACGGTCAGTTGCAGACCGCATCGCTGATGGACTATCCAGTGCTCAGGGCCGACGTCAGCCCGAACTTTGTGCTCGAGCATCAGGAGATCGCTGCCCAAAGCAATCCGATCGGGGTCAAGGGCGCGGGCGAGTCAGGCGTCGCTGGTGCACTTCCCGCGGCGGTCAACGCCATCCTGCATGCGCTTTCGTATCGCGGGATCCAGCAAATGGACCTGCCATTCACTTCCGGGCGGGTCTGGGCAGCACTGCATCGCGGCTGAAGAGGTCCTTCAGAGTTCGAGGATGGATCGGGCAACCATGGCATGAATGCCCTTGTTGCCGTCGACCAACTGAGTCACGTGCAGATCGCACGCGAGACTGCAAAAGACATAGCACTCTTCGGCGCTCCAGGGCTTGATCTCCTGCAACCAGCCAATCATGTTGCGCAGTGCCTGTTTCGCGGCGAGGTCGAGATCGGCGTCCATGCCCATCGCAATGTAGTGGCTCGGCGTGATGGCCCGCGGGAAATTCAGCGATGTTTTGTGCAGGATGATGTCGAAACGCCCTTTGAGGCAGGTTTCTAGGGCCGTGAGGCAAACCTCCCCGTCACCCTGGACCGCATGCCCGTCACCGATTGAGAAGTTCGCCCCCGGCACAAAGACCGGAAGGAAGAGCGACGTGCCGGCCGTGAACTCCTTGTTGTCGATATTGCCACCGTACTCACGGGGTTCGACCGACGAAACGACGCCATAGGCAGGAGGCGGGGCGACCCCGATAATTCCGAAAAATGGATTAACCGGAATATCGACCCCCCAAGGCAATCGAGCGAGCCTCTTCGTCCGATCAATTGGAATGATCCGGCGGCTGAAAAAAGGAAAATCCTCGGGGAGCGTTCCGCGCAACGGTCGAATCACATTCCAACCCCAGTCAACAGTCAGTTCGATCTCTCGAATCCGAAACTCCAGTGTGTCGCCCGGTTGCGCGCCGCGCACGGCGATCGGACCGGTCAAGATATGGGGTCCCAACACACGGGGAACGTTCCTGACGATCTCGAGGTGCATGGGAGAGAGCAGCGATGCATCGCCAACTTCTTCAAGCCCGCCCGAAACCGTCTCAACCACAACGGTATCGCCTGATTCGATGGTCGCGATCGCGGGTCGCTTCGCGTCAAAAAACCCCCAGTGAACGGTACTCGGGCTGGGGTCGAAGTGGTGAGTTTGAGCCATCGCTGAAGAAGCCTTCGTTGGGTAGAGAGAGTCTGGTCCGCCCGGGTTGGCGGGCACCGGCCTGTCCCTTTGCAGTACGCACGCGGGATGCGCCAGGATGCACCAACAATCCCACTTGCGTGTCCGGAATCGCGCCAGGGTCTTGCACAATGGCAGATGGAAGGCTCACCATGCAAGTTGGCGTCCGCACCTACAAGAGATCGGCCGGGTGTCCTGTCTGGTGCCACCCGTGGATTTCTCGGTCAAACCGGGCCGCTCGGAGACCACAGCCACGAACAACGTCCAATGAAGACTTCAATCCGCGCCACTGCACTCCTACTCAACATCGCCCACGCCCTAGATCACCTGGTCATGCTGATCTTCGCAACTGCGGTGGTCGCGATTGCCCCGGACTTCGGTATTGCGCGATGGGAGGATCTGATGCCCTTTGCCACGGGGGCATTCCTGATGTTTGGTCTGGGCTCCCTGCCCTCGGGTCGCCTTGGCGATCTATGGGGGCGACGCCCGATGATGCTGGTATTTTTTTTCGGAATTGGTGCCACATCCTGCATCGCCGCACTCACCCAGACACCCTGGCAACTCGCGGCAGCGCTGGTGTTAGTCGGTGCCTTCGCATCGATTTATCATCCCGTCGGCATTCCGATGCTTGTCGAGCAAGCCGAGCGGCCCGGCGCCACCATCGGCGTCAACGGGCTGGCTGGTAATCTCGGTGTGGCAGCAGCTGCCCTGCTCACCGGCCTGCTGGTCAAGTGGCTGGGCTGGCGCGCCGCCTTTGCCGTGCCCGGAATCGTATCGATCGCCTGTGGCGTACTGTTCGCCATGGTCAGTCCACGCGATACCGAGCCGCCTTCCAAACGTGCCCGCAAGGCTACCGTGGTACTTGGCCCGGCTGAACTCTTAAGAACATTTCTAGTGATGTCAGCTGCTGCAATCACCGGCAGCCTACTCTTTAATTTCACCACCAACGGTAACGGGCAACTGCTTGCCGAACGCCTTAGCGTCTTTGGCTATGATCCGGCGCTCCTTGGCGCCATGCTCGCTGCGGTCTACGCCGTTGCGTCGCTGGCTCAACTGGTCGTCGGCAGGCTCATTGACCGCGTTGCGCTCAAGCCGCTCTATCTGACGATTGTCCTGGCTCAAGTACCCGTGCTGCTCCTGGCATCAACCGCAGAGGGTTGGGTCTTCTACGGCCTTCTTGTCCTCACCATGGTTCTGGTCTTCGGCGCGATCCCGTTCACGGACGCCATGATCGTGCGCTATGTGGATGACCGGATGCGGTCACGCGTCAGCGGCATGCGGCTAGCCGTTTCGTTTGGCGTCAGTTCGACCGCTGTCTGGGCCTTGGGACCCCTGGTGAAAACCGCGGGGTTTAGCGTTCTGCTGACCGGGTTGGCCTGTGTCGCAATGGCAACCGCATTCGCCGTGCTTTGGCTCCCCACGGAGCGGCCATGACTGCGGGGCGCGCGATCAGGTCAGCGCAATCATTCGATTAACGCCCCAGCCCCAGACGTTCTGCCCCCGTTGTGTAGAGCTGGATGCGCTCCTTCATGAAGGCATCCATCTGAGGAAGACCGATGTTGACCAGCTCAAATCCACTGCGCGCGGCCAGTTCCTTCATTTCGGGGTCCTGATTCAGCTGGGCCCAGAGGTCTGACAGACGCTGCCTCTGATCGAGCGGGGTCGCTTTGGGAACGCCGATGCCGCGATAGGCACCATCGACCCAGGCCACGCCCAGTTCCTTGAAGGTGGGAACCTCGGGCATCAACGGGTGACGTTTCTCCATGGCCACCGCCAGCGGGCGAATCTTGCCTTTGTTGGCGATGGCAAATGGCACATAGGTCATGGCGCCATCGATCTGGCTGCCCAGGACGGACACCGCCATATCACCCGTCCCTTTGAAGGGAACATAAATTGTCCTGATGCCGAATTCGACATTCAGACGCTCATGCGCCGCATGATTGGCCGAATTCAGACCCGAGCCGCCCAGGCTCAGCTTGCCAGGATCTTTTTTGGCCTGTTCAATGAACTCGGAAAAACTCCGGATGCCGCTTGCCGCTGGTACGACCAGAATATCGGGCGTGTAGTGAAACCAATACACCGGGGTGATGTCACGTGTCTTGTACTGAACCTGTCCCTCGAGCGGCTGAAAAACGATGTGGGGCAGGTTGATCCCGACAACCTGATAGCCATCGGCCGACAAGGTGTTCATCTGCGCCCACAAGAGTGCACCGCCGGCGCCAGCTTTGTACTGAACGATCGTATCGATCGCTGGACACTTTCGCTTCAGAACCACTTGCTGGTGACGCGCAGAGAGGTCGGACTCGCCCCCCGGGGGAAAGGCCTGCCAGTAAAACAGGTTTTTCTCCGGACAGGCCTGGGCAAAGATCAAAGAGGCGTAGCCGGCGCCCAAGACGAGGGCGACGCACCGCAACATTCGGCCGACAGTTGATTGGAGGCGTTTCATCTGAGGTTCATCCGTTCAGGTCGTTACACACCGCCGCAGTCACCTGCGCCGTCGTCGCATTGCCACCAAGATCCCTGGTGTGCAAGGCGGGGGTTGCGGTCACCCGTTCAATCGCCTGCATGAGTTTGTCCGCAGCCGCCCGTTCACCGAGATGCTCCAGCATCATGACGCAGCTCCAGAACGTACCAATGGGATTCGCCAATCCGAGACCCATGATGTCGAATGCAGATCCGTGAATCGGCTCGAACATACTGGGAAATCGTCGTTGCGGATCAATATTGCCCGTGGGTGCGATTCCCAGACTCCCCGCGAGGGCCGCAGCCAGATCGCTGAGGATGTCAGCATGCAGGTTGGTCGCCACCAGCGTATCCAAGGAGGCAGGCCGGTTGATCATCCGCGCTGTGGCAGCATCCACCAATTCCTTGTCCCAGCGCACCTCAGGGAATTCGCGGCTGACCTCAACCGCAATCTCGTCCCACATCACCATCGCGTGCCGTTGCGCATTGGACTTGGTCACAACGGTCAGAAGCCGGCGTGGACGTGCATTCGCCAGAGCGAAGGCATAGCGCATGATGCGTTCGACGCCTGCTCGCGTCATGATCGAAACGTCCGTCGCCACCTCAATCGGATGCCCCTGGTGGGCGCGCCCGCCCACCCCGGAGTACTCGCCTTCAGAATTTTCCCGAACAATCACCCAATCGAGATCGGCTGGGCCGCAACGCTTCAGGGGCGCGTCGATCCCCGGCAGAATGCGGGTCGGTCGAACGTTGGCATATTGATCAAAGCCTTGGCAGATCTTCAGGCGCAATCCCCAAAGCGTGACGTGATCGGGGATCTTCGGATCGCCCGCCGAACCAAACAGAATGGCGTCCATCGGCCGCAACTGGTCCAGGCCATCGGCCGGCATCATCTCGCCATGGGCGCGATACCAGTCGCCCCCCCAGCCGAATTCGTGAAACGACCATTCAAAGCCGCCGACCGCCCGGGCCAGGGCCTGCAGAACGACACGACCTGCCGGAATCACTTCCTGACCGATCCCATCGCCGGGAATGCAGGCAATTTGATAGTTCTTCATCGTTTCCAAGGTTTGTGATCAATATCCGCGATCGAAGGTTCGGCGCTGAGACCCTGAGATGTACTTACGGTGCGGGCGCCAACGCTTCTGTGGACGCCAGGGCTGCAATCGACAACCCGCGTACCTGATGACGCTCGATGAGTCGGGCCACCAATCCACTCGCCTTAGCATACTCGGCGTACGCGGCCAGAAAGTGGGCGCCGACTGGATTGGTTTTCTGCGTCCCGATCGACTGCTGAACTGCGGTAAAACGATCGTCCAGAATCCGGGATCCCGGAACCTTTTCCACATCAATCAGCAGACGCGAACGCAAACACGCCATCGCCTCGAGACCTTCACGGACGAACAGGTCAAGCGTCGCATCAAAGCCTTCGGCGTGCACCAATTGCGCATGGCGAATATTGCGTACCAGCCAGAGGTCATAAGCGGTTCGAGCCGATACGGCGATGCGCACGCCAGGCTGATCGACCTCGGCGACTTTGAGGAGCCCGGACCCTGGGGGGACGAGATAGGTGGCCTCGATTTCGACGTAGGCAGCACTGAAGACAATTTTCTCCGCACGAGCCGGTTCGGCACCGATCAATGCGATATCCCAAACGTTCTGATCCGCAGCATCGGCCAATAAGCCCGGATTGGGGAACGGCACCAGCACCAGTTCCACACCGAGACTGCGAGCAATTTCCGCCGCAAGATCGGGCGCCACGCCTTGCGGATCCCCATTCTCAGCACGCCCAGTGACAAGCAAAAAGTTGCTTAGATTAATGGCTGCACGCAGCCGTCCGGATGGGGCGAGCTGGCGAATGACTTCCTCGCTGGCGCTGGGCTGATCGATCGACGCGTTCATGGGACTGAGCTCCAGGTAGTCGGCCAGCCACACCCAGCGTGAGAAGCCTCGGCCATTGTTCCACAAACCGACCTAGCGTTTTCTTGGATAGACAACGGATCCCGGGTTACCTAAGGTGAGTCTAGAGCACCCTCCAGCGGGCCCTGCCCGTTTTAAACCCAATTCGCTGCCCAAGCGCCGCCATCGGCGTTGCCACAACTGCCCTGTCCCCAATGCCCGGCACCCAATGCCCGGCCCCAAGTGACCATGTCCACCACCACTCCGTTTCCGAACCCATCGACGATCTCATCGGCGGACCGCACCGAAGCGAACGCCGCGAGTCATCCCGGCAACGAATCGCCATTTCTGACCCTGCACGAAGTGATTCGCAAAGCACGGCAGAAGCTCAATCACGATGACTGGGACTACATCGTTGGCGGGACCGAAACCGAAACCACCTTGCGCCGCAACCGCATGGCACTAGACACCCTCGCGTTGCGGCCCCGGGTGTTGCGCGATGTCAGTCAGATCGATCCATCAACCGAGTTTCTCGGGCGTCGCATGCGCCTGCCCGTGGTCCTGGCGCCCGTTGGCAGCCTCGAACTCTGCACGCCCGAAGCCGCCACTGCATCGGCCCGCGCGGCAGAACGGTTTGGCGTGGCCCAGATGTTAAGTTCGGTTTGCCAACCCGGCATGGCGACCCTCGCCCAGCAGGTGCCCAATGCGCTACGGATTTTCCAGCTGTATGTCTATGGCGATGCCGACTGGATCGATCAGCATATCGAGCAGGCCATTGAAGTCGGTAACGCCGCCTTTTGCTTCACCGTCGACATGGCGCTTTACAGCCGCCGCGAGCGCGATATCGCCAAGCGCAACATCCGAAGAGCGGTGGTACCTGGACGCGAATTTCTTGCCCATCTCAGCTGGAAAGACATCGAAAGAGTTCGAAGAAAATATGATATCCCGCTGATTATTAAGGGAATAGGAACTGCAGAAGACGCCTTGATTGCGGTCGAACAAGGGATTGACATGATCTATGTGTCCAACCACGGCGGCCGGCAACTCGACCATGATCTCGGCTCGATGGACGTGTTGCCTGAGATTGTTGCAGCTGTCGATCGACGCGCGCGGATTATCGTGGACGGAGGTTTCAATCGCGGCTCGGACATTGTCAAGGCCATTGCACTGGGTGCCGATATGGTTGGCCTCGGCCGGATGCAATGTATGGGGCTGGCCGCAGATGGAGCGGCCGGATTACATCGAGTGCTGGAATTGCTCGAAACGGAAGTCAGGATCTGCCTCGGTCTGCTCGGCGTGAACGCCCTGGCCGACCTTCATCCGGGGTATCTCCGACGCGCCTACGCGGCCAACCCAGCAAGCGCCTTGAGCGCTTTTCCCTTGCTCAATATCGACACTCTCGATTATCCCGGAGCCTGACAGGACTTCATGTCATTTATCTGAAATAGGCCGCAACCTACTGCGCGGGTTGACTTTATTTTTAGTTGGGTTGGCTCAGGTCTTGGCACAGACCGCTTACCCCACACCAATGATCATCGTCGCCAACCCCTGCACACCGTTCACGACCTTGAAGGCGTTGATCGAGGCGCGCGAGTTCAAGGAACAAGTCAACCCGAGGCGATGTCGATTGCAACCCGGCCGAGTCCGTGCCGCTCAAGCCCTGCGCACCCCGACGCAGATCGACTGCGTTGACGCGAGGCGCAATCCAGTGCTGCAGAGTCTGGTCTGCATCGCGGCGGCGCACATGTTCTATCAACAAGAACCCGCCAGGCATCTGGTCCGGGCTCGATCGGAATCGGGCCTCGGGAGATGCCTGCGCGCCATGGCCCTCATGCGCGCATTCATACGCACGCCATCGGCATGCGCGCGTCGGAGGTGCGTCTCGCAGCTGTTCGATCCAGCTCGCCAAGTCATCGGAGTCGAGTCGAACGCTGACCAGCCAGGCGCCGGAGCAATGCAACCCACCCACGGCCCGCAGTTCAGCGACCGCCCGCCACATATTTCTAAAGTACGGCATGATCGAGCGCGTTCTGGGACTGGGCGACTGAAGCGCACGACGATAAGCGGCTTGCTCCAGAACCTCTCGAGAGGCCAATTCGTAATAGGTCATAAACCGCGGAGACGGATAAGCGCCCCCGTCAACGGCCACCGATTCGGCCCGAACACCCACGTGGAAGCCCGCCATCGAGAGGCGTTCGGGCAAGTGTTCATCGAGGTACCACGCCTCGTACTCCTCCAGAACCGCCTCATCCAGATCGTTCCAGACCGCCAACATCGCCTGCATACTTGCCCTCGCGCGCACATCAAGTTTTAATCATCCAAGCCGGCCAAACGCCAGCACCATTCAAACGTCCTGGAGACCCGAATGACTTCAATCCGGCAGCGGCGCCGACAACTCTTCTGGTTATGCTCAGCGACCTGCCTGTCGTACACCGGGATCGGAGCGCAGGCGGAAATCCTAGCCCCTGCACCCGCCACCGTCGAGAAGTATCCGGTTCGGCCGATCACGCTGGTGGTTCCGCAAACGCCGGGAGGAACCAACGACATCGTTGGACGCGTCATTGCACAGAAGCTCAGCGATATCACCACAACGTCGGTCATCGTTGAAAATCGGCCCGGTGCCGGCGGAAATATCGGGACCCAGGCCGTTGCCCGCAGCGCCAAGGACGGCTATACCCTCTTACTCACGGTCAGCAGCGCCCAGGCGATCAATCCCGCACTCTATAAGAACCCTGGTTTTGACCCGATCAAGGACTTCACACCCGTCGCTCTGATTGGCTCGGTGCCGAATGTGCTCGTCGTCCACCCGACTTTCCCCGCGCGCACGCTCGATGAATTTCTGGCTCTGCTGAAATCCAAACCGGACAACGCGTTCCAGTACGCGTCGGCTGGTAATGGAACCTTGAATCATCTGCTCGGCGAGATGATGAACCAGATGACCAGAACCGAGATGCAGCATATCCCCTACAAAGGCGTGGCGCAGGCCTTGAATGATCTGCTGGGAGGCCAGGTACCCATCGCATTTGCCAGCGTCCCATCGGTCTTGCAGCACATCAAAGCCGGCAAATTGATTGCGCTTGGCGTGAGTTCCCCCAAGCGGTCACCGGTCCTCGCGGATACGCCCGCGATCGCAGAGAAGATCCCTGGGTTTAGCGGGACCCTCTGGATCGGACTGTTTGCACCGACCGGCGTCCCCAGAACTGTTCTCAATCAACTGGAAGCCCACCTGGCCCAGGTTCAAGCGGTGCCCGAGTTGAAAGAAAAACTACAGAGTTCGGGCGTTGAATTGGCGTCCGCCAGTCCAGCCGAATTCGCCAACCTGCTGCGCGAAGACATTGCGCACTGGGCCAAAATCGTCAAAACCTCCGGCGCGAAACTGGACTGAGATTCGGACGACAACAGCAACGCCGATCAAGGAACATGCACTGCATCGGCCTGTCCAAACCAGCGGGTCGTGATGTCGGTCGTGACGAATTAGTCCGCTGTCATGATCTGCTGTCAAGCGCATTGCACGTCGTTCGAACCCGGGTAATTACCCATTGAAGCAATTTATTCCTATGGGAGGATTGCGGTGATGAGCGACCCGATTGTCATTTCTGGGAAGAAACCCGCTAAGCCGCTGTTGACGGTTTCCGGCGTCACGGTCAAATTCCGCGGCATCGTTGCGCTTGATCAGGTGTCCTTCGACATCCAGCCGGGCCAGATCGCCGGATTGATCGGACCCAACGGCGCTGGCAAAACGACGCTGTTTAACTGTCTTTCCAGAATTTATCCCTACAGCGAAGGTCGGATTGTTTTCGACGGGCATCCGCTCGAGGGCATGCCGCGTCACAAGACCGCTGAAATCGGAATTGGCCGGACATTTCAGAATCTGGCCCTGTACAAGACGATGACCGTGCGCGACAACATCCGCGTCGGCGGCCACTGTCGCGCCCACAAGGGCTTTCTGGCGCATGCGCTGCAGTTGCCAGGCGTTATCGAGGAGGAACGCGAAATCAGCGATCGTGCCGCCGCCCTGATCGATTTTCTGGACCTTGGTGCGCTGGCCGATCGCCGGGTCTCGGACCTGCCCTTTGGGTCGCAGAAGCGAGTCGAACTGGGGCGAGCGCTTGCCAGTCAGCCCAAGCTGTTGCTGCTGGATGAGCCTGCCGCCGGGCTCAATCACGAAGAGCTTGACGAGCTCGGCCAACTGATTCGAAAGGTGCGGGACGACTTCAACATTACGGTCCTGCTCGTCGAGCATCACATGAGCCTGGTGATGGGCGTCTCCGATAAGGTGGTCGCGCTCAATTTTGGCCGCAAGATCGCCGACGATATTCCGCAGAATGTGCGTCAGCATCCTGACGTCATCCAGGCCTATCTGGGGGGCGATGATGATCAGTCTTCGCCGCCCACCGGCCAGCCTGCAACCCACTCCGCGACAACGGTGCACTGATGTTCGGAGCGTCTTGATGGCATCGCTGCTGGAGGTGGATGGTTTGTATGCTGGTTACGGCGCGACCGAGGTGATCCACGATCTTTCGTTGCGTATCGAGGAAGGTACGATCACGACGCTCCTCGGTGCCAACGGCGCAGGCAAGACAACGACCTTGCGGGCCCTGTGCAAAATGATTCGCACCCGCGGCAGCATCCGGTTCGCGGGTGAAGCGATCGACCAGCTGGCGACCGAGGACATCGTTCGCCGAGGCGTTGCCCACGTACCGGATGGGCGAGGCACCTTCGGCAGTCTGACCACGGAGGAAAACCTTCGCTTGGGCGGCTATACGCGTCGTGACAGACGGGCCGCGGCCGCGGATCAGGAGCGTATGTACGACTATTTTCCGCGGCTACGCGAACGTCGGCAGCAGCAGGCCGGCACCATGTCGGGCGGCGAACAGCAAATGTTGGCAATCGCCAGAGCGCTCATGCTTAGGCCGCGATTGCTGCTGATGGATGAGCCATCGTTTGGACTCGCGCCCCTGATCGTTCGCGAAATATTTTCAATCATGAAGACGATCAATGAGAACGACCGCGTGACGATTCTTCTGGTTGAACAAAATGCTGCAATGGCGCTCAAGCTGGCCAGCCAGGCCTATCTTCTTGAAACTGGCCGGTTGGTGTTAGCGGGCGAAGCTGCCGCGTTGAGCAACGATGAAGCGGTGCGTCGCTCCTACCTCGGGTACTGAACGCCATGGAGACCTTCATCCACCAAATTGTTGCGGGGATTGCCACGGGCGGGGTTTATGCCAGCCTGGCACTCGCGCTGGTGATGATTTATCAGTCCACCCACCACATCAATTTCGCCCAAGGCGAGATCGCCATGTTCGCGACCTATCTGGCGTGGACCATGATCAACGCGGGCTTCCCGTACTGGGTCGCATTTTTTGGAACCGTGCTTCTGGCCTTCGCGTTGGGTGTGCTGATTCAACGGGTGATCATCCGGCCGGTCGAGAATGCACCGGTCCTCAACGTGGTGGTCGTTTTCATCGGCCTCCTCGTCATCCTGAACAGTCTTGCGGGATGGATCTTCACCTATACGATCAAGTCTTTTCCCTCGCCGTTTCCGAAAGAGCCTCCCTTCGGCCTTAGTTTCATTTCGTCGCATGAACTGGGCTCGATCGGCGTGACTCTGGTGCTCCTGGTGATGCTCTACAGCTTCTTCCGCTTCACCCCCCTTGGCCTGGCGATGCGGGCAGCTGCGCAGAACCCTGATTCGAGCCGACTGGTCGGCATCCGCGTGGGTTGGATGCTGGCATTGGGCTGGGGACTGGCAGCGGTTCTCGGATCAATCGCAGGAATGATGATCGCACCGATTGTTTTTCTGGAGCCCAACATGATGTCGGGGGTGTTGCTGTACGCCTTTGCAGCTGCGCTCGTGGGCGGCATCGATAGCCCCGGCGGAGCCGTACTGGGCGGGTTTCTGGTAGGTATTCTGGAAAACCTCCTCGGTGCCTACGTGATCGGCACCGAGTTAAAGCTATCGGTCGCCCTGATCCTGATCATCACGGTCCTGATCATTCGCCCGGCCGGACTGTTCGGCAAAGTCATCGTAACGCGGGTCTGATCTGTCATGACATCGACTCAGACGCCCGATGCATCGCGCGCGCAACTGCCCTGGTTACGTATCTCAGTGGTCATGGCTGTAGCATGCGTGTTGCCGTTTTTCCTCAGCAACTACCATGTGTTTCAGGCCTCGATGGTTCTGAGTACGGCGATCGCGCTCGTGGGCCTAAACATCCTGACCGGGTATAGCGGGCAGATATCACTGGGGCATGGGGCGTTTCTAGCGATCGGTGCGTATACGACCGCGATTCTCATGGACAAGTTTGATGTGCCCTACTGGGCAACCATCCCGGTTGCGGGATTGGTCTGCCTGATCGCCGGGTTTCTTTTTGGCCTTCCAGCCCTCAAGCTTGAAGGTCATTATCTGGCGTTGGCAACCTTTGCTCTGGCGGTGGCGCTTCCGCAGCTGCTGAAGTTTCGCTATCTCGAGCCGTGGACTGGGGGGGTGCAGGGAATCGTCATCATGAAACCCGATCCGCCCATATCGTCATTTCTGGGATTGACGTTGAACTCCGATCGATGGCTCTACTTTTTAGCATTGCTCGTTGCCGCAGTCATGTATCTGGTCGCTTGGAACCTCTTGCGCGGCAGGATTGGCCGGGCCTTGATCGCCATCCGGGATCAACCGACCGCAGCCGCCTTGATGGGAATCGACACGTCGCTCTACAAGAGTCTGGCGTTTGGCGTCAGTGCGCTCTTTACCGGCGTGGCCGGCAGTCTGAGCGCGATTCTGGTGGCCTTCGTTGCGCCCGACAGCTTTACGGTCTTTCTGTCGATCACGCTGATGGTCGGGATGGTGGTGGGTGGTCTGACCTCGTTGCCCGGCGCGCTCTACGGCGCTGCCTTTGTGCAGTTCATCCCCAATCTTGCCGATCAAATTTCAAAGGCCGCGCCCTGGGCCATTTACGGTGCGTTACTGATCGTGCTGATGGTTGTTCTGCCCGGCGGAATCGCTGGAGGACTCAACCTGCTCTGGTCAAAAGTGGGGCGCAGATCCGGAGCCACTCAATGACTTTGTTGAGAAGGCCCCGGGGTTTAGACCTGGCTTAGCGACGACAGGTAGGACCAATCCGGTGGATTGGCCTCGTCATCATCACAATTGCGTTGGGTTCGGAATTTTTACTAAGAGGTGTGACCATGAACAAGAGACACATGATCATCGGCAGCGTGGCGCTCATGTCAGCGACCTTGCTCACGCCGGTACTGGCCCAGAAAAAATATGATCCCGGTGCCAGCGATACCGAAATCAAAATCGGCCAGACCATGCCATACAGCGGTCCTGCTTCCGCCTACGGTACGATTGGTAAGGTTGAGGCCGCCTACTTCAAGCAACTCAACGAACAGGGCGGTATCAACGGACGCAAGGTCAATTTCATCAGTCTGGACGACGGCTACAGTCCACCGAAGACGGTTGAAATGGTACGCAAGCTGGTCGAGCAGGAAGAAGTTCTGCTACTGATGGGTACCTTGGGCACGCCTTCGAATACGGCGATTCACAAGTACGTCAACACCAAGAAAGTTCCGCATATGTTCCTGGCGACAGGCGCATCAAAATGGAACGATCCCAAGGGACACCCCTGGACGATCGGTTTCAATCCGAACTACAACTCGGAAGGTCGCCTCTATGGTCAGGAGATCGTCCGCACAAAACCCAATGCCAAAATTGCGGTTCTGTTTCAGAACGATGATTACGGCAAAGACTATTACAGCGGATTCAAGGACGGACTGGGCGACAAGGCCAAATCAATGATCGTTGCCGAGGCAAGTTACGAGGTGACGGATCCGACCATTGATTCACAGATCGTGACGCTGAAAGGCTCTGGCGCCGATACTTTTTTCAATATCACCACGCCGAAATTCGCTGCTCAGGCGATCCGCAAAGTGGACGATATCGGATGGAAGCCGACCCATTACCTCAACAACGTGTCTGCGTCGGTGGGTAGCGTGCTCAAGCCCGCCGGTCTGGACAAATCGGTTGGCCTGATCTCGATGCTCTACATCAAAGAGGGCAGCGACAAGCGCTGGGACAATGATCCAACCATGAATGACTTCAAGGCCTTGATCAAAAAGTATGCGCCCGAGGTCAACCCGGATGACGGTAATGCGACCTACGGCTACGCTGTTGCCCAACTCATGGCCCATGTTCTGCGGCTGGCAGGAGACAACCTGACACGTGAGAACATCATGAAAATCGCTTCGAATCTGAAGGACCATCAGATTCCAATGGCACTTCCGGGCGTCCTGGCAAGCACGGGGGCGGATGATTTCGCCTTATTCCAGACCATGCAGCTGGTCCGGTTTGACGGCTCGATCTGGGTACCGTTCGGGAAACCCCAGTCGGTGCGCTGAGCGCAAGAGAAGCGGGCCCTGGCCCGCTTCAAACTCAGGCCCGCTTCAAGACCAGGCCCGTTCCAGAATCTCCAGCGTTTGAGCCGGACTCTGGATCGGCCTGGGATTCGAACGCACGAATGGATTACCCATCGCTTTTTCCGCAATGATGGCCAGACGATCGTAAGCAATGCCGAGTTCGGAAATTCGTGTGGGCAATCCCAACCGGCCGATCAGCGCTTCAACGAGATCCGCAGCAGATTGGTCGGGATGCCCCAGGGCAGCTGAAATCTCAGCCAGCGCATCGGCACAGTCCTCTGCGTTGTAGCGCATGACCGTGGGCAGAAGCACGCACGATGTGATGCCGTGCGGGATGCCGGAGTCCGCCCCAAGTGCATGGCCCAGTCCATGACTCGCCCCATAGTCCGCACGCCGGATGCTGGTGGCTGCAAGCCAGGCTCCGGTTTGGCAATCGAGTCGCGCCTGCAGCGATTCAGAGCGGCTCGGGTCGCCGGCTGCGGAATCAAAGCGTGCGAGCGAACGGTTGAACTGCCTGAGTGCGCGCAGACCCAGCGCATCCAGAAAGGGTTGCGCATTGCGGGCGCAGATCGCTTCAACCGCATGATCAACCGCCCGAATGCCTGTTGAAAGCCAGAGCCGCTCAGGCGTGTGCAGGGTCATCGCGGGATCGAGAATCACCGCCACTGGACCAATGAATCGACCGGTGAATCCATGTTTGATTCCGGTACGGGTATCGGTAGCGCCGCCCAAATCGCTGAATTCAGCGCCGGACAAGGTGGTGGGGATGGCGATCTGACGACAGGGTGGCGCAGCGACGATCGGGACATGCAGACTGCCGTCCGGGTTGACTTTTAAATGCCACTGATCGAGCGCATCACTGTGGTCGACACCCTGAGCCAGGCAAAGTAAAGCGATCTTGACGGTGTCGATCACGGTGCCGCCGCCAAGGCTGACGACAAGATCCGCTCGGGTCTCTCGCAGAACCGCAGCCAGCGCGATCACCGAATCCCGCGGCGTGTGCTCCACGCACTGGTCGAAAATACCGACCACTCGATCGCCCAGCTTGTGTGCGAGATCCGAAACAACCGCCGTTGTGCGGTTCAGGGTGCGACTGGTGACGATGACGACGCGTTCACTCGCTCGTTGACTGATCTCCTGTCGCAGTGCATCGGCCGCCGGGACGCCGAAATGGACACGATCAAGTGCAAGAAAATTGAATACACCAGACTTCATGACGTTTCCTGAATCGAAGTTTGATCGGCAATCATGCTGACAGTGCAACCCGCATGGCCTTTTTGTCGATCTTGCCCAGGCCCGTCGTGAGCAGACGGTCGACAAAGTGAATCTTCTTCGGGACGTGCACCGATCCCTTCTGACTTCGCACCAGCGCAGCGAGTTCAAGTTCAATCGTTTCCAGCGCAAGCGCAGCCGGATCGCGCAGGACCACCATGGCCTGAACGCTCTCCCCCCACTTCGGATCCGGGATACCAATCACCGCGACGGCACCGACCGCAGGATGCGACCCCAGAACATCTTCAATTTCTCGTGGGTAGACGTTAAAACCGCCAGAAATGATCATGTCCTTGGAACGGTCAACGATGTAGAGGTACCCGTCCTGATCGCGTCGGGCGAGATCACCCGAGTACAGCCAGCCATGGCGGAACGCCTGCGCGGTCTCGTCGGGCTTGTTGCGATAGCCGACCATCACCAGCGGCCCACGCACACAAATTTCGCCCACTTCACCAATCGGGACCTCCACGCCCTGATCGTTCAGAAGCTTCAACTCGATACCGACTACGGGGGTGCCGCAGGAACTGAGTCGATGCGGATAACGGTTCGGGTCATGTTCACGCTTGTGAAGAACCGTCATCGCCATGGGCGCTTCCGATTGGCCATAGAGCTGCATGAAGATCGGGCCAAAGATATCGATCGCCTCACGCAGACGGGCGACCGACATCGGCGCAGCGCCGTAAATGATGGTCTGCAGACTGCTGAGGTCATGCTGCTTGCGGGCGAGTGAATCGAGCAACACATAGATCATGGTGGGCACCATGAAGCTACAGGTCACCCGATGACGTTCGACGAGCTCGCAAAAGATCCGTGGATCAAAACCCGCGTGCATGATGAACGTTCCCGATTGCATCAGTATTGGCATGATCAGTGCCCCCGACGCATGGGTGATGGGTGTCATGGCGAGAAACCGGATCTCCTCGGGCCAGTCAAAGTCGGCCATCTCCATCAGGGTCATCGCAACATGAACCCGGTGGGTATGCACAACGCCTTTCGGTTTGCCGGTGGTCCCTCCGGTGTAGATCAGCACGCAGGGATCGTTTTCCGACGCGTGCGACTCCAGCCTCTGCGGGGGGTAGCTTGTGGCTTGCGCGAGGATGTCGACCTGCCCCGCCCAGGGTCCAAGGCCAAACAGGTTCAGAGGCTGTGCGCACTGCTGCTGAATCGCGAGCGCTCTTGTGCCAAAGGTGCCTGGATCGACAAAAAGGATCTGAACGCCAGCGTCTTCGATCTGATACTGATGATCAGCTTCTGACGACATTGGGTTCATCCAGACCACCTGCAAGCCCATCAGATAACCGGCTGCGGTCATCATGAAGGCTTCTGGCCGGTTCGGCGACAGGGTGGCAATCACGTCGCCTTTTGTCAGGCCCTGAGCGCTCAGCGCCTGGATCAGTCCACTCACCTGAGCGCCCAAGTCACGATAGGTGGTCTGTCGGTCAGCATCGATGAAAGCGATCCGATCACCACCACGGGCAATCGCGGCGATCAGAAGATCACCCATGTTAGGACCCTGGAACTGCGCGCCATTCATGATGCCTACCCTTAGACCCGCTCGATGATGATGGCGGGCGCCATGCCGCCTGCCGCACACATCGTGATCAGTCCGCGCTTGAGATCGCGACGCTCGAGTTCGTCTAGCATCGATCCGATCAGAATCGATCCGGTAGCGCCGATCGGGTGGCCCAGTGCAATGGCTCCGCCATTCACGTTGACTTTGTCGCGGTCCAAGTTGAGGTCGCGAATGAACTTTTCGGCCACAACGGCGAAGGCCTCGTTGATTTCGAACAAGTCGATGTCATCCAGCGTCAGGCCTGCTTTTGCCAGCACCTTGCGCGCGGCCGGCACGGGCGCGTTTAGCATCAGCGTTGGTGAGTCCCCCATGTTGGCCATCGCGACGACGCGCGCTCTGGGCTTGAGTCCGCGTTTTTTGGCATATCCGCTTGAGGCCAGCAATAGCGCACCCGAGCCGTCGACAACGCCCGATGAGTTACCAGCATGGTGAACATGCGCAATCTCGAGCCCTGGATATTTGGCAAGGATCAGCTGCCGAAAGGTCGTGCCCTGCGGATCGAGAGCGAAGTCAGCGAGGCGCGCAAATGCAGGTTTGAGTTCCGCGAGCCCCTCAGCTGTCGTGTTTGGGCGCGGAAATTCTTCCTGATCCAGTGCGAGCGTACCGTCTGTTTTATAAACTGGAACGAGACTGCGGCTAAAGTGCCCTGCCTGGATGGCAGCCGCAGCGCGTTGTTGACTCAGCACGGCAAACGCATCGAGATCGGTACGCGAAATGCCTTCGAGCGTGGCGATGGCATCGGCGCATACGCCTTGATGGGATTGCGGGTGGCTGGCACGCAGCCGCATGTTGCCTGCGTCCATCAGCAACGGAGCACCTGCGTTCAAGTTGGCGGTCATCGACATCATTTCGCAACCACCTGCGATGACGACATCCTCCATGCCCGACATGATCGACGCCGCTGCCAGATTCACCGTGGTGATGCCCGAGCCGCAGAAGCGGTCCAGCGTTACACCTGAAGAGCGCACGTCGTAACCCGCATCCAGAGCCGACATGCGGCCCAGGTCCATGGACTGACTGCCCTGCTGCGCGCTGGTACCCCAGATGATGTCGTCGACCTCGGCAGTGTCCAATGCATTGCGCTGCGCCAGAGCCTTGAGCACAGCGGCGCCGAGATGTTGCGGGTGCATGTCCGCAAGCGCGCCTTTACCCAGCTTGCCGATCCCACGCGGTGTGCGGCAGGCGTCGATGATCAGGGCTTCGTGCATGCCAAGTCTCCAGAGATCAGTTCAATAGACTTTCCATGATGATTCCAACGCAGCGAATCGGCTATCCGGGCGTACACCAATGCGCAAGAAATTCACTACATCGGGTCAGCGCGGACGCGGGGTGAGCGCCCATGGCATCATGTTCGAAGAGACTCCGACGTTGACCATCATGCATGACACCCGTATTGCCCCAACGCCTACCCGCCGCGCCCGCGGTAGGCTAGCTGCCCCTAGTGCTCTCACCGCTAGGCTGACGCTGGCGCTGTCAGCCGGACTTCTGCTCGGCCTCGCGCCCGCACTGAGTGGTGCACAGACCAACCCTGCACCGCAGGCGCAGGCTTACCCGAACAAGCCAATCAAAGCCATCGTACCGTTTGCGGCCGGTAGTGCGACGGACCAGATCGGTCGGGCATTTGCCCAGAAGATGTCTGAATCCCTCGGCCAGCCGATCGTCGTTGAAAACAAACCCGGCGCCAATGGGATGTTGGGCGCCGATGCTGCGGCGAAGGCGTCCCCCGACGGCTACACCCTGCTGATTGGGACCAACAGTACCAATGCGGCTCTGAAGAGTCTCATGAAGAAACTTCCCTACGACCAGGACACTGCGTTTGCCCCAATCGCATTTCTGGGCCAGGTTCCCCTCATCGTGGGCATCAACAACGAAGTTCCTGCCAAGACACTGCCTGAGCTGATTGCACTGGCCAAAGCCAAACCGGGTCAGCTGAGTTTTGCCAGCGCCAGCACCTCGCAGCGCGTCTCGAGTGAGATGCTCTTCAGCATGACGGGGGTTCAGCTGAACTATGTGCCCTACAAGAGCGGACCTGCCGCGATGACCGATCTGATCGGCGGGCAGGTCAACCTGTTCACGGCCGATTTTGCCGTGATGTTGCCGCAAGTCAGAGCGGGCAAGGTGCGTGGTCTCGCTGTCACTTCGACCCAGCGCTCGAAAGTGATTCCGGAACTCCCCACGGTCAACGAAGCCTTGAACCTCAAGGAGTATGAACTGATCGCATATTTTGCAATTTTCGCGCCCGCCGGCACGCCAACCGACATCATTCAGAAGCTCAATCGGGTGGCCAACGCAGCAGCCGCCGACAAAGATCTGCTGGAGAAGTTTTCATCTCTTGGATTCGAAACTGCGCCTGCGCCGCCCGAAGCGCTCGCCCAGCGTTCACGCACCGAAACCGCCAAATGGGCCAAGGCGATCCGCGACGCAAAAATCGAAGCCGAGTGACCCATCCCAAGGCCATCGCGTCGGCCCAACGTGGATAGCCCCCAAGATTTAGAGGCCTAAGATTTAAAGGCCGAAGAGACCTGCGGTTTGTCCTTCAGGAAGCCGTCACCGGGAGCGCGCCTCGACGAATCTGGTCGCGCTCCAGCGATTCAAAAAGTGCCTTGAAGTTGCCCTCTCCGAAGCCCTGGTCGGCCTTGCGCTGAATGAATTCGAAGAACACGGGACCCAGCAGCGTCTGACTGAAGATCTGTAGCAGCAGGCGTTTCTCGCCCTGAGTGGTGGACCCATCCAGCAGGATCCCGCGTGACTGCAAGTCGGCTACAGACTCGCCATGACCCGGCAAGCGCTCTTGCAGCATCTCGAAATAGGTATCGTTGGGTGCGCTCATGAGCGGAACACCCGCCGCCACTAATGCGTCGACACTCTGGAGGAGGTCATCGGTCAGCAGCGCGATGTGCTGGATGCCTTCCCCACTGAAGCGCAGCAGGAATTCTTCAATCTGACCGCCATGTACCCCGGACTCCTCATTGAGGGGGATGCGGATCAGTCCATCCGGTGCGGTCATCGCACGACTCGTCAGGCCCGTGTACTCGCCCTTGATATCAAAGAGGCGAAGCTCACGAAAATTGAAAATCCGTTCGTAGAAGTGACACCAGAAGGCCATCCGGCCTTTGTAGACGTTGTGGGTCAAATGATCAATGACCTTGAAGCCGTAGCCTGGTGGATGGCGGTCAACGCCTTCAATGAATGCAAAGTCGATGTCGTAGATACTCTTGCCGTCTTCGTAGCGGTCAATCAGGTAGAGCGGCGCGCCGCCAATTCCCTTGATCGCCGGCAGGCGAAGTTCCATGGGACCGGTCGGCACATCGACCGGCTGGGCGCCCAACTCCAGGGCGCGGGCATAGGCTCTGTGGGAGTCTCTTACCCGAAACGCCATGGCACAGGCACAGGGACCATGCTCAGCCGCGAAATAGCCGGCCAGACTCCTGGGCTCTCGGTTGACAACGAAGTTGATATCACCCTGCCGGTAGAGCACCACGTCTTTAGACCGGTGGGTCGCCACCAGCGAAAAGCCCATCTTGAGAAACAGAGGCTCCAGCACACCGGCCACGGGCGAGGCGAATTCGACGAACTCGAACCCACACAAACCCATCGGGTTGTCGAACAGGTCAGCCATTCCAGTCTCCAGTGAGAAGTGGTCATGCAACATCGGACGCGGGGCTCGACGTGAAGTTGCAGGATCGTTGGATATCCATCACCCAGATGGAATACTCCTCGAAATGAGGATCGTTGGCGGTGAGGTCCGTCTGCAAACTCCCGCCTGACCAAAGTCACCTTGGGCCAGTACGCGATCGGTGTTTGGCTCGTGCAGCCTGGTCAACAGGTGCCCCTTTCCCGGTGCTAGCCTTTGCGGTTTAGACGAAAACCGTCTAAACATGGGTGCATTTATTCGTTCAGTCGGCCTCGGTAGCTGACTAATCTCGCGGCATTGAAGTCTTAACCTCAAGGAGCCGATTAATGACCCATTTTTCGCGCGTACGCCGCCTCCTCGTGCCTGCTGCATGGGCGCTTGGCGCCTTGATGGTGACCTCTAGCTACGCCTACGCCAAAGACATCTCGCTGCTCAATGTCAGCTACGACCCGACGCGTGAGCTCTACCAGGAGGTCAACAAAGCCTTTTCGAGGGTCTGGCAGACAAAGACCGGCGATACCGTCTCCGTCAAACAGTCCCATGGCGGCTCGGGCAAGCAGGCCCGCTCAGTCATGGACGGCCTCGAAGCCGATGTCGTGACGCTCGCCCTGGCGTACGACGTGGACGAATTAGCCGAGAAAGCGAAGCTGATTCCGCCCGACTGGCAAAAGCGCCTGCCGCATAACAGCTCGCCCTACACCTCAACCTACATTTTTCTCGTTCGCAAGGGCAACCCCAAGGGCATCAAGAACTGGGACGATCTGGTCAAGCCCGGCATCTCGGTGATCACCGCCAACCCGAAGACCTCGGGTGGTGCCCGCTGGGGCTATCTGGCGGCATATGGCTATGCCTTGAAGCAACCTGGCGGCAATGACACCAAGGCCAAACAATTCGTCAGCGAACTGTTTGCCAACGTCCCGGTGCTCGACTCGGGAGCACGGGGTTCCACTGTCACCTTCGCCGAGCGGGGTGTTGGCGACGTCCTGCTGGCCTGGGAAAACGAAGCCCACCTGTCCTTGAAGGAATTTGGAAGCGACAAGTTCGACATCATTTACCCGCCAGTCAGCATTCTCGCCGAGCCCCCGGTGACGGTGATCGACAAGACGGTCGACAAGCGGGGAACGCGCGCCGTGGCCCAGGCCTATCTTGAGTACTTATACAGTCCAGAAGGACAGGAAATCGCCGCACGCAACTTCTACCGGCCAATTGATGCCGGCATCGCCGCGAAGCACGCCAGGCAATTCCCCAAGGTGAACCTCTTCACCATTGATGAAATATTCGGTGGTTGGGCCAAGGCGCAGAAGACCCACTTCGCCGACGGCGGTGTCTTTGACCAGATCTACACGAAAAAATAAGCGCCGAAATCTTAAGGGGACCGGGGTCGTGGGAGGAGACCCCGCTGGGAGACACGGGTCGTGCGAGGTGCCCTGCCCCAGGCTATGGGATCAGTTCTGCATCAGCGCCTTGGCCATTGCATGAAAGGCTGGGAGCGTGATTGGATCGTTGCCAGCGTTCGCCGCGACCGGATGCGACGCATAGCGTGCGATCACCATTTCGGCCTTGGGATCCACGTAGATGCTCTGCCCGTGAACACCCCGTGCCATGAACGCATCATGCTCGTTATGCGTAATCCACCACATACTGCGGTAGCTCCAGCCCGGTAGTAGCGGGTAGCCTGCCTTGGCGAAATCGGCCCGACGCCCGCCCCGGCGAATATCGAGAATCGCCGCCTCCGGCAGGATCTGCTTGCCATTGGCGCGCCCGTTATTGCCGATCAGCTCGCCGAACCTTGCGAGGTCACGAAGACCGGTATTCAACCCGCCGCCGGCGAACTCGTTACCGACCGAGTCAACCGTGAAGTAAGCGTCCTGTTCCATCCCAAGCTGCGACCAGATCATCTCCGAAAGATTCTGACCGATCGACTTCCCTGTCACCCGACGAATGACCCACCCCAACGCGTCCGTATTCACGGTCTTGTAGGCAAACGCCTGCCCATGTTCCCCCGACTTTTTGACCGTTCGCAAAAAATCATAAAACGTCCGTGGGCCATCATAGCCAGGAGGTCTGGGCAGGACGCCCCCAGCACGAACATGGGCCCAGACTTCAGCTTTCGGATCCGCATAATTTTCGGAATATTGCAGGCCCGTTGTCATATCCAGGATCTGGCGGACCGTTGCATCCGCAAACGCAGTCCCTTCGAGCTCCGGAACGTAGGAAGCCACCGTTCGCGTCTCATCCAGCCGCCCCTCAGCGATCAGGGCTGCCGCAATGACTCCGAAAAAAGACTTGGTCACTGACATCGCAATATGCTGCCCCTCGGGCTTGAGCGCGCCGGCATATCGCTCGTAAACGACCTGTCCACGATGCAGGACAACAATCCCGTCGGTGTAGGTGGCCCCCAGCGAGTCCTCCCAATTCATCGCCACCGTTTGCCCGATCGGCAAAAATTCGACCTTGTTCAAGGCCTGGATTTCGCGGCGGGGCAGCGCCTGCACCGCTCCGAGGCCTCGCGCAACCTGGGTGGTCGGGACTAGCTGTCGAAAGTTCGAAAAGCTCCAGCGCAAACGCGGAAACGTATAGGCACTGCCATCGGCAAACTGAACCAGCTTGTCAGCGGGGGGTGGCGATCCGACCATCCAGCCCAAGCCAGAGGGGTCACTTCGCGCCGCATCTGGAAAACTGGGAGCCGGCGTCTGCGCGCCGACCAGGGAGGCTGCCGTCAGCAAGGTGAGCACCATCGGATACTTCAAAAAATTGAGCATATCGGGTAATTCGAGAGTTCAGTCGCTACAGTTCTGATTTACCCAGTTCGATCAGTAACCGGGTCGTCAAATAGAGGCGCGGGACAATCGATTCGATATCGATATATTCGTCCCGAGCGTGATACCCGAACCCAGCGAGTCCGAAGCTCTCAACGACTGTCGCCTTGCCGGAACGCCCGGCAAAGGCGGCATCCGTGGCACCACCAATCATCGGCACCAGCGCCAGGTCACGATCGATTTCCCGATAGATCCGCTGCGCTTTTTCAGCCAATGCCCGACCGGCCTGGCCCGCCTGAAAAGCGGGTCGGCCAATGACAAGCTGGAGCGTCGTCTCAGTATCCGGAACGAGTTTTGAACTTGCGAGCTTGGCCTGTAACGCGCTCAACAAGGGCTTCTCCGCGCCTGGGATCGTTAGACGCACATCACCGCGTGCTGTCGCGAGTTCTGGGATCTGGTTGGTGGCCTTGTTCGAGATGACGTTCGTCCAGTTCAGTTGTGCCCCAGGGATCGAGGCGGCAACGTCTTTGGTTTGAATCATCTGATGCGCAATCTCGATAATCGCGTTGCGCCCCAGCTCAGGCGCGACGCCAGCGTGGGCTGCGCGCCCCTTGACGACGAGCGTTGCGGCAGCTGTCCCGGCAGCACCGAGCAACACCGATTCAGATTTTTGATGTTCGCGAGTTGATGTCGGTTCAAAGGACAGAACGATGTGGTGCTGATCGGCGACCGACGCGATCAGTTCACCGGACCCGACGGAACCCACTTCCTCATCTGGGTTGAAGAGTACGGTGATCTGGTCGAAGTCCTTCCAGCCCGAGTCTGCGAGGATTTTCAGCGAATGGAGAATCAGCGCAATACCGCCCTTGTCGTCTGCGATGCCAGGCCCATAGAGTTTGTTACCCTCGCGCTTGATTGGCTGGGTATTCAGGATGCCTGCCTGGTAGACCGTATCCATGTGCGCCATCAGCAAAAACCGGCGGCGCCCGCTACCGGTCATTGAGCCGATCACGACATCGGCCCCCGCCCCCGCGACGGTCTTGTGGCGCCGTGTCGTCATACCAAGGGTCTGCAAACGCCCCTCGAGCAGACTCGCCATCCGGGCGAGCCCATCGACCTGACCACTGCCGCTTTCAATCGAAACGAGTTGTTCCAGGGTCTCAATCAATGCCGGCTGTGTCGCCGTGGCAGCCGCCAACAGTCGCGCATCGGGCGCAGCCTGCGCTGCTGCGCTGCAAAGCCCGAGCCAAACGGCAAGGGCGAGTGTGTGAACGGGTTGGCTTGGGCGCTTAAACATGCAGCAGCCTCAGCGGGAACTAAACGGGCTCTGATAGGGGCGCCCAAACGCCACCCCGGCGACGATGGTTGCGCTCGGGCGAAGGAAGGTCTTCCCCTGTCGTTTGTTATTTCGAGTGTCCACAAACTCAACCGGGCCCTCGACGAGTTCGAGGACCGAAAGGTCGGCCGGAGCACCGATTTGAAGCGTTCCATGTTTGGGAATACGTCCGATCACACGCGCCGGCACCTGCGTCGCCATGGACACAACTTCGGACAGGGAGAAACCCATGCCGAGAAACTTACTCATGACCCAAGGCAGGTAAGGCATCCCAGGGGTATTGCCGGAAAACACATGGACGTCGGAAGAAATCGTGTCCGGCAGAATCCCCTGGGCGATGGCTGCTTCGGCAATGGTGTAGTCAAAGCTGCCGCCGCCGTGTCCAATATCGAAAATGACACCCCGGCGTTTTGCCTCCAGGGCCGAGGGAAGCAACTTGCCATCCTGGACGATGTTGGTTCCCTCGCCATCGATGTTGGGGGCACCCGAAAAACAGTGGGTCAGCACATCTCCGGGACGAAGCGTATCGAGAATCTTCGACATCAACGCGCGGTCGGATACCCCACCGATATGGCACATGATCTTCGCGGGCACGCCCGAGAGTTCACAGGCCTTGACCGCCCGCTTCAGGGGTTCGAGGCCATGTTTCGCGATCACGTTTTCGCTCATCCGGACCTTGACGCCGAGGATCATGTCGGCATTCTCGGCGACGGCTCGGGCGGTCGCCTCGGGTTGGGCATAGTCGATGTTGTAGAGCTCCGGGACCGGAAAGCCGGCGAGGCCCGCGACTGCAATGTGGATGAACGCAAATTGCCGAGTCCGCGAAGCTGGCACGATAAATCGACGGTAGGCGGCAAAATTGTTAGCTCCAGCATCACCGGCCGACACGACGGTCGTTGTTGCCTGGTGTGCGACCAGTTCGTCGGCTGGAATGCCGATCGCAGAGCCATAGGGAAACGTATGACAATGCAGGTCGATCAGGCCAGGGGTGACCAGCTTGCCGGCCGCGTCAAATACCCGCGCGGCTCGCCCAGGTTCGATCGCGGTTTCGACCGCTCGAATCTGCCCGAAGCGGATACCGATATCACGCTTGCCCGAAAGTCCCTGACTGGGGTCTAGCACGTTGGCATTTCGCACGAGAAGATCAAACTTCTCCGCGGGATCCAGTGCACCGAGTGCAGAGGCGGGTATCGCTCCAAGAGCGCACAGGGATGAAGCGCCTGCAAGCCATTGACGGCGATCGAGTTGGGCCATAGCGTCTGTCCTTGATTGGTCGGGGCAAGCAGATCATCAATCTGCGCACAGCGCCCCAAGGCTCAAGTGGGCCTTCATCAGGGTATCTCCGGACTCAGGGGCCGCTGT
>JBBAOE010000020.1:37097-45771 GCA_040401595.1 Burkholderiaceae bacterium
CCGGGCGCGATGGCATTGAACAGAATGCGCTCTTTGGTCAGATGCCGGGCCATAAAGCGGGTCAGGTGATGGACCGCCGCTTTGGATGCGCCATAGGAGAACGCATCAAACGCAGAACTCTTGAGACCATCGATCGAACCGATGTTGATCACCCGCGAAGGGCTGGCACCCTGCCCGGCAGCCCGCAACAGAGGCAGCAGCTTTTGGGTCAGAAAGAAAACACCCTTGACGTTGGTGTCCATGACTTTGTCCCAGCCGACTTCCGGAAACTGATCGAGGGGAGCGCCCCAGGAAGCGCCGGCGTTGTTCACCAGAATATCCAGCTTCGTCTCATGCGCAGCCAATTGTGCTGCCAGACTTTCAACGCCCGCCAGGTTGGACAAATCCGCCGGCAGCGCGATGCATTGCCCACCATAGACCTGGCTCAGGCGCTCGGCCGTGGCCTCGCAGGCCTTCGCTTTACGTGACGAGATATAGACCTTGGCGCCCTGCGACAGGAAGCCGGCCGCGATCATCTCGCCAATGCCGCGGGAGCCGCCGGTGACCAGTGCAGTTTTGCCCTGAATTGAAAAAAGATTGTTGAAATTTTCGCTCATGACTCTACTCAGTTGAATGATTATCGGGGGGCTTTGAATGCCGCCATATAAGGCGCCATACGCTTGCCCATCTCATCGGCGAGCGCCTGCAGACCGCTCATGGGTCGCACCATCACTTCAAAGTCAAGGATGCGTCCCTCAGCATCAAACTGGATCAGGTCGATCCCCTTGAGCGCTTTGCCGTTCACCTTGGCGCTGAATTCCAGCACTACGCTGGTACCGTCCGCGCCGGCGAGTTCGCGGTGGTAGACAAAGTCCTCGAACACCTGGCTGGCTGCCGTCAAGAACAACTGTACGACGGGCGCACTGGCATACGGTGTGTGGGCGACGGGCGAGCGAAAGACCGCCTTGGGATGGAGAATCGAGCCAAGCTCGCCCATCTCTGCTTTGCCGATCATCGCGTGCCAGAGCGCAAGCGACTGAGCGACGGCAGGCAAGAGTTGAAGGCCAGCGGGGGCGGCGGGTGTTGGTGCTTGATGGTTGAGGTTGCCCAGCGACAGGGCCAGCTCGGTACCCTGTTTGATCGCATGTTTGGCGTCGAGTTCGACAGCCTTATCCGCACCGCCAATGAGATGCACGTTGCAGCCGGCAGCGACCAAGGCTTCTTGTAATTCGCGCTGTGGTTCCTGCCCTGCACAAACCACCACCGTGTCGGCCGGAATCGTCAGGTCCTGGTCGCCGACGGTGATATGCAGACCGGCATCATCGATGCGCCGGTAGGTGACGCCATTAAGCATCTCGACCGCGCGATTTTTCAGCGATGTCCGGTGGATCCAGCCGGTGGTTTTACCCAGGCCCTCGCCGACTTTTCCGGCCTTGCGCTGCAGCAAGTAAACCTTGCGCGGACTGGGCTCGATATGGGCCGCTTGCAAGCCACCCGCCGTCGAGTAGTCGGTGTCCACGCCCCATTCTGCAAAAAATCGGGCCTTATCCAGGCTAGGGCTCGTACCCTCATGCAGCAGATATTCGGCAACGTCAAACCCAATCCCGCCAGCGCCAATCAGTGCCACGGTCTGGCCCACGGCGCACTTGTCACGGATCACTTCGAGGTAGCCCCGAACCTTGGGGTGATGGATACCGTCAATCTGCGGGATACGCGGACTCACGCCTGTGGCCAGGACCACTTCGTCAAAGCCACCCTCGATGATCGTCTGAGCGCTCACCTTCTGCCCGAGCTTCAAGTTGACGCCGGTCAGTTCAATCTGCTTGCCAAAATAACGCAATGTCTCGTAGAACTCTTCCTTTCCCGGTATCTGCTTGGCAAGGTTGAACTGGCCACCAATTTCGCTGGAAGCGTCAAACAAGGTAACGTCAAAGCCGCGTCGCGCCGCCGTGGTGGCAAACGCCAGTCCGGCGGGGCCGGCACCGACCACGGCTACGCGCTCTTTCGCGCGGGCAGGCGTCTCGATCATCAGCGTCTCATGGCAGGCGCGCGGGTTCACCAGGCACGACGTGATCTTGCCGCCAAAGGTGTGGTCCAGACAGGCCTGGTTGCAGCCGATGCAGGTATTGATTTCATCCGCCTTGCCCGCAGCAGCCTTGTTCACAAAATCGGGATCGGCGAGGAAGGGCCGGGCCATCGACACCATGTCTGCCATGCCATCGGCCAACACCTGTTCGGCCACCTCAGGCGTGTTGATGCGGTTGGTGGCGACGAGCGGAATACCAACCTTGCCCTTGAGTTGCTGCGTCACCCACGCAAAGGCGGCGCGGGGAACCTTGGTCGCGATAGTGGGAATGCGCGCCTCGTGCCAGCCAATGCCCGTGTTCAGAATCGTGACCCCGGCCGCCTCTAGCGCTTGCGCCAGTTGCACCACTTCGGCCAGGGTGGAGCCGCCTTCGACCAGATCGAGCATGGACAGGCGAAAGATCAGGATGAAATTGGCGCCCACCCTGGCACGCGTACGCCGCACAATTTCCAGCGGGAAGCGGATGCGGTTTTCATAACTGCCGCCCCAGGCGTCGTCGCGATGATTGGTGTGCGCGGCGATAAACTCGTTGATCAGGTAGCCCTCAGAGCCCATGATCTCCACGCCGTCGTAGCCGGCGTCTTGGGCCAGCGCGGCAGCATGCACAAAATCTTCAATCGTCTGCTCCACCTCTTCGGTGCTGAGCGCGTGCGGACGAAAAGGGTTGATCGGCGCTTTGATCGCGCTCGGTGCGACCAGCTCGGGGTGGTAGGCATAGCGCCCAAAGTGCAGAATCTGCATACAGATCTTGCCACCCGCATCATGGACCGCCTGGGTCACGATTTTATGTTTTTGCGCCTCTTCCGGCGTGGTCATGCTGGCGCCGCCCGGCATGGGGCGGGCACGGTCGTTCGGGGCGATGCCACCGGTCACTATCAACGCCACACCGCCGCGCGCCCGTTCGGCGTAGAACGCGGCCATACGCTCGAAGCCGTTCTTGGCCTCTTCAAGCCCAACATGCATCGAGCCCATCAGCACCCGATTTTTCAGAGTTGTGAAGCCCAGATCCAGAGGGCTGAGCATCAGCGGGTAGGCGGTCATCGAAAGCCCCGTAAAAATAGAATCAGTTTAAGCCGACTGGTGCGCGGCTGCACGGATATCGACAAAACGGCGTTACGATCCGAGTGGTCGACATCGATCGTCAGGATTGAAATCATCATGCAGTCTCTCACCATTAAAAATGGCGCGATCGAACTCAGCGTCGTTGTGCTGGGCGAGGGCCCCCTGATCGTATGCGTCCACGGCTGGCCAGAGCTTGGCTATTCGTGGCGGCATCAATTGGCTTACTTCGCTGCGCGCGGCTACCGAATCGCCGCGATGGATGTTCGCGGCTATGGCAAGAGTTCAGTCCCGTGGCCGGTCGAAGCCTACACAATGCGCGAGCTCTGCAGCGATGTGATTGCGGTCGTCGATGCCTTGGGCGCGAGCTCGGCCGGCGGCCCGGGCCCAGGTCAGGCCATCCTGTTTGGCCATGACTGGGGAGCACCCATCGTCTGGAACACGGCAGTGCTCTTCCCGGAGCGGATCCGGGCGGTGTCGGGCCTGAGCGTTCCGTTTGTGCCGATCCGCTCGAGATCGTTCTTGGAACTTGCTGCCGAAATCTATCGCGATCGATTTTTCTATCAGCTCTACATTCAGGAAGAGGGCCGGGCCGAGGCGGACTTCGAAGCTGATGTGGCGTCGGCCCTGCGCAAGGTTTACTTCGCCCTCTCCGGTCAGGGGTCGCGGGACCCCGACGTCCGCAAAATCTTCAAAACCAAGCCCAAGGATGAGGGCTTACTGATCGGACTCCCCGACCCCCAACCGTTTCCCGCATGGCTCCCGCCCGAGGATCTGGAGGTATTCATCACCGCGTTCAGCCAGACTGGCTTTCGCGGAGCGTTCAACCGCTACCGTGCTCAAACACTGGACGTGACACAACTGGCTGAGATTGCCGGTAAACCCGTGACCCAGCCCGCGTGCTTTATCGGAGGCGAAAACGACCAGGTGCGCGCCTTTGTCCCCGGTGTAGATGCCTACGCCAAAGCTGGCGTTCACTGCCGTGACTTTCGCGGCGCCACGATCCTGCCCGGTATCGGTCACTGGGTACAACAAGAAGCGCCCGAGGCGACCAACGAGGCCCTGGCCGAGTTTCTGTCAGGTCTTTAGAAACCCCGGGCAGTTCGAAGCGCGATGTTCGGACCTACGGGGCCGCCTAGTCCTGGAATGTTCAGAACGAGCACATCAGCCTGTGGGGTAATCGCCCCGCAGCTTGATCAACTGGATCGTCACCACGACGCCAACCAGAAGGCACAGGGTGGCAATGGCGAGGAAGGCGGCAAGGCCAAACAGATAGAAGCCCAAGCGAGCCAAAAATTCATGGCTCGGGTTGATCCCCACCAGCACCAAGCCCGCGGTTCCGGCGAGAACCACAAGGATGAGGTACGAAAACAGCCAACCGAAGGCCTTGGATTCAATACGCATGGCTTGAAGACTCTTCGAACGCAGATTGGCCCAACCGGCGACTCAACATCCGATTGAGTGTTTGGTCACTCTCCCTTGAAAACCGCCTTGCGACGCTCAAGAAACGCTGTTGGCCCTTCCCGGGCATCGGCGGTATTGGCCGCAATCATCTGATGCGAAGCTTCCATGGCCAACGCTTCAGCGTAAGTTTGCTCGAGCGCCCGGGCGATTCCCTGGCGCATGAGACCCAGCGCACGGGTCGGCCCGGCCGCTAACCGCTGAGCGAGTGCGTTCGCCTGCGCGCTCAAGTCGGCGTCATCGACCGCTTTGTAGATCAAGCCCCAGGACTCAGCCTTCTCTGCAGGAATCCTCTCGCCGAGCATCATCATTTCGACTGCGCGTGCCTTGCCAACGAGGCGCGTTAGCATCCAGCTGGCACCGCCATCGGGCACCAGACCGATGTTCACAAAAGCCTCCAAAAAATAGGCAGACCGGGCGGCAATCACCAGGTCGGCGGCTAAAGCCAGCGAGCAACCAATGCCGGCTGCTACGCCATTGACTGCCGCGATCACGGGGATCCCCAGGCGCGAGAGTGCGATCATCGTGGGCGCATAGTGCTCGGTGAGCGCCCGGTAGGCCCCTTCACCACGCGGCGCGGTGACTGCATTTGGCTGGGCCGATTGCAAATCTCCCCGCCCTGCAAGATCTGCGCCGCTGCAGAAGGCTCTGCCTTCTCCGGTCAGAATGAGCGCGCGTGCCCCCAATCGCGGCAACTCGTCGAATGCAGCGCGGATTTCGTCGAACATCGCCGGCGGCGCGGCATTCAGGCGTTCCGGTCGATTCAGGGTAATGGTCGCGACCGTTGCGTCGACCGACAGCCGAATCGTCTCGTAGCGAGACGTTACAGATCCGTTCATAGCATCAGTCCTCTTCTATTGACAACTGGAATGGCGTTCTAGGGGTGGTGCTGAGAATTGAATGCAGCCTGCGCTCAGGGAGCGGCAGACCCGACTACCGGCGCGGGTTTCAGAGGTTTCTCGCGATGAGCTCTTTCATGACCTCGCTGGTCCCGCCGTAGATCCGGTCAACCCGCGAATCCACGAACGCACGACAGATCGGATACTCCATCATGTATCCATACCCGCCATACAACTGCAGCAGTTCATCGAGACATTGGCCAAGCGTCTCGGTGCTGTGGAGTTTGGCAATCGCCGCCTCCTCCAGAGTCAGTTTGCGCCGTAGGTGCTCGCTCAGGTACTGGTCGACCATCATGCGGACCGAAGTGGCTTTGACCTTGACTTCAGCGAGCTTGAACCGGGTATTCTGAAATTCGAACAGGGGCTTGCCAAAGACCATGCGCGCCTTGGTGTAGCGGATCGTTTCGTCCAGCATCGCTTCAAGTTTTGTTGCTGCCGTAATCGCAATGACGAGTCGCTCCTGCGCCAGCTCCTGCATCAGGTAGGCAAATCCACGTCCCTCCTCGCCAAGCAGGTTGCCAACGGGCACCCGGACGTCATCGAAAAAAAGCTCGGCGGTATCGGCAGCTTCCTGACCCATTTTTTCCAGCTTGGGACCACGACGAAAACCCGCTCGATCGGTCTCGACCAGGATCAAGGAAACACCCTTGGCCCCGAGCTCGGGCTGGGTCTTCGCGACCAAAACAATCAGATCGCAATTCAGGCCGTTGGAGATGAAGGTCTTCGAACCCGAGATGATGTACTCGTCGCCCTCCCGAACAGCCTGGGTGCGGATCGCCTTCAGGTCGCTGCCTGCGCCCGGCTCGCTCATTGCAATCGCGAGAATCGTCGTGCCGGCGGTGCATCCGGGCAGCCATCGCTCTTTCTGTTCGGGCGTGCCCAACCGTTCAAGATACGGCGCGACGATATCCGAATGCAGCGAAAAGCCTAAGCCGCTCAGACCCGACCGCGCCACCTCTTCATTCAGCACAGCGCAATGCCCAAAATCGCCGCCACCGCCGCCCCATGCGGAGTCGATCGACGGGCACAATAGCCCCTCGCGTCCCGCCTTGATCCAGGTGTTGCGGTCAACCCTGCCCTCGCGGTCCCAGTCACGCTGTCGCGACAGGCATTCACGCTCCAGGAACCGACGTACCGTTTGACGAAACATTTCGTGATCGTCGCGATAGACCGAACGGGCAAATGTCAGGACTGTTTCAGCACGCGTCTCGTTCGTTGTTGACAGGTTCATCCCGAAATCCTTTTCGACTGGGCGGGGCCAAATCGGTGCACGACCATGGCCTGCACGGCCTGTTCGCGCACGCCCCCGCATGAACGTCAGTGTGCCCTGAGATGTACCCGCCAGCACCATCGCCTAGGAAAGGGTTAACCCGTACGCGCACCGGTCGGTGACCCGCCGATCGCCACGCCAAAGAATGGTCCCCAAGGCGGGCGTACCATTGCGACCATCACTCAGAATCCCCATGAGATTCTGTACAGCAGAACTATCTTGAAAACGATGAATCTTCTGCCGAATGTCCTGATCAGCGAGGTCGGACCACGCGATGGACTGCAATCGGTCTCAGCCATCATGCCAACCGAAGCCAAACTGCGGTGGATAGATGCGATGGTGGCCAGTGGGATCCGGGAGATCGAAGTGACCTCATTCGTTCCGGCCAGATTGCTGCCGCAAATGGCTGATGCGGCCGAGATCGTGCGCCACGCCCTGAAGCATCCCAGTCTGACCGTCATGGCCCTGGTTCCAAACCTGCGGGGGGCCCAAGCCGCTTTCGCTGCGGGAGTCCACAAGATCACGATCCCGGTCTCGGCCAGTCGGGCGCACTCACTCGCCAATGTTCGAAAGACGCCCACGGAAATGGTGGATGAAGTCCGGGCCATCGTCGCCTTGCGCAACCAACTGGCTCCCCATGTCATGATCGAAGCGGGTATCGCGACTGCATTCGGCTGCACGCTGCAAGGTGTCGTTTCGGAAGACGAAGTGGTGCAACTTGCAGAACAGGTCATCGAAGCCGGAGCAGATGAGTCGGGACTCTCCGACACGACCGGAATGGCCAATCCTGCCCAGATCCGCAGGCTGTTTGATCGGGTTCGAAGCGTCATTGGCGACCGGACCGGTGCCGCGCATCTTCACAACACGCGCGGCCTCGGCCTGGCCAATTGTCTTGCCGCCTATGAGGCTGGAGTGCGTACCTTCGACAGTTCGATGGCGGGACTGGGGGGATGTCCCTTCGCACCCGGCGCGTCGGGCAACGTCGTCACCGAGGACCTGGTGTTTATGTTCGAAGCCATTGGTATTCAGACCGGTATCGATCTGCCTGCGCTGTTTGCCGCCCGCGTACACCTGGCAGAGGGATTGCCCGGAGAACCGCTGTACGGAATGACCCCCTTGGCTGGACTGCCCAAAGGCTGGGTTAGCCGCGGGAGTCCACATGTCTGAACAGGCGCAACCCTATCGCGGAGTTCGCGTGGTCGAATTCACCCACATGGTCATGGGGCCGACCTGTGGCATGGTCCTTGGTGACCTGGGCGCGGAAGTCATCAAGGTCGAATCGATCGGACAGGGTCGCCACGGCGACACCACCCGCAACCTGATCGGCTCAGGCGCAGGGTTTTTCCCCTTGTTCAACCGGAACAAAAAGAGCCTGGCCATTGATCTGCAAACTCCGGAGGGTCACGAAGCCGTCCTGCGCCTGATCGCGACCGCCGATATCGTCAGCGAGAACTTCAAGCCTGGCACGATGGCCAAGTTGGGGCTCGACTACGCAAGCCTGAAGACGCTCAACCCGCGGCTCATCTACGTCAGCCTGAAAGGGTTCCTGCCCGGTCCTTACGAGCAACGCACCGCACTCGACGAAGTCGTGCAGATGATGGGGGGACTTGCATACATGACCGGTCGACCTGGCGACCCTCTGCGGGCGGGTTCGAGCATCAACGACATCATGGGCGGCATGTTTGGCGCCATGGGGGCCATGGCAGCGCTTGCTGTGCGCGAACGAACCGGGCTGGGACAGGAGGTGCAAAGCGCCCTCTTCGAGAACAATGTGTTCCTAGTGGGTCAGCACATGATGCAGTTTGCAGTCACCGGCAAGGCAGCGGAACCCATGCCCGCACGAATCTCGGCCTGGGGTATCTACGACATCTTCAAAGTCAAAGACGACGAGCAGATCTTTTTGGCAGTGGTCAGCGACAC
>JBBAOE010000020.1:45871-58885 GCA_040401595.1 Burkholderiaceae bacterium
CTGGCGCCGATGTGCTTGCCCGATGGTCGGCCAACCCAGACGGTATTGATGCCGATCACGCTCGACGGGAAGCGCCCGGGCGTGCGCCTGTCACCACCGAAATTGGGCGAACACACTTCCGAGATTCTGCGCGAGCTCGGCTATGACGATGCGCAGGTCGCGGCGCTCAACCCCTTGCCTGTTGAGCCCTCTGGCGGGACGTCACCATGACCCGACGCCCAATCCTCGCGCAAACCTGGCCGGATCGAGCCATCCGCAGATTCAGACCTGAAGCAAGGCGGTACTGACCCAGCGCGTCAAATCGGACGCCGACATCGCCCCGGCCTGCCGGACCATCTCGCGGCCACCCGCAAAGACCGCCAACGTGGGGATACTTCGAATGTTGTGCCTGCCTGCCAGTACCTGTTCGACCTCAGTATTCACCTTCACAAAACGCGCCTGACCATGCAGGTCCTGGCTGACCTTTTCAAAGGCTGGCGCCATCATCCGGCAAGGACCACACCAAGGCGCCCAAAAATCCACCACCAGGGGCAAATCGCTCTTGAGCAGCTGGGCCTCAAATGCGGATTGATTCAGATTGTCGGGGTGCGCCGCGAGTAGCGGCTGATGACATTTGCCACAGTCTGGGTCAGCCTTGAGCTTGTCCTTGGGTGCCCGATTGGTCGCATTGCAATGTGGGCAAACGAGATGGAGGTTTTCAGTCATGGTTTCCTCGCGACAAAACCCACCAAAGCGGACATGCCACTGTGGCCTGAACCCTCCTGGATGGTGGTTTCGTAGGTTTCGCACACCTGGATGTCAAAGCCAGAAAATGCCTCGCGCAACAATGCCTCGTCATACAGGTGTTCCAGTTTGCCAGGCCCACCCGTCCTGAAGCTCAGCTGGTTTTTGCCATAGCCCTGGATGACCAGTAGACCGCCTGGCTTCAGGCTGTGCTTGATGCGCTCGAACAAATCAGCCCGTTCGGTTGGCGTGGCAAACTGAAAAAAGATACCGGCAACCAGATCGTAGTGTTCAGGTTGCCACGCAAAGGACTGCCAGTCGCTGCACACAAAGTTGACCTCGACCCCATGCTTCGCGGCCAGCGCCTGCGCCTTGGATATGGCCGGCGGGGAGAAGTCGAAGGCGTCAACGATCAACCCCTGGCGGGCCAGCCATACGCTGTTTCGACCCTCACCATCAGCAATGGCCAGGGCATTACCTGGCCGAAAACGATGCGCTTGCGATGCCAAAAAGGCATTGGGCTCTTCGCCAAATAAATACTCGGGTGTGGCGAACCGTTTGTCCCACATTTCTTGAGGATAGGTGAATCCAGACATCGTTAGAGTGCGTTTAGAGGTATTTTGAGGTAGGCGATTCCGTTACTTTCCTTGGGCGGCATCTCGCCCGCGCGGATATTAATTTGAACCGCGGGAAGGATCAGTGCCGGCATTTCGAGCGTTGCATCGCGACGGGTACGCATCTCCACAAACTGGGCTTCGGCAATGCCGTCGTGAACATGAATATTCTTTTCCCGCTGCTCAGCCACCGTGGTTTCGAACGCAACTTCACGCTGGTTGGGAGGGTAGTCGTGGCACATGAACAAACGGGTCTGCGGGGGCAGACTCAAGAGCTTCTGCACCGAAGCATATAAGGTCCTGGCATCACCACCGGGAAAGTCACAACGCGCGGTGCCCACATCCGGCATGAACAGGGTATCCCCCACGAACACCGCATCCCCAATCGCATAGGCAATACAGGCGGGGGTGTGACCCGGCACGTAGATCACCTTGCCTGTTAGTTCGCCGATCTTGAACGTCTCTCCGTCGGCCAGCAGATGATCGAACTGTGAGCCGTCGGTCTTGAACTCGGGCTCCAGATTGAAAATGCCTTTGAACACGTCCTGCACGTGGGTGATCTGATTGCCGATGGCGGTCATGCCACCGAGTTGTTGCTTCAGATAAGGCGCCGCGCTCAAGTGGTCGGCGTGGGCGTGCGTTTCCAAAATCCAAGCCACTGTCAGGTGGTTGGACTTGACGTAGTCGATGACGCGGTCGGCTGAGTGAGTCTTGGTGCGGCCAGACTTGGGGTCATAGTCCAGCACCGAATCAATGACCGCGCAGGCACTGCCAGGCCCTTGATGGACCACGTAGGTCACCGTCCAGGTGGCCTCATCGAAGACACCGTGCACGCGAGGGGTTGGCGCCGCTGTCGTCATCCTAGACTCCTTAGTTTATATCTCTATACTATATTGACAGATAAATTCAAAGTCAATAGACTATACGCTCCTAAATCATAGAAGGCTCGGATGAACGTCCTCTCGGTCGAACTTGAGCAGATGCAAGACGCTGCGGAGCAGGCATGCAAACTGATGAAGGTCCTCGCTAACCCGGACCGCCTGATGATTCTCTGCCAACTATCCCGAGGAGAGATGCGCGTGGGGGACATCGAAACGCTGCTGGGCATCGTGCAGCCCACGCTTTCTCAGCAACTCACCGTGCTGCGCGAAGACGGCCTGGTCAGTACGCGCCGCGAGGGTAAGAGCATTTACTACAGGGTCAATAGTCCCCAGGCCCTTGCGGTGCTTGAGGTTCTCTACAACCAGTTCTGCACTCCCAGCGAGGATGCCCCATGACGATCGACTGGACACACTTCACCCCATGGGGGTCTCTGGGCGGTGGCCTATTGCTCGGAGCGGCCTCAGCCCTCTTCATCCTGATCAATGGTCGCATTCTGGGCATCAGCGGCATTTTGGGCGGCTTACTTGCGCCACGCAGCGGTGACGTCGCTTGGCGACTCGCGTTTTTACTTGGAATGGCAGCCGCGCCGTTGGTCGCAGCTTCCCTGTTTCCTGAGGCTATCGCCGTACCGCGGATCGATGCAGGGTATCTGACCATCGCTGGGGCTGGGCTCCTCGTTGGATTCGGCACCCGGTTCGGCTCGGGTTGTACCAGCGGACATGGCGTATGCGGTTTGTCGCGACTCTCCCCCCGTTCCCTGGTGTCCACGCTCACGTTCATGGGCGCCGGGTTTTTGACGGTTTACGTGGTACGCCACCTCATCTAAAGCGCGAAAGGCAGCTAAAACATGCGACATCGTCTGACTGAGTTCCTGGTGGGTCTCCTCTTCGGTATTGGATTGCTGCTCTCGGGCATGACGGACCCAGGCAAGGTGCTGGGTTTTCTGGACCTGTTCGGCAACTGGGACCCCTCATTGGCCCTCGTGATGGGCGGCGCCATTGGCGTTGGCGTCTTTGCATTTACCCTCGCCAAAAAGCGGACTGTCAGCTTTCTGGGCGGTGTCATGCGCCTGCCGACGTCCAGCCAGATCGACCGCCGATTGATCGTCGGCGCCCTGCTATTCGGCGCTGGTTGGGGCCTGGCTGGGTTTTGCCCCGGACCAGCGCTGGTTTCGCTGGCCGCAGGTCAACCCAAGGCCGCAGTCTTCGTCGCCTTCATGGTGGCAGGCATGATTATTTTTGAAGTAATCGATCGCCACTCGCAACCGACCCGGACAGGTTAAACCGAGCTCCGAAGCAAGACGGACCCGCTCATGGATAACGTGGTTGATCGATGAAGCAGGCCTTCTTCTGGCGAACATGGTTGCCGACTCTGCCCATACTGGATTGGGGCCGCCGATACGACCGTGAGACCTTGATGGGCGATCTGGTGGCTGCACTGATCGTGACGATCATGCTGATTCCGCAAAGTCTAGCCTACGCAATGCTGGCCGGACTCCCCCCTGAAGTGGGGTTGTACGCCAGCGTTGCACCGCTGATTTTTTACGCGATGTTGGGTACCAGCCGCGTTCTGGCCGTCGGACCGGTTGCGGTGGTCTCGCTTATGACTGCAGCGGCCATCGGCCAGCACGCGACTGCGGGCTCTCCCCAATACTGGGCGGTAGCGATCACCTTAGCCTTTGTGTCCGGTCTTATCCTCTTGCTGATGGGCGTTTTGCGTCTGGGTTTTCTGGCTAACTTCCTGAGTCACCCGGTGGTCTCGGGCTTCATCTCCGCCTCGGCTCTGTTGATTGCCACCAGCCAGCTCAAGACGCTGATGGGCGTCAAGGCCGAGGGCCACAGCTTCATTGAACTGGTAATTGCTCTCGCACAACAGGCGCCCAACACCCACCTGCTCACACTGGCCATGGGTGTGACGGCGACCGCATTTTTATTCTGGGTGCGCAAACGATTGAAGCCCTTGTTGTTGCGTCGGGGGCTCAGCCAGAACCTAGCCGACATGCTCGCAAAAGCAGGACCTGTTGCGGCAATCGCAGCAACCACTCTCCTGACTTGGGCGCTGGGGTGGCATACCCAGGGCGTGAAGATCGTCGGTAGCGTGCCGCAAGGTTTGCCGCCCCTAACGCTGCCGGTCTGGGATCTGGCGCTATGGCGAGAGCTGGCGGTACCTGCGCTGCTGATCAGCGTGGTGGGGTTTGTGGAATCGGTTTCGGTCGGTCAGACGCTCGCGGCCAAAAGGCGGCAACGCATCGAGCCCGATCAAGAACTCGTGGCACTGGGTGCGAGCAACCTATCCGCCGCCTTGACGGGAGGCTTTCCGGTCACGGGGGGTTTTGCACGCTCGGTGGTGAACTTTGATGCTGGAGCCCAAACGCCCGCAGCTGGCGTTTACACAGCCGTAGGCATCACGCTGGCCTCGCTGTTTTTGACGCCAGCACTCTTTTATCTCCCTCAAGCGGTTCTGGCCGCAACCATCATCGTGGCCGTGTTGTCCCTGGTCGATTTCGAGATCTTCAAACAAACCTGGGCATTCTCCAAAATCGACTTTATTGCGGTTGTGACGACCTTAATAGCCACCTTACTCATCGGTGTCGAAATGGGTTTGGTCACTGGCGTCGCGGTATCGTTGGGACTGTTTATATTCCGAGCCAGTCGACCTCACATCGCGACCGTGGGCTTGGTACCCGGTACGGAACACTTTCGCAATGTGCTTCGACACCCTGTACGGGTGAGCCCCAGGCTGGTTTGCTTGCGGGTCGATGCCAGCATGTTCTTCGCCAACGCACGCAGTATTGAGGATCGAATCAATGCCGAAGTGGCCTCCCACCCTGGGCTTGAACATGTGCTGCTGCAATGTTCTGCGATCAACGACATTGACGCGAGCGCGCTGGAGAGTCTCGAAGCCATTGCCAGCCGGCTGAAAGACTCGGGCATTGCCCTGCATTTTTCCGAAATCAAGGGTCCGGTGATGGACAAGCTCAACACCACCCCCCTGCTCCAGCGCCTGCATGGTCAGGTCTTCTTAACCAACTATCAGGCCATCCAGACGCTCACCCCGGAAATCATTCAACCGACCTGACTCGAGTCACTGAGGTCTTCGTCGATCCACGGGCTCAGCACGGTCCTGACCGTCACACCAGCCTTAGACCAAACCACGGACGTGATCCAACAACCGCTCCAGTAATGCCCCATTGGTCTCGGTTTTGATACTACCGATCGCGTCGACCAGTACCGCGTGGATTTCTTCGGGGCCGACGGGTTCCATGTCCCACTGGGGAAATACGCGTTCGGGTTCATCGAAGTTAGCGCCCAGAATCACCAGACTGTCATGACGGGGATCCCGGCGGATCCTGTCCATCAGATGCTGTAGCGCTTGTGGGGGGCCTTCTAGCCATTGGAAATAAAGGCCACTGCCGTACACGAGAAGACCGGTAATGCCATGGATGGCGTTATTGCGCCGTGACACCGATATGATCTGGCGCAAGGCCTCCCCATCGAGATCCGGATTGCCGCGACTACAGTACGAGATGCTGTCAAGCATTTGAACTCGTCGGACTTGAGGGCTGGGAATCTGGGGCCGTTACCATTTAATCCTACAGTCTAAGGGCTGAGCAGGGCGCAGGCTTCGTGAGAATAAACGATCTGGAGGCGCTTGCGTATGAAAGTTTTGTTTGGCTTTTTCACCGCAGTGGCGATCTTCCATGGTCCGACCAGCGTTATCTGCGCCCAGGAGACTATTTCTGTGATTCGGAACGACCGAATGGCCACTCCTGTGCAAGCCTACAGACCCAAGATGACGTTCTGTAGCGGCATTGCCATCGTCTCACCGGGAGCAGGCGGGTCTGAACAGGGCTATCGCTATCTGGGCGAAGCGCTGTCTTCCCTCGGTTATCTGACGGTCGTCACTGGGCACCAGGAAAGCGGGATGCGGGTTTTACGCGAACAAACGTTTCGAAATGGCCTGCGCCGTGGTTTGGCCGAATTGATCACCGACCCCGATGCCTACCGCGGCAGATTCATGGATATCGGGGCTGCCACGGGCTGGGCCCAAGACCAGTGCGGTTCGAGCAAATCCGTTCTGATTGGACACTCCATGGGTGCCGCAACCGCCATGATCGCAGCCGGTGCACGCAACCACTTGGGCGCCAACGGCACGAATTCGTTTAGCGCCTACATTGCCCTGTCACCGCAGGGTGCTGGGCTGATTTTTCCAGAAAACGCATGGGCCGATATCAAGGTACCGATGCTGATGCTCACGGGCACGCGCGACACTGAACTGGGCGGTGGCTCTTGGGAAACGCGAACGGAGGCATTTAAGAACATGCCTGCAGGCTGCAAATGGCTTGGCGTCATCGAGGGTGCTACCCACATGAATTTTGCTGGGATCGGTAGGTCACGAAGCGTCGAAGCCGTGACGGCGCAAACGATCGGCGCATTTCTCGAGGGCGTGCGTCGCGGTGACTGCAGGCTAGAAAAGCCAATCGATGGCATCGAAATCGACACCAAGTAGCGATTGCGGCAATGCTCAGCGCACACCAGGACTGTAGCGCTCTGTCACGGCCCCCAGTATCAAAACCCGGTTGTGCAAGGCCCAGCGACGTTTTGGCGAGGCTGATCGCCGTTGATCGACGTTCAGCGAACAAACCGCTCAAACGCATATGGGATCAGAACGGCACCCAGAATGCCGTGCAGCCCCATGCCCAGACTGGCGTAGCTCCCAGCTTGTGGATGCACGCTGAAGGCGCGTGAAGTTCCGATACCGTGCGAGGCAACCCCGAGTGCAAACCCCCTCTGCCACCAGGCCTTGATCTTCAGAAAGTCCAGAACGTAGCGCCCGAGTACCGCTCCGAGAATCCCGGTCGACACCGCAAAAATGGCCGTCAGCGTTGGTGAAACCCCGATCCGTTCAGCGATCCCCATGGCGATGGGCGCCGTTACTGATTTCGCGTAAAGCGCCCCGAGGAGCATTTGGTCGAGACCCAGGAGACGGCCCACGCCAAGAGCTGTGACGATCGAGGTGATCCCCCCTGCGGCGAGCGCACCGATTAACCCCAGGAAGCGCCCCCGCAGCGAACCCCAGCCTTTGAAAATCGGTATGGCCAACGAAACGGTGGCCGTTCCGAGAAGAAAATGAACGAACTGGGCTCCTTCAAAATACTTTGCGTACGGCATCTCCAGCAGGCTGATCATCATGGCGACAAGCAGGACAGCAATGAGCACCGGATTTGCCAGCGGATTTCGCACTGAACGTTCGTAGATCGTCAAACCCAACCAGTAGGCACCGAGTGTGAGCACGAGCGCCGCTAAAGGACTACCAGACAGGTAAACCCAGATTTCGGAGATGGGAAGCACATCGGGAACCACATCACCTGCCATCTTCGTCTCCCGACGGGTTGGCACTAAAGGTTTTGAGAGAGAGTGATGTCACCGCAATGGTCGCGATGACGCTGAGGATCAACGTGGCTGCCAGACCCGCCGCATGCGCCCTAAGCTGCGGCAAAAAAAGAACCACACCAACGGAAGCGGGCACGAACAGAAGCCCCAGGTGCGCGAGTATCGACGAACCGACCAGATCGATATCAGCGGGGATTTGTTGGCGAACAATCAGAAAACCCAGCAACAGCACCAGCCCGATCACCGGTCCTGGAATAAATGGCAGCAAAAATTTGGATAACACTTCGCCCAGAGCCTGAAACAGAAATATTTTGACCAGACCTTGAATCATGCGATTGCTCCCCTTGGCCGCTGTTCGGTGTCCGGGAATCTCGGACCCCAATACCTTGAATTGCCCTTGAACGGGTTCGATCCGACGTGTGACAAAAGCCCATCTTATTCTTCCCCAAGTGGCGCGGCGAAGAACTTGAGAGTACAGCCGCCCCACTGAACTGCCGCCGCGATATCGACAGCCTAGAGCCCCTGTGAGCCCCTGTGAGCGCCACGCATGCTGTCCCATCGGGCACGCCAGATGCGGGATCGGATCATTCTCAATCCCCAAAGACCCCCATGAACGTTCACTTGTTCCTCGAACCGGGGGCCCTCATTGCAACCATGTGCCTGCTTTCGACCGCGCAGGCCGCGATGGTCGACAGCGCCGACTATCCAACCGCCAGGAGTCGAATCAGCGCTGCACATCAGGTCGACAAGGCAGGCAACGATAAGACCGTACGTGCCAAGGAAGCCAAATCCGTCGAAGACAAGGCGCTGTCCGAGGTCAAGCCGGTCAAGGATGCCGGCGAGGCCAGAAACGACAACGCTGACGCCCAACGCGACGCCAACTTTAGGGCGGGGATTGTGTTGCTACTGATCGGACGGCTCTGACCCGCGTTCGCCAGATGCTGGGCATATTCGATCGCAAGCCCAACATCCAGACCGCTGCCTTGCACCGAGACCGCTTGAGTCCAATGGCTCTGGCCTGACAAGGCACCACCACGTCCTCACGGCGTCGCCGCAAGGCTCCGAGATGACGTCTCGCGCGTCGACGCACCGAAATGGGTCAAATGCCCAATTTCGGTGCACAAACTCGCGGAGGCCAAGATTTGGATCACCGCCAAGCCTAGTCGCGACTAAAGGAATTCCAAAAATCTTCCCCCCAAACTATCCGAAAACCTAAATGCACCAGGATGGAAATCGAATTCCTCGCATAGGGGCATAAATCCTGCTTCGGTGGAGCGAATTCAAAAAATACGCACCACGACGGAGCATTCATGGGTTTTTCAAAAACCAGCCAAGACGCCCTTTTTCTGCTGCTGGGGGCCATCATGGTGCTGGCGATGCATTCGGGCTTTGCTTTTCTCGAACTCGGTACCGTTCGCAGCAAGAACCAGGTCAATGCCCTCGTAAAGATTCTGGTCGATTTTTCGGTATCGACGCTCGCCTATTTCCTGGTTGGGTATTCCATAGCGTACGGCAAGTCTTTTCTGGTTCCAGCCGATATCCTGATGGAAGGCAATGGCGTTGAACTGGTCAGGTTCTTCTTCCTGCTGACATTCGCGGCCGCTATACCAGCCATCGTCTCGGGTGGGATCGCAGAGCGCGCGCGGATGGGACCCCAACTGATTGCGACGGGTGTGATCGTAGGACTGGTCTATCCCTTCTTCGAAGGAATTGCTTGGAATAACGCCATGGGCGTCCAGGACCAGCTGAAGGCGTGGTTCGGCGAGAACTTTCATGACTTCGCCGGTAGCGTGGTTGTTCATGCATTGGGCGGCTGGATCGGCCTGGTGGCTGTTCTTCTGCTCGGGGCACGGCGTGGTCGATACGGGCGGGACGGTAAGGTGGCTGCGCACCCCCCTTCAAGCATTCCTTTTCTTGCGCTGGGGTCGTGGATCCTCACAATCGGCTGGTTTGGCTTCAATGTCATGAGTGCTCAGGAAGCGGTCAAGGTGAGCGGCCTTGTTGCGGTCAACTCTCTGATGGCGATGGTTGGTGGAACGCTCGCGGCTTGGGCCCTGGGGCGCAACGATCCCGGATTCACCTATAACGGACCGCTCGCCGGGTTGGTCGCCGTGTGTGCCGGCAGCGACCTGATGCATCCGCTCGGCGCCCTGATGGTTGGCGGAATCGCTGGTGCGCTCTTTGTGCAACTGTTTACCCTCACACAAAACCGCTGGCGCATCGATGACGTTCTGGGGGTTTGGCCACTGCACGGATTGTGCGGCGCCTGGGGGGGTATTGCGGCCGGAATTTTCGGCCAAACATTCCTGGGAGGCGCAGGCGGCGTAAGCCTTGGTGCCCAGATCGCGGGCACGCTCATGGGCATTGTGGTCGCGATCGTTGGTGCATTCGTCATTTATGGAACGCTTCGCGTCACGATGGGGCTGCGACTTGACGAGGAGCAAGAATTCGTCGGATCAGATCTTTCCATTCACCGGATCTCGGCGACGCCGGGTCAAGGCAACGACTAATCCAACACATTGGATGAGAATCGAGCGAGAGAGACCGTTTTACATTGGCGAAACAGATCCGGGCACTTAACGCGGGAGCGGACCGAGACAAGCCACCCGGCTAGCAGCCAAAAGTGCGAAGCCCCGCGTGATGCGGGGCTTCGCGCGTGGACGAATCGAACAGAATTCTGTTAACAGAGAATGACGTTCGTTGTGGGCGTTCGGGTCCAGTTCTGGACGGCGCCCCTTCGCTCAGCGCGTCATTGCACCGTAGACGATTGCCTGTATCTGCTCCCGATAGTATTTGCGCAACTCCCCCGGCGCGGCCGTACCAAACACCATCACCAGTTTCTCCTTGGGATCTGTAACGTAGGCGGTACCATAGGCACCATTCCAGGTAAATTCACCTGGGTTTCCTGGTACCGCTGAAATGCCCGCCTGCGTTCGGACGGCAACGCCGAGGCCAAAACCGAAACCCTCCCGATGCCCTTCAACCAACCCGACGTTATTTCGAATTTCCGGACCCAGATGGTTGGATGTCATGTGCGCAACGGTCTGCGGACTCAGGATCCGCTTGCCCTCGAGCGTGCCGCCATTGAGTAGCATCTGACCAAAACGAAGATAGTCCCCGACCGTGCCCAGCGCACAAGCGCCGCCACAATCAAACTTCGTCTGCTGGTTGATCACCACGATCTCTTGTGGTTTCCCATCGAGCGGGTTCTTTGCAAAAGGGGTCGCCAGGCGCGAACGATTCCGTTCACTCAACGTGAAGGTGGTATCCACCATACCGAGCGGTTTCCAGACATTGGCGTCGAGATACGCGCCCAGTCGCTGACCCGACACTTTCTCGACCACGGCGCCCAAGACATCGGTCGAGAAGCTGTACTCAAACACCGTACCGGGCTGATGCGCCAACGGTAGTTTGGTGATCCGGTCAATAAACTGGAGCGTGTCGCCCTCAAGCGCCGGTTGGGTTCCGTTCGGATAAAGCTTGGCGATCGGGTGGTCACCACGCCCCCCGTAGGTTAGCCCGGACGTGTGGCGAAACAAATCATGAATCAGAATGGGGCGCGCCAGAGGGTCCATCCTTAGACTGCCATCGGCTTGGGAGACACCCACCTTCATGGTGCCAAAACTGGGGTAGTACTCAGCCAGTGGGCTGCGCAAAGGCAGACGGCCTTTCTCATTCAACTGAAGCGCCGCCACACTGGTCATGATCTTCGTCATCGAGGCCAAGCCAAACACTGCGTCAAGCGGCATCGGAATGTTCTTGCTACGGTCCAGATACCCATACGATTTGTAATGGACCAGTTTGCCTTCCCGTGCGATTGCTACGACCGCGCCAGGCACCCGATTGGCCTCGATCTCGCGCGCAAAAAACTGGTCTAACCGCTCTAAGCCTTCCGTCGAAAAGCCGACCTCACCTGGGGAGGTGAGCGGCAATGGCGCAGCAGCGAGTTGCGTTGCCAACCCCATGCTCAACGTGATGGAAAGCAAACCACCCGCAAGGCCAAACCGCGAATTTTTCCCCCGAACCCGAACTTCTTTATTCATCTCAAGATCCTGCAAAAAATGAGCGAAACCTAGTGTTTTTCTGGAAGACAGAGTATCCCCCAAGCCAGACCTTGCACCCCGCTCAAGGCACGAATACGAGCCTCAGTTTGTTCGACCATCCAGTAGAAATCGCTGAACCTCGTCAAACAAGGCGAATCGATTCGTTTCATTCATGATGCCGTGCGTACCCTTGCTCAAAATCGTTAATTTTTTTGGATGCGAATTTGTCAGCAGGGGGAACAAGGTTTGCGCCATATAAGGCGGCGTATCGGCGTCCCACTCTGCCAGCACAAGCAAGGTCGGGACCTTGATCAAGGCCGGATCGTAGACGGGCGTCCCCTTATTCCAGGTGTTCCGCCCTTCCTCGACAACACCATTTGGCGCACGCACAAATTTTGGATCCGCCAAACGACCCACTGGGTCGCTGGAAAACGTTTCGCGCGCCCAGATCTCGAACCAGGCGTCCGACTGAAGCTGAACGCCGGGTCTTAAACCCGAGTCTTTTCGTGCTTTCGCCTGGGCCACCGTGACCTGCCGATAGGCACCCAAGGAACCACCGGCATCGGTCAGTGAGGGCGTTTGCCGCAACCAGACTGGCGCGTACAGGACCAAACGCTGAACCTTGTCTGGATGGCGGGTCGTATAAACACTTGAAATGACCGTTCCCCAGGAATGTCCCATCACGATCAACCGGGGGATCGATCGTCGCGAACGGATCCAACCGTGCAAAAAAAGAACAACGTTTTCGGGGCGATATGACCCAAGCGTCTTTAGGCGCTTGTTGCGGACATAAAGACTGATACCAGGATCGCCACCCGGCACCATAAAGCTTTCCTCAGCGATCGATCCAATATCGACCGAAGCCTTCGCAGGACTCAGAGAGGTCAGGGAATCGACTTGCGATTGCCGAGAAAACGTCGAGCAACCCGACAAACCCCACAACGCGAACAGAACACTTGAAATTCCAAGCTTCGACCTGAATCCCAACCGATATCGCCAGTTCATCCCGAGTCCCCACAAAATACTGCCAGTCATGCCCGCATCCCGAGACCGAACAGTAGATAACAACAGGGGAATCAACCCTAGTCGGGACGATGGCACCGCTCTTTTGGTGCCCGAGGTCCATGGCGAACCGCACGAGAACAACCCAGCAGCCCAACCATCCAGCTCAATCGACGCAGCGCAATCGGTCGCATCGAAACCCGCCCGCTCATCGGCGCGAGCGTGTTCATGCTACGGTCGGTCAGTCCGCCCACCCGACGCCCATGCAACGGCGTTAACAGCCCGTCGGAGTAACGTGTTCCTCGATCAAGTGTGCATCGCTCTCGCGGTGGCTGGCGGCATCGCGCTTGCTAGCCC
>JBBAOE010000020.1:58985-71937 GCA_040401595.1 Burkholderiaceae bacterium
CATCGCGCTTGCTAGCCCGGCACTATCCGGGGTCGGAGTTCCCGCGGCGTCCGCCAGCCTCGAAGCCACAATCGACCACTTCATCGAACGGCGGATGCAGCAAGCCAACATCGTGGGGCTCGGAGCGGCCATCATCGTCAACAAAAAACTCGTCTGGACAAGAGGATACGGATTTGCTGACAAAGAACGGGCGATCCCGTTCAAACCTGACACGATCATGAATATCGGTTCGATCAGCAAGACCATCACAGGCGTGGCACTGATGCGGGCAGTCGAAGACGGGAAACTTTCGCTGGACGAAAACATCAACAACTATCTGCCGTTCGAGGTGGTCAATCCATCCTTCCCGAACGACCCAATCACCCTCCGTCAACTGGCAACGCACACGTCAAGCATCCGTGATCGTGGCCAGGTCTATGCGGGCGCCTACCACTTCGGACGTGACTCTCCGGAGCCACTCGGAGAGTTCCTGCGCGACTACTTTGCCTTGAGTGGCAAAAACTACTCGAACGACAATTTTCTGGATTCAAAACCCGGCAGCCATCGCGAATACTCGAACATCGCCGCGGGACTGGCTGGCTACATCGTTGAGGTGGCTGTCGGCGAGGCGTTCAACGCCTACACAAAGCGCACCATCTTCGCGCCCCTGAACATGAAGAGCACAGGCTGGCTGATGTCCGAGGTCGACTTGGCGAAGCACTCGAACTTGTATATCGCGCAGGGGCTCCCTGTACCCATCCAAGGCTATGGGCTCAGTACCTATCCGGACGGGGGGCTGCGAACTTCCGTCGAAGACCTTTCAAGATTATTCATCGCATTGCTCAACGATGGCGAGTGTGATGGCGCGCGCATCCTTCAACACCACTCGGTGGCCGAGATGCTCCGGTTTCAGTACAGCACCGCAAATAAACCGGACAACGTGAAGCTCAGCGGAGACGGCTCGCTTAACTCCGGAATCTTCTGGGCTACGAAAGAATCCCTGACCAGGATCGGCCACAATGGGGTCGATCCTGGCTTGGCGACGATGATGCTGGCGAGTGTGGACAAGCAGATCGGGGTGATTCTGTTTGTCAACACCGCAATTCGCCCAGAGGATGGAGAGGCCTACGGGGCCATTTTCGATGCGCTTTGGCAGCTTGGTGTGAATCTCAACGCGGCCACCGCGGACCAGTAACCGCGCGCGCCCTGAATCCCAATCGCCTGCCAGCACGTCGTCACGCGCTCCATCGTTCTGCCACAGTCCGGTCCGAGCACCGCACGACAATCTCCTCTGGAATACCCCGTGAGTCGCAGGCTTCGCCGAGTCGCGCGGGCTCCCCCGGCAGCCCTCCATGACTTGAGCGACTAGCAGTCGGTTTTCAACCGAAAACACAACCACTGTTCTACACTGTCTTCTCCAATTTAGGCCTTTGGCGTACTTAACGTGGTTCAACTCAACGACCGCTTTTCGCTTGATCGTCTGGTAATGAAATCCCACCAGTCGGAACAACTCATTCACTCAAGCTCAGAAGAGCAACGTCTCCAGGCAGCGATTCTGGGCGAACGCTTGGGCAACCAGACCTTTCAGAACGATAGGTCGAGTCGTTGGAAGCAGGCCATCGGATTTTGCATCGTGACATTGATCGGCGCGCTGGTGGGCGTCGGGTTCAAGCTCCTCAGGGGCTAAATCCCTGCTCCGTGCTTGACTAGCCATGAGGCAGTTCAATGGATGCCCTAAAGAACCCCGTCGGCTGGTTCTATATCCAGTTGATCGATCTGGATCGGGCTGGAACGAAGTCCCTACCCCGCCGTCTTGGTGAGCGGCAAAGAGCAGCCTGATCGAGGTCACAGATCATGCTCAGACTCACGCGACACTTCCTGTTCACGATTGCGATGATCGGCTGGGCCGGGCTTTGCGTTTACCTGATGGAAATGGCGCAACAGCTACCGGTCGGGCTCTATCTAAGCCACCTGCTGAGCTTGTTTGACTTAGGCGCGAGAGCGATCGAATTCACGCAATCCGCCTATCGGGCGATTACCGGAGCACTGCTGGTGCTGATGATGTTGTTCCCAGCATTTCTGTACAAAAAATCATTCCCGGATTGAACTCAGGCACCGCGAGAGGCGGGGTTCGCAAACGGCACGGGGTTCTACTTCGCACCCTGGAAGTCCTCACAAACGATATTTCCAAGCAACTTGGGCGCCGTATTCGGAATCACCCCGATCCAGTCTGAGGGCCGAGTGATGCGATCAAGGCGCCGCCCGCCGGCCATGGCATCCGAATACAACTCCTGTTGAACCACCCGAAATCGATTGGTACTGCAGTCGTACTCGTAGAGACTAAGCTCGGATCTTGCGCCCAGCACCGTCGGCCGCTCTTGATCTTCGATGGTCCAGGCACGCCAGAGGTGCGGAGTCCTGTTCGGGAAACCAACCGCCTGTCGAATGTTGACCGGATCGTAGTAAAAATTTGATTCCTGGGTTCGACCGTACCAGACCCATTCGGATTCCGCACAGGCCACCCCTGTCATCAACGAGAGGAGGGCTCCGAAGACCTCCGATCTCATGGGTTCCAGCCGCGCCAGGCCTTCGCGCTGGTTCGGATAATGGTCCGGCGAATGGCATCAACACCGCGCCTGGAACTCCTCTGCTGCACACTCATGATTACTTTCCAGCTCAAATACTGCGGCCCCTAAATAACAAAGGGGCGGGAGTGAGTCGGCAAAGGTTCAGCAAACTTGCACTCGGCGCCCCTGGTCTTGGACGACCAAATGCCCAAACGGCATCAAGGGGCACCCCAGGAACTGACAACCCAGGCCAGCGACCCCCGCCCAGCGACCAGCAGGGCGCCGGCCGGATACAAATCAGCGAGTTGATGCAGCTTCGACCGAACTGATGAAACCCATCGGGAACGTCAACAATGCCACGCTGGCCACGCTCGGCTTGGCTGCGAGCGCGCCCGCGACCGATGTCAAGCGTGTCATCACCGAGCCACAGCCAGCCGCCGCAAGTCTGGGCGGACCGACCGCTCAGGCCCAAGCTCAGGCCCTGTGGTGGCACGACTGCCAGGATTCGCAGAGTTTCTATCCCGATGTCCAGCAATGCGCCTGCCCTTGGCAACTGGTCGCCCCTCAACCTCAGCGGTGAATCTATGGCATCTCCCTTACAGTCAAGCCCCCGGTCACTGACCCGTTTAATCCCCCTGCTTTGCCTCGTTGCCGCTGGCGGCTGTGCCATGGCACCAAGGGGCCCGAGCATGCTGGCGCTGCCCGGTACGGGAAAATCATTTGAAACGTTCCAGATCGACGATAGCGGTTGTCGAGGCTACGCGACTGCCCAGACCGGGGGCGTCGACGCCAACCAAGCCGCAACAGACAGCACGGTTCGCAGTGCGGCTCTGGGCACGGTCGTCGGCGCTGTCGCCGGCGCTGCAATCGGCGGCAATCGCGGGGCTGGCGCGGGCGCAGGCACGGGACTCCTGTTCGGAACCATGGCTGGTGCTGGTGCGGGCGAAACGTCTTCGCGTGGGAGTCAGCGCAGTTACGACCACGCCTACATTCAGTGCATGTATGCCAAAGGGCATCAGGTCCCGATTGCGGGAGAGATCCGTTCGATGCAACGCTGAGTCCAGACCGCTCGTGTTCCCAAGGCGTTTGCAGAACTTTCGTCTCGGCCTGAATCGCCCGGCGAACTTGCTTGAAAACCTCCTCGATGTTCTTAACGATTGGATTGATTGCTACTCGACCGTAAACCGCACTTCTCGCTCTGTCTGCTTGCCCTCGGTATTCGCCACCTGAATCACGAGTTTGTGGCTACCGCTGGGTAGGTTGGCCGAGGGGATCTGAATCCCGTCGGGCACTATCTTGGCTTCTTTCCTGACCCGTTCGGTGATGTCGAGCTTGAAGGCCCCGTAGAAAATCTTGAACGACTCCCAGTTGATCTTGGATGCCCCCGAGGTGAGAAAACGCAGATCAATGCTCACCGGAGCTTTGACGGGCCCCGTCAGCGAGGGGGAGCGGATATCGATCACCGGGTCCGATGGGCCGGGCGTCGATCTGGCGGTGAAGGGCGCAGCCACTGTCTCCTGGGCCTTTGACGTCAGATACTCTGACTGGCTGACCAATTCAAAGGTCTGAGCAGAGACCGAGGTTGTGAGTGCCATCGCAAGGCAAAAGGCAAAAAAAGATTTCATGTTTCACTTTCAAGTATTTTGATCGCCGACAGAACCAATGCGCTAGCTCTGAGGCTAGCTTAGTCCAAGAGGATTTATTTACCACCGGTAGCAAGGTTTACCTTCTCCCGGACACGCACAGAACGACTCCGTCCCCGCTGTGGCCGCGCCCTGGCTCAGCCACAGCGGGGCGCGGACTCTCAACCCACTGGCGCGCAGCGGCGATACTGTCGACCGGGGTGGCGTCGCCACCGCGCACAGGAGACACCGCATGACCTTCGAGACGCTCGACTGCACGCTCAACAGCGGCGTGCTCACCATTACGCTCAACCGGCCCGACAAGCTCAACGCCTTCAACCGCGAGATGATGAACGAGCTCATCGCGGCCTTCGACCGCGCCGACGCGGACGATGCCGTGCGTGCGGTCATCGTCACCGGGGCCGGCAGGGCATTCTGCGCGGGCGCTGATCTTTCGCAGGGTGCCAAGACCTTCGACTATGCCGCTCGCACCGACCGCCCTGAAGTCGGTCAGGCCGTAGCCAGCGGGGCGGTCGACTGGAGCGACGAATCCGTGCGCGACGGCGGTGGGCGGGTCACCTTGCGCATCTTCAATTGCCTCAAGCCCGTGATCGCGGCGATCAACGGGCCGGCGGTGGGCATCGGGGCCACCATGCTGCTGCCAATGGACATCCGTCTGGCCAGCGAGCAGGCGCGCATCGGCTTCGTATTCAACCGGCGCGGCATCACGCCCGAGGCTTGCTCCAGTTGGTTCCTGCCGCGCGTCGTGGGCATCAGCCGGGCCCTCGAATGGTCGATGACCGGCCGCATCTTTCCTGCCAGCGAGGCGCTGGAAGGCGGGCTTGTGCGTCAGGTCCTGCCCGCCTCCGATCTGCTGCCCGCGGCCCATGCGCTGGCGCTGGAGATTGCGCAGAACTGCGCGCCAGTCTCGGTAGCGCTGAACCGCCAGATGATGTGGCGCATGCTCGGTGCGGCGCATCCGATGGAAGCCCATCGGGTCGACAGCCGGGCCATCTTCTCACGCGGGGCATCGGCCGATGCCAAAGAAGGCGTGGAGTCGTTCCTTGAAAAACGACCAGCACACTTTGCCAATACTGTTTCGGCCGACATGCCGCCGTGGTTCCCGTGGTGGGAGGAACCTGGCTACGAGTGAACCAGCGCCTTGCGTCAGTCAGGACGTCCCAGGGTTCGAGCCATTCAAAGCAATGCTGGCAAGCTAATCAACTGCTCGGCCCGATTTCGATTGGTGACGTCGTGGGCGAAATGTTGGCTGCGCAACTGGTTTGCCGGGGCATAGCTTCGGGTCGGTGGCAAACTGGCTAGCCTGAACTCTACATGCTAGGAGCAGGATTGATACCAAAGCCAGGAGCCCAATCATGACGCGACTCGTCATTGCCAGCCAGTTCGGCGAGGAGTTCAACGGATGGCTGAGGGCGGCGCGACCCGACATCGAGTGCATCTCCCTGCCGCCTGTACTCGACTGGCCACTGACGCCCGAGGTCTCGGTGCTGCTCGCAGTTCCAGTCTCAGCCGAAGAACGAGCGAGACCGCGGCCCGCGGGCTGGCCCTTTAAGCTTCGCTGGGTGCAGCTTAACTCCACCGGATACAACAACTATCCGCCCTGGATGCTGCGCGGCCCTTTGGTCACCAGCGCCCATGGCACCTCAACCGAAACCATCGCCGATTTCGCACTGGCCTGCTTGCTCCAACGTGCGCTTCGCCTGGAAGAGCGTCGGGTACGTGCACGCCAGGACTGGCGGCGCGCCGAAGCCCCTGCGCTTGCAGGCAGCACGCTCGGACTGTTCGGTTTCGGCGGCATCGGCCGGGCTCTCGCGCGACGGGCGCTTGTGCTGGGCATGCGGGTTATCGCGATGCGCCGCCAGCCCGGCCCGCTCGGGATGGATGGTGTCGAGAAAGTCGACGGCATCGAAGCTCTGATGGCGGCGAGCGACCACCTCGCCCTGGTCGCACCCGGTACCGAGGAAACCCGCCACGTGGTCAACACACGCACGCTCGCACTCGCGCGTCCCGGTCTGCACCTGATCAACGTCGCACGCGGTAGCCTAGTCGATCAGCAGGCACTCCTGAAGGCGCTCGATGAGGGACGCCTGGGTTGGGTGAGCCTTGACGTCACCGAACCCGAACCCCTGCCGGAAGACCATCCCCTCTACATCCATCCCAAAGTGCTGCTCACCGCGCACACTTGCGCGATTAGCCCACAGGTTCGAAAGGCGTTGTTCGACAAGTTCCTGCGTAGCCTGAGCGCCTGGGAAACCGGCAGCATGCCCGAGGATCCGATCGACCTCGAACGCGGTTACTAAGCCGGACCGGTGGGAAACCGTCGGGGGGTTTTTTAGTCTCCGGCCCGAATATTGTGCTCTTTGATGACCTTACCCCATTGAACGATCTGATCATCCAGAAATTTCCCTAATTGCTCAGGTGGACCCAACTTCAGGTTCATCCCTTGCGCCGCCAGCTTTTCCTTGTTCTGCGGGTCATTAAAGATGATCGATAACTCTTTGTAAACACGGCCGATAATTTCCGGAGGGGTTTTGGCCGGCGCAAATACACCCCACCAGGCCGACGCCTCAAAACCAGGCAAATTCAATTCAGCCATGGTCGGGACGTTCGGCACGACGGGATCACGAGTGCTCGAGGTCACAGCCAACGGGATGAGTGCACCCGACCGAATATGTTGCGAAAACAATGCCGTTGTTGCGACGGCAAACGGAACATGTCCAGCGACGGCGTCTACCGCGAGCGGACCTCCCCCTTTATAGGGCACATGCGTTGCTCGAAACTTCAACTGTGCCGCAAGACTGGTCATCGCAAGATGGGCCAGACTACCGCTAGCAATCGTCCCGTAGGAAATACCACCAGCGCCTGCATTCGCGGTTTTCATCAGATCCTCAAAGGTTCGGATGGGTTGCGACTTATGGGCTGTGATCACCATTGCTCCGGTCGCAATCAACATCACCGGGGTGAGTTCAGCGCGAGTGTCGAAGGACATATTCGGGATCAGACTCGGATTAGTCCCATGGGTATCAAAAACGAAAACAAACGTGTAGCCATCCGGTGGCGACTTCGCTGCGATCCCAGTACCGATCGAACCATTTCCCCCAGAACGGTTCTCGACGAGGACATTCGTACCCAGCGCCTGAGAAAGTGCGGGTGCAACCATTCTTGCCAGTTGATCTGTCGTTCCGCCAGCCGGAAACGGTGAAATCAGCCGGATCGGCTTACTTGGCCAGTTGGCTTGCGCTTGAGCCATCACCGCCACAGGCGTCGCCAGGCAACAAAAAAAGGCGAACAGCAAGACTTGTAGTCTTTTCATGTTGAAAGCTTCCATGGCAAGCAGATTGAACTTCGCGTCAGTTTGTCAGCACCTGACCTCCGAAACCATTCGGGTTGGCCACTACTGAGCGCGGTGGTCTCTGAAAAAGCGGGTTTGAGACGCCTTTCCCGGGCCGCCGCCGCAGGCCGCGGTCAGGAGCCTCCTCAATTCCCGGGGCGTTTCAGGGCGCTTTGCCTTCAGTAATGAACCACGGACCGGATGGACTCGCCCGAGTGCATGAGGTCAAATGCGCGGTTGATTTCGGTCAGCGGCATGGTGTGCGTAACGAAGGGCGCCAGCTGGATTCGCCCAGCCATGGCGTCATCCACCATACCAGGCAGCTCAGATCGGCCCTTGACCCCGCCGAACGCTGTGCCCATCCAGCGTCGACCAGTGACGAGCTGGAACGGCCGGGTGGAGATTTCCTGCCCCGCGCCGGCCACGCCGATGACGACCGACTGGCCCCATCCGCGGTGCGCACACTCCAGCGCTGCGCGCATGACCTGCACATTGCCGATGCATTCAAAGCTGTGGTCAACACCCCAACCCGTCATTTCGACAATCACCTGTTGGATGGGCTTCTCATGGTCCTCCGGGTTAACACAGTCCGTAGCGCCAAAGATGCGCGCTAGATCGAACTTGCCGGGGTTGGTATCGATTGCAATGATGCGAGCGGCCTTGGCCAGTTTGGCGCCCTGGACCACCGCCAGTCCAATGCCGCCCAGCCCGAACACTGCGACCGAGTCGCCCTCCTGGACCTTGGCCGTATTCTTGACTGCACCCAGGCCAGTGGTGACCCCGCAGCCCAGCAGGCATACCTGCTCGGGATTGGCTTCCGGTCGGATCTTGGCCAGCGAAACCTCGGCCACCACGGTGTACTCGCTGAAGGTGGAGCAGCCCATGTAGTGATAGACCGGCTGGCCCTGGTAAGAAAAGCGGGTGGTGCCATCGGGCATCACGCCCTTGCCCTGGGTCGCGCGCACGGCCACACATAGGTTGGTTTTGCCAGACTTGCAGAACAGGCACTGGCCGCATTCGGCGGTGTAGAGCGGGATGACATGGTCGCCGGGTTTGACGCTGATCACCCCTTCGCCGACCTGGACGACAATCCCTGCGCCCTCATGACCGAGTACGGCGGGGAAGATACCCTCCGGATCGTCGCCCGATAGCGTGAACGCATCGGTATGACAGACCCCGGTATGGGTGATCTTGACCAGCACTTCGCCCTGGCGCGGCGGGGCGACATCAATTTCGACAATCTGGAGCGGTTTTCCGGCCTCGAAGGCCACAGCGGCACGGGATTTCATCCAAAGCTTCCTCAGGTTGGCGCGGCGGGGCCACGCACTGGTTAAATCGAAGGGGTGCGAACACGAACGCTCAGACTGGCGTCCTGGGGTCTAGGGGAAAGTTCCTGAGTCCGTCTGCGTCGGTGGGGACTCCCGTCGTGAGAATGCGGCGAGCGGCGACATGATCGCCAGGCCGGTTGACTGATTCCACGCAAACCAATTGGTTTCGTTTGAATCCGGGTACTGAAAATGCGCCAGCACAATCCGACCTCTTCACCATGAAGTCATCTGCAGTCTCAACCAGCCCGGCAATCTGAACCATGCCCCCACCTTGCTCACTCCAGAACCAAGGCAGGGCCTCAGCCACTGATGGCAGCCCGCAAAGCTGGCGGGGCATCATCTTTGCATGATCAACAGCGTTTTGCACAGATTCGATGCGGATTCGCCGCTCGGCCCATGGGTTCCATTGCGCGGCGCAGTCCCCAATGGCGAACACACCGGTGCAGTTATTTTCGAGTTGGACATTGACGAGTACACCCCCGTCACCGGCAAAACCATGACGGCTTGCTTCGATTAGCCCCTTTCGTACCAGTCCTTGCTTTGGTTCACAACACGTACGACCAGCAGCATCACCGGTACTTCGATCAGCACGCCCACCACGGTGGCAAGGGCCGCGCCAGACTCAAAGCCGAACAAGCTGATGGCTGCGGCCACGGCCAGCTCGAAAAAATTACTGGCACCGATCAAAGCCGAAGGGCATGCCACGCTGTGCGACTCACCGAGGCGCCGGTTGAGCCAGTAAGCCAGACCCGAGTTGAACAGCACCTGGATCAGGATAGGAACGGCGAGCATCGCGATAACCAGCGGTTGCTTCAAGATCGCCTCGCCCTGAAAGCCAAAGAGCAGCACCAGCGTTGCCAGCAGTGCTGTGATCGACCACGGTCCAACTTTGGCCAGCGTGGCGTCAAACGCGGCTTGGCCCCGACCCAGTAGCGCTCTGCGCCAGAGTTGTGCGATCACAACCGGGATGACGATGTACAGCACCACTGACGTAATCAGCGTGTCCCATGGCACGACTATCGACGACAGGCCGAGCAGCAGAGCGACGATGGGTGCGAAGGCGAACACCATGATGGTGTCGTTCAGGGCCACCTGTGACAGGGTGAACAGGGGATGTCCGTTGGTCAGGCGACTCCATACAAAGACCATTGCCGTGCACGGTGCGGCTGCCAGGAGGATCAAGCCGGCAATGTAGCTGTCTGCCTCGCCCGCTGGCAGGTAAGGCGCAAAGACGTGGCGAATAAAGATCCAGCCCAGCAGCGCCATCGAGAACGGTTTAACGGCCCAGTTGACAAAGAGCGTCACGCCGATGCCACGCCAATGCTGCTTGACCTGGCTTAGCGCTCCAAAGTCAACCTTGAGCAGCATCGGGATAATCATCACCCAGATCAGTAGCCCAACAGGTAGGTTGACCTTCGCGACCTCCATACGGCCAATGGCCTGCACCGGTCCCGGTAACACCTGGCCAAGCGCGATGCCCGCGACGATACAGAGAAACACCCAAACACTGAGGTAGCGCTCAAAGACGCTCATCGAAACCGTCGGAGAGGCACCAGCGGGCGGGCTGGCATAGGACATGATCAGCGGGTCCCGATGTCCTTGATCTCGCGCTGAATGGACATCTTATCGAGCAACCCAAGCGGCAATGCCAGCATCAACTCGATGCGCCGCTTTAGAACCAGCGCGGTGTCCCAAAAGACCTTGGCCTTCTCTTCGTCACTTCCCTGGAATGTGGCCGGATCGGGCACGCCCCAATGGGCCGTCATCGGTTGGCCCGGCCATACCGGGCAGACTTCGCCGGCCGCCTTGTCACAGACGGTAAAAACAAAATCGAGTTCAGGGGAGCCCGGCTGGGCGAACTCTTCCCAGTCCTTGCTTCGATAGCCGTCCGTTGAAAGGTGCAAGCTGGCGAGGGTCTTCAGCGCAAACGGGTTAACTTCGCCCCCTGGTTGGCTACCGGCGGACCAGGCCTTGAACTGGCCCCGCCCCAGGCTATTCATCAGGCCCTCCGCCATGATCGAGCGGGACGAATTATGGGTGCAGACGAACAAGACCTGGTAGACCTTGTCGGTAGGGACTTGGCTCATAACGGCTCCATGGAACTAGGCTTGGATTCTTCTAGGTTTCTGGAAATATAGGCCCCACCCGTGACAGCTCAGTGACAGGCATCCCACGGCTAGTGTGCGGCCCTACCCTCTAGAGCTTCTTGCCGCAACCGGCCCCCACTCACTGTTGCTGTTTAAAAATCAGGATGACGCCCGACAATCCGAGGCTACCCGACCCAGTGAAATAGTCGGCGATCGATCGGCGGCCTCCGGAAATACCGCTCCGGACGGACCGCCGGCCATCAAACTCAATCGATGCTAAAGCTCACAACGGCGCTCACATCGCGACGAACCTTGCGAGGCCAGTTCCCGGGCGCAGGACGACCGACGGCCAACAACATGACCGGAATCTCATCACTCGCGAGCTTGCACTCAGCGCTCACTGCGACCGGGTCAAATCCGATCATCGCACCTGAAACCAGACCTTTACCTTGGGCCGCGTACATTAGCGTCATCGCAGCCATTGAAGCCGAACGGATGGCCTCGTCCCGTTGAAACTGTTCCTTGCCCTCATACATTCCATTGGCCATCTTGATCCAGCCATCGTACGCAGCCTGATTAAGATCTCGCCCAGTAGTTTGGGCGCCGTGTTCGGAACAATCCCGATCCAGTCCGAAGGTCGACTGATGCGCTCGAATCGCCGCCGGCCGGCCATCGCATCCGAATACAACTCCTGTTGAACAATTTGAAACCGAATTGCGCTGCAGTCGCCGAAGGGGCCGAAGGGGCCGAAGGGGCCGTAATGAGTTGGGGAACGTTCAAGAAGCTTGCAGTCGGCGCCCCTGACGAGCGTCGCGCTTGGGCAGACATGGAGATGCTGATCCACCTTTCAAGGGGGGGATCCTGCGCGTTCAAAGCTGCCCTCTTTCGCAACTCTCGCTAACGCGAAGAGAGAAGAGTGGTCCAGCATACTGTAGAAAAACGAATGTCAATTCAGTGAATGTAGCTTGTCTAACTTTTTCTCGGGTGGCAGCCTCGGCCCATGGATACCTTCACACCCACCTTGATGACCATCTGGCCTGTCGTCATCCAGGGGCTGGCCCTGAGTTTTGGTTTGATTGTTGCCATAGGAGCCCAGAACGCATTTGTCCTGCGGCAAGGGCTAAGGCGCGAGCACGTCGCGAGCGTGGTGCTGTTTTGCGCCACCGCAGATACGGTCCTGATCATGGCGGGTGTCTTCGGCATGGCGAAGGCACTGGGCGATCGACCAGACTGGGCGCGAGCGCTTGCGTTGGCCGGCGCGCTGTTTCTGGCCTGGTACGGCTGGAAAGCGCTGATGCGCATGCGCAATCCGGACCGTCTGCAGGCCTCATCCGGGGGAGAAGGCTCGAAGAAGAGTGCCGCGATGGCACAGGCCGCCGCCTTCACGCTACTCAACCCCCACGTCTACCTGGACACCGTGGTGCTGGTCGGTAGCATTGGGGCTCAGCAACCTGCGCCCTTGCAAGGGTGGTTTGTGGCCGGGGCGGCTATGGCCAGCGCAACCTGGTTCAGTCTGTTGGGCTTTGGTGCCCGGTGGTTGGCGCCTTGGTTTGCCCATCCCCGAGCCTGGCAGGCACTGGACGGTCTCATCGGCCTGACGATGTGGGTGTTATCGGCCTTAATGGTTCGCCATGTCTTCAAAGGCTTTTAGGAGTCGCGATGTACACACCTACGTACCACGCGCTATCCGACATTGAGACCATGGTACGCAAAATCTGGGTCAGATCGACGTAATGCCAGAATTTTGTACTAACTGGCCGTTTTGACGTATCAAATGTGCGAAATTTGGCTTGCGCTCCGTAGCGCAAAAGCCAACTAGTTCACGCTCTGAACGGGGGAGTTTTGGGGGAAAAACGACGTATCTGGTTTTGCGCTGGTACGGGCAAAAACGTCGCAAGCCCGCGTGGTGCGGGCTCCGAGGGGGGTCGCCGAGGCGACCGTACCAAGGTTTGCTTTCAACTGTTGGCGGGGCAGAACATACCTCATCATAAACCGCCTAAATTTCCCAAGATCAAGC
>JBBAOE010000021.1:0-57511 GCA_040401595.1 Burkholderiaceae bacterium
GACCGCGCGAAGTAAAACTCACCCACAACCTGATCGTAGATCGCCGGTACCTGGTCATGGCCAACGGTCTTTGCCATGCGAACCACCTCATTTCTGACTTGCCGAACGACGGCATCGACCGTTCGATCGGGTTTGATCATTTCCCGGATGAACACACGGGTAAAGATCCCATTTTTTTCTTTATCGGATGGCCCGAGGTTATCGAGTGCCTGCTGTCCGGTTCCCGCAGAGAAGACCACCATTTGCCCCGTAGCAGCGGTCGTCGGGGCCAAGCCTCGACCCTGGCCAATCGCGCGGCCAGCGGACTTGAATGGGTTGTCACGACAAGCGTCGATCAGCGCCAGCGTTAGCTTGGCCTTTCGGTCGGCCATGTCATCCAACACCCGCTGAAGAGGGATCGCCTCGTCCTTGACCTGATCGGCCGCATCACCCGCGACGTCAATCGGTATCAGGTAATTGGTGTTCTCAAGTTGGATGCCATGCCCTGCGTAGAAAATCGCAACTTCATCGCCAGCCTCAACCTGGGATTTGAAAGTCCGAATCGCTGCCTTCATCTCTTTCTCAGTGAGATCGGTTCTCAGGGTAACCGTGTACCCAACCTTCCCGAGATTTTCAGCGACAGCCCTGGCGTCCTCCCGTGCGTTAGAAAGCTTTGCGATGAACCTGTAAGAATCATTGCCAATGACCAAAGCCTTGCGCTTTGCCATTTGGACGGACGCAGCGGCCTGAACGGTCTGCAGCCTCATTTTTTCGAGCTGTGCACGAAGCGCTGCGAGTTCGGCATCTTTGGCTTCTGATAACTGCCGCTCTCTCTCTTTGGCGTTACGTTCGGCTTGCAGGCGCTCTTGTTCCTTCAGCCGGACTTCGGATTCAGCCTTGGCACGCGCCTCCTCGGCAAGCTTGAGCCGCTGCTGGACGCGCGCATCCTCCAGGCGTCGCTGTTCATCCTTCACGCGCGCCTCCTCAATCAACCGAGCTTGTTCCTTCGCACGGGCTTCGGAGTCGGCCTTCAGCCGAGCCTCTTCGATCAGACGCGCCTGATCCTTCGCCTTGTTTTCCGACTGCAGGCGTTCCTGCTCTTTCGCTTTGGCCTCGCTTTCAGCCTTCGTACGGGCTACTTCGGCGAGCCGCAACTGCTCTCGTTTGAGCGCCTCATTGGCCAGTCGCTGGGTTTCCCGGTCCTTTTCCTCTTTTGCGGCACGCAGCGATTCTTGAGCACGCTCCTCCGCCAGGCGGTTTTGGTCGCTGGATTTTCGGTCCTCAGCCAGAGTCAAACCGGGTTGCGATTCGCGGTCCTTGTCAGTGCGGTTGGATTGATCGGTTTTTATATCCGCTAGCCTGGTTGCCGGCTCAGATTCCGTAACAAGGGCGACATACCTTGAGGCGGTCTTGTCAACAAAAGCCTTTCTGTATTCAGCAATCACTTTGCCCTTCCAAGCCTCAATAAGCTTCGCTTCAGGTGAAGCTGAATTTGTGAGGCTGGGTAATATTTTATTAAAACTTCCACCGGGTTTTTTTCGATGATGAAGCCCGACTATAAGACGGTCGTTGCCAGCGTAAATTCTAAACTGTGTATAAAAAGAGATCTTCGACAGCCGATCTGCATCCATCCGAATGGCGACGTCTTCAACGGGCGGCCGCCTTGCGCTAAAAAAAAGATTGGATACCGGCGAGCGAATATCGGAGTAAAGATACAAATTTTGGCTAAATTTGGTGCCATGCGTATCAACTAACAATGCGCCTTCCGGTGTTTCGGGGACTGATGCTGGCCAACCTTGGGTAGAATTTCCAATCTGGAGGCTGATGGCTTCAACCTCACCGGCAGGATCCTGATTGGTGAGAAACAGCGCCGCCCAATTGGCCTGAGCGGTCGATTCCCTGATCAACTCAATTCGCCATTTTCCGTCTGGTAATGGTAATGTTTTGCCCGCCCCAATGGCCATGGTTTTGGATAGGAATTGACCTTCTTCTAATCCCCCCCACGCTTTCTTGGAGGTTGTGGAGGAGAGGATGGCTGGCTCTTGTCTGAACGCAGTCTGGCTGGTTTCTTCAAGTTTTACCCGCTCCGCAGCGGCACTAATCGCCATCGTTGCGTTCAGGTTCTTTTTCGCTGTTTCATTTCCCTGGGCGGCGGCTTTGAGGTACCAACGGGCAGCTTCATCGTAGTTGGATGGAACGCCCCAGCCGTTTTCATAGATGCTTCCGAGCGCAGTTTGAGCCCATGGGCTGTTTTGCGCTGCCGACAGTCTGAAATTCAAGATCGCTTTCGAAAAATCTTTTTCAACCCCTTGGCCGTTTAAATACAGCTGCCCCAGGATTTCCTGACCAACTCGATTGTTCTTCTCGGCTGAACGAAATGCCCACTCAAATGCTTGTTTAAAATCCGGTTTTTGAAACGTTCTACGATATCCATGGGCTAGTTCGGCCATTGCAGACGCATCGCCCTGAGATGCCAAGGCAGTTAGCAATCTTATCGCTTCGGCGTCATTTTTTGGGGTTCCATTACCGTCACGATAGGCTACCCCCAGTTTGTGCTGTGAGGGTACGTGTCCACTTTCTGCTGCCATTTTCAACCATTTAAACCCCTCGGCCACATCCTTGGTCAGGCCGTCACCTTGGTAGTACATGTCTGCAATGTTGCCTGCAGCTCGGTCATAGCCCTGCGCCCATGAAAGTTTGTAGAGACGTAAAGCCTCTTTGGCGTCTTTGGGAAATTCGAAGCCTTCGCGATGCATGTTTGCAAGAATGTTTTGACCAGCTGAATCTCCTTGGGCTGACGCTAACCTGGCCCATTTAGCAGCCTGGGCTTTGTCAACGACCTGCCTGGGACCGCTCCACAGGGTTTGTGCAAGAAACCCCTGGGCTTGTTTGTTCCCCGTTTCTCCGAGCGCGATCATGGCCGAAAGGCCTTGCTGACTACTGTCTTTTTTGTAGTCCTGTTGGGCATTTAGAAATTCGCTACCCTGTGCTTTGGTAGCACTTGCGAGAGCGGTTGCTATTGCGGGGGTTTTCAAATTCTCGGAGTTGATGGCGCTGTCTTTTTTGAGGTTCTGGGCTACTTCCGTTTTTCCTTGGCTCTCAAATTTCATCACAAGATCAAAATTGACAACCTTTCCATTGTCGATTGCGATTGCGCATTCGCAGCCTTGCGAGCGACAGCTTCCTAAAGCTCTATCGAGATGTTTGTTTTCGTTAAAATTGTTATATTGATTGGTTCCCGGGCTGGTATAGGTAGCGAAAGAGGGGGGTTTTTTTATTGTGGCAAAGCCAACGGCGTTGCAAGAGTCAGATTTTGAGATTGCAATGGCGTAGTTATTTCCGGCCTCAATCGCATCCGCTAGTTTTTTCTCCAGGCCTGGGGCTTGCATCTCACTAATTTTATACGCTTGAAGACAGTCAGACTCACCCGGCGGCATGCCCGTCAGTTGATGCGTGGCACGACATTGAACCTTCGATTGACTCTGTGCATACGCCGCCTCACTGAATGCGTTCAGAGCCAAAATTATCTGCAATATCATCTTTAGGGTGAATTGCAGATTTATTTTTTTCGCTCGGAGGCCCATTTAGACTACTCAGTTATCCAACGATACGATGGTTACTCGACGATTCGTCTCAGCGTGTGGATTGACCGCATCAAACAAGTCCCTGAAGCCTTTGCCCTCGGGTTGCAGTCGTTCCTTAGTGATCCCTTGTTGGGAAAGGTAGCTGACAACCGCATCGGCTCGGCGCTTCGACAGCGCCTCGTTGTAGGCGGCTGTGCCCTTAGCATCCGTGTGCCCTTCGACCCGGAATTTGAGCTCGCTCAATCGATCGTTCTGCAGTGCCGATGCCAGGTTATCCAGTAGCGGTTTACTTCGGTCCTGGAGCCTGTCCGAGTTGAAATCGAAGTGAATCGTGAGATCGAGTTTCGCCTGTTTTGGCACCAGATTGCGCGTCAGGCTACGAGTCTTGGGCGCGGGGGCCAGCTTTTCGACCATGGAATCGACGCTCAGACTCTCCCGGTCGGTCTGGGCCATCGTGGTGACCGAGTGCAGGCCAAACAGGCAAAACAGGCCAAACCAGCCAATGACAACCCAACGCTTCATTTTTTGCCCTCGTATTCCACGACGCTGAACATTGCGGCGCCGAAACTTTCTGATCGTCCCTGAACGCCCCGTCCAGTCAGAAAATCGATCAGTGCGGCCCGGCCACCCAGGTCGGTCAGTGCGTAGGTAAATGGCGCTGCTGAAGTCGGTGCAGATAACGATAAAGCTTTCAAATCTCGGGGGCTGTCGGATACCAGGACCAGCAGTTCGTCCTTACCCGCAGGCCCACCTGCTTTGACTGACCACGCCGGAGTGGGCAGCGTCATTGGTTTGTTGGCTTTGATCTTGTTGTTTGAGTCATATCCGTTGGGGTAGAGCAGGTAGAAGCTCTCCCGGTCGCTACCCAGCAGAACAACGTAAAGATATCCATCGCGCTTGGTCTGAACGGTGAGCTTCAAGCCCTCTTTGCCAATCGCGATTTTGGCTTGAGCCGGCGTGGCCTTGACTTCAAAGCGAGGGTCACGCTGGGCGAATACATCCTTAATCGTGGCCAGAGACGCGATCGGAGGTGGAACTGGAGGCTCTGGCGGGGGCTTGACCGGCTCGGTCGAAATCGTCGGGGCTGGGGTGACCACGGCGACCGTTTGCACCGGTGGCGGCTTCGGTGGCTCAGGCTGAGGTTTGATGGGTTCTGGCGCGGGGTTTGGAGTAACAACTGCCACGGGAGCAACAGGCTGCGGTTTTAACGCCTCTGCAACCGGAGGCGGTTTCACCGCCTCCGAAACGGATGGCTTAATTGGCTCAGGGGGCTTCGTCGCAATGATCGGCGGCTTGGGGACTTCTTGAACCGGGGGTTTTGTGACCGCCACCGGGATTAGATTTTTGTTACCCAGCATCGTGATTGTGTGCGGCAGGTATCCAGCCTCTTTGGGTTGCTGCGCCACCCGGTCATTGACGAACTTCTGCGCACATTGCTGAATTTCGCTCAAATTGATGGCGCCGCTGCCATCGATGTCTTTGGCTGCCCCGAGCAAGCAGTCCCGGATTCCTTGGGTTGCCAGGCCACCGCCGCTGGGGTCATCCCAGCTTTGCTCATCCGGGAGGGCGGCTGCAATCTCCACCGTATTCTCTTGGAGTGCGCCCAGGCGAGTAACGGTATCGAACAAACCACGCGCCTTGAAGTTCGCGGGTTTGCTGCAGTCCTGCGGTTGGCCAGAGTCGCTTTTTGAGAAGAATTTGGCCGAGAGTTCTCCACCCCGAATCGACCGAGTCTTCCCGGCGACAACCCCGCCGGAATGGCAGGCATCCACGATGGTGATCAGTTTGTCAGCGATTTTGCTCAGTGGTGAGATGTGCTGGGCAAACTCAGCGTGCGTGATGGCTTGTCCATCGTAGGGATATAGGCCCTCCATGCACTTGCCCTGCGAGTCGGGCCAGCGTGTGCCGTGACCCGAGAAATACACCAGTACCCGATCACCCGGGGCGACCCGCTTTGCCAGGCTGTCGAGTTCACGAATGATCGAGGCCTTATCGGCTTTGTCGTCCTGCAGGACGATTTGATTGGATCGGGGTACGCCCATGGCGTCCGCGATTTTGCCGGCGCTAATCACGTCATAAGGCACGCCCTTGAGCGTCGATGCAGCCGGATTTTGATACTGACTGACCCCGATAATGAGGGCATGACGCCCAACCCGCTCTTGAGCAACGCCCGGAGTCACCAGGAGTGACAGAAAGAGAAGCAACGCGGCAGCTTTCATCGTGGGTAGTCTTTTTACGGCGGTACAGCAATTGAATCTGGATGATTTTCTACGATACGCGATCCAGGCCAGACCGTTTGAAACTGGCGCCTAAGTTTCTGTTTTGCACGTTTGAACGGACGCGTGCGCGTCGATTGAGGAAACGCCTAGATAATTAAGATTCGTTCGCCGTCGCTGGGGGGCCAGGCCTTACTGCGACCTGCACAGGATCTTGTGCGAAGCTTATCCACTTGACATCACCCTGACGGGTCATCCTTAGCCCTACCAGTCAGCCTGGAGGGCATGCGATGGTACCGGTCCCCAAAAACCCGTGGAACGTCAGCTATTGGATTCTCGCGATCATGGCCATGCTCTGGATCCAGTCGGTCTGGCAGGCCGCGCGCACGATGGAGCCTGTGCCCTACAGCCACTTCGAAGAGGCACTGGCAAACGGTCAGGTGTCCGAAGTGGCGATCGGGGAGACCACCATCACGGGCAAGCTCAAGTCGCCTGATGCCGCAGGAAAGACCGTCATCGTGGCCAACCGCGTCGAGCCCGCCCTTGCCGAGCGGCTCTCGAAGTTCGACGTCCCGTACACCCGGGTCGTCGAGAGCACCCTGCTGCACGACATTCTCTCTTGGGTGGCGCCGGCCGCGATCTTCTTTGCGGTGTGGTTCTTCCTCATCCGGCGTTTCGCTGACAAGATGGGGGGAAGCATGGGCGGATTCATGAGCATCGGCAAGAGCCACGCCAAGGTCTATGTGGAGAAGGACACCGGCGTGACCTTCGCCGACGTGGCCGGAGTCGACGAAGCCAAGGCTGAACTGCAGGAAATTGTCGCCTTCCTGAAGGACCCGAAGGGCTACGGGCGCCTGGGTGCCCGGATGCCGAAGGGGGTCCTGCTGGTCGGCCCGCCGGGCACCGGTAAGACGCTGATCGCCAAGGCGGTCGCGGGTGAGGCGGCCGTTCCTTTTTTCAGTATCAGCGGCAGCGAATTCGTCGAAATGTTCGTGGGTGTGGGTGCGGCGCGCGTGCGTGATCTGTTTGAACAGGCGCGCGCCAAGGCCCCGGCGATCATTTTTATCGACGAGCTCGATGCCTTGGGCCGCGCCCGCGGCGCGGTCGGCCAGGTGGGCGGTCATGATGAACGCGAGCAGACGCTGAACCAGCTGCTGGTCGAGCTCGATGGCTTCGACAGCTCCGGTGGCCTCGTACTGCTGGCGGCGACCAATCGGCCTGAGATCCTCGATCCGGCGCTGCTGCGCGCTGGGCGATTCGATCGACAGGTGCTGGTCGACCGGCCCGATAAGATCGGCCGAACGCAGATTCTGCGCGTACACGTCAAAAAGATCCGTCTTGCCGCCGTGCTCGACCTGGAGCAGGTGGCAGCGCTGACGACTGGTTTTTCGGGTGCTGATCTGGCCAATCTTTGTAACGAGGCTGCACTGGCGGCGACCCGGCGCGGGGCGGAGGAGGTCGCTTTGGCGGATTTCACCACGGCCATTGAGCGCATCGTGGCCGGGCTGGAGAAAAAGAATCGCCTGCTCAATCCCCGCGAGCGCGAGATCGTGGCCACCCATGAGATGGGGCACGCGCTGATGGCGCTAAGCCTCCCGGGCAGCGATACGGTCCATAAGGTCTCGATCATCCCACGCGGCATTGGCGCGTTGGGCTACACCATCCAGCGTCCGACCGAAGATCGCTTTCTGATGACTCGCGAGGAACTCGAACACAAAATTATGGTGCTCCTGGGCGGGCGGGCGGCTGAAAAGCTGGTGTTCGGACATCTTTCCACCGGAGCAGCCGATGATCTAGCCAAGGTCACCGATATCGCCCACGACATGGCTACGCGCTACGGGATGGTCGAGTCATTGGGCTATGTCGCCTATGAGCCCCAGCGCCCGGCCTTATTCGATGTCCCGGGCTATCTGCAGGGTGGTTTTCGCACCAGCCCTGACACCCAGCAACGGATCGATGAGGCGGTTCGCGGCATTGTGATGGACGCATTCGAGCGCGCGACGACCCTATTGCAGCGGCGTCGCGAGGCGCTGGATCGTGGGGCGCGAGAGCTACTTGCGCGCGAGACGCTGGATGAAGCCGCCCTGAAGGCGCTGGTGGGGCCTGAAGTGTCGATCTGACCTTGGATCTTGTGGATCGGGCATCCCTGGGTCTTTTCAAGCCAGCGGACTTCCGCCAAGATGCAACGCACCATTGCACCAACCGCCACCTGTATGTCGCAAAACAAGAAAAAACTGCTCGGGCACCTCATGACCCAGGTCTATTGCCGGCTGGCGGTTTCGCCCCTGCACGGGATTGGAGTCTTTGCACTGCGTTCGATTCCAAAAGGGTTGGACCCCTTGCCCAGCTGGTTGGAGAACTTGGGCGTGCGCTTCACGCATCAGGAACTTAAAGCCCTGCCCAGGGGGGTGAAAAAGCAGGTCAAGACCTTCTGCTACTACGATGAGGAGGGATTCATCATCCCTTCAATCGGCATGAATTCTTTTGACATGTCGATTTACCTGAACCACTCGAAGACACCCAACGTGAAGATGAAAAAGAGTGGCAAGTTCTTGACGCTCAGAGCGATTCGTAGCGGTGAGGAGTTGACTATGGATTACGACCATAGCTTTGGCGACACCCATGTCTTCTGAATAGATCCACTCCTAACCGAAGTGCTGCATTTGCAAGCGTTCGACGGGGTGGTCCCGGTATTTTTTATTGAAGTTGTCGCTGCAAAAATCGATATGGAGTGGTGAGGTTGGGTCGAGCACCAGAGGGTGGTCGGGTTCCGTTAGCACCAGGGCATAGATCGGTTCGTGATGGGTCACAAAGAGCGATTTGTAGGCATACTCGTCAACGGGTCCGAGGTTGTAGAACGCGTAGCCGTTGCGGGCTGCCCAGCGCGAGGCCAGAAGACAAGCGTAAATACCTGGCGAACGGTTCTTGTAGGCCCGGTTCCACTGGCAGAAGCTGCCGTACACCTGATCGTACTTCGGTAGCAGGATCGAAACATCGGTCAGAACGAGTGTGCCCTCCTGGTCATGGACGCGAATGACTAACACCTCGAGGTGACGCACATAGTCCACAAAGCCGGCAACCTCATCGTCATGGATCGCATATTCGGCAAAATGGTGCCCACCCATGTCAAATATGTCGGATACGGTCAGGCTCGCGCCAGGGACGACTTCTTCAGTCACCGTGAACTGGCGGAATAGCTTGTCCAGATCCTTGAACTTGCGAACGCGCCGGGCGTCGCTCCAGAAGGCCTCGGATCCCGTATTGACCAGGCCATAGCGGTCATTGATTGGCACGCCATATTGGCTGTCCGGCGGCAGGGCGTAGACCACGAAGGGCTTTGGCGCCAAGGCCAACATTTCCTCTGTCACTTCGATGTAGGGGCACAAGGCGTCCCAGCGGGTCGTGTAGTACTGAATGTCGTTGTGATAGCTGTTCACACAAAGGTTCTTGGGAGTCCAGCTTTGGTAACCCACCTCGCGCACTTGATCGAGGCCCAGCGTGGAGAAATCCAGCTTAAATCGCGCAAAAAAATCGTTCATTTATGTTGTGTGTCGACCAGTAACTCAACGGGGAGATGCGTCAGTTCAAAGAACTCAGAATCGATGGCATGGTTCTCGGCGAGGAACGCAGGATCGCTCGTTTCGAGACGGGTAATTGTCTGCATGGACTGACGCAGGTGCCTGCCAGCAGCGCTCGCTGGGTCGACGAAGTCCTGCAGATAGTCGGGTGTGAGAGGGCACTCCACATCCAGGGAAAAGGTATGCGTGTGCGGGTCGTACGAGAGGGGATAGAGCAGGCAGGCGAGGGGTTTGCTATCTCCTAGCGAACATCCCGTCGCGGATAAATGTTCGCATTGGGTCTCGATACACACCGCGCCAAACCGCTGCTTTTCGTACTGGGTCAGTGTGATCTCGAGTGGCCCGTAGCCTGGATCCACGTGACAACAGCGTTGGCACTCTGCACAGCGATCAAACAAGGGCACCCCGCCTGGAAATCCCAAACATTGGCTCTTGGACCCTCTGCTCTCTCGTCATCAATCGTCCCTCAAGACGGCGCTCAGCCCGCGTATTGTGATTCCATTTTCCAACTGATGCTAGCGTTTATGTGGGTGTGGTTTTTCTTCGGGGCTGGGAGACATTTTTAGACCGTTCGAGTTCATGCGTAACGTCGATTTTGAGGACTGGCTGGCCTAGGGGATTTTTGCTGAAATTGTGTTCGACTCGAGGCGAAAATTACCTAGGTTTAGCGTCGATCAGCGGAATTCTCGGCCTGGTGCCGCTTGTTTAATTTTAGAAATCCGAGCCCATATTTCTGTTCCCTTGTCGGGGGAATTTCCCTTGTTCGAGGCTCCCTGTTGGGACAGTTTGATACAGTCTTCGAACTTCCCCCGTACTGATGCCGGTTGCTCAGGACGATCTCCCTGATTTGATTGAACGGCGCTCCTTGAATCCCGCTTCTTTTTGGCAAGCTTTATCCTTCTCGCGCGATCCCCGAGGCTGTGACCAGGGGGCATCAAGCATCCAGCGCATGGTTCAACCTGTGACAATCGAATTGTCCGGTGGGAGAACCTGATGGAACGGGTTCAACACGGCTTTGACGCCGAGGACCAGGGGTCTGGCGAGGGATGGTCCGACGCCCCCCGCCATGGGATTGTGGCCCGGATGGACGATCGATTTTCCCCATCCTATTTGCCACAGATGCCTGAGGGGGCTGCCTTTCAAAATGCCTTCATGCGGGTCTGTCGCCCGGGTATCAACGCGTCCTGTCTGAGACTGACCGACTCCTTTGGCCGCGCAATTGAAGTGCCGGCGAGCCTGGTGAGGGCCCCGTTGTCTGGCAATCTCAAGAGTCGCCTGTTGAGCGCGGCCACGCTGGGGCTGTCGATTCCGATTGCCGTGATCGGCGATCCTTCGTCGGCAGTCTCTTCGTTGCCACTGGGGTTTGGCGCCGCGCATCTGCTCAGTGCCGTGAAACACCTTGGGCAGTTTGCATCGCTGATCTGTCTTAAGGGCCTCAGCGAGGAACTGAATCTCAGGGGCTTTTTGCGCTTTGAGAGCTTCCCGCTCGCGAGGCTTCGGGTAACGCCTGACTACTGGAAAAGGCTTTCTTCAAAGAAGCGCAGTGATCTCAATCGTCATCGTCGAGCCTCGTCGAGCCTTCATCGTATGGAAACTGCCGGGCTCCCGGTGGAGTTGGAGGAAGCGGTGTACGGGCTGTATCGGCAGACGCAAAGTCACGCCGACTTCAAATTCATTGAGCTGCCAACGGCCTATTTCCGGGAGACCTCGGCCCTCAGTCGATACGTCTTCTATTTTGAGCGGGAGACCCTGATCGGTTTCCATCAGATGCTGTGCACGCCCAACAAGATGATCTGCAAGTACATCGGCATGGACTACAGCCGGGCCCTGAACTACCGCCTGTACTTTTCGCTGATGCTCGATTGCATCGATATCGCGATTCGGGAGGAGATTCCTGAAATCGACTTTGGCATTACGTCCTACCGCTTCAAGCAGTACATCGGTTGTGACCTCGTCCCGATGTGGAATTACTTCCACCACACCAATCCTTTGCTTCATGCAGCACTGCCGCTATTCCGAGGTCTGCTGACCCCGAGTCGGCAAGCGATGACGCGCTAGGAAGTGCGCGTTTGGGGGGGGCCTTCGGGAAGGGACGGGAAACTACGAATATCTGGGTTCTGCCATAAGGCTCATCGTCTGGTTTCTATTCAAGGAGACAGATCGATGACAAAAATTTCGATGAAATGGCCCATCCATATGGTTAGCCGACGGGCCCTGCTGGGTTCAGTGCTGGCGCTACCGATCGCGATCGCTCTGGTTGCATGCGGCGGAGATCCGCCACCGCCACAAACCTGGATCGCCTCCTGGTACGGCGCGCCGCAGGCTTATAATGAACCCCCATTAAGTGCGAACGCTGCTAAGTCCCTGCAAAATCAGACGTTTCGTCAAACGATGTACGTTTCGCAGGGCGGCACGGGCTTACGTATTCGCGTTTCAAACTTGCTCGGGACGGCGCCCCTTGCCATCACGAGCATGCGGGTTGCGAAAAGCGCTGGCGGGTCGTCCATCGACGCTGCAAGCGACAAAGCGGTGACCTTCGGCGGTCAGACCTCGGTCACGGTCCCGATTGGCCAGGAGATTTACAGCGATGCGGTTGACTTTGTGGTCGCGCCCCTGTCCAGTCTTGCAGTCAGTGCCTATGTCTCGGGCGCAGCGGGGGTTGAAACGGTGCACTCGCTGGGTCTGCAGTCGAACTATGTGGCCGCGGGCAACGTCGCCTCGTCCGCCAGTATCACGCCGACCGAGACTAACAGTCTCTATACCTGGGTCACCGGTATCGACGTTTACGCTTCGGCTGCGAATAAGGTCATCGTGACCTTTGGGGACTCGATTACCGACGGCTATAACTCGACTCCAAACAAGAACAATCGGTATCCGAACTACCTGTCACGTGCGCTCCTGGCTTCATCGAGCGGCGCCTTCAGCGTTGTGAATGCGGGTATCTCGGGCAACCGCTGGAGCTTCAACGGGATTGGCCCCAACGGCAACGGTCGTTTTTCGCGCGATGTGCTGGATCGTAGTGGCGCGACGCATGTGGTGGCGCTGTTGGGGATCAACGACTTTGGTATTCCCAGCCTGCTGGGTAATGCGGCCGAGCAGGTGACTTCTGCCCAGATCATTCAGGCAATCACCAATGCGGCGGCGGCATCGAAGGCCAAAGGGGTGAAGTTCTACGCCGGTACTCTGACGCCGTTTGTTGGTACAACGATTCCGGGCTACTACACGGCGGAAGGCGAGGTGAAGCGTCAGGCGGTCAATGCGTTTATTCGAACGACCCCATTGATTGACGGGTTCATCGACTTTGATGCGGCCATCCGGGATCCGGCAAATCCCACGGTGATGCTTGCCAAGTACGATTCGGGCGACCGTTTGCACCCGAACGATGCGGGCTATGAAGCCATGGCGGCCGCTGCTTCAGCATTTTTGTTGAAATAAGCGCCTGCCCAGCGGGGTTCCAGATCAAGTCTGGACCCCGTTCAGCTTGTCGCTGCGATCTGAATGGTTGCAGTTCCCAGCATGATGGGCCTGACCAGAATTTTGTAGCTATCCAGATCGAATGCCTCAGGCTGCGATCCGAATGTCGCACCCTGGTTTCTGGAGCACTGGGTGCCGAGGTGGCGCCAATGTTGAATGCGGTGCCGTTGCACCCAGTCGTCACGCGTTTCAACGAGGTCGACGGCATCCGGGTAGGGCCAGGCATGGATCCGGGTTTCCGTGAGGGCATTCAGCAATCGTTCGTCATGCTCGGCGCGACCTTCCCGGCCGATACAGGCCCCCCAACAGGTTCGGATCTGAAGGCCAAAACAGCCTCGGGGGCTGACCTTTTCTAGACCGAGGAGGGCCAGGCAGAGGGCATGGGTTCGGGCGAGCTCCCGCAGTTTTTCCTGCGCCGCATGTTTTGATGCGAACAGGCCGTAGAGGCCTACGGTTGGGTCGATATCGTCGGGCTTCTGGTCGATGAGCCGAGGTTCAAGACCTGCTGCGCTGCGGTGTAACCGAATCGAACGCAGGCTTCGCATCCTGCGAAGGCGAACATTGAATAGCGGGCTCTGTTGTTTGATCAGGTGGGCTTCCAGTAACAGCGCGCCGATCTCGCCAGCCGTTTCGATGAAGTCGATGCGCCGAGTCTGCGCCACCATCGCGGCTTCCTGTGGCGTACGCAGATGGGACAAGACCCGCGCGCGGATGTCGATGCTCTTTCCGATGTAGAGCGGCAGCGTGCCGTCGCCCTGAAAGATGTAAACACCGGCACCACGGGGCAAAGCAGCCAGGCTGGCGGGGTCGATCTGGTCGGTCACTTTCAGGTTTCCACAAATGATCTGGCTCTGGGAGCCGCTCGGGCTGACCAGACAGGGCCTGCAAAGAATGATGCGATTTGGGTGCCTGTTTGGTGGATCATAAGCGCTGAGAACTGAGACCTTCGCGCTGAGAGCTGAAACGTGAGCCCTGAAGACCTGCAACGCCTGGTGACCATGCCCATGCCCTTTGGCAAATATCAGGGCAGGGTGCTGGCGGACCTGCCGGGCAACTATCTAGCCTGGTTTGCTCGAACCGGGTTTCCCAAGGGCGAAATCGGCCGCCTGCTGGCCCTGATGCACGAGATTGATCACAACGGGCTCAAGAGCCTGCTCAGGCCCGCTGGGTTCTTCGAACGTCCTTGAAGGTCCTTTGAAGTCCTTGCAGGTCTTCGATCCCAGCGGGTTGTCAAAGCGCGTCTAGGCGGCCCACGCGCCTTGCGCTTCTTCCCATCCAATCACGGCGATTGGGGCGCCGTCGGGATGGACGAAGGTGAGCGGTCCCAGGAAGGTCATATAGAACTCGCTGTCGACCGGGAAGTACGTTTTGTCATGTCGGGCGCCCGACGATTCATAGCCATAACCCGGCGCGATGGCCGTATCACCACCCTCGGCTTTACCCCCGCGCACATCCATTCTGCCTTTGGTCAGAAAATACTCGCCCGGGCCTGCATGGACATGTGGGGCGAAGGAAGAGCCTGCTGGGCAGTCGAAGATGGCAGTCCAGGAACTATTTTCCGGAGAGACATGCAAGAGCTTCCATTGAATGCCCCCAGCAGAAAATGCTGTGGGAAAAGCCTGCCACTGGACGGCGTCAATCTGTACGTATTCTTCTTTACTTTTCGGTTTCATGTTGGTCTCCATTTGGGTTGATCCGGAACAGACCCATGAGATTTGGTTCAAGGGCCTGTCCGTCGTGACCTTCGCCGCGCGGAGGCTTGGGTGTCAATGGTGGATTGCCCGTGCCCGCCCGTCCTGCACTGCCACAGCGGTACCCCGGCGTTGGAACACCCTGACCAACTGATCGCCGGGTTCGACGCCTCGTCGGTTGCCCGCATTTGGCCGGACGCGTTTGGAGCATTTGATCGATCCGGGGCCCAGATACCTGAGGTCTGTGGTACATCCTAGGCATGGGCAGTCAAGGGCGCGGGGATCCGCAGGGCTATTATCGAACGCTCGGTCTTGAGCCGGGGGCAAGCGCTTCGCAGATCAAGGCAGCCTATCGATTGCGGGCGATGGAACTGCACCCCGACCGCAACCCCGGTCGGGACACGACGGCTCAGTTTCAGATGCTGCGCCAGGCCTATTCCGTGTTGTCGGCACTGAAAGAGCGTGAACAGTACGATGCCGACAGCGTCGTTCAGGAGACCCGCCCGCCCGAGCCTGAACCCGAGTCGGGCGCTGCACCGCACTATGCCCCGATTTGTTGTTCCCGGTGTCGAGCCGTTAGCGCACAGCCCCGCTACACGGTGTTCTACACCGTCACGGGCTGGATCTGGGGTGCTTCCCGCAAAGCCACTCAAGGTGTGTTCTGCGGCAGCTGCGAGTTCCAGGTTGGATTGCGGGCAACAGCAACGACGCTGGTGGCAGGATGGTGGAGCCTCACCGGGCCATGGTGGACGTGTCAGACGGTGATTGCCAACTTCCGCGGTGGTCGGTTCGACCATCAAAACGCCCGGCTGATGGGCTACCAGGCAATGTATTTCGCCAATGCCGGAAAAATTGAACTTGCCCTGGCCGTTGCCGCTCAGGCGATGGCGCTGATTCAGAAGGCGGACGGTCGGGACCGAGACATCACTCGTCTAGGGGGTTCCAACGGGCCGGGCCACGCCCCAAGCAAGCTTGCAGGGCTGGCAGGCAGCCTGCGGGATCTGATGGACGCCTACGCGGGCAAGGCAGGTCGACAACTGCTTAAATCGCATCACACCTGGGGCTACCGGCGCGCATTCGCCCAGGGCTTGGTCACGGTCACGTTTGCGGCTCTGCTGGTGGCGGGACTGAGTCAAACCATGGTCTGGCCGGATCCGGCAGATGCTGCACTTGACTCGGGACAGGCCACCAGTTCAATCAAGGGCAGCCACCCCCACGCTTCCAATTTTCCCAATCCAGTTCGGTGGTTCAAACCATCGACCTATCCCGGAGGAGAGTTGGTCCAGGAGGTCAGTTCGCTTCAGCAGCAGGCACTCAACGCACCCGCATACGCTCTCCCACCGAGCGGGATTTTTCGGAGTCTCGACCCGAGCCTGTTGCCACCCGGGGGATCGTCAGTCAACCAGCCCGGAACTGCGTCCCTTGCTGATCCGAATAATCATTCAGGAACGAACAATCAGATAACGCCGCCCTTCAGGATCGTGAATCCCGTGGGTTCGCACAAATGGTTAAAACTTGTTCGAGTCAGTGATGAGGCCGAGGTTCTGAGCGTATTCATTCGCTCAGGTGATACGGTGGCGGCGGTGGTCCCAATCGGTACCTATCGGGCAAAGGTTGCGTCGGGGCAAATCTGGTACGGTGAGTCGACGCGGTTCGGCCCGCAAACCCAGTACTTTCGAGTGAGCGCACCGCTGGATTTCAATGTCGAAGGCGGGCAGTTGTTCGGGCACGAGTTAACACTCTTGGGTTCCAGGGACGGGAACCGGTCCGCCACTGATCTCGATGCGGGGGACTTCTAGTCATGGACCCCAGACCTTACGCAAGCCCGGGCGTGGCTCCTGTCACGACCTCCGTGGGCCGGTGCGCCCATCGAAACGCTGACGGGCAAACGTGCTAAAGTCAAAACTCGTGACTAGGTCTAATATCAACCCGCCTGTGGCGCAGCGCTCTCTAGTGACCCGCCCTTCCTTGTTGTTATCTCCTGCGCCATCCCTGATGTCGAACATGTTGCAGCGACGCCCCGCGATGTCTGATCGGCATGATTCTGCGATCTGCTTTACGCAGATACGGCTTTGGCGCCGCATCGTCCTCGTCAGCTTGCTGGTCGCAGTGTTGGGGCTGCAATGGTTCGCCGCTGTGCACCGCGGGTTGCATGCGGCAGGGGGTTTGTTTGGCCAGTCCATCGGACAGTCCATCGGACAGTCCATGGGGCAACCCACCGCCAACACGGCGTCCCTGCAGCGTCCAGCGCGGATCATGGTCTCGCCAGCGATGTTTGCCGGCGTTTTTGAAGATCATCCCGCAGGTAGCGCTGATTGTCTGCGACTGGACGGCCTCCTGGGCGCCCAAGCGCTCTGTGGTGGGAACGTTGAGCCAGGCTTGCTACTGGGCCAGTTTTTTCTTGTGTCGTCGGCCCAGCCATCGATTCAGCCGATCGCCTTTCCCAGCTTGCCACCCGCGCGGGCGCCACCTTCGCATCTGATCTGAGCCTGTTGTCACCCTGACATTGCGCTCAGGGTGTTTCTCTCTGGTGTTCCATGCCTCGATCACGGCATGTGTTCGTCGCCTTTTGGCGACTCGATCCGAGGATCTATAGATGCGAGCTACGAATTCCGGTGCGCCGAAGGGGCGCCCGCCATCACCCAGCGCTTTCGAAAAGACTCCAGTTTTCAAAGGATTCGCCCCCTGGCGGCCGGCTACCGTTCGCCGCCTGTTTTTGGCCCTGGGTTTGACCCTCCAGGACCTGGCTGGGGCCGCCGAAGATGTGCTGCCAGCTGTCGCGAATTCGCCTGCGGCCCCCAAGCCATCTACCGGGTCGACGCGCTCCTCGGAGCTCGATGCCGTGATCGTGACAGCGAACCCCTTGGGCGGTCGCGCCGACGAGTTGGCGGCTCCGGTCCAGATCCTGTTTGGGCCACAGTTGGACGCGCGCCGATCGGTCACCATTGGCGAGATGCTGTCGGGTCTGCCTGGCGTTTCTGCCAGTGCCTTTGGTCCGAATGCCAGTCGCCCCATCATGCGCGGTCTAGACGGCGACCGCCTCAAGGTGCTTAGCAACGGGGTGCCGGTTCTCGATGCGTCTGCCGCTTCACCCGATCACGCGGTGGCGGCGGAATCCTTGCTACTGGATCGGGTCGAGGTGCTTCGTGGACCGGCCGCGCTGCGCTTTGGTGGCGGTGCGATTGGCGGGGTAGTGAATCTCATCGATGGCCGCATCCCGCAAACACCAATCGATGGCATGACGGCACAGGCGGATTTGCGTCAAGGGGGGGCGGCGCGTGAGTCAGCTGGAACCGTTCGGCTGGATGCCGGCGATGGGCGCTTTGCCTGGCATGTGGATGGCTTGGCGCGCAGATCCGGGGACCTTACGATCCCGGGCTTTTCCAGAACGCAGGTCTTACGGGCACAAGAGGCTGATCCAGATCGCGATGTGCAGGGTCGACTGCCCAACAGTGCTGCCAACGCGCAGGGCATAACGTTCGGCTTGTCGCGCACCGATGCCGAAGGCCACATGGGGTTGGCGCTGTCTCAAAATTCACAACGGTATGGAACGACCTTGTTTGAGAGCCGCGCGCCCATTGCGATTGATCTGGTCCAGACCCGACTGGATGGTTCATTGCGCCAGGCGGGCGTGGCTGGAGGGACCCTGGCGCTGGTGGGTGCATGGAGCCAATATCGGCATGCTGAGTTGGCTCGGGAGATGGTCGGTACCGAGTTTCGCAATCAAGGCGGCGACGCACGCCTGGAATGGAGTCGCCAATCGGGCTTGACCCGTTGGTTGATCGGTGGTCAGCTCGCGTCGCAAACACTCAGAGTCTCGGGGGAGGAGGCCTATCTGCCGGTCAACCGCAGTGATCAATCGGCCGCCTATGTCGTGGTTGACCATTCGCTATCGAAGAGCCTTCGAATCGAGGCGGGAGGCCGTGTCGAGCAGCTTGGTGTCCGGAGTGAAGGCGGGCGCATCAGGGACGGCTGGATCATCGCTGGGGAAAGTATCCGGCAGAATTCGGGGCCCCTGGCTGGCGGCGGGGGAGGTTCCTCAGCAGATTCCTCTGCAGGGTCCACGCCGGGTGCGAACGCGACTGACCGTCGCTTCGGGTTGCGCAGTGTTTCGCTCGGCTCGGTCTGGACCGTATCGCCAACGACCAGTCTATCGCTGCATGCCAGTCATACCGAGCGCGCCCCCAACGCTCAGGAACTGTTTGCCGATGGTGTGCATACGGCGACAGCCATCTATGAGGTGGGCAACCCTGGGCTCAGTCCTGAACAGTCCAAGGGGCTGAATCTGGGTTGGCGCGAGACGGCTGGACCCTTGCGGTGGCGGGTTGATGTGTTTGAGCAGCATTTCGAGCGTTTTATCAGCTTGCGGGGATTGGGTGAGGCCCTTCATCCGGCGGATGGCCAATCGATCGCTGCGGCTGGATTCAGCGCGGGGGCAGCACGCCTGCGGGGATCTGAATTCGATCTGAGCTGGGTCGCCTGGGAGCGTGGTGGGCGACGCCTGAGCGTTGAGGCAGGGCACGATCAGGTCCGAATCACCGACTCGGAGGGCTTGCCGTTGCCACGGATCCCGGCGCAACGCTGGCGCTTGGGCGCCGCCTGGCGCGATGGCAATTTGTCCGCCAGACTCGAGGCATTCAATGCCCGGCGTATCAGCCGTATTGCCATCGACGAAACGCCTACGCCGGCCTGGACCCGATTGGATGCCTGGTTGGGCTGGAACCTGGCTGCGGACTGGCAGTTGCAACTGATCGGCCGCAATCTGACCAATGCCGTGATTCGGGATCACACCAGTTTTTTGAAGGACGTCTCGCTTGCCGGGGGGCGTTCAGTCCTGTTGGCGCTGCGGTGCCAGATTTGACGCGGCGCGACGGGGATAGAGGTTCATCAGGTTGCCAACCAGCATCAAACCCGCTCCCGCGACCAGCATGGGTTTGAAGGCTTCCTGATAACCGATCACCCCGACGGCGGTGATCAAGGGCAGACGCAAGAAGTCCAGTGTGACAACAATGCTCGCCTCGGCCCGGGCCATGGCGTTCGAGATGCAGAAGTGACCAGTCAGCGAAGTGATACCCACAAGGAGCAGCCAGCCACATTGCACTAAATCCGGCGCCGTGAAGGTTTTCAGCCCGAGGATCAATCCGATTGGCGCCTGAATCAGGCACATGTAAAACAGGACGGTCAGCGGGTGTTCGGTGGTGGTCAACGCTTTGGAGCAGACGAAGGTCAGCGAAAAGAAAATGGCGGCGACAATGACAATCAAAGAAGCCGAATCGATGATCTCCCGACCTGGATCGAGAATCAGATAAACGCCCGCAAAGCCCAGAAGAATCGCGGCGACCTTCCTGAAGGTTGGCGCCTCCTTGAGGAAGATGGAGGCAATGATCAGGGTCCAGAGTGGCGTTGTGAACTCCAGCGCAAACACTTGCGCCAGCGGCAGAAGACCGATGCCGAGAAACCAGCCATATTGACCGACGAAGTGACATAGATCCCTGGTGAGATGGAGTTTGATTCGCTTTGTTCTGAAGAGGGACAGATCGTTCTTTCTGAAAATCAGCGTCGAAATCAGGACCACTCCGATGACACTTCTGAAAAACAGGGTTTCGGCGGTGTTGATCTGGCCGGAGAGTTCGCGCGCTGCGACCGCCATGACGCAGAACGAAAAAAGGGATCCGAACATCCAAACAAATGCGGCCATAAATTTTTTTCTGCTCTGATCTGTTGGTAAGCGCCGGCAAAGTCTAACCCTTCAGCGCCTTCGTCGAGCCGATGATTGGCTGGGGATCCGCTTCGAGTCAGTGGACAATCAGCCGCGATTCCGCGGCGCATCAACGACGAATGAACTGCGAATCAGCCGATGTTGATCGGCGTGCACAGCGGATTGGGTAAACCTGTCGCGAGAGACCATAGTCCGGCGCCAGCGGCGATCGCGAGCATGGCGCCGCCAATGCGCGCGCCCAAGCCTTCCCCGAACCGACCGATTGCGCTGCGTTGAAGGCGGTGGCGCAATCGTCCTGCTAGCGACAGGTAGCCTGAAGAACTAACGGCAAATGCAGCCATGACCAGGGCGCCCGCGAGGGCATCGGGGGCAAGCGCCGCCAGAGCAAGGGCGGACCAGAGCAGCCCGCAGGGCAGCAATCCCCAAACTGCGCCAAGCAGGAATGGTCTTGCAAGGTTGGCGTTCGCGACAGGAACCTGGGGCTCCGGAGCCCGCAGCCATTGCACGGCGTGATCGGGTGGGGTGGCGCCAGGCGGGTGGGTGATTGAACCGTTGGCCCGACCGGCCAATCCTTGAACGAACGGGAGCACGAAGCGCCAGATCCGCTGAGCCAGCTCAGTGACCATGGGCGGCTGTCGTCCCATGATCAGTAATAGGACACCGAACACCAGTAGCAGGGCGTTCAACAGAATCCAGCACGCCCGGAAGAGAGCGAAGGATTGGCTGCTCCAGCTCAGCGCCCCGCCGGCCGCCGCGACCGCCAGGCCCAACCCGGAATAACCGGCCACACGTCCGGCGAGGTAAGAGAATTCCTCGCGCCAGGCGGAGGATTGGCCGGCCCGGGGGCTGATCGCCGCCTGGCTGAGTCCTGCGCACATGGCGACGCAATGGATTCCCCCGAACAAGCCCAGCATGAAGGCAGAAACACAAAGCGAGATCGTCAACGCCATTTCGAGCGGGTTTTTCGATTGGACTGTAAGGTAGCGGTATGCAACATTTCAGCACGTTTGATTCAAGCGCGATCCAGGCTGCCTGTTCCAGCTGCAGTCTGCGCGAGCTTTGCCTACCGGTCGGGCTTTCCGTGGACGAAATTGGGCGCCTGGATAGTCTTTTTTCGAGTCGCCGCTCGGTCGAGCGCGGGGAATCGCTGTTTCGATGTGGTGATCCCTTCGATGCATTGTTTCCGATTCGATCGGGCTTCTTTAAAACCCGAGTCACCTCGGAGGACGGTCGGGAGCAGGTAACCGGATTTCAGATGGCGGGCGAAATTTTGGGGCTCGATGGCATTGGCACGGGCTTGCACACCTGCGATGCGATTGCGCTTGAGGATGCCGAGGTTTGCGTATTACCGTACGAACAGCTCGAGTGTCATGGCGCTGATTTTCCGTCGCTGCAACGCCAGCTTCACCGAATTCTGTCGCGAGAAATCGTCCGTGATCAGGGTGTCATGATGATTCTGGGCAACATGCGTGCGGAAGAGCGAATCGTGACCTTTTTACTGAATCTATTTCAGCGCCTCGCCGCGCGCGGGTTCTCCTCACGGGAAATGGTGCTTCGCATGACTCGGGAAGAAATCGGCAGTTATCTGGGGTTGACCATTGAGACGGTCAGCCGAAGTTTTTCCAAATTGCAGCACGCCGGAAAAATCGAAGTGCACCAGCGTGTGGTCCGGATCCTGGATCCGGATGGTCTCAAGGCCCTGGTTGGTTCGAGCTGCCACGTGCATTGACCGGGGCGTCGGTCGGGCCCACCCCGTTCGCGGGAAGTTTCCAGGCCTCGCAAAGGACCAGACTGAGCCAGGCCGATAGACCGCATCCTGCCCAGAGTACGAAGAAACTCAGCGAATACACCGTGTCGCGGCTCAATTCGACAGAGCGCCCGAACCAGTGCAGATCCAGCGGGTCCCAGCAGGCGAAGAGCAGAATCTCTAGAACTGCAGCCATCAAAAATGCCGGCCATAAGACCCAAACGATCCGCCTGGCACGCGGCATTTCATGGTCATCGGGGCTGTGGGTGAGTTCGTTCATTGGACGCTCTCAGTCGACCGGAGTACCACGGTGTTCGGATCGCTGCCGAGCCTGACCTGTCGCGCGCTCAAGCGCCAATCGGCGCTCTCGAGCACGATGTCCCAGGGCTCGTTGAGTAGGCCCCGTGCCGAAGTAAACCAGAGGCCTTTGGAGTCCTGCTGCAGCGTCAGGCGTAGGTCCCGGCCCGCATGAGCGGAATTGACCAATTCGAGATTGAGGGTTTCGGGATCGGCAGGGTTCCGCCTCGCGCTCGGGGGCCTGCGCAGTTGCACCTGCAGGCGCCCGCGTTCGGCGTCAATCCAGAGCGCCGCCGATAAGCCCTGCTGGCTTGCGACTTGATCGCGCTTGATCGATTGGTTGATGGTCAATCCCTGTTGATAGTAGTCGTCAGATACGACGACGTCGCGAGCCCGGATGGCGATGGTCAGCGTGATCGCACAGGCCAGGATCGTGACTGCCGGTAGCCCGATGACGAGTAGCAGACCCCATTCGGTCCACCAGGGGCGATTGTGTTGGGCGGAGGAGGTCACGGGGTTCTGGGGATTAGTCGGCCGGGATGACGAAGACGGATTTCTCGCGGATCGGTTGGTAGGATAGGTCGTCGCTGGAGACTTCAATTTCGATCGGACGCGAGTGCCCATGCTCGGCGTCTGCGGGCACCTGGACTCGCAGGGCCACCGCCCGATTGGAGGCGGCATCGACCTGAAATTCTGAGGCCGAGGCAATCCGGATTCCTGAAATGCCTGAGACTGCCACGCGGTAGCGATGCGGATGCTCATCCGAATTCATCAGCTGCAATCGGTATACATTTTCAATTCGGTCGTCTTCCACGACCCTCGCTAATGCATTGCGGTCTCGAATCACGTCGACCCGCAGCGGGTTACGCGTGGTCAGTGCCCAGACCCATAGGCTGAAAATGCTGGTGAGTACCGTCGCGTAGATCAGTGTGCGAGGGCGAATGAGATGGGCCAGGACGCTCCCGGAGTCTTTGCCAGTGTCTGGCGTTCGTTGGACCTCTCGCTCGGTGGTGTAGCGAATCAGGCCGCGCGGGTACTCCATGCGATCCATGACGTCATCACACACGTCGATACAGGCCGCGCAGCCGATGCATTCATATTGCAGCCCCTGGCGGATGTCGATTCCGGTGGGGCAGACCTGGACGCAGAGGGTGCAATCGATGCACTGACCCAGGTTCAGTTTGGCCGGATCGGCCGAGCGCGGACGCGAGCCCCGGGGTTCGCCTCGCCGCTGATCATAGGTCACGGTCAAGGTGTCACGATCGAACATCGCGCTCTGGAAACGCGCGTAGGGGCACATGTACTTGCACACTTGTTCGCGCATGAAGCCCGCGTTTCCCCAAGTGGCAACGGCATAGAACAGCATCCAGAAGAGCGTCCAGCCAGATGCGCTGAGCGCGAAAATCTCGGCGGGCAATTGGCGGATGGGTTCAAAGTAACCGACAAAGGTAAAGCCTGTGAGCAACGCAACAGCGCCCCACGCGAGGTGTTTACTCCCCTTTCGCAGTACTTTATTGAGGGTCCACGGCCCCCGGTCGAGCTTCATCCGCACAATGCGGTCGCCTTCTAGTTGGCGTTCGATCCAGAGAAAAATCTCGGTATAGACGGTTTGAGGGCAGGCGTATCCGCACCAGACCCGACCCGCCACTGCGGTGAAGAGGAACAGCGCCAGTGCGCTCATGACCAGAAGACCGGTCAGGTAGATAAAATCCTGAGGCCAGAGAACGACACCAAAGAGATAGAACTTTCGCGCGCCGAGGTCAAAGAGCACCGCCTGACGACCGTTCCAGGCCAACCATGGAAGGCCATAGAAGATGAGTTGGGTGAGGAAGACCATCGCCCATCGCATCCGGGCAAACCGCCCGTTGACCGAGCGGGGGTAAATCTTTTGCGCAGCCTGATACAACCAGATGATGTCGCCGTCGGGTTGAGCCTTGACAGCTGGTCCGCTCACGGGGTTTTTCCCATCCCAAGAACGTATGCGGTCAGGAGCCGAATTTGGCTGCTTGAGAATTTGGATTCGTGTGCCGGCATTACACCGTTACGGCCCAATTCAATGGTGTGGCGGATGGCCTCGGGCGAGCCGCCGTAGAGCCAGGTACGGTCGGAGAGATTGGGCGCTCCAATTGCCTGATTGCCATGCCCGTCCGCACCGTGACATCCGGCGCACACAGCGAATTTCGCGGCACCGCGGGTGGCTCGGGTGGTGTTAGAAGCCTTGCCCGAGAGGCTCAAGACGTACTGGATGACGTCGCTGACATCCTCATCTGAGCCGAGGGCGGCCGCCATCGGTGGCATTAGGCCGCTACGGCCCTGAGTGATCGTTGTGATGACCGCCTCGGGTGTACCGCCATAGAGCCAGTCCGAGTCCGCCAGGTTGGGAAACCCTTTGCTGCCCCGCCCGTCCGAGCCATGGCACTGCGCGCAGTTGTTCAGGAAGAGTCGTTCGGCAATCCCCATGGCCTTGGGGTCGGCCTGGAGCGCGGAAATTTCTGCGGTTTCAAACCGAGCGTAGAGGGGCGCAAGCAGTTCGGCTGCTTCAGTCACTTCAGTCTGGTGGGCTGCGGTGGATGACCATCGAGCGGTGCCACTAAAACTGCCAAGCCCGGGGAAGACAATCAGATACAGGACGCCGAATACGATTGTGAGAGTGAATAAGCCTACCCACCACCGGGGCAGTGGGTTGTTGAGTTCCATGAGGTCCCCATCCCATACATGCCCCGTCGAACTTTCCTGGGCGCTTCCGGGAGTGCTGCCTGGGGTAACGCGGTGCTTGCCCATGACCCACAGGAGCCAAGCGCAAGCGGCGATACCGAGCAGCGTTGGAACCGTCACGTACCAGTGCCAGAGCTCAGAGAAAAAGTCGCTCATGAACGAACTCCCACACGATGGTTTTCGGTCGATTCATCCTCAAGAACGACTCGCCCTTGCGCTTCGAGGTATTCCCGGTTGCGCCCGCGGTAGGCCCAGAACACGATACCCAGGAAGGCCAGGAAACTTCCGACCGTTACGAGTGAGCGCAAGAGAATGAGGTCCATGGGTGACTGTCTGGAACGTGTTGAAGGTGCCGAGTGCTTTCTGGACTGGTTCGGTGGGAGGGCCGCTTATTTGACCGCGGTACCCAGCATCTGCAGGTAGGCAATCAGGGCTTCCAGTTCGGTTTTCCCCTCGACCGCCGTCGCGGCTTCGGCGATGTCCTCATCGGTATATGGGACACCCACTTGGCGCAGGGCCGAAAGGTGGCGTCCAATCGTGGTCGAGTCAACATTCGACTGCGCGAGCCAGGGATAGGCTGGCATGTTGGATTCGGGGACGAGGTCTCGCGGGTTGAGCAGATGAATGCGATGCCACTCATCAGAATAGCGGGCGCCTACCCGGGCAAGGTCGGGTCCGGTGCGCTTGCTGCCCCATTGGAATGGATGGTCCCAGACCGATTCGCCAGCGACGGAGTAATGACCGTAGCGCAGGGTTTCGGCCCGAAGGGGACGGATCATTTGGCTGTGACATCCGTAGCAGCCTTCCCGAAGATAGATGTCCCGGCCAGCGACCTGAAGCGCCGTATAGGGCTTCAGACCCGTCACCGGTTCCGTGGTGGAACGCTGAAAAAAGAGGGGGACGATTTCAACCAAACCACCAATCGCGACCGTACAGAGGATCAATACGATCAATAGCCAGCTGTTGGTCTCGATTTTTTCGTGCGTGAATCCGGATGCCGCCGGGCTTGGGTCGGAGTGATCCATGAATATAATCCCTCTGGGTCAGTGCGCCAGGCCAGTCGACGGCGCCAGCCTCAGGTTCGGCGCTGTGATGGGCTCAAATTGGACGGACTTGCCGGCCATGACGGTGCGAACTACGTTGTATGCCATCAGCAACATGCCGCTGAGATAAAGCACCCCACCGATGAACCGGATCACGTAGTAGGGGTAAGTGGCTTTCACACTTTCAACAAACGAATAGGTCAGGGTGCCGTCATCATTCAATGCACGCCACATCAAACCTTGCATCACGCCGGCGATCCACATCGCAGCAATGTACAGAACGATGCCAATCGTGGCGCTCCAGAAGTGCCACTCGATCAATTTGGTGCTCCACATGGCCTGGCGGCCGAACATACGTGGAATCAGGTAATAGAGGGTTCCCATTGAGACCAGGCCAACCCAGCCCAGGGCGCCAGAGTGCACATGGCCGATGGTCCAATCGGTGTAGTGCGATAGCGAATTGACGGTCTTGATGGCCATCATGGGGCCTTCGAACGTGGACATCCCGTAGAACGAGAGCGAAACGATCAGAAAGCGCAGGATCGGGTCCTCGCGTAATTTGTGCCAGGCGCCCGACAACGTCATGATCCCGTTGATCATGCCTCCCCAGCTGGGCGCCAGCAGGATGAGCGAGAACACCATGCCAAGGGATTGCGTCCAATCGGGCAAGGCGGTGTAGTGCAGATGGTGCGGCCCCGCCCACATATAGGTAAAGATCAGCGCCCAGAAGTGCACGATCGACAGTCGGTAGGAATAGACCGGCCGTCCAGCCTGCTTCGGAACGAAGTAATACATCATGCCGAGGAAGCCGGCGGTCAGGAAAAAACCGACGGCGTTATGTCCGTACCACCACTGAATCATCGCGTCTTGTGCACCGGCGTAGGCTGAGTAGCTTTTCATCCAGCCCGCGGGAATCGCCGCGCTGTTGACGATGTGCAGCAGGGCGACTGTCAGGATGAAGGCACCAAAGAACCAGTTGGCGACGTAGATATGCCGAACCCTGCGCTTGGCCAGCGTGCCAAAGAAGACGACCGCATAAGACACCCAGACCAAGGCGATCAGGATATCGATCGGCCATTCGAGTTCGGCGTATTCCTTACCCTGCGTGTAGCCCAGGGGCAATGAAATTGCGGCGGCAACGATGACAGCCTGCCAGCCCACGAAGGTGAACAGCGCAAGCGGTGGTGCGAAAAGGGGGGTGTGGCAGGTTCGCTGGGCGCAGTAATAACTGCTTGCGAACAAGGAACAGCCGCCAAACGCAAAAATGACCGCGTTGGTATGAAGTGGACGAAGGCGGCCGTAGCTCAGCCAGGGGATTCCGAAGGTGAGATCCGGCCAAGCGAGTTGGGCTGCCAGAATCACCCCAACCAGCATGCCGACGACGCCCCAGAGGACCGCCGCCAGGGAAAAAAGTCGCACCACGTCGTATCGATAACAATCTGTGGCGCGGTTGGCGCTGCCCCCGCCCGAGGTGCCGTTCGAGACCGAAGCGTGCATGGTCAAGTTTTCCTTCATGACAAGTCGTGGATTTTTCCTTCGCGACCTTCGTGCGTTATTGATCTGGATCAAGGTCTCGTTGGGGCAGGATGCGACAGAGGGACGCTCTTGGGTTTGGGTGCAAGCCCCGCGCTGCTCGATGGCGCCGGGCTATCGTCGTCCTCGAGCAATGCTCGGCCCTGAGCCTCGAGGTCATCGAATTGGCCGCTCCTCAGCGACCAAGCGAACACCAGCAAGATCCCGAAGACGAGGAGGACCGACAGCGGAACCAGCAGATAAAGGCTTTCCAAGATTGTCCTTTGGTTCCACCTGGATTTCGGTTAGCCGCGCAACAGTCGCAGCGCATTCAGAATCACGATCAACGAGGAACCTGCCATACCAAGTCCTGCAAGGGCCGGTGGCATCGCGCCGACGACGGCCAGAGGGACGCAGACCGCATTGTAAGACCCTGCCCAAAGGAGATTTTGCCGAATGATCCTCATCGAGCGCTGAGCAATCTCGCGCAGAACATTCAAATCGCCGAGGCGATTGGACAACAAAATGATATCGGAGTGCAGTTGTGCGATCGGCGCCGCGCTGCCGACAGCCACTGAAACATCGGCCAGTGCCAGCATCGGTGCGTCATTGATGCCGTCGCCCACCACTGCGACGATGTGGTTCTGTGACTGCATCCGCTGGACCCAGGCGTACTTGCCCTCTGGGGTGGCGTCTGACAAGGTCTGATGGATGGCTAGGCTTTGAGTCAGGTGCTCGACCGCTGGCGCACGATCGCCTGATAGGACTGCGATCTCGATCCCGGCGGTGGCAAGTCGGTCCAGGGTTGCGCGGGCATCACTGCGCAGCGTTTCGTGGAAGGTGAAGCGGGCGATCAACTGGTCGTTGACGGCTAACCATGTCTGCGGACGCAGGGAACGGTTCGGCAGGCCCGCCTCGAAGGCAGGATGTGTCGCGCCTTTCTGCAAGGATTCGCGTCCAAGGGTGACGTCCAGCGGTCGTCCCGCGAAGTGGATGCGGCCCGCCAGGCCGGAGCCGGGTTGCTCGGCTACGTCCGAGGCGCTCGGCAACTCCAGGCGGTGCTCCTGCGCTGCAAGCACCAGAGACCGAGCCATTGGATGCAATGAGCTGTGGGCCAATGCGGCTGCGATCGCCAGGCAATCGAGTTCAGAGTAGTCGCCCTGCGGTTGGGACAATTCAATTGCGTCGACCCCCATCCGGCCGTCACTGAGCGTGCCCGTTTTGTCGAAGACGATGAGGTCGATTTTGGCGAGCGCTTCGATCACGGCCGGGCTTCGCAGCAAAATCCCGTTTGCCGCGAGCCTCGATGTCGCGGCCAGCGTGACGGCCGGCATGGCCAGGGAAAATGCGCAGGGGCAGGTCACGATGAGCACCGCGACCATGATCGACACGGAGCGTCCGGGTTCGATCTGCCACCAGATCGCACCAGCCACGCCAGCAGCGATCAGGATGGCGACCAGAAAGCCCTGAGCGCATCGATCGGCAAGCACGGCGGCCGGTGGTTTTTCGTCGGCCGCACGCCGCACTAGATCGGCGATCTGGCCAAAGCGGGTGGCATGCCCGGTGCGCAGGATACGCAGCCAGATCAGTCCATCCAGGTTTTGGCTACCGGCGACAACCGCGTCACCGGATTGCTTCGTAATCGGGTCGGATTCCCCGGTCAGCAGAGACTCATCGGCATGGGAGCGCCCAGCGATAACGATCGCGTCCGCCGGGATGGTTTGGCCAGCCGCGACACGCACGATATCGTCCGGTTGGAGGCGTCCCGAAGGGACCTGCTCGAAATCGGTATCCACTAGATCATCGCAGTTTTTGGCAAGGCTGCCTTGTTTGACGCGGTCCGTGACTTCGGGGATCCGCGTCAGCAAGCGATCGAGACCATCCGCAGCCTGCGTGCGCAATTTCGCCTCCAGCCAACGGCCGGCCAACAGAAAGGTGACGAACATGGTGACGGAGTCATTCCAGACGTCCCCTTCGCCCGTCCAGGTTGTGACCGTGCTCGCCCCGAAGGCGATGGCGATACCCAGAGCTACGGTGACGTCCATGCTGATCCGGCCAAGGCGAAGGGCGGACCAGGCCCCGCAAAAAAATGGCGTCGCCGAAAAACAGACGACAGGCACAGTCAGCATCCATTCGGCCCACCGCAGCAGCTGTAACTGGTCGGGCGTGAGATCCCCCAGATTGGCAACGTATCGCGGCAGCGAGTACATCATGACTTGCATCATGCAAAAAAACGCCACGAATAGCCGCCACAGTGCCCGCCGTTGCTCACGCACACGAATCAGTGAGGCAGCTTCGAGCGATTGCGGAAGGGCTGGATATCCGAGTGCGTCAAGCCGAGACAGCAGCGCTGACAGGGTTGTCTTTGCAGGGTTCCAGCGGATCTGGACATGTTGCGTGGCCGCGACCGCGCGGACGCTCTCGGTCCAAGGCGCCAGCGCCTGCTCGATCAGGGTGGTACAGGCTGCACAGTGAATCGCAGGCACCTGCAGGCGGGCCTCGAGGCAGGGCTCGGCGGCCCCCGAATACGCAGCCGCTACCCGTGCGAGTTCCTCCGGATGGTCATAGGCATCGAAGGTTTCGGTCGCGAGGCTGCGCATCTGGGTGGTGGGTTTGGCCGCTGCAGGGAACGCATCTTATCCAAGTGGCATTCGATCCCTGACCCAGCATTGCGCGAAATCGCCTAGGCGTGTCCGAAATTTGGCAGCTTCAGGAGGTTCATCGCGACAATGACCCGCGAGTCGTGGTTTTCAGGCACATGATGTGGAAGCATTCCGGGAAACAGCATCATCCAGCCAGGGCGAGGGGTGATCACGAGATGGTCGTCAAACACAATCGGCGCGCAGTTCGGCCCCGCTTCGAGATAGATCACGGCCACAAAATCCGACGGGAAATGGGTGTGCCTCAGGGTGTGATCGGATTCGTCATAAATCGCACCCCAGCAATCGGTGACCGTCAGGTCCAGATTGAGTTTCGCCATATCGGTGACCAAAAACTGTTTCGAAGCCCGCATCGCGAGCTCGCGAACGGTCTGGGTCAATGGACCGAACTTGGCATTGAGCTGATGGCTCTTCCAGGGGCTCATGTAAACCGAGCGTACGTTGGAGGGAGTTGACTCGGGATGGCTTTCCTGGAGTTCTGCAATGGCTTGCCTGGCCAGAATCAGTTGGTCCGCCACCGCGCCCAGATAGCAGTGAAAGACGGGCAGTTTGGTGGAAACCTCATATTGGCCGAGTTCAATGGCAGTCGTCGTAGGCATCGTTTAGCTTTGAGGATCGAGAAACAGGCGAGGTGACGTTGGAGTGTTAATCGCCAGTCTCGGTTATCTATCAAAACCGGGTTTGATCCAGATCAATTCGGGAGGTTTAATCAAGATCAAATCGAGGAGGGTTCCCCGATCTCGTTATGCTGGCTGGCCTGGCGACATATCTCTCACGTGGGAATCTCATGACCGAGTATCTGAATGCGTTAGCCAGCTACTTACCAAAGCTCATTGTCGAGCGCGCGAACGATGGCCGCCTCAGTGGTGGCGAGCCGAGTTCGGAGGAATTTGCGGCGGCGTTGCTGTTTGCCGATGTCTCCGGATTCACGAAGCTCACCGAATACCTGACCGCTCAGGGCCCGGCCGGGACTGAACATCTCACGCAGGTGCTGAATCTCTACTTTGGTCAGATCATTGATATTGTCGATCGATGGGGCGGGGACGTCGTCAAGTTTGCTGGCGATGCCTTGATCGCACTCTGGCCGACGCCAGACAGCGATTTCCGGGAGGAAGACGCGAGCGGAGCGCTGGACATTGCGTGCGCATTGAACCCTGCCCCGGAGGGGCTAGGGACCTCAAACGGCGCTGGCGGCAGGACTCAAACGTCCACTGCGATTGCTGCGCAAAGGGCAACTGCATGCGCGCTCGAGTTACAGGACAGGTTGAATCATTATCCCGTCGGCGATGGACTGCACCTCTCGATGAAAGTGGCGGTCGGCGCCGGGCGGGTCACTTGTGTGCAACTCGGTGGAATTTATGACCGCTGGGAGTTTCTCGTGGCGGGTTCGCCGCTTGAACAGGTTGGAATCGCCAACGGGCTGGCTGCACCCGGTGAGGTGGTCATTTCGACACCGGTTCAATTCCTGATTGGTTCCCAGTGGCCGCTCGAGCCGCTCGAGCCGCTCGGTGAGGGGATGTATCGAGTTAGCAGGCTTTCAGAGGTGAGCCGGCCCGAGTTGTCCCAGCTGGCGATTCTGCCTCGTGCGGCTGCGTTATTGCGTCGCTATATTCCTGGCGCTATCCGCACTCGCCTTGACGCCAATCAGAGCGATTGGCTGGGTGAGCAGCGCCGACTGTCGGTGATCTTCGTTAACCTGCCTGGTTTCAATTCGCAGACCCCACTGCTAGAAGCAGATCGCATCATGAAAGCGATGCAGATGGCGCTCTACCGCTTCGAAGGAAGTGTGAACAAGATTAGCGTTGATGACAAAGGGGCATCCTTGATTGCGGTCCTGGGTCTGCCGCCTCTCGGTCATGTGGACGACGCAGAACGGGCGGTTCGGGCTGCTCTGGCGATGCGTCGGGTGGTTGCCGATGCAGGGCAGGAATGTGCGGTTGGAATCACGAGTGGCCTGGCATTCTGCGGCACCATCGGCAACGCCCGGCGCCGCGAATATACGGTGATGGGCAACGTCGTCAATCTGTCCGCTCGCCTGATGCAAGCCGCCAAATCGCCTGGACACGGCGGTTTGCTTTGCGATGAGACGACCTGGGCGGCGGCTCGGGGACGCCTGCCATTTGAGCGGTTGCCCGCGATCGCGGTGAAGGGACGATCGGATCCCATCGCCATTTTTCGTCCAATCGTCAACAACGACCCGCTGCAGCATCAAGATGACCTGCGCAATGAGACTTCGATCGGGCGGGAGTCAGAGATGGCTCGTCTTGCCGGGTATCTCAAGCAGTTTCGTGAGCGCAGATCCGGTGGTCTGTTGCTCGTTAAAGCAGATCATGGCATGGGCAAGACTGGCTTGCTCCAGGGCGTCGCGCTTGAAGCGCGTGAGTTGGGGTTTCAGGTTCTGGTCGGCACTGGGGATGCCATTGATCAGCAGTCACCTTATCGCGTCTGGCGCGGTATCTTTGAAATGGCGTTCCGCGCCGCCCTCGGCCAGTCTGACCTCGCTGCTCGTCGCTACGCCGTGTTGGCGGCTCTGCCCGATGACCCACGACTACTCGAAGTGGCACCCCTCCTCGAATCCATCCTGCCGCTGGGGTGGAAAGACAACGAGTTGACGGGGCGGTTGACGGGCGAGCAGCGCGCTGAACGAACCCGCTCGCTATTGGCTGCGGTTTTGAGCGATCTGGGGAATCGATCTCCGCTTCTCATCATGGTGCACGAACTGCAGTGGGTTGACAGCGCGTCGGCCGCGCTTATCCAGGTCTTGCTGAAGCAGCCAGTCCCGCCGGTTATTCTCGCTTCGATCACGACAGAGGGAGGGACTGGCGAGCAGTGGATTCGTGATCTGAAATCTTCCAAAAGTGCGCAGATGCTTGAGTTGGGCCCGCTCGGCGCAGAGGCTATTTTGCGTGTGGCCAGTGCAAGTTTAGGCGTCGCTTCGCTGCCGGATCTCGCGGCCCGCCTCATTGTCGAGCGCGCTGAGGGGACGCCACTCTTCGCTGCCGAAATGGCATTGGCCCTACGCGACGATGGGTTTCTCGACCTGTCAGACCAGGAGGCGCGGTGGACTGGGGGCAACGATCTCACCGCCATTCGGTTGCCCGATACGATCGAGGGGCTGATTACGGCACGTATCGATCGACTTTCTCCCGACGAACAGCTCACGATTAAAGTCGCCAGTGTGATCGGCAGCCAATTTGAAAGTGAAACATTGGCTGCGATTCATCCGGTCTTGAGTGATCAGCCCGCAGTGGATTCGCACTGTGAGGTCTTCGATCAGGTGCTGCTGACCGCGCGTGTGCGCAAGGCGCTTCGACGGGGCCTCCAATATCGCTTTCGCAGTGAGTTGTTGCTCCAAGTCATCTACAACATGATGCTGTTTTCGCAGCGCCGCGATTTGCACGAGGCCTTGGCTCAACAATATGAGCGGGAAGGGATCGCCCTGGCGCCCGAGATGTCAGCGACCATGGCCTATCACTGGGACCGTGCATCGCATGACCGCGTAGCGCGCCCCCTGTGCGCTCAAAAAGCAGTCCACTACTATTTGGAGTCGGGGCGCCGTGCGGTCGTCGCTGCCGCAGCGCGTGAAGCTGAGCGCGCATTTCGGCGGGCCTTGAGCCTTCTCCCCCAGTGTCCTGAAGGCGATGACAAAACCAGTGTCGCCATCGAATTGCAGTTGGGCCTTGGTGCCCTTCGGATGGCAAATCACGGGTGGGCGGATGAAGAGGTTGCGCAACTCTTCGCCGGTGCGCGGGCTCTATGCCTTGAGCATGGCCGTAGCGACCTGTTGTTTCGGACCCTGCGGGGCCAGTGGCAGGTGGCCATCGGGATTGCTGACTATGAACGCGCGCATGCGTTGGCGCTTGAATTGTCCGAGCTTGCTGGACACGCCAAGAGTCCGGCGATGTCGCGTGAAGCGCTAAGGGCGCTGGGAACAACCAACTTTTGGAGTGCCCGATTTGAGCTCGCTCGCGATCAATTGTGCAGCGCACTTGAGATCCAGTGCGCGACGAACGACACCCTGATCAGCCTGGTTCAGGATACGGAGGTCGCACTCCGAGCCATCCTGGCATGGGTTCATGCATTTCTTGGCGAGACGCAACGTGCAACCCGCGAAGCCTCAGCAGCGACCGCGTTGGCCCACGAAGGCATGCCACCGTTCAGTCGTGCCTTTGCCTGGGGAGGCGCGATGTGGACGTCGTTCTATCTTGACGATCCTGCCGCAGCGCTGTCTGCGTCGGCGATCACTCGGGATCTCTCGTTGGAGCGCGGGTTCGACTATCTTGCAACCGCAGCCCACGTTGTCCATGGCTGGGCACGGGCAACCAGTGGCGATCTGGAAGGTGTCGGGGAGGTCGGTGCTGCGATTGCCGCCTGGCGTCATGCTGGAAATTCGATCGGGCTGCCCGTATTTTTATTGGTTCTTGCCAAGACGCATCTGGCGGCAGGGCAGTTCGACGAGGCACGGTCGGTTCTGGAGGACCCCGCATTGATTGTTGGCCTTGAGCGTGAGCTGTGGCTGAGATCGTTGGCGGCTGTATTGCGAAGCCGGGTGACTCTCGCCCCGTTATCCGTGCTGTCGCCAGGCGCAACAGCAGCGGGATGAACGCAGTGACTTGATTGAGCCCAAGCGAAGGGCCCAAGCGAGGGGCCCAAGCCGATTCGAGGGGCCCTGTTAGATGGGCCCTCTGTTAGATGGGCCCTGTCAGACTGCGCCGGACGGGTGCGTGGGATCGACCCAGAGGACAGTCTGCGGCGGTTCAACTGGCTCGATGTCAAGGTTGACTGCGACTGCCTGACCGTCACTGCGGCACAGCACGCATTCCAGAACCTCTTCCGCGCTCGCATTGATTTCCTGATGGGGGACGAAGGGCGGCACGTAGATGAAGTCGCCGGGCCCAGCCTCTGCGACGAATTCCAGTTGATTGCCCCAGCGCATCCGGGCGCGGCCCCGGATAACATAGATGACACTTTCCAGGGGGCCGTGATGATGGGCACCTGTCTTGGCATTCGGATGAATGTGGACGGTTCCCGCCCAAAGCTTCTGGGCGCCAACACGGGCAAAGTTGATGGCGGCCTTGCGGTCCATCCCCGGCGTCGAGGGCACGTTGCCATCGAGTTGATCGCCCGGTATGACGCGGACGCCGTCATGCTTCCAGTCCTCGGAATGCGTGTGAGGGGCAGGGTGATCGGGATCGACATGGTCCGTCATGGCTGGGCTCGGCTGGTCGTTCATTAAAGCCCCCAGTATCCCATCAAGACAACCCGATCGCCAGCAACCCGACTCCCAGTATCCTTGGCCGACCGACCCCGGTTTGCCCTTTGGGTTTTCCCTTTGAATGACGAGATGCTGCACAGCACTTTTTATCGGTTGAATCCTGTGCCTGCGCCGACTGAACTCGCGCAGGAGATCCGCTCGATGGCGCGGAATCTTCTGGGGAGCATCGTGGTCGCACCGCAGGGGGTCAGCGGCGCTGTCGCAGGACCCCCTGAGGCGATCGATCGTTTCGAACGAACGTTCGAGGGTTCGGATTGGCTTGTTGGCGCAGCGCATGGGATTCGGTTTCGTCACAGCATGTGCACGACTGCCCCCTTCGGCCGTCTGCGCGTGAGTGTCAAACCCGAGTTGGTCGCGTTGGGTTTGCCCGTGACCGACTTGGTTCCTGCGCCCGATCAGCGCGACAGCAGTCATCTGGATCCCCTAGCCTGGCGAGAATTGCTCGCGCGTCAGGCCTGTGTTGTGATCGATAACCGCAATCATTTTGAATACCGACTGGGTCACTTTCAGGGCGCGATCGATCCGCAAGTCCATCATTTTCGGGACTTCGTGGCCTACGTCCAAACCCATGCATCGGGCTGGATTGCGCAACAGCGACCGGTCGCGATGTATTGCACGGGCGGAATCCGCTGCGACATGGCGGCGCCCTGGTTGCGCAGTTTAGGGCTTGAAGTTTGGCAGCTGGACGGTGGGATTCTGAACTATTTCGAGGCACTGCCCGATGCCGCTCTGGAATGGCAGGGTGACTGTTTCGTATTTGATAACCGGATCGCGTTGGATACGCATCTGCGGGAGAGTCCAATCCGGGCTGACCAGGTCTATGACCCCCAGTTCCCCGATGAGCAATGGCGCTTACAGCGCGCCCGCCAACTCGAGCGCTCGGCCCCAACGCTTGCGCAGCCGGTGTTGGACGCCGGACTGGTTGCCCCGGAGGATGGGAGCAATCGGCCTTGAGCCGGAACCGGGCGTCCTTGACGCCGCCGTATCGAGACGGCCTGAGTGCAAGCCGGGTCATCGCGGGGGCGGGGCCCTGGCGGACCGTCGGTGAATTTCTGACGGCGCGTTTCCCGCAGGTTCGGGATTGGCCACAGCGACTGCAACGCGGAGCGGTGCTCGCCGCCAACGGCGAGTCGCTGCATTCGGATTCACCCTGCCAGCCCGGTTCTTTGCTCTGGTATTGGCGTCAACCTCCGCCGGAACACCGTGTTCCGTTTGAGATCGAAGTCCTTCATCAAGATCAGCATCTGGTGGCGGTCGATAAGCCACACTTCCTGCCGGTGACGCCGGCGGGGCGATATCTGGAAGAGACCGTCCTGGTGCGTCTGCAGCGTCTGCTGGGCATCGAGAGCCTGGCCCCGATGCATCGGCTGGATCTGGAAACAGCTGGGGTCTTACTGTTCACCGTGGTGCCTGCGACCCGCAGCGCCTATCAGTCACTGCTTCGTGACCGACTGGTGCAGAGGGTTTATGAAGCAATCGCACCGTATCCAGAACACCTTACGTTCCCACGATCAGAACAATGTCGAATTCAGGAGCGACCCGGCGCTCAATTCATGCAGATGCAGGTGGTCGAGGGCGAACCCAACGCAGAAACCTGGATTGAGATCATTCGGGGCCAGGCAGGTTCAATCGCCCACTACCGTCTGATCCCGCGCACGGGGCGCAAGCATCAGTTGCGCGTGCAGCTTGCAGCGCTTGGGATACCCATCCTTGGCGACCGGATTTACCCGGAGCTGAAACCGGCCTTAACGGTCGGCGACGAACCGGACTATTCCCAGCCCTTGCAACTGCTGGCGCGTGAAGTGTCCTTCATCGATCCGATCACGGGAGAGTCCCGTCGGTTCACCAGCCGCCTTCAACTGCAGGCCCTGCCGGTCCTTGACAGCCACTGACGCGCTGCAGCCTTTAGACCTATTTGCCGTTGATACCGAGCAATTCAACTTCAAAAATCAGGGTGGCATTCGGGGGGATCACTCCGCCGGCGCCCCGCTCTCCATACGCGATTGCAGGTGGGCAGGTCAGTTTGGCTTTACTGCCGACCTTCATCCGTTGAACGCCCTCGGTCCAGCACTTGATCACACCGTTCAGACGGAATTCGATCGCTTCGTTGCGTTGGTAGGAGCTGTCGAATTCTTTGCCATCGGGCAATGTTCCCCGATAGTGGACCTTGACGCGGTCGGTCGCCTGGGGACTGGCGCCCGTGCCCTCTCTGAGCGAGCGGAACACCAGACCCGTGGCGGTGACGACCGCATTCGGTTCCTGCGCAGCGGCCGCGGTCACCGGGTTCGAATTTTGGGCGGCCGCCATGGTCCAGGGCAGGCATGCGAATGAAAGAACGGTCAGGCTTTGCTTGATGGTCATCGTTGGAATCATGTTAAGACCTTTCTTGAACCGCATTCAGTGCCTTCCTGGTTGTCGGACAATTTTCAATCAGGTGGTCGCCGGTTCAAACACACCCTCAAGACGATCTTCGAGTTCTTCACTCGCACGGCGCAGCGCCTCGAGTGTCTGCTCGTCAGGCTGCCAGTAGTTGCGCTCGGAAGCCTCGATCAACCGGTTGGCAACGCGTGCCGATGCGGTTGGGTTGAGCTTCGAGAGGCGCTCGCGCATGGCCGGATCGAGCATGAACGTTTCGCTCAACTGCTGGTAGACCCATGGCTGGACTTGACCCGTTGTCGCCGACCATCCCATCGTGTTGGTGACATGGACCTCGATCTGGCGCACCCCTTCGTAGCCATGCTCGAGCATGCCTTCGTACCATTTCGGATTGAGCATCCGGGTGCGGGTTTCGAGGGCGACTTGCTCGTACAGTGATCGCACGGCGGCGGCGCCCTTCGTCTGGTCGCCGATATAGACGGGTGGCGTCTTGCCACCTTTGGCCACTTTGACCGCCTGAGTGATACCCCCGAGGGTGTCGAAGTAATTGTCGACTGTGGTCACGCCAAGTTCCACGGAATCGAGATTCTGGTAGGTCAGCTGAACATCCGCCAGAACACTGGTGAGCAGGGCTGTCTGCTGGACCGCCCGCCCGGTACGCCCATAGGCAAAGCCCTTGCGGCGCTTATAGGTTTCAGCAAGTTCGCCTTCGTCGTCCCAGCGGCTGCTCTCAACGAGGTTGTTCACATTGGAACCATAGGCGCCCTCGGCGTTCCCATATACCCGTAGCGACGCGACTTCGAGCGTGCAGCCATGCTCTTGCTGGTAATCGAGCGCATGCTTGCGAATCCAGTTCATTTCGACCGGCTCATCGGCCGATGCGGCCAGGAAGGCGGCTTCTGCGAGCAGTCGGATCTGGAGCGGCATCAGATCACGGAAAATTCCGGATAGGGTGATGACGACATCAATCCTAGGTCGGCCGAGTTCACTGAGCGGAATCAGGGTTGCGCCCGCGATACGGCCATAACTGTCAAACCGGGGCAGGGCGCCCATGAGTGCCAGCGCCTGACCGATGGGAGCGCCTTCGCTTTTCAGGTTGTCGCTCCCCCAGAGGACCATCGCGATGGATTCCGGCAATGGATTTCCATCGGCGATGAATCGATCCAACAAGATCTGCGCGTGTTTCGCGCCGTCCCGGACAGCGAACGCACTCGGGATGCAAAATGGGTCAAAGCCGTGGATGTTGCGACCGGTCGGTAAGACATCGGGTGTGCGCAGCAGGTCCCCGCCCGGGGCCGGGGCAATGTAGCCACCGTCCAGCGCGTGCAGCAGCGCATCGACTTCGGTGTCAACGCTGAGTTTCTCGTTCGCACTTCTGAGTGCGGCCATCATCGCGAGTGAGGTTTCACTCTTCGCGATGCCGCCCACGCGCATCGCCTGTTCGATACTCTGGCCCGCGACCAGCGCTTCGATGGCTGCTCGGTCCAATTGTTCGGAATGAAATGAATCCGCCATCGACAGCAACATGTCGACGCGCTCTTTCGGGGACAACGGGCGTCCAGTGACATGCAGTCCATGCGGGATCAGGGTGTACTCCAGCTCAAGCATCTGCTCACCAAGCAGCTTCACGCGCTGATCGGCGTCACCTGAAGCGGATACGTCCCACAGGGGTTGCGCTTCGCAGAGATTGAGTTCGGCGGCCTGAGACTGCAGCAGGGCAGCCAGTTCGGGCCGGTCGGCGCAATCGGCAGCCTGGCCGCGCCAGCGATCGATGGATGTCTTTAGATCGTTCAATCCTTTGTATAGACCAGCCTGGGCCACCGGAGGCGTTAGGTAACTGATCAGCGTCGCACCCGAACGCCGTTTCGCGATCGCGCCCTCGGAGGGATTGTTCGACGCATAAAGATAGATATTGGGCAAATCATCAATCAGACGATCAGGCCAGCAGGTTCCAGCCAGACCACTCTGTTTGCCGGGCATGAACTCGAGTGCTCCGTGGGTTCCGAAATGCAAAACGGCACTGGCGCTGAAATCTTCCCGCAGGTAACGGTAAAAGGCGGAGAACGCATGGGTGGGTGCCAGTCCTTTTTCGAACAGCAGGCGCATCGGGTCGCCTTCGTAACCGAATGATGGCTGCACGCAGATCAGTACATTGCCGAACTGCTTGCCCAGCACAAAAAGCGAACTTCCATTGCTGAGCTGGCGCCCGGGTGCTGGTCCCCACTGCGCCTCGATCTCCTTGAGCCAACGCTCGCGCTTGACATGGTCGTTGGCGGGGATCAGCGTGTGGACATTGGCGTCGACGCCGTACTTGGCCGCATTGCCATGCAGTACCGCGTCGCGCAGTTCGTCGACACTCTCGGGCATGTTGACCTGGTAGCCCTGAGCCTTCATCCCTGCCAGCGTGTGCATCAGCGATTCAAAGACCGAGAGATAGGCCGCGCTGCCGATATTGCCGGCATTGGGCGGAAAGTTGAACAGAACAATGGCCACTTTGCGCTCGCTACGGGCGCTTCGCTTGAGGGCAACCAGTTTGCTCACGCGCGCAGCCAACATCAGTGCCCGCTCGGGGCAGGAAGCCATGTCCTGCGCGGTGTCGGTCGCTTTGAAAGTGCAGGCATGGTGGCAGCCGGTACAGGTGACGCCGGGTGCCCCGGGTCTTCCGCCAAAGACGATCGGTCCGGTGGCTCCGTCAAGCTCTGGGATCGCGACCATGATGGTGCTTTCGACCGGGAGCAGTCCACGGTCTGATCCGCCCCACTGGTCCAGGGTTTGAAACTCGACCGGATTTGCGGCGAGATACGGCACATCGAGTCGGCTGAGAATCTCTTGGGCGGATTTGGCGTCGTTATAGGCAGGCCCACCCACCAGCGAAAATCCGGTCAGGGACACGACCGCATCGACTGCAACCTGGCCGTTCTGATAGAAAAAGGATTCGATGGCGGGGCGAGCATCGAGCCCGGCCGCGAACGCCGGGATGACACGAAGTCCCCGGGACTCGAGGGCGGCGATGACGCCGTCATAGTGCGCCGCATTGCCTGAAAGCAGATACGAGCGCAGCAGCAAGACGCCGACCGTACCGTGAACGGTCCCGGATAGGGGTTGGGGCAAGACCGCGGTCGCTTCCGAGAATTTGCCAGGCATTCTGGGGTGGTACACCCCGAGTTCCGGGTAATCCACCGGGGGCTCAACCCTGACTTTGCCACGCAGTGCTTTTCTCGGACCATCCGCACCGCGGTCGACGACATGGCGCACCAGGTTGAGAACGTTGACGTCCGAGCCACCCATCCAATATTGAAGGGTGACGAAGTAGGCCCGGACATCCTGGGCGGTGCCAGGAATGAAACGCAGCATCTGTGGCAGGCGCCGCAGCATCTTCATCTGCGCCGCGCCACCCGTGGCCTTTTTTTCTTTCCCGCTGCCGCGCAGCTTCTTCAGCAGCCCCATGGCCCCACTGGCCGGCTTGTCCATGTCGAAATTGCCCAGCCGAGTGAGCTTGACCACTTCGCTTGCTGACGCCATACAGATCATGGCGTCACAGTGCTCGCGCCGTGCGCGCAGGTCCTCAAGAATCGGCAGGAAGTGGTCCTCGAGAAACAACATGCCGGCAATAATGATATTGGCCCGAGCGATGTCGGCCTTGCAGCGCGCGATTAGGTTGTCGTTACCGGCGTACTCCGATGCGGCGTGAAGGCTCAGGGTCAGGCCCGGGAAGTCTTTGGCCAGATATTTGCGCGCGCGCTCGACTGAACTCGCCAGGTGGGTATCCATGGTCACGATCACGACGTGAATCGGAGTGCCCGCCTGAGTTTGAAGTTCTAGCTTTCGCTGAGCCTTGTCAGCTGTACGACTTAAAAACATCAATGTCTCCTGAGTGCTGTCTGACACGCGATCTGTTCAAGGCAGTCCGCTTCCCCCGGCGCAAGCCGGAGGTAGAGAACGCCGACGCCAGCTGGCCCTGGCGTGGCCCTATCCAAACGAACGATGTCTGCATCAACGATTCTTGTTCGGTCGATGGTTCCCAATCTAAACGTGCATCACAAAAGTGTCAACGACTATTGACGACAATTAAGGTTGACACAATATTGGGAGTCACTTGGCTGCGGATTTTCGGGGTCCATGCGCAGTCAAGCGCTGCGCATTTCTCGCTTGCTGGGGGCCGTTGGCCTGAGCACACTGGATTTTTCGTCCCAACCCCGTCGAGGTGGCCATGGCACTTCATCCGCATCCGAATTCCGCACTATCCGGAAAGTCTTATGACGCGCTGTATGACGATGCCTTCTACCGGCGCCAAGTTGCTGGCTCCTATCTGAGCGCAAAAAAATATATGCAGATCCTGTGGCCTTTGCTCCAACCACAGGCCGCCATCGATGTCGGCTGTGGTCGTGGCGCCTGGCTCAAGGCGCTCAAGGAGCGAGGCGCGAGCCAGCTTGTCGGATTTGATGGTGACTGGAATTCCCAGCAAAACATGATCGACCCGGCAATCACATTTCACGCGGGAGATCTGAACGCCCCATTTGCTGCTGGATTCTCGCAGCGCTTTGATCTGGCGATTTCGCTTGAGGTCGCAGAACATCTCGAGGAGGCCTCGGCGGCCGGCTTCGTCAGGTCACTGACAGCGCTTTCAGACGTTGTGTTGTTTGGTGCCGCCTACTCAGGGCAGGGTGGTACACACCATATCAACGAAAAACCCCATCACTACTGGGCCCGTCTTTTTGAATCACATCAATACCTGCCATTTGATCTCTTTCGTCCCATTGTCTGGGGAGATCCCGAAGTCGAGTACTGGTATCAACAAAACACGTTTCTTTATGTTCGTCATCACTCAGTTCCCTTCCTTAAGCTGGTGGGTGCTGGGCAATCACCCGTCAAGAATTCCTTGTTTCTGAATTGCTTGCATCCCACGCTTTATGAGTTGTATGTCAATAAACAGCCGGTTGAGGAAGCAATAAATGAATGCATTCTCAATCCATTGCGACAATTGAAATCAAGGTTAATGAATCTGACGTCGATGAAATCCTTACCTGTCCGGTGATTGACCAGATCTAAAGCCACCCCGGGATTGACGGTGTTTTGTTCTATCGCTGGTTCCGGGATGGCGGCGGCGGAGCCTTAGCGCCCCCCGCGCAGCGTGCGCTCAAACAGGCTGTGCAACCGAACCCAATGGCGCTCTGCCGAGGGCCGGTCATACATGCCCTCCCGCCTGGGGAAGACAAACCCATGATGGGCCCCCGGGAACCATTCGATCCGGTGGGGCACGCCGCCCTCGATGAGTCCGCGTTCCAACTGTTCGATATCGGCCGGCGGCGCCCATTTGTCGATTTCCGCGCAGGCGAAATAACTTTCGCATCGAAGTCTGCTGACAACCCGATGCGGTGAGTCCGGGGCATCTGTCGCCATGTTGGCGCCGTGGATCGAGGCAATCGCCTGCAGGCGGTCCGGGAAATCGGCCGCCGCCCAGACCACAAAGGGCCCACTCATGCAATAGCCAACCGCGCCCACCCGCGATGGGTCTGCCTGCGGGTGCGTGTCGATGAACTGCAGCATCGCCTGCGTGTCGCAATGGGTGGTCGCCGCGTCAAGGGAATGCATCAGCGCAAACATCTCGGCCATGGCTGCATCGGTGCGTTCTTTCAGAAAATAGTCACTTGTATGGCGGTAGTAAAGATTCGGCAGAACGACCAAATATCCCACCGACGCCAGGCGGCGCGCCATGTCATGGAGTTCCTCGCGCTTGCCTGGAGCGTCCATATAGAAGAGGACCACCGGGAACGGCCCACCTTCGTCGGGGTATGCGACAAAGGTGTTCATCGCGCCCGCCGCCGTGGCGATATCAAGGTGATGTTCGATCATGTTGACCCCCAAAAATGTTCTCTATAAAACAATCGTGCGTTGAATCGTCGGTTGGCTTGTCATGGAGCGAGTGCGACTTGAGCCCGGGCTATTCTCCAAGCGGCGCATCCTCCGGCACGCCGTTCAGATTCACCAGCATCAGCGGTCGCTTCCGCCAGCGTCCGATGCGGTAATACCCATAGGCGATCAGTGCCGAGCTGATGGCCCCGAACGGATAACTCCACCAGATGGAGGCGTCGCCCAGCCAAGGTTTGAGCAGCAGTGCAAAGGGCACCCGAAGGATCCACATCGTCACCGCGAAAATGATGGTGGGAGCCAGCATCGCGCCGTTGGCCCGGACGACGGCAAACAAACCCATCGTGACCGCCAGGGCGATCCATCCCCATAACGCAATGACATTGATCCGAAGCGCGGTCTCGAGTGCCGGGCCACCCGCTGGGATGAACAGCCGCAGCGGCAGATCCCCCAGGGAGTAGATCAAGACCGTCGCCGCGCAGGAAATGGCCAGACTGATCAGGCAGCCTCGCAACGCAATCTGGTCAACCCGATCCCAGCGGTCAGCGCCAATATTCATCGCCACCATCGCGGACATTGAGGCGGCGAGCGCATTGGACGGCATTTGCACATAGGTCCAAAGCTGTGCAGCGCCACCGTATGCCGCTGAAGTCTCGGCGCCATAGGTGTTGACCTGCCCCAGGAGGACAAAATAAGAACCCTGGGTCAGGATCGATTCCAGCGCCATCGGCACGCCACGCCGGGCCAACAGCAGCAAGAGCGCTGGCTCGGGGCGCAAATGTCGAATGTCGTCTCCGTGCAGAGCAATGGGCAAACGAAACACGTACACATGGGTCACCAGTGCGCCCAATGCGATCAGGTTGGCGAGCAGGCTGGCGAGGCCCAGCGCAGCGATACCAAGGCGGGGGAGTCCCCCGAACCCGGTCAGAAGCATGGGGGCGAGTAACATCGACAAACCGATCCAGACCAGCGTGAATCGAAACGGGGTGCGTGAGTCGCCCGAGCCTCGCATCATCATCACCATGACGAGGTAGGTGAAGATGCTGGGCATCGAGAGACTGGTGAACTGCAGATGCTGAACGGCAAGTGCGACCGATTGGGCGGGCGTTCCGGTGGCTGCGACGATCGCTGGCGCAAGGACCCAGCCGCTGGCCGCGACGATGAGCGAAAAACCCATCACCAGGGCCAGCGCGCAACCGGCAACCCGTTTGACTGCGCCGAGATCCCCCGCGCCTAGCGACTGGCCAATCGCCACGCCTGCCGCTGTGCCAATGCCCATCACAGCGCCCATCAACATGAACATGATGACGTTGGCTGTGGTAACCGCGGTCAGTGCGTAGGGCCCCAAGACGCGAGAGACCCAGATGGCACCCCAGGTTCCGGCGATCGCATTGAGAAAATTGGTGGTTAGAAGCGGCAGGGCAAACCGCAAGAGCGTTGGCGCAATCGGACCATCGACAAATCTGCCAGCGAGGGCGTGCGCTGGCCGGGTCATCGGGTGTGGCGGTCGGGATGCCCGAGCGCCCCCGTCCCCTGGTCGAAGCGCTCACTCACCCTGGGTTCGAATCCAGTCCGAGTAGGGCCAGCGCCGCGAGCCTGATCTCACGCTTGAGAATCTTCCCGGAGGGCGTGCGGGGCAGGGGAGCAGGAGAGATCACGATATGGCGCGGTATCTCAAAGCGCGCCAGGTGGCCAGCTAAAAACGTTTGCAGTTCCTGTGGGTCCAGATCAGGACTGCCGTAAACGCTGGCCCCCACCTCTTCGCCCATTCGTTCGTCGGGGACCCCGTAGACCGCACATTCATGAACACCCGGATGCATCAAAAGCGCAGCCTCGACCTGACCGCAACCGATGTTTTCACCGCCGCGAATGATCAAATCCTTGATACGGTCGACAATGAATAAAAACCCTTCCTGATCCAGATAGGCCACGTCCCCGGTGCGAAACCAGTCCCCCAAAAACGCCTGGGCAGTGGCGTCGGGCCGGTTCCAGTAACCGGGAAACACCGAGGTACCGCGCACCAGCAGTTCGCCGCGTTGACCGGGCGGCAGGGTATGACCATCGTCATCGATCACCTTGAGCTCGAGCACCTGCGAGCAACGCCCAGAACTGGCCGGACGGTTCAGGTAGTCTTCGCCGCCAATCCCGGCTCCGATGGCATTGGTCTCTGTCATGCCCCAACCGGTGCCTGGCAGGGCCTGCGAAAAACTGGTGCCGATTCTACGGACCTGCTCGGGTGCGCGCGGAGCGCCCCCACCCCCCACATACTGCAGCGTGGCCAGACTGTGTTGGTTCGACTCGGCAACCCTCACCAGATCACCCGTCATCGCGGCCGGCGCGACCACCGTCGTCAACCGCTCCTGATCGATCAGCCGTGCCGCCTGCTGCGGATCCCAGCGGTACATGCAGACCATCCGCCGCTGCAGGCGGTAACTTGCGAGGTAGGACGCGTGCAGTCCGGAGACATGAAAGAGCGGCACCGCCAGCAGCGTACCGGGCTGCTCGGTGGGGACGACGGGCTCGATGCCTGCAACACGTTCAGCGACCAGTCGATCGAGTTCCCAGGACAGCAGGGCTGAGATGATGTTGCGCTGGGTTGAGACAACCCCTTTGGGGTGGCCAGTCGATCCCGAGGTGTAGAGGATCGTCGCCGCATCGTCTGGCGCGATCTCCACCGATGGCATCAGCACATCCCCAAGCGCCTCGGTCAGGGCGCTCAGGCTGAGAACGCCGTCGCTCCGTCCTTCTGAGCGCACACCGAGGATCTGACATTGAATTGACTCGGGCAAGTACGCCAGACGCTCAAGTCGTTCCGTATCGGCGAAGAGCACCCTGGCCCCGGAGTCAGCCAATCCGTAGGCGAGCTCATCGGCTTGCCAATGGGCATTGAGGGCGACTGCCACGCCGCCCACCGCCGTAATGGCGGTGAAGGCCAGAACCCATTCCGGATAATTGCGCATCCCGATTGCGACGCGGTCACCTTTCTGAACGCCGTAACGATGAACCAGGACATGCCCAATCCGGCTCGCTGCCGCCCAGGCCTGGGCGAAGGTGAGACGTTCGTTTTGATAGCACAAGAAAGGCAGATCGGTGGCGGTTGACTCGTAGAGCGCCCGCAAGCTTTGGGGGGCTTGGACAAATACTTTGATGCGTTGGCCACGCAGCTCCTCATCGGCGAGCGCATAGGGCTGGCCGGCAGCGGTCAACGCGGCAATGGCCTGCGACCGAGGGTCTAGTCCCGCAAGGGCATCGCCGCCTGCCGCCGTCAATGAACCCCTTGGGCTGGTCAATGAAGCGGGGTGCTCGGCAGTCCCCGCCGAATGTTGAGCTGCGTCCATCAGCGTCCCCGAAAAACCGGTTCGCGCTTGGCCACGAATGCCTTGGTCGCCTCGCGATGATCTTCGGTCTGACCGCAATGCACATGGTGGGTCGCCTCGAGATCGAGGCATTCATCCCAGTTACCATGGACAGCCCGATTCAGATTCTCTTTCATGTAACGGTACGCCACGGTCGGACCGCGCGCCAGGCGGCGGGCAATCTCCTGGGTGCGCTGAACCAAGGCTTCCGGCGGGCAGACCCAATTCGTCAGCCCGAGACGCAAGGCTTCTTCCGCACTCACCCGCTCGGATAGAAAGTAAAGTTCCCGGGCCTTGCCGGCGCCGACCAGTCGGGTCAGGAAATAGCTGCCTCCATAGTCGCCGGAGAAGCCCACCCGTGCGAATGCCGTGGTCATGATTGCGGTGCTCGCCATGATCCGAAGGTCACAGGCGAGTGCCAGCGAAAGACCAGCGCCAGCGGCTGCGCCCGGCAAGGCAGCGATGGTTGGTTTCGGCATATTGAACAGTTTGCCCGCGGTGGCGCGCTGGTTCAGACGTTGCCGATGGATCGCCTCGTCGATCGTCAATGCGCCCACGGTGCCGTCACCAGTAGCCGCCATGGACTTCACATCGCCGCCAGCGCAAAAGCCCGTACCCGCCCCCGTGAGGACGATGCAGCGGACCGCTGGATTGATTTCAGCCTCGGCCAATTGCTGTTGAAGTGCAAGGTTCATGGCCCGTGACATCGCATTGCGGGCGTCGGGTCGGTTCAGTGTCAGGGTGAGCACATGCTCGTCGAGACTGGCGAGCAGATCGGGCGTGCCGGTCGTGAAGGGTTGCCCGTCGGGTGCTTGTCCCATTCTTGATCGCCTGTAGAGAGGGGTGCGGGTTCCCGCGATGACGCTCTGATTCAGATCTTCGGTTCGATCAGCAGACCTCGAATAACCCTGCCGCGCCCTGTCCACCGCCAATACACATGGTGACCACTACAAACCGTGCGCCGCGGCGCTTGCCTTCAATCAAGGCGTGCCCGGTCAGACGCGAACCGCTCACCCCATAGGGGTGCCCGACCGCGATCGCGCCACCATTGACGTTGAGGCGCTCGTCGGGAATGCCCAGCGTGTCGCGACAGTAGAGGACCTGGCAGGCAAAGGCTTCGTTGAGTTCCCACAGGTCAATATCGTCTACCGTCAGTCCTGCCCGCTTGAGCAATCGCGGCACGGCAAAGACCGGCCCGATACCCATTTCGTCGGGTTCGCAGCCTGCCACGGCGAAACCCCGAAAGATTCCCATGGCCTGCAGGCCAAGTTGTTCGGCCCGCTTGCCGTTCATGAGCAGACAGGCCGAGGCGCCGTCGGAAAACTGGCTCGCATTGCCGGCTGTGACGATGCCACCGGGCAGCGCGGAGCGCAGGCTGCTGACGACTTCCAGGGTCGTATCACCCCGGATCCCTTCATCCGAACGGATCGTCACTTCCCTGCGCGTCAGTTGACCTGTCGCCTTGTCGACGACCCCCATCACCGTGGTCATGGGTACGATCTCATCATCGAATTTGCCGGCCAGAGCCGCCGCATGGGCCCGCTGCTGACTCCGGACGCCGTATTCATCCTGGGCCAACTTCGGAATGTTGTAGCGCTTGATGACTTGCTCAGCCGTTTGCAGCATGGACCAATAGAGCTCAGGTTTATGCTCGATCAACCATGGGTCCATCCGCATGTGGCGATTGGATTCGTTTTGAACGCAGCTGATACTTTCGACGCCGCCTGCGACAATGGCGGGGCAGCCCTCGGTCATGATGCGTTGCGCTGCCAACGCGATGCTCTGCAGGCCTGACGAACAAAATCGGTTGATCGTCAAACCGGCGGTCGTGACAGGCAACCCCGCACGCAGAGCGATCGCTCGCGCGATGTTGCCTCCGGTCGTTCCTTCGCCAAAGGTGCCACCCATGATGCAGTCCTCGACCTCGCCAGGGTCGATCCCTGCGCGGCTGACGGCATGCTGAACGGCATGGGCTCCAAGGCTGGCCCCGTAGGTCATATTGAATGCACCCTTCCAGCTCTTGGCCAGGCCGGTGCGGGCGGTCGAGACGATGACGGCATCGATCATGATGTCATTCCGGAATTAATTAAAGTTTTTGCCTTCATCGGCAAGACGGACCAGCAGTGCCGCCGGTTGCCAGGACGGGTCTGCTCCCGGCTCCGCAGCAAAGCGGCGCAGGGCCCGGACGACGTTGGCCAGGCCAAATGTCTCCGCATACAACATCGGTCCTCCGCGATGGACTGGGAACCCGTAGCCATTGAGATAGACGATGTCGATATCCGACGCGCGCGCCGCGATACCCTCCTCAAGGATTTTCGCCCCCTCGTTGACGAGCGCAAAGATGCAGCGTTGCACGACCTCGTCATTACTGATCGTACGTGGGGTCAAGCCGTGGTCAGCCCGGAATTGTTCGATCAGCTGCTGGGTGATCGGGTCCGGAATCGGATCCCGTTTGCCGGCCTCATACCGGTAGTAGCCTGCGCCGGTCTTCTGGCCAAATCGTCCGAGTTCGCAAAGTCGGTCAGCCACGCTGGGTTTGAGTGCGACCCCGGCTTCAGCCGCCTTGCGCTTGCGGGTTGCCCAGCCAATGTCCAGGCCAGCCAGATCCCCCATCCGGAATGGGCCCATCGCGAGTCCGAACTTCTGCAGAGCCCCATCAACTTGCGTTGGCAACGCGCCGGCGTTCAGCAAACCCTGAGCGGCAGCGCCATAGCGGGCGATCATTCGGTTACCGATGAAGCCATCGCAGACACCGGAGACCACCGCGATCTTCTTGATGGTGGCGGCCACCGCCATGCTGGTCGCGAGAACGTCCGGGGCCGTCTGCGCACCCCGAACCACCTCGAGCAGACGCATGACATTGGCCGGGCTGAAGAAGTGCAGTCCGACCACGTCGGCTGGGCGCTTGGTGAAGCCTGCGATCGTGTCGATATTCAGATAACTCGTGTTGGAGGCGAGAATGGCGCCGGGCTTGCAGACCCGGTCCAGTGTTTCAAACACGGACTTCTTGACCGTCATTTCCTCGAAAACGGCTTCGATCACCAGGTCAACGTCTGCCAGAAGGTCATAGCTCAGCGTCCCGGTGATCAATCCGGTGCGCTGCTCAAGCTGCTCGGTCGTGAGCTTGCCCTTCTTGGCCGAATTTTCGTAGTTGTTCCGGATGGTTCGCAGCCCGCGGTCGAGAGCGTCCTGCTTCATTTCGAGCAGAACAACGGGGATCCCGGCATTGGCAAAATTCATCGCGATCCCGCCCCCCATCGTGCCCGCGCCAATGACGCCCACCTTGGCGATGGTGCGCAGCGGCGTTCCCGGCGCGAGGTCGGGAATCTTCGCTGCGGCCCGCTCCGCGGCGAACACATGTCGCAAGGCGCGCGACTCTGGGGTGGCCATCAAGGCCAGGAATCCCTCGCGTTCAAGTTTCAAGCCTTCGTCAAAACCATGTGTGAGAGAGGCGGCGACGCTCTCGAGACACTTCAACGGGGCGGGAAAATGCTTGACCGTTGCGCTGATGGTGTTTCGAGCGAACTGCAGAAAGGCGTCACCCTGCGGATCCTTGACCTTGAGGTCACGGGCCCGGCGAACGGGGAGATTCTGATCGAGCACTTCCTCGGCGAAAGCCACCGCGCCCGCCACCAACTCGCCCTCGATGATTCGGTCAACCAGAGCAGTGCCCGAGAATTTGACCGCAGGCACGGGGTCCCCTCGAACGATCATGTTCAGTGCTGATTCGAGGCCAATCAGTCGTGGCAGGCGTTGGGTGCCGCCGGCGCCAGGCAACAGACCGATTTTGACCTCGGGCAATCCCAGCTTGGCGTCGGCCACGGCGACCCGGAAGTGGCATCCCATCGCGAGCTCCAGGCCACCCCCCAGGCACTGGCCCGCGATAGCACCCACGACTGGCTTGAGGTTGTCTTCGAGCTGACTGATCACGGCCCGCAGTCCTGGCTCGCGGGCCGCCTGGGCGGTACCAAATTCCATAATGTCCGCGCCCGCGGAAAAGGCGCGCGTGGTTCCAGTCAGAACAATGATCTGAACCGCCGGATCCGTATTGACCTGATCGAGCGCCGCCAGAATCCCCGCTCGCAGGTCATAACCCAGACTGTTGACGGGTGGACGGTCCATCGACAGCACAGCGACACGACCGAGCATGCGAATGCTCACGGGATTGCTCATGCGAACTCCTACTTGATTCCAGGCAGTTTGGGGGCGGCGTATTTGCCGTATTCAATTTTCGCGATGGCCCGGTTGTGGACTTCGTCCGGACCGTCGGCCAGTCGCAAGGTCCGCATACTGGCGTATCGCTTGGCCAAGCCCGCGTCGCTACTGACGCCGGCGGCACCGAACGCCTGGATCGCCAGATCAATGATCTTGAGCGCGGTACGCGGAGCAGCCACCTTGATCATGGCGATCTCCGCTTTGGCGACCTTGTTGCCTACTTTGTCCATCATGTCGGCCGCTTTGAGGCACAGCAGGCGTGTCATCTCGATGTCGATGCGTGCCTCGGCGACCCGCTGTTCCCAAACTGATTGGTCGGAAATGCGCTTGCCAAAGGCGACCCGCGACTGCAAGCGGCGAACCATCTGCTCCAGTGCGACTTCGGCCGAACCGATGCTGCGCATGCAGTGGTGGATACGGCCGGGGCCCAGCCTGCCTTGGGCGATCTCGAAACCCCGTCCTTCACCCAGCAAGAGGTTTGAGACCGGAACGCGAACATCCTTGAGCAGGACTTCTGCGTGTCCATGGGGTGCATCGTCAAAGCCGAACACCGGCAACATCCGTTCAACATGAATCCCAGGGCTGTCCAGAGGCACCAGAATCTGCGACTGCTGCGAATGGACGGGTGCCTCTGGGTCGGTTTTGCCCATGAGGATCGCCAGTTTGCAGCGTGGGTCACCCACGCCCGAGGACCACCACTTGCGCCCATTGATTACGTAATGATCGCCGTCTCGAACGATCGAAGTCTGGATGTTGGTGGCATCGGAGGAGGCAACATCCGGTTCGGTCATCAAAAAGGCTGAACGGATTTCACCCGCCAACAAGGGCTTGAGCCAGCGCTCCTGATGCTCGGGCGAGCCATAGCGCGCGAGCACTTCCATATTGCCGGTGTCGGGCGCAGAACAGTTGAAGACTTCACTGGCGAAACCGACCTTGCCCATCTCTTCCGCACAGACCGCGTATTCGAGGTTGGTTAGGCCTGCGCCCCGCCAGGGGCTATCGGGTGGCAAGGAGTCATGGGGCAAGAAGAGGTTCCAGAGCCCCGCGGGCTTGGCTTTCGCCTTGAGGTTTTCGACAATGGGAACAACCTTCCAGCGATCGGATCCGAACGCTTTCATCTCGGCATCAAAAATCGGGACCGCCGGATAGACGTGCTCCTGCATGAATGCGATGACGCGATCGCGCCAGTAGACCTGGCGGTCGGACAGAGTGAAGTTCATGGCTATCCCGTGGTCGTTACGATGGGAGCGGTCTGCCCGGGGGCAATATCGGGAAGATGGTGCGTCATCCCGTCACTCGGTGGCCATACTGGTAACCCCCTAGAGACCTGAGGCGTTCAGGTTGATAGCCAACCGATGTCTTCCTCCGCGGACGGGCCGTGCGTGGGTGGATAACGGGGGGGAGCGCTAGTTCAGGGGGAGCCTTGGTTCAGGGGAGCGCTAGTCCAGGCTGATTTGGGCGTCCTTGATCACTCGGCTCCACTTTTCGGTGTCACGCCTGACCAGCTCAATCACGTCCTCTGGGGACGACCCGATCAGCTCGACGCCGTGCGGTTCGATTTTTGCCTCGGTGGCTGGATCACTCAGAATCTTGCGCAAGACGAGATTGATGCGTTCTACGGTGCCAGCGCCGGTGCCAACCGGGGTGTAGATGGCGTACCAGGTGGTGTATCCGAATCCTGGCAAGGTCGCAGAAATCAGCGGCAGATTTTTTGTGGCTACCGAGGTACTGGGGGCCGTGGCACCGATTACCCGAACCAGGCCCTTGTCCGCCAGCCCCTGGAGCGATGGCAGGCTCGAAAACATCGCGCTGACTTGCCCCGATATCAGGTCATTGACGGCGCCGGAGCTGCCCTTGTAGGGAACATGAATCACGTCGGTTTTTGACAGGGATTTGAACATTTCCATCCCCAGATGCGCCGTGCCCCCGGTACCCGCCGATGCGAAGGTCACCGCACCCGGATTGGCGCGAGCGTAGTCGATGAGCTCGCGCACGGATTTAACCGGCAGTTTTGCCGAGACGACCAGTACATGGGCGCTCGTGGAAATCAGGCTGACGGGTTTCAGCCTGGCCACTAACTCGGCACCGCCAGTTTTACTGAGGAGGGGTTGGAGCACCACATTGCCAAGCGCTGGCATGAGCAGGGTGTGACCGTCAGGCTCTGCTCTGGCAACTGCGCTGAGCGCCGGTATCCCGAGCCCACCGCCCTGATTGTCGATTAGGACGGGTTGTTTGACCTCCAGGGCGATTTTCTGGGCAAGTTCGCGGGCCACCAGATCCGCCGGCCCACCGACAGCGTAGGGCACCACGAGCTTGATCGGTCGGCTGGGCCAGGTCACGGCGGTCTGGGCGAAAGCCATTCCGGGCGCAATCGCCAGCGCTGTCAGCAGTCCGGCAATCCACTGCCGCCCCGCGGTGAGAGTCCTCCGGGGGGACTCCGGGCTCCATGCTCGAAACATTGTCCAGGGTCGGACTGTGACCTGATTTGCGTGGGGCATGGTGGTATCGCGCCTCGACGGCTAAGTGGGCTTTGGGTTCGCGGAGGTTGAAGAGCCCATTACCGTAAAACCGGTCTCAAGCGACTGACTTCCCGCTCTGTTAGTCCGCACGCACGTCGAGCTCTTTGACCATCCGAGCGTATTTCGCTAACTCTGCCTTGATGAACGCGTCGAACTCGTCGGGCGTGCGTGCACCGCCAAATTGAACGCCTTGTGACTCCAATTTCGGTCGAATCGTGGGGTCCTGCATGACCTTCTGGAGCGCGGTATCCATCTGGGCGACGATATCGCGCGACAACCCTTTTGGACCCATGATCGCGTACCAGTTGGTGACGTCAAAACCAACGATACCTTTTTCAATAAAGGTTGGAACCCCGGGCAACTGCGCCAGCCGTTGCGGTGTCGACACTGCCAGCGCGACCAGCTTGCCATTGCGCACATGTTCAACAATTGGCGGCATCGTATCGAAGTTAAGATTGACTTGGCCACCCAACAGGTCCGTGATGGCCTGACCGCTGCCCTTGTAGGGAACGTGGGTCATCTGCGTACCGGTGATTCGACTGAACAACGCGCCTGCCAGATGCTGAGTGCTACCCACGCCCGAAGAGGCGTAGGTGTAAAAATTGGGCTGGCGTCTGGCGAGCGCGATCAATTCTTCGACGCTGCGTGCGGACACCTGCGGATTGACGACAAGCACATTGGGTACGTAGCCGATGTAAGTGATCGGACTGAAATCGCGAGCCGCATCGTACGAAACTTTTGAAAGAACGAAGGGGGCTATCGCATTCGAGTTCGAGTGGCCCACCAGAAAAGTCAGACCATCTGGGGCAGACTTTGCTACCAGATCAGCCGCGATCGTGCCCGAAGCCCCGGCCCGATTTTCGACCACGATACTGGTCCCCAGGATCCGTCCGACCTCTGGCGCAAGCGCTCGGGCGACAATATCGGTGCCTCCTCCCGGTGCGAAACCCACGATCCAGCGGATCGGCTTGCCTGCGGGCCAGGGCGCCTGTGCGGATACGAATGGACTGTTACCGAGCAGGACGACGCCGATAATGAAGCCAACAATGGTGGAAATCGTGCCGCCTAGAGACTCTCCGACCTTTGACCGAGGGGCCGCTCTCCGGTTTCTACTTACGCTGATGTTGATGCTGAACTTCGGCACTGGCTTGCTCACTGCTGGGGTTTTTAAATCGGCCCGAATAACATGGAGGCGGGATGGTTTGAGGTTGGCCTCTGTGCGGGGTCGCTTGAAGAACTGACAGTCATAGTTTGCCTCAGGTTCTGCCAGAGGCATACGCCTGAGGGTTCCAATCCGGCGTTGGGTGTTAGAAAACTTGCGCGGATCGCAGGGCGGTCAGACAGAGATGAGTTCAGGGAGGGGTCGCTGGCTCGACCGGCTATCGACTGGTTACAGGCCGATCACACCTCCATCATCTTTGGTGATGACAATGGTCGCTGACCGTGGCCGTCCGGCTGGGCCATAGGCTGGGCCAACGCCTGGCCACTGGCTTTGAAAGGTAAAGGTCGTCGCGGTACTCAACTTGGGCGTCAACTCGCCTGGATGCTGGATGTTGACGAAGAGCGTTTTGCCGTCGGGCGTTTCGGTCAATCCCGTGACTTCAGAGCCCTTGGGCGCCACCAGGAACCGACGCAGATTGACCTCACCGAGCGCCGCGCCGATAAAGGTTTCCTTGCTTGCCGTGACTGGAGCGCCCGCGACTGTCATGGTGTTGGTGACCGTTATTTTCTGACCATCACCAACGGTGCCTGGGACAGCAGCCAGCAACATGCAGTTGGTCTCGTCCGTGAATGCGCCGTCGTCGGTTTGGATCCAGCAGATTCCAGTCGCCTTGCTGAACCAGAGTCCGTCGGGGGATGAGAACGAGTTCTTCGCCGTCAGGCCCGACAGGTTGACGTCGGCAGAGTGATCTTCTTCTGATCCAAACAAGAAGATATCCCAGCGGAATGAAGTCGCGGTCGATGCGCTGTCGGTTTCCTTAAAGCGAATGATATGACCGTTGGGGTTGCCCGATCCTTTGTTCCCGTCCGGATCGACATAAGCACGCGGATTGGCCGAATTGACGGTCGTTGGTGTACGGTTGGTCGCGTTGTTGTTGGTCAGGGCGAAATAGATTTCGCCGGTCTTGTAGTTGAGCGCGCCCCATTCCGGACGGTCCATTTTGGTGGCACCGAGGGCATCGGCCGCATGTCGGGCGTTGACGAGGACGTCCGCCTGGTTGGCGAATGCATACGTCGCGTAACCCGAGATGGTGGGGTTGCTGAACGTCAATTCGAGCCAGGAGCCCGATCCGTCATCGTTAAACTTCGCGACGTAGAGTTTGCCTTCGTTGAGGTACTTGTCGCCGGCCGCCATGCCGCCGCCGATATCTGCAGTGTCCCAGGTCGCGGTCGAGACAAATTTGTAGATGTACTCGTTGCGCGAGTCGCAGCCCATGTAGAAGGCCAGAGGGCTGCCCACCTTCGGTACACCACAGACAGCTGCCTCATGCGCGAAACGGCCCATCGCGACGCGCTTTGCAGGCGTGGAGGCGGGGTTGAGCGGATCAATTTCAACGTTGAAGCCAAACGTGTAGGGCTCATTGCGGAAATCATCTGCGGCGGTCGCGCCGACGGCAGATACGTTCCAACGCGAGAACTTGTCGGCGTCAGCCGCATTGGCGGGGGCAACGGTGTGCCAACCCTGGGACGCTGAGACGCTGGCTGTTGCGGCCAACGGAGCCCTTGCAATGCCATAACGGGCCCGTGAAGAGGCCGTCTTGGTGTCGACGGCATTTGAGCCCTTGGGCATCGCAAAGTAAACAGCCCAGTTTTCTTCGCACGCCAGATACGTTCCCCATGGGGTCTTGCCATGACCGCAGTTGTTCAGAGTGCCTCGTGATTTCGCGCCGGTTGGATCCCACTTGGTAACCATGAACGACTTGATCGCGGCCAAGTGAGCAGCTGGGCCGGTGATATTGACCACTGTATTTGGGTTCACGCGACGGTTGAACGACGAATCCAACTTGTAACCCCAGGTTGTCCCCGATTTGCTCAACTCAACGATGGAAACACCGTGGTGGTTGATCTCCTTGATGGCTTCACGCTCAGGGCGATCTCCGAGATTCCAGGTCCCAAACTGGTCAAATTTCTCACCAATCACGCCCGCTGAGGTCTGACCGGTCGGGTGCAAGAAGTGCGCGTCTGCCGAGCTCTCGTGATTCACAGCCAGTACGACCGTGCTGGTCTCGGTAGCGCTGTATTTGCCGGCTGCGTTGACGTAATAGATATCCATGCCGTCATGGTGGTCACCAATACGATGAGACCAGTCATCCGCCTCTGCTCCGGTGTTGGAGTACGGCGAAACCGTAGCTTTGAGTCGGTCTCCCGTGGCATGCAAGACTTTGTAGCTATAGCCAGGTGGCAGGACGACGTTATCGAGCAGACTCTTTTCCACTGCGGGGAATCCGAGGGCCAATTTCGTTTCCGCTGCCGAGCTCTCGGAGCTCAGGCTCGCCCCCAGCATCGGCATCGCGGTGAGGGCCGTCAGACCAAAGCCACCGCGCAACAACGTACGACGCGCTGGGCTTTCGAGCGAACGATTCAAAATTTCTTGAAAGTGCTCATTCGCTGAATGGTTATGGGACTCGTCAGGATGGTGAGACATGGGGGTGCAACCTCATGGATTGGGGGAGATAAGGCTGCAAG
>JBBAOE010000021.1:57611-60192 GCA_040401595.1 Burkholderiaceae bacterium
GGTTGTCGCCTTGTTCACTCTCGGCATTGCCGGCTGCGGGGGTAGTGACGAGTCCGTGGGATTGAACACGCCAACGCTGAGCTTTATCGACCCACAAAACACCTTTGAGCTCGCCAACTACACTCAGTCGGGCCGCTATCCTTTGCCGGTCGGAGCGGGCACCAACCTGCTCGCCGAAGAAGCATCTGGGGTGACCTACAACAAAGACACCGGGACTTTGTTTGTGGTGGGCGATGGCGGCACGGCAGTTGCGCAGGTCAGTACCAAAGGGGTTCTCATCAACTCGATGACCTTGGCAGCCGACGCAACCAAACCGCAGGGCACGTACTTCTACGATCCAGAAGGAATTGCGTACCTGGGCAATGGCAAATTTGCTTTCGTCGAGGAACGCGATCGCAGGATCAATGAATTCACGTATGCCGCTGGTACGACCCTGGGTGCCAGTGGCGTGCGTTCAGTCAAGATTGGTACGACGATTGGTAACATCGGCATCGAGGGCTTAAGTTTTGACCCATCCAGCAACGGATTCGTCATGGTCAAAGAGTCGGGGCCTTCCGGCGTTTTCCAGACGACGCTGGACTTCGCTGCAGCCACCGCATCCAATGGGTCTCCCACGACGGACAACTCGGTCAATCTCTTCGATCCAACCAAGACCGGTCTTTCCGCGCTGAATGATGTCTTTGCGCTATCCAACGTGGTCGCGTCGACTGCGCCTGACTACAGTCATTTGATGATCCTGAGTGCGCCCAACGGTAAGGTCGTCAAGGTCGACCGCGCCGGTAACATCAAGGGAACCCTGGTCGTTGATGCTCTGGCACAGAACGAGGGGATGACGATGGACCCCAGCGGCAACATCTATCTGGTCAGTGAAATTGGAGGCGGCGCCGGATTTCCAGAGCTTGCCGTCTATTCCCCCACCATCAGCAAGAGCGCAGTGGGCGTAGGAAGCAATCTCTACCTGACTTTCAACATCCCGGTTAGCGCCGGGAGCGGCGCGATCGTTCTGAGTAATGGTGCGGGCGATACCCGATCAATTTCGGTCGCGGATACGACGCAGGTGAGCTTTAATGGCAAGGTCGTCACCATTGATCCTTCGGTGAATCTGATCCCGGGGACCAACTACAGCATTACGTACGCTGCCGGTGTCTTCAAAGACGCCAGCGGCAAGGCCGGTCCAGCCGTTGTCAGCACAACCGAACTCGGGTTCACCGCCGCTGGTTCGGTGGATGCGACGGCGCCCTCCCTCCTTAGTAGCTCCCCAGCGACCGGCACGACGGGCGTGACGAGCAGTCGGATCGTTCTGACGTTCAGCGAGCCAGTCGTGGCCGGCAATGGCAACATTGTCATCAGCAACGGCAGTGGCGATACCCGGACGATCTCGGTCAAGGATACGAACCAGGTCACGTTCAGCGGAAGCACGGCCAACATCAACCCCAGCGCGGACCTGTTGCGCGGCTTTACCTATAACGTCCAAGTTCCGCTCGGTGCGATCCGCGATACGTCGGGTAATTCGTTTGCCGGTATCACCAACGCGACGACGCTCACCCTGACGACGGCAGCGGCCCCGCCAACGACGCTGAACCCCGGCGATATCGTGTTCATGGCGATCAACGCGGACGCGGTCGATGCATTCGCCTTCGCACTGCTGAAACCGATCGGGGCTGGAACGGTGATCGGATTCTCGGATCGTGACTACACGATCGCAGCGGGGATGCCAGCGACTGGCGAAGCGGCTTATGTCTGGACGGCCGACCTAGCCTATCCGGCAGGGACGATCATCACGATCCAGACCGATCAGACGACGCCGGTCGCCAGCAAGGGTTCCGTCGTGGGCAAGGGTGGTGGTCTCAGTACCAGTGCCGAGACGGTGTACGCCTTCCAGGGGACCGTCGCGGACCTCGCGCCCGGTGCAGCAGGTGCCGTCACGGTCAGTCGATTCATCGCGGCCATTAACCTGGGCGCGGCTGCAGGCGACATTCCTCCGGAACTCTTGGCGGCAAGCGCTTACCAGACGTTCCCGCTCGACAACGTCAAGTACAACGGGTCACTCGACCGCGCTGACCTCGCTGTGTTTGCTAGCCGTGTCAGAACTGTGGCGAACTGGATCAGCGATGATGTCAATGCCTACCCCTTGACCAATAACAGTCTCTTCGCGGGGGAATAAGGCGATCGACGACTTGGCGGCAATGCGTAATCTCGATTGCGTACGCTCGAAGGCAAGCACCTAGGCGATGTTTACCTTGTAAGCCAAGAGCGATTCGCCAAGGGGTCAAAGTGCTGGAACAACAGCCAGGTGTCGGGCGGCCGGTCGAAGACATGGACGACGAGTTCCGAGACTGGATGATCGATTTTGGTGACAGCGGCTATGTTGCCCGCTACCGTCTGGACCCGCCATTCGTCACCGTTCTGGCTGTGCGCCACCAGAAAGAGGTGTGACTCGGGACCTCTGGTCGGAACACCCCCTCATTGGGGCTGGCCGTCTGCCCAATCCGTTTGTCAAACAAAAAAGCCCCGAGGCCTACGACCTGGGGGCTTCTGTGCGAGGTTTTCTCTGGCTCCTCGAGTTGGGCTCGAACCAACG
>JBBAOE010000022.1:0-38455 GCA_040401595.1 Burkholderiaceae bacterium
GTCGGTCTGCTCGGTGGTCTGCCTGGTGGTCTGCCTGGTGGTCTGCCTGGTGGTCCGCCTGCTGGTTCGCCTGGTGCTCCGTCATTCAAACGCAATGATGACCTGATCAACGCTCAGGCTTTCACCCTCGCGGGCACAAATCTGCTTGACCACGCCATCCTGTGCTGCAGTGAGAATGTTTTCCATCTTCATCGCCTCAACAACGGCGAGTTTTTCACCCGCCAACACCTTTTGCCCGGGCTGCACGGCCACCTGAACCAGCAGGCCAGGCATGGGCGAGAGCAGCCATCGCGAAAGATCGGGTGGCGCCTTGTAAGGCATGAGTTTGAGCAACTCCGCGGCACGCGGGGACAACACCATGGCATCGATCGCCGCGCCGTGATGGGCAACTCGAAGCGTCAGAGGTTGTTTGGCCGACCCGCGTTCAACCTGGGCGCAAAACGGCCGTCCGTTGACGGTGCCCTGCAGCAAAATATCGCCCAATTGGGTGCCGCTGTGGATGACATAGGTGCGTGCGCCCACCAGCACCTCGGCCGTGACGGTCGCTTCGTCATAGTGCGCGATCGAGACGTCATGATGATGCTGAGCCCCCTGCGGACCGAGTTCCACCACCACGAAGTGCGTGGCTTGAGCAAACTCATGCCCCGGCATCTGGCCGCTGATGCCCGCTGCTCTCGAGGCGGCTTTTCGACGCACGAATCCAGCGAGCGCGACGAGAAACAAGGGATCGTCGTGAGCGACGTCCTCGGTTCGAAAGCCCTTGCCGTAATGCTCGGCGATAAATCCTGTGTTGAATTGCCCACGGCCGAACTGGGGATGGGCGATCAGGGCGGACTGGAAGGCGATGTTGCTGTTGATACCGCGGATCACAAAGCCGTTGAGCGCCTCGCGCATCCGTTCGATGGCATCCGCCCGGTCTTTGCCGTGCACGATGAGCTTGGCGATCATCGAGTCGTAGAACATCGGGATTTCACCGCCCTCGTACACACCGGTATCGACGCGCACGCCGCCGAAACGGCCGTCGCTGTAGGCCTCACCCTGTAAGGTCAGCGTGCCCTGCTCTAGAGACTGCAACGGAGGCTGGTAGCGCACCAGACGCCCGGTGGAGGGCAGGAAGTTACGCAAGGGATCTTCCGCATTGATTCGGCACTCAATCGCCCAACCGGTGCGCCGGATGTCCTGCTGGGAGAACCCAAGCTTCTCGCCGGCCGCGACCCGGATCATCTGTTCGACCAGATCGAGACCGGTGATGCACTCGGTCACCGGATGCTCGACCTGCAGGCGGGTATTCATTTCCAGAAAATAGAAGTCCTGGTCCTTACCGACCACAAACTCGACCGTTCCCGCACTCTGATACTGAACCGCCTTGGCCAGCGCAACCGCCTGCTCGCCCATCGCTTTGCGGGTCGCCTCGCTGATAAAGGGCGAAGGCGCCTCTTCGATGACTTTCTGATGGCGTCGCTGGATCGAACACTCGCGTTCGTGCAGATAGAGCACGTTGCCATGCGCGTCGCCCAGCACCTGAATTTCAATATGGCGAGGCTCCTGAACATACTTCTCGATAAACACACGATCATCGCCAAAGCTGTTCAAGGCCTCGCTACGACAGCTTGCAAATCCCTCGTGGGCCTCCTTGTCATTGAACGCGACCCGCAGCCCCTTGCCCCCGCCACCGGCACTCGCCTTGATCATCACCGGATAACCGATATCGCGGGCGATCTGAACCGCCTGTTCCGGCGTATCGATCGCATGGTTATAGCCCGGGATGGTGTTGACCCCAGCCTCGGTGGCGAGCTTCTTAGAGGCGATCTTGTCGCCCATCGCCGCGATCGAATGATGTTTGGGCCCGATGAAGACGATCCCTTCAGACTCGACGTTGCGAGCGAAGGCCTCGTTCTCGGATAGAAAACCATAGCCGGGATGAACCGCCTGGGCGCCCGTCTGTTTGCAGGCGGCAATGATCTGTTGGGCGACGAGGTAACTTTCACGACTGGGCGCGGGGCCGATAAAGACCGCTTCATCGGCCAGTTCGACATGGCGGGCAAAGCGGTCGGCTTCGGAATACACCGCAACCGTGAGAATGCCCATCTTGCGGGCCGTCTTGATGACGCGGCAGGCGATCTCACCGCGATTGGCAATCAGAATCTTCTGAAACATGTTGATTTCCCTTCGCCCGGTCAGAGTGGGATATTGCCGTGCTTGCGCCACGGGTTTTCCAGTTTCTTGTGCCGCAGCATGGCGAGCGAGCGGCAGATGCGCCTGCGCGTTTCATGAGGCTGGATCACGTCATCGATAAAGCCCCGCGCACCCGCCACAAAGGGGTTTGCGAACCGCGTCTTGTATTCGGCTTCGCGGGCTGCCAGCTTTTCCGGGTCGCCCTTATCTTCGCGAAAGATGATTTCCACCGCACCCTTCGCACCCATCACAGCGATTTCGGCGTTGGGCCAGGCGAAGTTCACGTCACCGCGCAGGTGCTTGGACGACATCACGTCGTAGGCGCCGCCATAGGCCTTGCGCGTGATCACCGTGACTTTCGGGACCGTGCATTCCGCGTAGGCGTACAGCAGTTTGGCACCATGCTTGATGATGCCGCCGTATTCCTGACTGGTACCGGGCATAAAACCAGGAACGTCGACGAACGTGATCACCGGAATATTGAACGCATCGCAGAACCGGACAAACCGTGCGGCCTTGATACCGCTCTTGATGTCCAGGCATCCGGCAAGCACCAGCGGATTGTTCGCGACAATGCCCACCGTCTGCCCCTCCATCCGCCCCAGTCCGATCACGATGTTGGCCGCATAGTCAGGTTGCAACTCAAAAAAATCGCCGTCATCGACAACCTTGTAAATCAGCTCCTTGATGTCGTAGGGCTTGTTGGGATTGTCGGGCACCAGCGTGTCCAATGAGAGGTCCAGGCGTCCAGCCGGATCACCACTGGGTCGCACTGGCGGCTTCTCGCGATTGTTCAGGGGCAGATAGTTGAAGAATCGGCGCAACATCAGGATCGCCTCGACGTCGTTCTCGAACGCCAGATCGGCCACCCCGCTGCGGGTGGTATGGGTCAACGCCCCACCGAGCTCTTCAGCCGTCACTTCTTCATGCGTCACCGTTTTCACCACCTCAGGGCCGGTGACAAACATGTAGGAGCTGTCCTTGACCATGAAGATGAAATCAGTCATCGCCGGACTGTAGACCGCCCCACCCGCACAAGGCCCCATGATCATACTGATCTGAGGAATCACTCCCGAAGCCAGGACGTTTTTCTGGAACACGTCTGCATATCCGCCCAGGGAGGCCACGCCTTCCTGAATCCGCGCGCCGCCCGAGTCGTTCAGGCCGATAACGGGCGCACCCACTTTCATCGCCTGATCCATCACCTTGCAGATCTTCTCGGCGTGAGTCTCGGAAAGTGCACCGCCGAACACCGTGAAGTCCTGGCTGAACGAGAATGCCAGGCGCCCATTGATCATCCCGTAGCCGGTCACGACCCCATCGCCGGGGATCCGCTGATCGGACATGCCGAAATCGACGCAACGATGCTCGACAAACATGTCCCACTCTTCGAACGTCCCTTCATCAAAGAGCAACTCCAGCCGCTCGCGAGCCGTCAGCTTGCCCTTGGCGTGCTGCGCGTCGATGCGTTTTTGCCCACCACCCAGGCGAGCCTTGGCCCGCTTTTCCTCGAGCATCTTCTGAATGTCATGCATGGGATCTACTCTGTAAAATTCAATTTCAGATCATGATCGGTACCAGCCAACCTAGACCGGTCAACCAGTCAATTCAAGAAGTTGGCGGGCAGCCACCGAAGCAGCGAGCCGGCCAGACAAGACCGCGTCGAGCGCAGCGGGGAGTGCCGCCTGCACCGCAGGATGGCTTTTGAACCGGGTCTTCAGGCCAGCCTCAATACGTTCCCACATCCAGGCCTGAGTCTGCTGCGTGCGGCGGGCGGCCAGTTGCCCATTGCGCGTTTGCAGGTCGCGATAGGTTTGTACCGCCGCCCAGAATGCTTCCAGACCGCCATCTGCATTCGGGTCAGCTGGCACTTTTGGTCTGGCGGCCGGATTCAGTCCAATCGCGTTCAGTGCGCTCAACTGCAGGACCGTGGGTTGCCAGATCGCACTGTCGTGGTGGGCTCGATCCGGATGCCCGTGCAAGCCGAACAATCTCAGGGACGAGAGAATTTGCGCCTGCGCCCGGGTAGCGGCGTCCACATCGAGATCAGCCTTGTTGACGACGACCAGATCTGCGAGTTCCATGACCCCGCGCTTGATCGCCTGCAGTTCATCGCCCGCATTGGGCAACTGCATCAGCACGAACATATCGGTCATGCTGGCCACCGCAGTCTCACTCTGGCCCACGCCCACAGTCTCAACGATCACGACGTCATAGCCTGCCGCTTCAAACACCAGAATGGATTCACGGGTCTTTTCTGCGACGCCGCCCAGGTTGCCACTGCTGGGGCTCGGGCGGATATAGGCGGCGGGATGAACCGAAAGCCATTCCATTCGGGTCTTGTCGCCCAGGATGGAGCCGCCGGAAAGACTTGACGACGGGTCCACTGTGAGGACCGCCACGCGGTGTCCCTGGCCAATCAGAAAAAGGCCCAGCGCCTCGATGAACGTGCTCTTGCCCACCCCAGGCACTCCGCTGATCCCTAGCCTGAATGCGCGACCCGTGTGTGGTAGCAACGTATTGAGCAAGGTATCGGCGAGCAGTCGATGCTCGGGCCGGGTCGATTCCAGCAGGGTGACCGACTTGGCGATGGCGCGTCGCTGCCTCGGCCCGGAGTCTTGGCGCACAGCGTCGCAGAGCGCGGCCACATCAAAAACTTCGCTCATATGGAGGGTCATATCAGGCGCTGCGACCGGCGTGCCTCAGGCGAGTGCCTTGCGAATCTGCTCGAGCACGTCTTTGGCGCTGGCCGGAATCGGGGTTCCGGGTCCGTAAATGCCTTTGACGCCGTGTTCGAACAAAAATGAATAGTCCTGCTTCGGAATCACACCACCGACAAAAACGATGATCCCATCGCCGCCCTGCTTCCGGAGCTCGTCGATGATCGCCGGGACCAGGGTCTTATGACCGGCAGCCAAGGTCGAGATGCCCACGGCGTGAACGTCGTTTTCGATCGCCTGTCGCGCACATTCTTCCGGGGTTTGGAAAAGCGGGCCCATGTCGACATCAAAGCCGAGATCGGCGAACGCCGTTGCCACCACTTTCGCGCCCCGGTCGTGCCCGTCCTGGCCAAGCTTGGCGATCATGACCCGGGGGCGACGCCCCTGTTCGTTCGCAAATTCGCTGATCTCGCCCTTGAGCTTGTCCCAGCCATGGGCCGAATCGTAGGCTGCGGCATACACGCCGGTTACCTTCTGAATATCGGCACGATGCCGGCCGAACACTTTCTCCAGCGCATCGCTGACTTCACCCACAGTCGCCCGCAAGCGAATTGCGGCAATGCTCAATTCGAGCAGATTGCCCTCGCCGGATTGCGCAGCCGCCGTGAGCGCTTCCAGTGCCGACTCGACCCCTGCAGCATCGCGTGTCGCCCGGATCTGCGCGAGCCGGGCAATCTGACCTTCGCGCACTCGGACGTTATCGACCTCGAGGATGTCGACCTTGTCCTGCTGCGCCAGCGTGTACTTGTTGACTCCGACGATCACATCCTGACCGCTGTCGATCCGGGCCTGCTTTTGTGCCGCGCTGGCTTCGATCCTGAGTTTTGCCCAGCCACTATCGACCGCGCGCGTCATGCCGCCGAGCGCCTGCACCTCTTCAATGATCGCCCAAGCTTTATCAGCCATCTCCTGCGTGAGCGACTCCATCAGGTAACTGCCCGCCCACGGGTCGATCACGTTCGGGATATGGGTTTCTTCCTGGAGGATCAGTTGCGTGTTGCGGGCAATCCGCGAGCTGAATTCGGTCGGCAACGCGATGGCCTCATCAAAACTGTTGGTGTGCAGCGATTGCGTCCCGCCAAACACGGCAGCCATCGCCTCGATCGTGGTCCGAACCACGTTGTTGTAGGGATCCTGCTCGGTGAGCGACCAGCCCGAGGTCTGACAGTGGGTGCGCAGCATCAGGCTCTTCGGGCTCTTCGCGCCAAACCCCTTCATGATTCGACACCAGAGCAGGCGTGCGGCGCGCAGCTTGGCAATCTCGAGATAAAAGTTCATCCCGATCGCCCAGAAGAAGCTCAGGCGCCCGGCGAAATCATCGACGTTCAGCCCTTTGGCAAGCGCTGTCTTCACGTACTCCTGACCATCGGCCAACGTGAACGCCAGCTCAAGTGCCTGGTTGGCACCGGCCTCCTGCATGTGATATCCGCTGATCGAAATCGAGTTGAACTTCGGCATGTACTTGGCCGTGTACTCGATGATGTCGCCGATGATGCGCATGCTCGGTTCGGGCGGATAGATGTAGGTGTTGCGGACCATGAACTCCTTCAGAATGTCGTTCTGAATGGTTCCGCTGAGCGCCGACTGATCAACGCCTTGTTCCTGTGCTGCCACCACATAACCCGCGAGCACGGGCAACACAGCACCATTCATGGTCATCGACACGCTCACCCGATCGAGCGGAATCCCGTCGAAGAGGATTTTCATATCTTCGACCGAATCGATGGCTACCCCCGCCTTACCGACATCGCCAACGACCCGTGGGTGATCGCTGTCATAGCCGCGATGGGTGGCCAGATCAAACGCGACGCTAACGCCCTGCCCGCCTGCGGCGAGCGCGTTGCGATAAAAGCGGTTGCTGTCTTCAGCGGTTGAAAAACCCGCGTACTGACGGATGGTCCATGGGCGTACCGCATACATCGTGGCTTGGGGGCCGCGAACAAAGGGTTCGAACCCGGGCAAGGTATCGGCGAACGGCAAGCCCTCGGTGTCTTTCGAGGTGTACAAGGGCTTGACCACGATGCCTTCGGGCGTCACCCAGTTCAGCGCATCGACCTTGCCATCGGGCGCCGACTTTGCTGCGGCCTTCTGCCACTGCTCCATCGAGACCTGGGCAAACTCCGCCGATGCGGCGAAGTGTGATGTCGCCGCGGACGCGGAAGCAGCGGGGACCGCAGGAGTGGCAGCAGTGGCAGCACTGCCACTAATCGCCGAAGTGGCAGAAGCGGCAGAAGCGGAGGAGGACGAAACGGGTGCGTGGGGTTTCGAGGCTTCGCTCATGGGCTTCTTCTCCTGGCCAAATCAGTGATGCATAATTATAAATCCAAATTTGGCCCCGATGCTTGCAGCGCAATGGATCGCTTATCAAAACCGCTGAGCCCTCGTGCCCTCTACGAGGAAGTTGCCGAACGGCTGCGTCAGCAGATTTTCAGTCACGAGCTCGCCCCTGGAAGCTGGATCGACGAACTCAAGCTCGCGGGCGCCTGGGGGATCAGCCGCACACCGTTGCGCGAAGCGCTCAAGGTGTTGGCCACCGAAGGCCTGATCACCATGAAGGTGCGGCGCGGCGCCTACGTAACAGAAACGTCGAGCGAAGACGTCAAGCAGGTGTACCGGCTGCTGTCCCTGCTCGAAAGCGATGCTGCCGCTGAAGTCGCCTCGACCATCGACGAGAGTGGGCTGAGCGTACTGCGCGACCTGCACGACAAGCTCGAGAAGCGCGTCCACCGCCGCGATGCGTTTTTTGCTGCCAACGAAGCCTTTCACCTTGGTTTACTGGCTCAGGCAGGCAACCCCTGGCGCTTGCAGATCGTTCTGGATCTGCGCAAAGTCATGAAGCTCAACCGGCACAACTCGCTGCTCAAGACGGGCCGTCTTGCGCAGTCGCTGGAGGAACACCGCGACCTGATGGCTGCCATCCAGAATCGCGACGCCGAACAGGCCCGGCTCCTGATGCAGCGCCACTTCGAGAATGGCCTGGCTGCGGCCGACATGTCGCCCACGCCTTGATTGGGTTGGGGCTTTCACCAGATCGCGATCAACCCTGGTCAGTCGGTCCCCAACGCGATTCCGTGGTCCGCTCTGGATCGCTGATTTAAAAGACCCGCTACGATCGAGCAACGTCTATCTACAGCCCCACCATGATCCATCGTTCCACTCCGATTTTCCGCCGCGTGCGCTGGCTCCGAGGCTGCGCGATCGGTTTACTACTGGCAGCCGCACTCACCGGCGGCGATGCGGTGGCGCAGCGAATGTATGACAGCAGCGGCAGCCCATTAGGCCGAGTCGATGGGGAGCGCTATTACGACAGCAGCGGCCGCCAGATTGGTCGGGTTGACGGCACCCGAATCTATGACGCATCGGGGAGGCAACTGGGTCGAATCGATGGCGACCGGATCTACGATGCATCGGGCACGCAGATCGGACGGATCGATGGCGAACGACTCTATAGCGGCTCCGGCACATCGATGGGGCGCATCGATGGCGAGCGGATCTACGACGCCTCTGGGCGACAAATCGGCCGAGCCGACGGCCTACGCCGCATGCAGATCGTCGTGTACTTCTTCTTTTTTATGTGAGCGGGCGACGCTCGGTTTCGGTAGGGGACCCAATATCCTCTTGCTGTTCGTACCGGCCAGAGGAATTGGTATCGTGATGCAGATTAATCGCAGTCACCCTACAGCCCCAGCAACCGCACCGCATTGCCCTTCAGGATGCCAGGCATGACTTCAGGCTTGAAGCCGGCGACTTCAAAGTCCTTCATCCAGCGCTCGGGCGTGATCAACGGGTAGTCACTGCCAAACAAGACGCGATCTTTAAGAAGCGTGTTGGCGTACTGCACCAGCTGCTTGGGGAAATACTTGGGGCTCCAGCCTGAGAGGTCGATCCATACATTGGGCTTGTGGGTCGCCAGGCTGAGCGCTTCGTCCTGCCAGGGAAAGCTCGGGTGCGCCATGACGATCTGAATGTCGGGCCAGTCGATCGCCACATCTTCGAGCAGCATCGGGTTGCTGTTCTGCAATCGCAGGCCACCGCCGCAGCGCATGCCTGAACCAATACCGCTGTGACCGGTATGAAAGATGGCCGGCAATTTGTGCGCGTTGATCACCTCATAGATCGGCCATGCCATGCGATCGTAAGGAAGGAACCCCTGCACCGTGGGGTGGAACTTGAAGCCCTTGACGCCTTCCTCTTTGATGAGTCGCTCGGCTTCGCGTGCGCCCATCTTGCCCTTGTGCGGGTCGATGCTGGCGAAGGCCATCATCATGTCGCTGTTCTCGCGCGCTGCCTGCGCAATCTCTTCGTTCGGGATACGGCGACGGCCCAGCTGCGCCTCGCTGTCCACCGTGAACATGACCAGACCAATGTTCTTTTCGCGGTAGTACGCGATCGTCTCCGCGATCGTCGGTCGGCGATTGGAGCCGAAGTACTTGTCGGCCGCGCGGTCGTATTCCTCACCGTAATTATCAAACGGGTTCCAGCAGCTCACTTCGGCGTGCGTGTGGATGTCGATCGCGATCAAGTCCTGGTGTTTCATGGTGCAGGGGTCTCCTGTCTGAAAGATAAATCCAAGCATTTTCTCGCCACATCTAGGGATAGCCCCAAGAAGAAAAGTGCAGCGATTGCTGACAATATGATTATTCATAATAACTTGTTTGATCTTCAGGTCAACCACAGCAAAGGACATTGCGATGAGCGACCCGATCCTCGAACGCGCAGCCAAAAATGGCATCACCCTTGAAATGCGTGGCGCCGTCGCGATCGTCACCCTGCGTCGCCCGGCCAAGCGCAACGCGCTTTCCGATGCGCTCATCGAAGCCATCCGCGACACTTTTCAGAACCTGCCCGCCGAGGCCAAAGCCGCCGTGATCGACGGCGAAGGCCCGCACTTCTGTGCGGGGCTAGACCTGTCCGAACTCAAGGAGCGTGATGCCGGCGAAGGCGTGCATCATTCACGCGGGTGGCATGTCGCGCTTGACGCTGTGCAATACGGCCGCGTGCCCGTCATCGCTGCACTGCATGGCGCCGTGGTGGGTGGCGGACTGGAACTGGCCAGCGCAAGCCATATCCGTGTAGCCGATGAAAGCACCTTCTACGCACTGCCCGAAGGTACGCGCGGCATCTTCGTCGGTGGTGGGGGTTCGGTGCGCGTGCCCAAACTGATCGGCGTGGCCCGCATGACCGACATGATGCTCACGGGCCGCGTCTACAATGCAGTCGATGGCGAGCGCGTGGGGTTTGCCCAATACCTGGTGCCTCCAGGGTCGGCGCTCGAAAAAGCCGTGGAGCTGGCCGCCCGCATTGCCACCAACGCGCCGCTAACCAATTACGCCCTGATGCACGCCCTGCCCCGCATCGCCGAGCAGCCGGCCGACCACGGCTTCCTGACCGAAGCCCTGATGTCTTCGATCACACAGGCTGCCCCGGAAGCCAAGGCCCGTGTGCGTGCCTTCCTCGAAGGTAAGGCCGCCAAAGTCAAGCAACCCGACTGAGAAAACACGAAGGAAACAAGGCATGACCGCCCCACGATTCCGCCCTCTCAAGTTCGGCGTCACTCGTGTGGCGCTGCGCGATGGTGCGCCTGGCATCCACTACCTGCGCGCCGAGCAGGACCTGAACCCTTTTCCCGAACGTCTGACCGACCGACTGCAGCACTGGGCGCAAGTCAAACCCGATCACACCTTCGTGGCCCGACGCATCAAGGCTGCCGATGGTCGCCTGGGTGACTGGAAACACATTACCTATGCCCAGGCCTGGAACATGGCCCGCAGCATTGCGCAGGGCCTGATCAACCGAGGCCTGAACGCCGACAAACCCGTCGCGATCCTGAGCGAAAACAGCCTGGAACACGCCCTGCTCGCGCTCGGCTGCCTGATCGCTGGTGTGCCCTACACCCCCGTGTCGCCCCCCTATTCGCTGATCAGCGAGGGCTACGACAAGCTCAACCATATTCTGAGGACCATCACGCCGGGTCTAGTGTTCGCGCAAGATACGCGCTACGCCAAAGCGATCGCCGCGACGGTGGGCCAAGACATCGCCATTGTGATGGCAGAAGGCAGCGTCGAAGGACGTCAGAGCAGCCGCTTCGCCGAACTGTGCGCCACGCCGGTCAACGACACGGTGGATCAAGCCATGGCTGCCACCGGCCCTGACACCATCGCCAAGTTTCTGTTCACCAGCGGCTCAACCAAGCTGCCAAAGGCCGTCATCAACACCAACCGCATGTGGTGCGCCAACCAGCAGCAGATGGCGCAGTCCATGCCCGTGCTGGCAGAGCAGGAACTTGTGCTGGTCGACTGGCTGCCCTGGAATCACACCTTCGGCGGCAACCACAACTTCGGTATGGTCGTCTTCCACGGCGGCACCCTCTACCTCGACGACGGCAAGCCCACGCCCGCGCTCATTCACGAAACCCTGCGCAATCTGCGTGAAGTCGCGCCCACGGTGTACTTCAACGTGCCTACTGGTTTCGAGGAGATCGCGAATGCCATGAAAACCGACGATGTGCTGCGCAAGTCCCTGCTGTCGCGCGTGCAGATGTTCTTCTATGCTGGCGCCGCCCTCGCCCAACCGGTATGGGACAGTCTGTATGAAAGCGAAGAGCGCGAGATCGGCGAGCGCATCGCCATGACCACAGGCCTGGGGATGACCGAGTCCGGTCCGTTCGGGATCTTCGTGACCAACCCCAACGTGCGCGCTGGCGACCTGGGCGTGCCCGCGCCAGGTCTGGAGCTCAAGCTGGTGGACACGGACGGCAAAACTGAAGTGCGCTACCGCGGCCCCAACATCACACCTGGCTACTGGCGTGCCCCCAGGGAAACGGCCGAGGCCTTTGACGAAGAGGGTTTCTTCAAGTCGGGCGATGCGGTCAAGTGGATCGACGAGACCGACGTACATTTAGGACTGAAATTCGACGGCCGCCTCGCCGAAGACTTCAAGCTGGCCACCGGTACCTTCGTGAGCGTTGGCCCGCTGCGCGGCAAGATCATCGCTGCCGGCGCCCCCTACATCCAGGACGTGGTGCTCACGGGTCTAAACATGAAGGAAGTCGGCGCCATGGTCTTCCCGACCCAAAAGGTGCGGGAACTCTCGGGCCTGCCCGGGACAACCCCGCTAGCGGATGTGCTGGCCAGCGCACCCGTTCGTGCGCACTTTCAGAAGGTGATCAACGAGTTGGCCAAAACCAGCACCGGCAGCGCCAACCGCATCGCCCGCATGTGCCTGCTATCGGAGCATCCCACCATCGACAAAGGCGAGGTCACCGACAAGGGCTCGATCAACCAGCGCGCCGTACTCACCCACCGCGCCGACACCGTGGCGCGACTGCACAACGACGCTCTGCACGACATCCTCAAACCGAACAGCTGAACTTTCCAACCCCGTGATTTTTACCAAACTTCCGAAGGAGACAAGCATGAAACTCAAGAACACCCTGCTGGCCTTTGCCATCACCGCCATGTCGAGTACGACCGCACTCGCCGAAATCAAGATCGGCATCAGTCTGGCCCTGACCGGTCCGGGCTCGGGCCTCGGTATCCCGATGCAGAACCAATTCAAGCTGTTCCCGCAGACGATTGCCGGCGAGAAGGTTCAGCTCATCGTGCTGGACGACGCCACCGATCCAGGCAAGGGCGCCGCCAACGCGCGCCGCTTCGTGACCGAGGACAAGGTGGATGTGATCATCGGTTCGTGCATCACCGCCGTCGCTGCCGCCATGACCGACATCGCAGCGGAAGCCTCCACTGCACAACTGGCAGGCTCGCCGGTGGGCGTACCCGCTGGTAAGGACAAGTGGATGTTCCGCCTGCCGCAGTCCAACACCGTGATCGGCTACGCCATGGTCGAGCACATGAAAAAGCAAGGTATCAAGACCATCGGATTCTTGGGCTACACCGATGCGTATGGCGAGCAGTGGCTCAAGGAAGTCACCCCACTGCTGGACAAGGCCGGCATCAAGATGATCGCGACCGAGCGCTTTGCCCGCACCGACACCAGCGTCACCCCGCAAGCCCTCAAGCTGGTGGCCGCCAATCCGGACGCCATGCTGGTCGTGGCCTCGGGCTCTGGCGCGGCCATGCCACAGTTGGGCCTGATCGAGCGCGGCTTCAAAGGCAAGATCTATCAAACGCACGCCGCCGCCACCATGGACCTGATGCGCGTGGGCGGCAAAGCCGTTGAAGGCACCTTCGTTTCTGCTGGCCCGGTCATCGCCCCCGACCAGCTACCCGACAGCCACCCGTCCAAGAAAATCGCGATGGACTTTGTAGCCAAGTACGACAAAGTCTATGGCGCTGGCAGCCACAACCAGTTTGCTGGTCACGCCTATGACGCCCAGGTCGCACTGGAAAAAGCGGTTCCGATGGCGCTCAAGAAAGCCAAACCCGGCACACCCGAGTTCCGTACCGCACTGCGCGATGCATTTGAAACCATGGGTAGCACCAATTTCGCGCACGGCATCATGAACTGGACCAAGGATGACCACTGGGGTTTCACCATGGAAACGGCCGTGATGCTCAAAGTCGTGGACGGCAAGTTCAAGGTCGAATAAGACCCACCAATGCCTGAAGGGATCTTCCTCGGGAATTCCCTTCGGGCAAACCAGCTTTAAGTGGGAATCAGCGCCTACCGAAGGCCAATGGGTCCCACCCGCTTTCCCAAGAATGCTCATGGACTTCTCCATCGCCAGCATCCTGCTGCTTGACGGCGTGACCAACGGAGCGGTCTATGCCCTGCTCGGGCTGGCCACCGTGCTCGTGTTTACCGTCACCCGGGTGATCTTCATTCCGCAGGGCGAGTTCGTCACCTACGGAGCCCTCACCCTGGCCATGATGCAGACTGGCAAGACGCCCGGCACCGTCTGGCTCCTGCTGATCCTGGCGGGCGTCGCCTCGGTGATGGAATTGGTCGAGCGCTGGCGCCACCATGGCAATGCCATACGCGCACTGAAGGCTGGACTCAAGACGCTGGCGTTTCCGCTGGCCATCGCCTTGCTGGCCATCTGGGCCGCATCGCAACAGTTCCCGCTATGGGTACAGGCGGCCCTGAGCACGGCCATTGTCGCGGCCTTTGGCCCGCTTATCTATCGCGTGGCCTACCAGTCGCTGGAAGCTGCCACCCCACTGGTGCTGCTCATCGTCTCGGTAGGCGTGCATTTCGCCATGACGGGCCTGGGCCTGCTGTTTTTTGGTGCGGAAGGTTTCCGCAATCCAGCGTTCTGGGACGAGCGCTTTGCGCTGGGCCCCGTCACTCTGGGGGGCCAGGCCGTGATCGTCTTCGGAGTCTCGCTTGCCCTGATCCTGCTCTTGTGGCTGTACTTTGAAAAGTCACTGCGGGGCAAGGCCCTGCGCGCCACCGCCGTCAACCGTACGGGCGCGCGCCTGATGGGTATCTCCACTCACGCCTCAGGACAGCTCACCTTTCTGATGGCTGCGCTCATTGGTGGCCTCTCGGGCCTGCTGATCGGCCCGACCACCACCGTGTTCTACGACTCGGGTTTCCTGATCGGTCTCAAGGGCTTCGTGGCAGCCGTGATCGCGGGCCTCTCGAGCTACCCCGGCGCGCTGATCGGCGCGCTGTTTGTCGGCATCGTCGAATCCTTTGGCGCCTTCTGGGCCAGTGCCTTCAAGGAAGTCATCGTGTTCACCCTGATCCTGCCCATCCTCCTCGTGCGCTCGCTGCGCAGCGGCGAGTCCGACGAGGATCACTGACATGAAACGCAGCCTTCCGATCGTGCTGCTGGCCCTGGCCGTGCCGGTCCTTGCACTGCTGCCACTGCCCGACTTCTGGATCGCACAGCTCAACTACATCGGCCTTTATGCGCTCGTCTCATTGGGCCTGGTGCTGCTCACTGGCGTGGGCGGCCTGACATCATTTGGTCAGGCCGCCTTCGTGGGCATCGGCGCCTACACCACCGCCTGGCTCACGCTGAATACGGGCATGTCGCCATGGCTCACGCTGTTCGTGGGTCTGGCGTTCACCGCCATCAGTGCCGTCATCGTCGGCCTCATCACACTGCGCATGTCGGGCCACTATTTGCCGCTGGCGACGATCGCATGGGGCCTGTCGCTGTACTACCTGATGGGCAACGTCGACGCCCTGGGCAAGTACGACGGCCTGCTGGGCCTTAAGAGTTTGTCCATCGGCGGCATCAACTTGGGCCAAGGTCGGTTGTTCTTCGTGCTGTGCTGGGCCATGTTAATCGCGAGCGCCTTGGCGATGCTTAACCTGCTGGATTCGCGTCCTGGCCGCGCGATCCGCTCGCTCAAAGGTGGCACGCAGATGGCCGAAGCGATGGGCATCAACACCTTCCGCTACAAGGTTACGATTTTCGTCATCGCTGCCTTGTTTGCCTCGGTGGCCGGCTGGCTGCTGGCGCATTTTCAACGCACCGTGAACCCCTCGGCCTTTGGCCTGAAGATGGGGATCGAATACCTGTTCATGACGGTCGTCGGTGGTGTGGGCTACGTCTGGGGCGCCATCGTCGGCGCCGGTCTGGTCAAGCTGCTCGACGACTGGCTGCAGGTCGCCTTACCCGCCCTGATCGGCACCAGCGGCAGCTACGAGGTCATTGTGTTCGGCGTGGTCCTGGTACTGGTGCTCAAGTACCTGCCCGAGGGTCTGTGGTCGGTGGTATCCCGCAAGTTCCCCAGCCCACAGCGGTTGGCCGACTGGGCCGATGCAGATGACTTGCCGGTCCGCGACAAACCCCAGGATGGCGAGCAGGTGCTGGTGGTCGACAAAATCCGAAAGCAATTCGGTGGTCTGGTCGCTGTCAATGACATCAGCTTCAACATCGCAGCAGGCCGGATCGTTGGTCTGATCGGTCCCAACGGTGCTGGCAAGTCCACCACCTTCAACCTGATCACTGGGGTGCTGGGCAAGACCTCTGGCCGCGTCACTTTCCGGGGTGAAGACGTGAGTACCCTGCCCTCGCGCGAGATTTCACGCAAAGGCATGGCCCGCACCTTCCAGCACGTCAAACTCATTCCCGACATGACCGTGCTCGAAAACGTGGCCATGGGCGCCTACACGCGCGGCAGAAGCGGCGTAGTCTCGTCCATGCTGCGCGCCAACCGGGCCGAAGAACAGCGCCTGATGAAGGAAGCCCAGCGCCAGCTCGAACGCATCGGAATGGGCAGCTATCTGCACGAGCAGGTCGGCAATCTGGCCATGGGGCCGCAGCGACTGATGGAGATCGCCCGCGCGCTGTGCTGCGACCCTGCGTTGCTCTTGCTCGACGAACCGGCAGCCGGCCTGCGCCACAGGGAAAAACAGGCCCTCGCCGCAGTGCTGCGCCAGCTGCAGAGCGAAGGCATGAGCATCCTGCTGGTCGAGCACGACATGGACCTGGTGATGGACGTGTGCGACCAGCTGGTGGTCATGGAGTTCGGCACCCTGCTCACGCGCGGAACGCCTGCCGAGGTACAAGCAAACCCTGCTGTGCGCGCCGCCTATCTCGGGACGGAACACTGACATGTCAACACCCCTTCTCAACGTCAGGGGCCTGCGTGCCGGCTATGGCAAGGCCGAGGTGTTGCACGACCTGAACCTGCAAGCTGACAAGGGCAGCGTGATCACTGTGATCGGTCCCAACGGCGCGGGCAAATCCACCTTACTCAACAGCCTGATGGGCATCCTGCCCAGCAAGGGGCGCATCGAGTTCGACGGTCAAGCCATCGAAGAACTCACGCTCGAAGAGCGCGTGATGCTGGGCATCGCCCTCGTGCCTGAGAAGCGTGAGCTCTTCGGCACGATGAGCGTGGAAGACAATCTGGTGCTCGGCGGTTTCCGCCAGATGCGCTTGGGCAATCGTCGGTGGCGTGCCCGTCTGGCCGACGTGTTCGATCTATTTCCGCGCCTGCAGGAGCGTCGCGCGCAGCAGGCTGGCACCCTGTCGGGCGGCGAGCGCCAGATGCTGGCCGTGGGCCGCGCCCTGATGTCGCGCCCTTCCGTGCTGATGATGGACGAGCCCAGCCTGGGCCTGGCCCCCCTGATCGTGAAGGACATCTTCTTGATCATCGAGACCCTGCGCCAGACGGGCGTGACCATCGTACTCGTCGAGCAGAACGCTCGCGCTGCCTTGGCCGTGGCCGATCAAGGCTATGTGCTGGAGATGGGCGAAATCGGACTTCACGGCCCTGCAGCCGAACTGGCACAGAACCCGCGCGTGATCGACACCTATCTGGGTGCCGCCCGGACATGAGTTCACGAACCGCAGCACCTAGCGTCAAGTGCTCGATCGAGAGCAGCAAAAAACCCTTAGGCAGCGTGCCCACCGTGACGGCAGTTGACCAGGTGGATACCTCGTTTCTGGAGACCCTGCTGGGCTACAACGCGCGCCGAGCAGCGCTGACGATCATCGAAGTCTTTCTGGAACGTATGGCGAAGTTCGGCCTGCGCCCGGTGGATTTTTCGGTGATGTCGGTCATTGAGCACAACCCGGGTGTGACCTCACGCCAGCTGTGCGCCGCGCTCAACCTGCTGCCACCGAACCTGGTGGGCCTGATCCAGTCACTGGAAGCGCGCGGCCTGATCCATCGCCGACCTCACCCCACCGACGGCCGTGCCATGGGACTGCACCCGACCCCGGACGGGTCCGCACTCATGCAGCAGGCCGAACAGGCAGCAACCGACCTGGAAATCGAATGTTCCTCGCGTCTGACGGCCGCCCAGCGCAAGACTCTGCTGGACCTTCTGCAGAAAATTTACCTTTGAGCGGCGCTCTGGTATCGAACAGCCGCGATCACGACTTCGCGCGTGCACGACAACCCAGGGCAAGTAACCGGAGCGTGACGGATACTCACGGCGTTGCGGGACCGGGACAATGTGCGCTTAAAGCCTCGCGCACGCTCGCGAACACCGAATCCCAGTCGCCCCGGCGCGCTTGCCTCAGCAAGGTCAACGACGGATACCACGGGCTGTCCGCGCGGCCCATCAACCAACGCCAATCGGGCACGAACGGCAACAGCAACAAGGTTGGCTTGCCGAGTGCGCCACAAAGGTGCGCCACACTGGTATCGACCGCAACCACGAGATCGAGACATTCACAAAGCGCAGCGGTTGTCTCGAAATCATGAAACTCCGTCGAATAATCAAGGATCGGCAACTGCGACAGGATGGTTCGATCGACCGCGCTCATCTCCTTTTGTAAACAAAAAAACTCAACCCCATCGGCGAATGGTTCGAGAGCTTCCTGCCAAAGCCGCTCGAGCGCGATCGAGCGCTGTGCATCGTTACCATGCCTCGGGTTACCACTCCATGCCAATCCAACCCGACAGGATTTTTGATTTTCACCCAGGCGTTGCTGCCACGACCGTGTCTTGGCTGGATCGCCTTGCAAATAACGCGGATCGCGCGCGAGCGATTCAAGATCAGTGCCAAGCAACGTTGGCAGGCTCATGAGCGGACACGCAAAATCAAATGGCGTGAGCGCAGTGTCAATATCGACCACCGCATGCGCCAACCGAGACGAACGAAACAAGGAAACTAAAGGCGCATGAACGATTGCCGTCACTTGCGCACCGGCTGCACTCAAATCGCGCGCAAAGCGAATAAACTGAATCGAATCACCGAGGCCCTGTTCGGAAAAAATAGCAAGCCGCTTGCCATCAAGGTCTTGATCGCCCGAGGGCCCCAGGCGCGGTACCGCGGCGAGCATCTGTTTCGCCGCGCGGGCGCGCCAACGGTCCTCGTGCAGTGCAAGGCCGGACCTGAAATCGCCCGCCAGTAAGCGCAGTAAGGCCAGGCCAAACTTGATTTCGGCGTCCCCCGGCTCTAGGCTAAAGGCGTGCTCTAAATCCTGCAGCGCGCCCGCAAGGTCCCCAAGTTCACGCTTGGCATTCCCTCGACCAAACCACGCCTGGGCGTGGTTTGGATTGTTTGCCAACACACGATCAAAGCAAACGACTGCTTCGCCAAATTTGGCCAATTGAACGTACCCGCGCGCCTTGTTGTACAACGCATCGAGGTGGTTGGGAACCAAAGCCAAAATTTGGTCGTAATGCGCAATCGCTTCCCGATGCTGCCCCAGCGATTGTTTGGCAATGCCCGCATTGAGCAGCGCACTGACAAAGTCGGGCCGCAGGGCAATCGCCAACTCAAAATCCGCAATCGCCTCGGCAGGTCTTTCTTCGCGCTCGAACGAAACGCCGCGGTTGTTATACGCGTCTGCAAAATTCGCATCGATGTCGATCGCTTTGCCGTAAAAAGACCGCGCCAACTCAAAACGCCCCAATTCGACCAGCGCGGCCCCTACGTTACTCAACACCGCGGGCTGCGTCGGTCCCAACGAAAGCACTTCGGCAAAGGCGGCCAAGGCTGCAACCGGATCGCCACCCCGCAAGCGGGCAAGCCCCAAATAGGCCCAAGCGCTTGCGCGCTTCGGCTCAATCTCGAGCAGCGCCGCACAAAGTGCGGCCAATTCCGCATAATCGGCGCGTTCGCTAGCGATCTGAGCCAGCTCGTCAAAGCGAGCTGCAAACTGTTTTTGTTCGCCCCGCGCGTTCTGCGAACGCTGACCCGACGGTGCGGATGCACGTACCGGGCGCTGCGGCAACCACTGACGCGAGGGGCGGGGCACGATTGGGCGACCCTCCTGAGCGCTCTTGCGGCGAGCCGGCGTGGGCGTGGGCGTGGGCGTGGGCGTGGGCGTGGGCGTGGGCGTGGGCGTGGGCGCAGGCGAGGTATGACCGCGCACCTGCGCAACCCATTCCAAGTTGGCAATCGCACCCGCATGCTGCGGATCGATCGCGAGCACCCGCGAAAATGCGGCCGCGGCGCGCGCGAGTTCCCCAGTGGTCTGCAACGCCGTGCCTAAATTAAACCAAGCCGTGGCATACATCGGATACACGGACACCGCCCGTTCATACGACGCAATCGCTTGCTCGAGCTTGCCAAGTTCTTGTAAAACGGCCCCGTAATTGGCCAGCAACACCGGGTTATCAGGGAATTTTGCAATCGCTTGGGCAAATACCTGTTCGGCCGCAGGCCAGTCGGACTGCGCCATTCTCGCGACGCTCAAGAGATGGAACACTTCCAAGTGATCATCCCCGCTGGCCACCAACTGCTCGCAAATTGCCGCGCTGTTCGCGAAATCCCCGCGGTCCTGGGCGCTGCGCGCCTCGAGCAAGGCTTTTAAGTCGACAGTCATCAGGGGACCTGCGATCCGGAAGCGTCGACCGTTACCCAAGGCGTACCCGAGCCGGCCCCGTCATCCGAGCCGCCCGCGGCAGGCGCATCGTCTGAGCCAGCCGCGCCATCTGCGCCAGCCGGCCCACGAACGCGATTGGCTTCGGTAGGACCCTGACCGCTCGACGAATGGCGATAGAGCGCCGCTTGCGAGCCCGTGGACGCCTCGATTTGACTGGCGTCGCCCGCGAGGGAAGTTGGCAGAAAAGGGAACAGACTAAAGGCCGCCACGCGCCCATCGGCGATCGCCGCCCGCAGGGCCAGCGTGGGAAATCCACCCTCACCCAGGGTGCCAGCGCTCGCAAAATACGGCGCCAACTTCGCGAGCGCCGTACGCCGAATCATCAGCGTCTTGCCAGGCTCAAATTCAAATTCGGCGAGATTGAGCACCGTCAATTCATTTGCCTGATTCAGGTTATTGGCAATATTCGCCAAGGCGCTCACCGTTTCCGGTGACTTCAGCTCAACCTCGGGGAATATCAAATCCCAGTCCAGATCATCGCTGTTGGCAAGAAACTCCAGAAAGCCCTCGACACAGTCTCCGCTCACGAGTGAACGCGTTCCCACGACCAATAGCGCTTCGCTCGCGGATTGCGCAAACTCATCGATCGAATTGGCGAGAAAATCGGCAAATTGGACCGCGTTTGCAGAACACAACTCGCTCAAAACCCTTTGGATCTCGGATTCCCATGCGCTGGCGTCGAGGGTCGAATCCACCGTTTGTCCAAGCGCGCAACACGTGAGGCTCTGGTTTTGAGGCCGTTGCGACCCCGCAGACTCGCCCACAACAAGCGCGGAATGCTCAGCGCGCCACTGCCGCGCTCGCTCGTCCAGGTCCAGACGAACCTGCTCAAGCACCGGCTGCCAGTCGTCAAACTGCGTCTGACGATAGAGCTTCGCCGACGGGTACCAGGGCGAATCAGTTCGATCGTTCAACCAACGCCAGCAACTATCAAACCGATTCAGGATCCAAACTGGGGCCTGCAGCGCTCCCGCCAAATGGGCAACCGCGGTATCGACCGAAACCACCAAGTCTAGATTCGCGATCACCGCCGCCGTATCGGCAAAATCGTCGAATTCCTCGCCGAGATTGACGATTTTCAAGGGAAACGACGCACCGCCCGCCAGCTCTATCTCTTCGGCAGCTGCATACAGGCCCTTTTGCAAACCCACGAACTCGACATCCAAGCCTGCAAAGACTGCCAGCTTTGCAAAAGCAATATTGCGCCGCTCCAACATCCGGGAATATTCGGCCCGATGCGGGCGCACCCCTCCGGACCAAACCAAACCGACCCGTAACGCCTTTTGTGGGCCTAAACGCTCTGCCCAGCGCCGCACCAAGGCTTCTTCAACCCGCAGGTACGGCGTTCGGTCCGGAATGCCATGGACGGTAGTGCGCAAGGCCAATGGCAGACTCAGTAGCGGGCAATGCATATCGAATACGGGCAGCGGATCGCCCTCGGTTTTCACCACAGAGGCGCCAGCCAAGGTCGAACAGAGTTGCTTAAGCGATCGGTCGATGATCAGGATGATCTTGGCACCGAGCTCGGCCAATGGGGCAAGATAGCGCACGAATTGGATTTGATCGCCCAAACCTTGTTCGCAATGAACCAGGATGGTTTTGCCCGCGATGGGAAACTCACCTAGCCACAGCGGTTTTTCACGGAAATCGCGCGGGGGTAAAGGCCGCGACTGATAGAGTCGCCACCCTTCTTCAAATTGTCCGGTTTCGAGCAGTAACACCGCCTTGCGCTCTTGGGCGCTGCTCGAGTTAGGGTCGATTTCCAGCGCACGCTCAACCGCCTCAAACGCGGCTGAAAGCTTTTTCTCAAGATGAAAAACGTTCGCCAGCGCCAAGTAAGTGTCGACGTTGCCCTCCTCAAGATGCAGCGCGCGCAGCAAATCGTGTTCGGCGCTCGCCAGAAAACCCCAGCCCGACTGAAAAATACCGCTCGCGCGCCAAGGCGCGGCTTCGTTGGGGGCGTACTTCACCCAGTCGTCGAGATAATGTCTGGCCTCGGTCAGGCGGCCCTGCCGGGAGAGCGCTTTGATCAATCCGACCCAAGGCGCGGGATTACTGGGATCCTGAGCCACCAAAAGACGAAACGTCGTTTCGGCTTCACCCCAGCGGGCACGCTGCGCATAAATTTCGGCTAGGGCAAGTTGAGCGCCGCCCCAGTCAGCGCTCTCGGGCGGGATCGTCTGCAACCAGGTCAGCGCCTGCTCCCAATCACCTAAATGCGCGAGCGACGCCGCTAACACGAGTGCGCTCGCTGAATCCTTGGGCGCACGATGCAAGACCGGCACCAAGGCATCAACCACCGCCTGATCATCCCTCAGCGCAGCCGCGATACGGCCGTATAAGCGCCAAGCCTCGAGCTCCTCGGGGGCCGTACGCAATAACTCTATGCAACGCTCCTTCGCCTCCGGCAAGCGATCATTTTCAAACAACCAGCCTGTTAGCGTGAGTGAAACCTGCGTCGCCAAGGCCCGAGACTCGCCCCAGGAGCGGCGCGCGTGCGACGGCTTATTGGCGACGCTACGCGCGTTTGTCGGCCTGCGCTTCATCGCATCGGCCCCATAAACTTCCACTCCTGATACGACTTTTGCTCCTCGAAATAATCCAGCCCACGCTCAAAGCCTTGTAGCTTGATGGGTTGCGCAGTGGACTGACTGTGCACGCCAAGAATGCCGTTGCTACCGTCATTGGCTCGGATCAAAACCCAGTCCTGACTGCGGGTAACGGGGTCAAATGGAATCGTGCGCAAGTGGCGCTTAAACGGGCGTTGCCGCTCATCGCGCAGCAGCTCGGCCGCGTTGCGCGGCAAGGGCATTTGGCCAACCGGTGTCGCGTCGGCATAACTCTCAAGGGCGGCGATCCAAAGCTTGCCCTGCACGATCAGCTGTTCTTCAGCAGAGCGCCGCAACATGCTCTGGCCGAGCCGCAGCGCACCCAAGGCACTCAAACCCAGCCCGGCAAGCAGAATCAACAGACCCACGTAGGTAAAGCCGCGGTTCATGCTTAAAGCTCAACAAATGCGCGACCGGAACGGTCTTTGCCGGGGGCGCCACTGCGAAGATCCAGCACGCCCTTTACCCCTGGACCAGTGCCCTCGGCCAACACCAAAATCCATGTCTGGTCACTCTCGGTAATTGGATCGTAGGGCAGCGCCTTGAGATATTTTTTCTCCACCAGTTCAGTCAGACTGCGTGGCCATACACCGGTGTCGGAATGGAACTTATCCAACACATCTCGGGTAATGCGCAAGTTCTCCACCAAGACTTTTTCCTTCGCAGTCGCGACCACCTGAAAATAGCGTGGCACCGACAGGGAAACCAGCAGGCCCACAATCGCCAGCACGACGAGCAACTCAATCAGGGTGAACGCGCGGATTCGCTGCGGCCACAAGCCTCGGCGTCGACCATCCTGCGGCTTCATCGCGGTCACCACTTGGGGTAAGGAATGCCGTTGAGACCAAGATTGGGCGACTGTGAGTAGACGTCGTACACGTTATCGCCTTCAAGGGGATGGTCGGCCTCGCTCTCATAAGAGCGCTTACCCCAGGTCTGCTCGTTGCTTAACTCCGCATTCGTATTCATGGGATCGCGCGGCACACGGCGCAAGAATTTGATTTTGCTCGGCGGTGAAGTGTTCAACAGTGGCACGCCCTCGACCAGAGATTCAAGGCTCAAGGGATAGCCCGTTAAACCTGGTGGTAGATTTAATCGGCCCTCATCGTAGACGCGTTTGTGGGCATCGAGCGCCTGTCGAATCGTTTGCAAGGCATTGATCAACTGCTTTTCGCGGGCCCGCTTGTCGATCACTTCGGCCGTGGGCAAGACCAATACTGCGAGCACGGCCAGAATGGCCAGCGTTACGATCACCTCGATCAAGGTAAAGCCCGAGCACCCGCCGGCCCCGCGCGGTTTTATCCACGCTCGGCAAGCGGCGGTTTGGGTTAAGCTCGACATTTGGCAATTGATCAACGCTCGGCATTCGGCGATTCCGATGCGCCCCCTGGCTCGGGATTCTGTGGCGCCCGCGGTACTGGCAATTCGATCGCTCCAAAACCACCCATCAGCGACCCAGAGGCATTGGGATTCGCGACCGGCGCAGTCATAACACCGCGCGTCGCCGCTGGATCAACGCTTGGCGTGGCCAACGCGGGTCGCGGGCGCGACCAACCCTCGGTCCCAGTATCGAACTCCATTCGCTCGGCGCTCGGGCGGGCGACACGGCGCACAATTTTCGGTGTAATTGAAAGCACAATTTCGGACTTTGTCACGTCGTCGCGCCGGCTCCCGAACAAGCGCCCAGCGATCGGCAAATCGCCCAACCCCGGAATCGAATTGCCAGAATTCCGCTCTTCGTTACTAATGAGCCCCGCCAGGATTTGATTCTCACCGTCGCGCAAGCGCAGCGTTGTACTCGCCCCCCGGGTTCCAATCGTGTACGTCGTGGTACCGTTTTTGGTCGTTTGAGAATTCACAATGTTACTAACTTCCAGAGCGAGCCGAATCAATACATCGTTGCCAGCATGAATCGTTGGCTCGACTTCGAGTTTCAAGCCAACGTCGAGATAGCTCACGGATTCCGAAACAATCCCAGTGGCAGTAATGACCGAAGTGACGCTGGGGACGCGGTTACCGATCAAAACCTTCGCCTTTTCGCGGTTTAGTGCCCGGATCCTCGGGTTGGCCAAAATGCGCGCATCCAACACCCCGCTTTGCGCGTTGAGCGTCAGCGGTGAAACGGTCGTGCCCAGGCTACTGCCGCGCAAACTCTGCAGATCCGCGAGCGTCAGCGCAGCGCCCGCCTGACTCGCGAGCGGGGCAAGCACTAACTTGTCGGGAAAGGAAACTCCAAGCTCCTGCAATCGATTCCGACTCACCTCCAGCACTTCGACTTCCAGCATCACTTCGGCCTCAGCGACATCCTGCAGGGCGACCAATCGCTCGACCAGCCGAATGCCATCTGCGCTATCGCGCACGATCAGAATATTTTGTCGCTCATCGACGATCAATTCGCGCGGACGTACCATCGTACGCACTGAATTCGCCAACGCTCGTACATCGGCATTCGTCACATTGAAGGCTCTCACCGAGAGCTCCTGAAACATTTTGACTTTCGCCGCCGTATTCGGATAAACCAAAACAGTATTCCCATCGAGCACTTGATGCTCCAGCTGATTCGTCAGCAAGACGGCATGCATCGCCGCTTCAATCGAGGTCTCGCGCAAGTTAATGCTGACCTTTTGGTCAAGCTTGATATCGCGGTCCATGACAAAATTGATACCGGACACGCGCGACAGAACGTCGAAAATTTGCTGCAGCTGAGCATCGCGAAAATCCAGGGTGACCTTTCGTTTTGCAGCCTTCGCCAAGGCGGTCTCCGTCGTCACGCGCGGCGCGGGAGCGGGCTCGAGAACTTTTGCGTAGGCACGAGCGCGGTCGTCGGTTGGCGTTTCCCGCAAGAGCGACGACAACTGCGCGCGCGCCAAATCCCGTTCACCGCGGTCGATCAAGGCGCCGATTTCATCCAACGCGATCGCCTGTTGCTTCTTGCGCCCAATGAGATCGAGCATTTGGCGAGCGCTCGCTGCGCCCTCCGGTTCGCGTTCGAGCACGCGCCGTAGGACCTGCTCGGCGGCATCGAAACGCCCGAGACCTAACTCACGCTCAGCGCGCTCGAGTTCAATGCGCAGCCAACGATCGCGCGCGAGCAAATACGCGCTGCGAATTTCAACGTCGCGCGGGTCGGTGCGGGAGGCCAGCGCGAGTTGCTCAACCCCCGCCTCGAGTTGCCCACGAGCGAGCAAATCTATGCCTAAGCGGTACGGCCGCTGCGCGGCACACGCACCCAGTAGCAGTGCGACCGCCAGGGTCAACGCAAGCCCACGCGTCCTACCCGCGGTCGTGCGCAGCCGGCACGAGAGGCGCCCCCGATCCATCGACGTCGAAGGTCGTGACCCAAAGTCATTCATGGTTAATTCGCCGCCACAATAGAGAGACTCTGCTTTTGATTCAGGGGCAAATAGGTCAGCGTCATGGTCGTTGACTCGATTTTATCGACTCGCCACTGTTGTGCGATCAGGTCGCGCTCCTGCACCACAACAACGCGCTCGCCAAGATCGACAAAGACCTCCCAGCTTCCGTCTTCAAACTTCTTACCGAAGTAGGTGAATGGCAGCGGGGGCGCAACCGGCGGCCCCGGTCGGGGCGGCGGTGGCGGCGGCGGATCCCAGGTCCGGGCGGCGAAGGCAGCGCCAGCGGACTGGTCAGCGGACGCCTCAGCTCTTGGTTGGAGCGCCGCAATCTGCGGCGCCGGGGCCGCACCGAGCTGAGCGGCGGGTAGGTCGCGACGCGAAGGCGTCGCCGCGCGGGTCGGCTCGCTCACTGCTGCGACGCCCGACTCCTCGTCGTCGGCTACCGTCAGCGCGAGCCCAATGGTGGCAAGCAGCGCAATGGCCAAAAAGACATGCCGCTTATTCAAGGGTTCGGCCGATCGAGGTGGAGCGAAAAGCGCAGTTTGGCCCGCAGCGCGTCCGTGGCGACGGATTCACGCTCCAAGACAAATTCATCGAGCGCCACGAAGGCAAACTGGCGCAAAACTTCATCGCAATACCGACGCAATACGACATAAGGCGCGACGATCTCGAGTTGCACGCGGTAAATCACCAAGCCCTGAGCGGGCTGCGCGGTTTGCTCATAATCCGCGCGATCAATTTTCAGCTCGTAGCGACTGGCGAGGGCGAAAATCCGCCCAATCGAATCATGTACCTGTTGAGGGTCGCCCAGCTGCTCGCGCCAAGCCTGCAGGCGCGCGCTGGACGATTCGCCCGCAAGGCCGGGCACCAATTGTGCCGATTGCCTCACCCCCGCGCCCGATCGATCGACCACACCAGCCGCCTTCGGCGTGCCTGCGCGTAGCACCAATGCTGCGTCACGGGTTTGCTGAATCGACAAGTCCAACGCAGCACTTCGTTGCTCAATCAGCGGTAGGCCAACGAAATTTCCAAGGATGACCGCGAGCCAGATGGCAATCGCAAGCCAGGCCGTCTGGCTGACCCGCCGCATGTGCAAGCGCACCTGCAACCAGCGTTGGCTAAGGCCGATCGTCGTCATCGGGCCGGTTCCGCCCATTGCAACTCGATCTGGAAACGAATCGGCTGATTACCGTCCTGACTGTTGATTTCGTGATGCAACAAGCGCGCCGCACCAATCGCGGGTTGGGCGTTCAATCGCTTGACAAATCCCAACATGGCGGCGACCGTTTTGGTCTCGCCACTGAGGCGAAGCAGCCGCTGAGCGACATCCGGTTCGAACGCGAGCAAACCCACTTGATTGGTCGCGGCGCGATCAACTGCCTGAAAAATGGCAGGCCATGGAATATTCAATTGCCCAATACTGGCGTTCGCGCTCGCAATCAAAGCGGGCGACAGAGCGGGCTCCGTTTTCGCCTGCGCAGCCTGCCCTCTCGCCGAGGCGCGCTCAAGCGCTGCGTATTCGGACTGCAAAGCCGCGAATCGAATCCCGGCAGTGGCCCATCGCTCGATCGTATAGACCGCGAAGCCAAGACCGATCAATAGGACCAACCACGCGAGCCGACTTCCTCGACGGCGCCCCATGACGCCGACTGAGATGCCCGCTGGAATGCCCGCGCGCTCATTCCAAGGCGACGCGGCAGTAGCAAAATTCAAGTCAAGCTTGCCCATCTAAACGTCCAGCCATTCAAATCGTATGGACGATGCGGTCCAGTGGACAGGCCCGGTCCGCCCGGAACGAACACCGCCCAGCAACACGCGGGTTGGCATTTCGCCGCCCAAGCGTCGTGCCTCAAGGGTAATCAGCTGCTGCAGCCACCGCTGTTCAAACTGCGTAGTCGCGTCAATCGATGATGGCGCGCTCGAGATACCTCCAGCCGCCATGGCTGCGACTGGCTGCGGCCGAGGCAGCATTTTCACCCTACGGGGCTGAACCGAACGCACAAATCGCCCCTTGCGCTCGACCGTTGCCAGGGTGAGTCGCTTTTTCCCAATCACCGCAAACCAGTCACCAACCTCGAACCGATCCTGATAATGATTCCAATACTCGACAAAGTCTGGCGCGATTGCGTCAACTCGTAATCCGCGCGCGGCCAAAACCTCGACAATTCCCGTAAACAAGCGGCGCGGCATGGCTGCACATAAAAATGGCGTGATTGCATCCCATTCTGCGGTAATCGCCCACTCGGCTGCCGACAATCCAAAGAGCGCTTCGAATCGGGCCTCGGCAGCGGTCTGACAGTCGATCGCGTGCGCGGCATTCACGGGCGCTTGCGTGATCCAAAGGCGCAAAAAATCGTCTCCAATCCACACCCGCGCACGACCGCGAGGGCGCCACCATACGGCCTTTGACCGGTCGACAAACGCGTCATCGAGCGCGCCCGCCAACGCGTCCGTCACATCGCCCAGCCAATCCCCCACTTCGGCCCGGCCGGGGGCTCCGCGCAAGGCCATTGGCTGCGCTCGCAGCGCGCGACGGAAACGATTGCCCGGCTCGCCCCCCGGGGTTGGCGACCATAAGGCCAGGCCGGCACCGCGCCCCGGCGCGACGGTCACTCCGGCAGCATCCAACAAGACCTCGCAATCCGATTGGGCAAGCTCAAGCATGCATGGTCACCCGCTTGATCTCGGCCAGGGTGGTTACCCCGGTCTGTACCAAACTTAAGGCCGACTCGCGCAAACTGCGCGTGCCGCGCATCTGAGCAGCTTCTTTAATGCGCCGAATCGGTGCCTTTTCGATAATCAATTCGCGCAATTCGTCATCGAGGACCAAAATTTCAGCGATCGCTCGGCGCCCTCGATAACCCGTACCACGACAATCGCCACAACCGGAGCCGACCCGGTAATCCCAGTGCACCACCGATTCCACGCGCAGGCCAAATTGGGCTAGCTGCTGCGCACTCGGCCTCGCCGGTGCCGCGCAATGCGGACAGTTGATCCGGATTAAGCGCTGCGCCCAAATCCCGTTGAGGGCCGACACAAACGCATAGGGGTCGACGCCCATGTGTGCGAAACGCCCAAAGACATCAAAGACGTTGTTCGCATGGACCGTCGTCAACACCAGATGACCGGTCAGCGCCGACTGCACAGCAATCTCGGCGGTATCGCGATCCCGAATTTCGCCAACCATGATCTTATCGGGGTCGTGACGCAAGATCGAACGAAGACCCTTGGCAAAACTCAGGCCCTTCTTTTCATTCACGGGAATTTGCAAAATACCCGGCAATTGATATTCCACCGGGTCTTCGATCGTGATGATTTTTTCGCGGCCATCGTGCAGCTCGTTGAGCGCACCGTACAAGGTTGTGGTCTTGCCGGAGCCAGTGGGCCCGGTCACCAGCAACATCCCATAGGGCTCCTGCGCCAGCTTGCGCATGGCGAGCAAATCGTCGGCGGCGAAACCCAGCGCTTCCAGCGTCAAGGCACCGTGTGCTTCGACCATTGCGCGCTTGTCGAGAATTCGAATCACCGCGTCTTCGCCATGCAAACTGGGCATGATCGAAACCCGCAAATCAATCTCACGACCGCCGCTGCGGACACGGAAGCTGCCGTCCTGTGGCACCCGACGCTCGGCGATATCCAATTCTGCCAACACCTTGAGGCGAGAAATCACCTGCTCTGCAAGCTCGACGCCTTGCGCGTTCATGGCTTGATCGAGAACGCCATCGATACGGTATTTCAGCGTCAGTCCGCGTGGGGTCGATTCCAGGTGAATATCCGACGCCCCAGTCTTCAGCCCATCGTACAGTGCGGAATCCAGCAAACGTACGACCGGGCTCGCCGTGGCGCTCAGCGACGCCAAGGAGAGCAGCGTGGCAGCCGAGTCGTCGCCTGTCGCACCGTCGTCAAACGCATCCAGGCTCGCGGTCGCACTCATCGTCGCTTCGAGGCGCGTCTGCCACGCTTGGATATCGGCGCGCAGCGCCAAGCGCCATTGCAGCGCTTGATCAACCCGGGATTCAAGCCAAATCGCGAGATCGCCATCCGCCGGGTCAGCGACAACGGCAATCAGCTGCTCGCCCTCGCGCATGAGCGCGCAATGGCGCTCCATCGCAGCCGTTAGCGATACCAGGTCAAAGGCCGGCGTGAGGGCAAGCATGCCCGCAGTCTCGATCACCGGAATATCAAAGCGACGCGCCAGCTGCTCGAGCGCGGCGCGTGCAGGCTCAAGCCCAAGCGCTGTGCTGGACTCGCCAGCAAGGCTCACTGCAGACCTCCTGCAAGGTCAAAGATCGGCATGTACAGCATCACAACAATGACGCCGACGACCAAGCCGATCGCAGCCATCAAGAGCGGCTCAAAGCTGCGGGTAAACTGATCGATCCAGCGCTCGATCTCGCCATCGTGAAAGGCCGCCGATTGCTCGAGCATAGTGCCCAAGCTGCCCGAGCGCTCGCCCACCGCTAGTAGACGCAGCGAAATCGGCGTCGTCAGACCGACGCGCTCGAACGCAACACAGAGCGAACTACCCGCGATGATTTGGGCGCGCGCGGCCGCCAACTTCTCGCGCCAGCGAGTCGACAAAATTTCGTCTACCGTCTGCAACGCAGCAACCAAAGGGATACCGCCACTGAGCAACATCCCGAGCGTGCGGTAAACACGCGCCAATTCGAACACGCGCAGTCGGACACCCACGCCTGGGATGCGCAACAGTGCAGACCCGATCACCCCTTGGCGCCAAAGCCAGCGCAGGCCCCCCACCAGTAAGAAGATCGCCCCAACGGCGAACGCGCTCGCGGTGGCTGCGTGCGCGGCCATCGCACGCCCAGCCAGCAACATCCACTGCGACAAAAGCGGGAGCTGGCGCCCCGAACCCTCGTAAACTTCTGCAAACTTAGGCACCACATAAGCGATCAGAAAAATCGTGACCAAGCCGCCGACGGCTAGCAAGATCACGGGGTAGATCGATGCACTGATGACTTTGCTGCGGACCGCGTCCATGCGTTGTCGGTACTCGAGATATCGACTCAGCGCGTGCGGAAGGTCGCTTGTGCCTTCGGAGGCCTTGATCATACCAATCAGCAGGGCCGGGAAGACGGCCGCTTGTTCCGCCAGCGCCACCGAAAATCGTCGCCCCTCTCGCACCGCCGTCAACACGCGAACAAGCAAAGCCTTGGTCTGGGCCTCGGACGCTTTATCAGACAGGGCGTCGAGCGCTTCAACAATACCAAGGCCAGCACGCAATAAAGCGAGCAATTCCTGTAAGAATAAAACGAGCGAGAAACTCGACTTAGCACCCAGTCCCAGGTCGAGTCGAAAACGCACGACTTTAATCGTCGAGAGTCGAAAACCCATGCGGGCGACTTGTTGGCGCGCATCCGCTTCATCTGCAGCGTCGAGCGTAAGCGTTCTCATCGACGCCGCCGACCCAGCATCGCCCGCTCCTGGAGCCGGAGCCACCACGCGCGCCTCGAAACGTTTCACGTGCCGGCGAGCCCTGAGACGCGTTGCTGACGCCCGCTACGCACCGCGTCAGTTGGTGACATCAGCACGTTCGGCGCTGCCCCCGGGCTGGCCATCCTTGCCGAGAGAAATAATGTCGTAGTCATTTCCGCGCGTTCCGGGTGCCCGGTAACTGTAGGGTCGGCCCCAGGGATCGGGGGGAATGCCCTTCTTCAGATAAGGCCCGTTCCAGGCATTGCCGGCCGACTCGGGGCGCATTGTGAGGGCTCCCAAGCCCTCGTCGGCGCTCGGATAACGGCCCACGTCGAGTCGAAATGTATCAAGAGCCTTTTCAAACGCTTCGATCTGCGCGCGCGCCGCGACGGTCTCGGATTTGCCGATCTGACCGAAGTACTTGGGGCCAACATAAGCCACCAGCAAGCCAATAATGACGACAACCACCAACAGTTCGAGCAGCGTAAATCCTTGCCGCTCGCCACGACTCGTAGACCGACGCCACGTCGATCGCCCACCTAAGATCACGCCGTGAATTTTTTTCAATGCTTACCTTTGAGGAGGCAAACCCGAGTTGAACCTGAAACCATCAATCATTTCTCGATAGCGCTCGACTTCCGACTCAATGGTGACCCGCCGCAACTGCAAAAAGGGTTCGGCCTGCATCAGCCCCGTCTGACAAGTCTTTTGCTCGTAGCGCAACAACAACTCTCGAGCCGTTCGATCAAGCCCTTGACGGTTGTTATCGCAGGATTGTAACTGCTGCCTGCCCTCGGCCAGCGATCGTTCGAGCCCCGCGCGCGCGCCGTCCGAGCGCGCGATCACTTGCTGCGCCCGGCGACTCTCCTCGCCAACGGCTGTTAACTGCCGGCCAAGCGCCGCGCGCTCCGTGTCGAGCTCAGCAATTAGTCCTTTTTGCTCAGCAATCAGTCCTTTTTGTTCGGAGATCGTGAAGCGCGCATTGGCAAGCTGATTTTCAGCCTCGGCCAGACGAATTTGAAGGCCTCGACGGTCCTCGTCGCTCGCCTCAAGCCGGCGCGCCAAGTCGTTACGAGCTGACTCGAGTTGCTGCACGACAACGTCCTGCGCGCGCGCGCTACCAAGACTCTTGCCGAGGTCCTGCCGCAGCCGCATGAGTTCGCGCTTGAGCGCGCTCTGCTCTTCGCGGGCCCGCTCGGTGGCAGCCTGCGCACCGACGAGCGCTTGTTTGGTCGTGTCCAGCTCAGCGGCAACGGCCGCTTTTTCTTCTTGCAAGCGGCGCTGCGTGGCTTGCATCGCAGCCTGCTGGCGACGCGACTTCTCCGCACCCGCCTTCGCATCCTCGGCCGCTGCCACCGGCGCCAAGGCCGTCAGCCCGAAACCCAGCAACAGCGCGAGCACCGACAAGGCTTGACCAGACTTCGGCTTGCGTTGATTGCTCGTCCCGCTGGACGGCACAACATCCGGGCTGAACGGCGGCGTGGGCCGATGCAAAGCCCTCGAGAAGCGCTCAGAATCGTGCATTGACGTCCACCTGCAACACATCTACGGAGAACTTCGACGGTAGATTCGCCGTCGAAGTGACCGGGCTGAACGAATGGATCAGGTCGGAGGACAACCAGCGTGCGCCCAGCCAAACGTTGCGCCGTAAGCCGTAGTTCACACCCAGGATTGTCCCCTTGTTATTCGTGCCGCCAAGCCCAAAATCGGAATCAGCAAAAGCGTCCAAGGTGGCATCACTACCGAGGCGGCGATAGGTCAGACTGGCCGACCAGTCGCCCTCCTCGCGGATGGTGCGTTTGCCCACTTGCACACCAAACCAGTACCCAACGTTAGAGCCGTCAACGATCGTCTGCCCGGTACGTCGAGCAATTTCGCTGCGATTGAAGCCCATGTTCTGAATGTAATCCGCCGTCAGGGTGACCGGAACCGGCGGGATGTCGACCAATTCAAGCGCGGTCGTCAAATTCACGGTGCGAAATTCGGAGGCTAGACCATACTGAGTTGCGCTATCACTCGGCGCGTTGATTCGAAACAGGGTATTCCCACGTTGGCGCAGACTATTGGGGTACTCGCTACGCGCTACATAGTCGGCTCGCTCGAGTCGATCCAACTCGGTCTCGCCCTGACCCGCAATATTCCGGTAATCGTAAACACCAAGCCCGACGCGCCAACGGTTGGCCCCAGTGTTGCCAAACTGCCACTGATAACCCGCCTGAGCACCGAGAAGATCCTTACGAACCGTTGACCCTGGATTTGCCGTACTGAGCGGGAACCATCCTACGGTCGTGAATAAACGAGAACGAACACCGAGGCGAATATCTCCGGTGGCCGCGAGGCCCTCAAAATTCAGATCCGGGTCCCACACCAATTCGGTTCCAAAAAATGGATTTGGCATCCGCCCGGCCCAATAGCTGATTTCGCTACCGGCCGGGTTCCATTTGAGGTAAACACGGTCGAGTACGACGCTGTATTTATTAAAATTTGTACCGAGCGTCTGATTGGTTGAGACGCGGTCAGTGGTGTTACCGGTGGTCATGCGGACCCCGACTTTGACTTCATCGGTCACGGCCGCGTTCACATCCAGGCGCATCCGCACCCGCGTTCGATCGACGTCGTCCTGTGTATTGAAATTGTAAGCACCATTGCTGGCGGCACGCTGAGTCGCAATGTCCGCTGCCCGCGTGAGGCCTGTATTCGACGCCACATCGGCCGCAGCGGTATTGTCGGACGAGAACGCAATCCCCTCGGCACGCAAACGAAGATCGCCGCTCACCTCGATGCGCGATAACCAATCGGGCAGAGCGCCAGGGTTTCCCCAACGCTCGGTTTTTGCCTGCGCCAACACATCCTGCCGAATTTGCTCGCGCATCTCGCGTTTGAGCGACTCCGGCACATAAGGCACGCGAACGACGCGCTTGCCGTCAGCCCCGATCTCGGCCGACGTCGAGGTCGAAGCGGGCGCTGCAGAACGCCCAGCATTGAATTCAGCCGCCGTCGCGGTCGAACCTGCCACCGCACCCGCCGCAGTGCTTGCAACCCCACCCGCAAGCGTGCCTGCACTCGGGCTTGCCGGGCCAAAAGCCGCTGTGCGAACCAGTTCATCGGCTTTTGCCCTCGTCAACACGCCGGAGTCGACTAACGATTCGACCAGAATCAAAATCGTCGCGCGCAGCCGAAGCTCTTCCGGAGTTGATTGCGCATGCGCCGTCGAAAGGGCCACCGACAACAGCGTGGCCGACAGTAAACGGCAGGAGGATTTACTTGTCATAATCATAAAAAATAACTCAGCCTCAACGGCTGCTGGTGGTAATTGCGAGGCGGACCGGCTGGGCCGCGCCGGCAGGTGGGGCGCCACTGAAACCGCTCAAACTCGCGAGCGATTCTCGCAGCAGAACATCGGTTTCCTCATCGCCCGATGTACCGCTGAGTTCATAACGCGTCACACGGCCGTCCTCAGCGATCCAAAGCAGTATTTCGGCACGATAAGCGCGTTGGCGCAGCGCACGATTCTGATTGAAATGCCGTTGGGCTTCCGTTTTTAAAAGACGTCCATAGTTAGCAATGGGGTCGAAAAGACCCGAACGATCAAACGGGTTACGCGGCGCGGCGGGAGCAACAACCACCGGGGCGGGAGGCGCAACAACGACCGGAGGTGGTGGTGGTGGTAATGATGGCGCGGGTGGCGGTCGCGTGTCGGCCCCACGAACCTCCGGAATCTGGTTCTCATTCGTAACCCGTCCGGCCGAAAATGCGCTCGGCCCATCACCCGCTGTGCCCTCCATCTTCAAATCCTGCGTTGGCGCTGGCGCAACGGGTTTTTGCTCGGGCGGGGCGCTCGTCTTGATTTCTTGCTGCTTGGGCGGCTCGGGACGTTTTTCTTCCTTTGGCGGGGGCGGCGGCGGCGGCGGCGGAGCTGTCGGGATCAGAGAAATTTTCGGTGGCTTACGCGCCGCACTCGATTTGCCGGCAAAGGCACTATAAACAGACCACCCAAGCGCAACGCAGAGCAGCGCCACGACCAAGCCAATCAGGATCACCTTCGCTCGCCCACGGCCACCGGTCGACGACGCAGCGGGCTCGCCAGCGGACCAGGCTTGCGCAAGCGCGACAGACTCGGCGGCGACGGCAGCTTTCATCGCTCAGGTTCCGATCTTGGCCGTCACCAAACCGACGTTGCGAATCCCCAAGCGCCCAGCGAGGTCAATGATGTCCACGACGGCGAAATAATTTGCCTGAGGGTCTCCCTGAACCATCATGGGCATCTGGGCATCGCGCGCAACCGCAGCAGCCAGCCGCGATTCGAGCTCGGCCATCGAAATACTCGCGCCATTCAACATTAAACCGCCGTCGGCCAGAATCCGCACGATGCGCATCTCTTTCGGTGGCGTCAGGCTCGGCTTATTGCTGGGTTTGGGCAAGTCGACCTTGATGCCCTGGATCGAGGCGGTCGTCATGACGATGAAGATCACCAACAACACGTACGCCAAATCCAGCATCGGCGTCACGTTAATCGTGTCGTAGGGTTTTGAATCGTCCTGTACCTTCATCGTGGGCTCAGATCCGTGGCCGGCCAGTCACCAGACCAATATCAGTGATATCGGCGCGTTTGAGCAGTTCGAGCACGAGCATCACCTTGGCGTATTGCGCATGCGCGTCGCCCTTCACCACAATGGGTTGCGCTGGGTTCAGTGCCTTGAGCTGCTTTAATCGTTCCTCTAGCTGCTCGGGCGTGACGGGATAAGCATCGATAAACAAGTCGCCTGCTTGCGTCACCGTGACTGCCTTGACTTTTTTGACGGCCAACTGTCCCGTCGTCTTGGCCTTTGGCACGTCGACCCGCACCCCTTGCACGGACGCTGTCGTCATAATAATAAATATGACCAAAAGAACGTACGCAAGATCCAGCATCGGCGTGACGTTGATATCGTCATAGGGGGCGTTATCAGCTTGGATTTGCATGCTTAATCTGAGTAATGTTCCGCCGTCAGCGTCAGCAATTCGTCAGCAAAAACCTGAGTATCCGCACTGACGTTTTTGATTTGAATTGCCAGCCAGTTGTAGCCAAACAGCGCTGGGATGGCAACCGCGAGGCCGGCTACGGTCGCCACCAGCGCGGCCGCGATCCCCGGGGCAATCGAGTTGACGTTGACGTCACCGCTGGCGGCAATCGCGGCAAACGTGATCATCACGCCGACCACGGTGCCCAGCAAGCCCAGAAAAGGCCCTCCCGAAATCGCGATCGTCAATAGAACGATGCCGCTATTGAAGCGTTGATTGAGTCGAACCTGATTGGCGTCCAAGGCAGCGCGGACCGCCTCGAGCATGGCGGGGCTGAGCACGAGACTGCTACCACGATTTTTAAGGACGTCCAACCGTTTCTGTACCTCGACCATCGCCGACTGATACAGCGCATAGGTCGACGAATTTCGTAGCGCTGTATTCGCAGCCAATTGCCGCACCTGGGCATGATGGGGATCGAGCAGAGCAGCGGTCTGCGAACGAAACAACTCGAAAAACAGGCCATTCGCCTTTCGCACGGCGTTGAGGGCAACCGCCTTTGCAACCATCACCCAAAGACTGATCACAAACATGATCATCAAGATCCCAATCACGATCCAACCGTCGATCGTGACGGCCCCAAGCAGGATCGCAACATAAGAAGCACTCGCTTCTTCGGCCTCCTCGTCGGCCAAGCCCAGCATCAGCGATTCGGCCGCCTGCGAGAGCGCCAAGGCGCGGGCGTAATCGGTGCTGCGCGCCACGGTTGCGAACGCCACTTCGTCGAGTTCACCACGCAACCCTTCACCAATCGCAATAGGTCCACTCACGTCGGGCAACGCAATGGCCCCGCGACCAACCTCAACGGCGTCGACATGGATCGATCCCTGCCCGCCGACAACGCTGACGACGACATGCTGCCAAATTCCCGGTTTGAGCGGTGCACTGGCCTTCAGGTTTGCACCGGCAACGCGCAGCGCCGGCATACCTGCCTCGAGGCGCAACTCGATGCCCTGCCCTGGCGCGCCAAACGTCATCAAACCGCCATCCTCGGCAGCGCTCGGTCGCACCCAGGCGGAGAAGGTAAACCCGTCCGCCGCACGCACGGTCAGGTTGGGTGCCGCGGGGATCAACAGCCGCGCGCTGCCGTCGAACGCCGCCGCGGCACCGATAGCGCCGGCTGGAACCGGACGCGCGTTCGACTGGATGGGCTCGGCAACGCGGCCGGAGGCGTCGCGCACGACCCCATCGGCGTCAAAATGCAACACGAAGGCCTGCGCAGCGTCATAAGTGGCACGCGCATCGGCCGCTGCGGGCGCCTTGGTATCGCCCCATTGCACGACGATGGCATCGGCGGTCGAATTGGCGTTGATCTTCGGCAGCTGGACCCAAACGGCCGCAAGTTCGTTCGCGGCATCAAATGACTCGAGATGAAACTTGAGCGGCGTCTTGCCATCGGCGGCAAAAAACCGCAGGTCTGATCCATCGGGGGCCGTTTGCGTGAAATCAAAATTGCCACTGTGCAGTCGCACCAAGACTGGCAATTGCGTGACGGCCTCCTTGAGATCAGCACCCTGCGCGGTGGTGTCGAACGAAAAGCGCCGTTTGCCCGCGTCGGCCGCAGTCGACTGCAGTGGCCATGCGCAAAGTGCAAACAGAGCCAATAAATAGCCAAGCACACGACGGCCACCGATCAACGTCGGGCAGCGAACCTCAGCGAAGCTTGATATTAGGAACACTTACAAGAACTCCTGAAAAACTGCCCAGATAATCACACGCGGCGTTGGATCAAAACACGAATTGAATTGCAATTCGATGAGAGAAGGGTTCGTGCTCGCCTTTTTGAGGTTCACGACTGAGTGCGGACGCGCCGCCGTTTTTTCTCATCTTCCGCGGACGGCTCGGATTGCGTTGGCTCGGGTTGCGTCGGCTCGGGTTGCGTCGGCTCGGCCG
>JBBAOE010000022.1:38555-57568 GCA_040401595.1 Burkholderiaceae bacterium
GGCTCGGATTGCGTTGGCTCGGGTTGCGTCGGCTCGGGTTGCGTCGGCTCGGCCGCGCCGGGAACCGATTGTTCCGGATTCGGCTGAGCGTCGCCGCCTGGCACGCCAAAGCCCAGCACCTCGACACCCAGATTCAGCAGGCGACGATTCTCCGAACCGGCCGCCGCGACCGACTTGCCTGCCCCCTCACTGGCAGCGGCAGCGCCAGGGGGTGCCGCCACCGCGACCGCAGGCACCAAAGAAGGGGCGCCACTTACACCCCCCGCCGCGCTGATGTTGCCGGCGTTCAAGACGGTCTGAGCGACCACCTCGACCGTTCCGGTCGAGCGTACACCCGCGTCGCCGGCGTCAAAAATCCCACGCGGCGCAACTGGATACACGTTACTGGCGGGCTGGTCAGGGGTGGTCCGCAAGGTTGCGATACCAGAGCCCGCGATCGACGCAGAAATATCGATCTTCGTGTTGCCATTTTGATCGGTCGTCAATAGTGGCGGGGGTGCTGAGGATGCGGTCTTTGAGCCGCGACCCGCGTCAATATTGCCGTATTGGGATACCAAACTGATATCGCCACCGCGCAAAGAAAAAACACGGCCCGTGTTAACGGCGAAATCGTCCTTCACCAGGGCACGAATATCACCGCCGCGAATCGAAAAAATGCCAAGACTGGCGGCTGGCCTTGCCGCAATAAAATCCGGCACCCGAATCAGGCTCACGTCCACAGAACCCGCGGGCGCGAACAAGTCGATCGAACCGCCCTGCTCGGTACGCACCTGGCTACCCGTCAGCGAAATATTTCCGGCAACTGCTAGCGACGGAAAGACCTTGGCGATCGTGGCGTCAAAAACCTGAAGGCCGGGTTCGCGTGCGCTGGTCACCAAGTTGGCAAAAAACGCACGGTTCGCCTCGCCCGATACATTCTCGACACCGCTCGTAGCGGACCCTAGCGCGCCCGTCGGGATTCCGGCACTTACCTCGATCCGCGCGCCGCCCTCCGCCAAATAGGGGTTATCGAGGTTGCCGCGCGATACCAACCCGCCCGAGTTACCGAGGTCAACATTACGTCCCCCGATCACCGAGAGTCGACCGGGCCCGGTGATGACGTGATCGACCGGGTTGCCGTCGACGGTAGGCACCGTCGTATCGACAAGGTCACGGCCCGCGCGCAGGATGCTGACGTCGGCCGCCGCCGTGTGTTGAACGCGGAATCCAAAATCAACAATGTCGAGCGCTGCTTGCACCTCGATCGGTTTGTTGGAGATGAGGGACGCGACGCCTTGGATATCGCCCTGCACATCCCCTTGACGTGCAACCACCCGAACCGGCGCAGCATCCGAGAGGGGCTGTGCTGGGTCGTGACCTAAAACGCCCTCGACAACCCCGCGCAGCAACTTGAAATCAAGGTCCGTCAGGGGACGCGGAGTCTCGATAGACGGTAGACGGGTTGGTGCAATATCGGCAAGCACGGTGCCGTAGGCTTCATTCAGACCGTTCTTTAAAAACACGGACTGCTCAGCCATCAGTTGCAGTTGGCTGGTGTTGGCCGGCGCGAGGGTCACGCTGCGGCGCACTTCAACGTTGCCCCCGAGCGCCGCCAAGGTCAATTGTGGCGGCACCACGCGAAACAGCCAGGGGTAGTCGATGCCCGATTCCGGCGATAACTCAAACGATGGACCGACCCCAGCGGCCATTTGATCCAATAGCGCGCCGTCATTATTCAAGGCCACACTACCACCCGAGGACATCAATCGCAGCGAGGATGACGGCCCGTAGCTTAAAAACGTGGTTGTACCGTTCGACAACACATTTGCCGTGCTCTGCAGGGTTAAGGTCGGATTAAACGCGGCTTCAAGCTCCAGATCCCCCCCGGCGACCACCTTCACCGCGGCGTCGCCCAGGGCCAAGACTGGTCTCGTTGCCTTATATTCCGGCACATCCGGGTTCGTCACTCGGTCTAAAACATTCGGCTCACCAAGCGTAAGCGTCCCGCCGGCCCGCAAATTTGCGCCGCCCCGTTGCACGTAGAACGTGCCGCCCTCGATGTTCTGACCTGCCACGACAGAAAGAACCCCGCCGCCGAGCGTGTGCAAAACAGGCTTGTCTCCAGGGGAGTCAGTCTCCTTAAGCCCAAACCAGCCCGTGCTCGCTACGCTCGCGCCCAGGTTGCGCACACTTCCCGCTAGGGCTGTGACCGACACGTCGCCCCCACCAAAGGTCGCAACACCTTGATTAAAGTAGTCAGGCCGAATCCACCACGCCGTTGAATTTTCGTCTCCCTGGCGGAACAACCAGTTATTCACTAATTGAGGGGTGGGTGTGCCGAGCACATCACGCCCCGCGAGCAAGGAAATAGCGCCACCCCCCGTGCCGAACAAGGGAGGAATTTGCGCAAACCCATAGGATTCATTGACGTAATCGGCGCTCGGGGCACCGGCGATTTCGGGCACTACGGCTTCCCCTGCCGTGTAAACCGTCGCACCGAGACGAATATCAAACTGCGGGGTCCCCGGCGAGGGTGCGAAAGCTCGACCGAAAACAAGGTCGCGCCCTGCCGCAAGCTGAATCTGCCCGGTTCCGGTGCGCAAAAGGGCGACTGGCAAGTCGGAGTTATTGGGCTCGCCGAGTTCGTCGACCATGACCGGGCGCGCGAAGTCGAGCACCAGATCCGCGCTACCGGGTCGAACCGCAAGGGGATTTGCCGCCATTAAATCGGCACCTGCGGCCATCCGGTAGCTGGCAGAAGCACCGGTTCCGAGTTGCCAACCCGGCATCGCTGCGCCCTCATCCTCGGGATAGACGAATCCATCGCTGATTGAACCCAACACCGACAATCGACCCGCCGCCCGTAAGGTCAAGGCCACCGGTTCGCCGCCAAAACGCCAGCGACTCAAATCCCAGCCCCGCTGTGAAGCGATTTCGGCAGATTCGTTCACGGAAACCACCAAATCGCCGCTCGTTTGCACCTCAATTCCAGGCTGCAATCGCATTCCGGGCAAATCAACCCGCGCAATCACCGCATCCTGGTTCTGCATCAATCGATCGGCGTCTGCAAACATGCGTCCATTCGGGCTTGCGTCCAAGTTGGTCGAGCTATCCGCAGCCTCCGAAATCGTACCGTCCCCTTCCAGCCGATAAACCCGAACCGCCTCAACGATCGTTTCCCGGCTGCCAAAAATCTTGGCCCCACCGGCTTGTAGCGCGACATCATCGCCGTCGGCAGTCTGAGGCGCGCGCAGCCAAACGCGCCCCCCCGCGCCACCACCGGCGCCACTGACCTGCAGTTGAGCACCCGACTCGAGAACGAGACCATCTTGCACCAGGGTCCCCGCGGCCCCTACGGCAGCATCCGCCTGCGAGGCCGAGAGTAAAATCCGACCGCCCTCCTGATCGACTGCCGTAGCACGTGCATCGAGGACCGCGTTCGAGCCTATCCGAATGCTCGGCGCATAGAGCTCAATCTTGCCGCCACGGTCGCCACTGGCGTCGATCGCGCCGTCCACCAAGATCGCGCCGCCATCGGCTGCAAGCCTGACCTCGTGGGCCCGGATTGAGCGGCCCACCGGCAGGCGAACCTCACCCGAGCGGACCCGAAGGTCGAGAGACTCTGTGAACCCTGAACTCTTCAATTTGTCATTCAGCGCGACGAAACCCCCGTCCGCCAAATAGCCGACATCCAACGCAAAGCTGCCTTGACGCATGTCGGTACCCCCCCTCGGATCGGCGGACCCTAGGGCGGTCGCGTTCCCCACCAGGCGGCCGTCAATCGAGGCGGTGGCGTTGGGTGCGACGAGGCGAACGCTGCCGGCGTCGGCCCCTCGAGCGCTGACGTCCAAAACGGCATTGGCACCAATTTCCACCATGCCCGCGGCGCTTTCGAGCGTGATCGTGCCCGCTGGCGCGGTCATTTGCGTTGAACCAAAGTTACGCGTGAAGGAGGAGACGTCCAGACGTCCCCCCGCAATCCGCACCCCCTTGTCCCCACTGAGCGTGATCTGGCCCGCGGGGACTTGGATCGTGGTGTCGACCAACAAACTACCGTTCGCCTGGAGCGCCAGCAGGCCTCCGCCCTGCAACTCGGTATCGGTGTTCGAGCCCGCCGTCGTCGGTGATCGCAGAGCCATATCCCCCTGGCCGCTGATGGCAGCCAAACCACCCGCCGTTGTCACGATTCGCCCAGCCGCGATCTCGACGTCGGCGCCAACCTGCAGCTGCGAACCACCCGCCAGGCTGAGCCGCTGGCCGCTTTGGAGGGCAGTGCTTTGATAACCCAAAATTGAGAACGTTCCGCCACTGAGCACCAAATTTTTGGACGCGCTCAGGAGTAAGGATCCTCGCGTCTGAAGGTCGCTCAACTCCGGTGCGACCGAGCCGTTGATGCCGCTCAGCGTGATCGTCCCGGCAAACAAGCGGGCATCCTCGATGCTCGCCTGCGACGCCGAGCCAGCATTCAAAAGGCCATTCGCCGCGAGGGTAAGTCTCCCGAGCGAGGCACTCCCAAGGACAACCGAGCCATACAGGTCAATCGTGCTATTGCTCTTCAAGGTCACGGAGGACAACTTGGTGAGCGCCGCAAGTTCAGCCGCACCAAGGCGAATATCCTGGACGTCAGCCGGTATTGCCGAACCCAGGCTGATGCGGGGGCCAGCCAGGGTCAAGACGCCGCCGTCGGCCAACTCAATCGGCGAGGCCAAGTTAAAGTTGGCGGTGGCGTCGAGTGCCGCCGCACCCGCTGCGCGCACCACAGCGCCGCGCGCGAGTTCGAGGGTGCCCGTGGAACCGGTTGCCGACTCCCGAAGCACGGCAAGATCGCTTGTTATTGCGCCCGAAAGTCGAACCAAGGCGCCGTTCGCGGCCTCCCCTGAACCCGCGACCTGCATCAACTGGTTGGGCCGATTGGGTGCTGTTTGCGCACGCAAATCGGCGCGGTCATTGACTTGGATGCTTTCCGTTGCGGCGAGAACCAATTCTGCTGCCGCTAAGGGTGCGCCACCGCCATTGTCGACCGTGATCCGCGACGCGCGCACATCGAGCGAGGTCTTGTTCCCCTCGACGCGTCGGACCCCGCCAATCAAGAGGCTCTCGGCGTTCATGGCCGTCAACTCGTTGGCGGCGAGTTCAACCGTCGCGGAAGCGGGATCGGCAGGGCCAGTGAACTGATCTACGTTGGCCCGAATCACCAACTCGGGAGCGGCAATATCGGCCATACCGGATCGGGGGCCGAGGGCGCCTGCGGCGACCGAAGCTCGTCGCTCGACTCCGTTCAGGCGGACGTTGCCGCTTAGCTGCAGACCCGCGGTGACATCAACCGAAAGATGCCCGCCATCGGCGGGCAGGATGACGTTGCTCAGACCGATGGCGTCGGCCTGTGCAGCAAAAAAGCCATTCGCATCGTAAAGACGGTATTCAGAGCGCTGGCGTACGAGCGAATTGGCAACGAGACTAAACGCCATCGGTTCAGAGGCCACCGGGCGCACCGCGGCCGACGCAAGCAGCCCCCCTTCCGGACGTGCGATCGCGACCTTCTGTCCGGCAAGCGTGATCGATCCATCCGATTCAAGTCGGTTAGATCGCGCGCTGAAGTTGGTACTCGCGGGCAGCGCGCTGATCGCATAGGCGCCCGGCAGCAAGGCATAGCGCGCGGGCAAAAGCGTGTAATAGCCCGCTACCAGACCACCATATCCGGAAAGCCAAACGCTATCGCCTGCTCGCAAACCCGCCGATTGCCCACCCTCCAGACCGGCATCCCAATCGATCGGTGCGACTGAGGTCTGTACCCCGGGAAGGATTGCAAAGCGATTCGGTGCCAGGAGGAAATCGCTCGAACCAAGCGGGCCCGGAACAAACTCGCTAGCCAATAGTTGACCGCCTCCTTCCAACGCCAGCGTCGCGCCCTTGTCCAAGCGCACCGTCGGCGCATGGATCTGAATGGCTTTCTCGGTCAGCGAGCGCTCGTAGAGATCGGCCATCCGATCCGGATTGACGGTTAAGCGAACGGTCCCGGCGTTGCCGAACGTGTAATTCCAGTCCTGCCCATTGGCAACGCTGCCGAAGGGAAGCGTTGCCGAACCGGCAACGCTGGTGACGCTGCCCGGCAAAAACCGGATCGACTCGCTCGCTTCGAAACGCAGCGTCCCGTTCGGCGCGCTGATTCGACCACCCTGTTCGATCGACGAGGCCGTCATCGAAAGACTGCCCATCGCGGAGAACACCGGAGCGTTGATCGGTGCGCCCTCCAGCGGCGGCAAGACCCGAAAAACACCCGCCCCGGGCAGTTGGCTCAGGCGAATTGAGAAGTCGCTCAGCGTGGTCGGGTAAATCTGGGCTGCACGCAGTTCAAGCGAACCCGTACTCAGTAAGCCGCCCTGCAAAGAAATTTGATCGCGCGTGGTTTGGTCACTGCTGGTGGGTGTGAACGTCGGCAAACCCGATAAGCGAATGGCCTCGACGGCCGAAACCCGAGTCGACGCAAAGCCATCGATCGCTGATTGACCAACGATATCCACCGAATTGGCGAGAATCTCAAGCTTGCCGTCTGCCGCCGCTTGCGGATTGTCAAGATCGACCCGGTCCCGGGCGCGGGTTTGGGTTAAGTCATCGCGGTTACCAAGTTGCACCCATGGTGCCTCGATCAGCACCGGGGCTCCCGCAAAACCGGATCGCAGGATCGGCGTATCGAGCACGATTGAGGCGCCGGCTAGCAGACGGGTCCCGGCGGCCAGGGTGATGCTGGAGTCGCTCTTGAAATTCAGACGATCGAAGCCCGCACCGGCGAATGCAGCTGTGTCGAGCCAACCGCGTCCCGCCAGCAGGTCGAGATTCGCCCCGGGTAACAAGGAGAAATTCCGTTCGGCGCTCGGCCCGATCATTAAATCCAACTGCGCACTCGGGTAACCATCGGCGTCCTCTGCACCCTCACGGTCGAGCGCAAATAGCAAGGTCCCCCCTTGCGCCGACGCCCGACCCGGTGCACCCAAACCCTTGGCCTGCCACCACAAACCCTCACGCGCCCGCACCGTGATGCTGCCCGCGGACGTGCCCACGCGAGCCGGCGGCAAGGCAGTGCTACCCGACTGGAACCGAAGTACCCCCGCGTCCACACCGCTCACGTCGAGGACTGCTCCAGGGGCTGCAACGACGTATCCAACGACCGACCCGAGTCCGCTCGCCTGCGGGCGACCGATGGAAATCGCGCCACCGTCGAGCAGAGACCCTTGGGTAAAACCACCGACTTCGCTCAGACGCGCGGTGCTGCCAAGGGCGAGCAAACGCGCATGTTCATCGAGCCAGATCCCACGCACGGGGCTGTATTGGGCGGCTGCGCTGCCAGCCGGTGATTCCGTGACCAAACTCAAGTTAATCTTGCCACCCGGCGCTTCAATGCGGCCATCGACGATCAGTTGTCGACCCGCCGCAAGCGACACCGTCGCTCCCGGGTCGGCGACAATCGCGGCGTTGGTGCCGATGTCGAGCTTGCCAACGCTCAACACCGAAGCGCTCAATTCGTCGGCCGCGGGAAGGATCTCGTCAGGCCCCGCGGTCAAGGAGTTTGCGCTCAAGGACACATTGGTTGCCGGGCGTGTGCCCGCGAGGCCACTCAGCGCCAGCAAGCTCGGCTCGGCGGCGCGATGAATCGAACCTGAACCGATACGGGCAGCGTCCTGGCGCACCACGAAGCTGCTCGTTCGAGGGCTTACTTGAACGCCAGGGCGCAAGCTTAGATTTGCGTTGGCTGCAATCGAGTAAGCGCTAAAACCCCCGTTCTGAAAAAATGAAGGGGTCAGATAGAGATCTTGCGGGTCTGATCGCTCGCTTTCGTCCGATAACGGCTCTGGCAGTTTGCTGTCGATGACCACGTTACGGCCCGTTAAGCGCAGAGCGCCGCCCGCCCGGTTCGCAGAAAAGTCCCAGCCGTAGCCGAGCAACTGCACACCTCGACCAAGCAAGAGTTCATTGTCGAATTCTGGGCTCAGAGACGTGGCAAGCTTGGTCGCCCGCAAACTCAAGGCTCCGCTGGAACCCTTTGTCAATTTGCCAAATGCGTCGAGCCAAGCACCGGCCGAGACGTCGACGCTGGCGCCCTCGCCCAAGAGCACGCGGTTAGCAGCAAGGTCAATCGAGCCGCCCGCAATCGCGACCTCCCCGACCAAGAGGCCCGCCGAATTGCGGACCGGGTTGGTTTGGAAAGAGTCATTCACCCAACGCCCCGCGACGTCGAGCTTGAGCCCGGGGTCGACGGTGATCGCATTACGGGCACTGGCGATGAAGCTACCGGACGGGATCGAAACATCAGCCTTAATCAACACGTTGCCGCGACCGGTTTCGATGTCGCCGGTGTTGTTCGACCCAACGGCAGTGAGTCGTATATCGCCTCCGGGCGAGAGCGACACCGGCCGCTCGATCCGAATCTCCCCCAGACTGGTGAAATTCAGGCGCGAAAATCCACCCTGCTTCAGCACCGCGGTATCGACGACCAAGGTCGATTCGTCCGACTGACTTTGATCCAAGCCCGCGCCCAAGGCCAGGTCCTGCGCAATACCAGGACCACTGGCGCCGGCCGTGGTCGCTCCCAGCGAGAGCGATCCGCCAGCCGGACGGCTAGTGGTCCCAACCACCCGCTGCCGCTCGCCGAGCGTGACTTGGGCCCCGAGCGATGCCCCCAAGCCGATCTGCGGGGCAGCGATCTGAATCGAACCGGCGCTACGCCCCTCCGTATAACCCGGCTCAAAATTTGCCAGCCCAGGCAGTTGCGTCACGACGCCGTCATAAGGCGTACCCGCACGGGCACTACCGATATCCACCAGCTGCTCGCCTACGCGAAGTTTGCTGGTCGTCACATAACCGTCGCGATATTGAATCGCGCCGCCCGCAACGTTGACTTGAGCACCCGCTTTCAGGTCGATCTTGCCATCCGCAAGAAAGTTCACGTTACCGCCTTGCGCGGTGCGCTCGCCAACCCCTGTTTCCACCAACTCCAGCGCCGCCGCCACATTCGCGATCGCGGTCCCCTTGCGGGCATCAATCACAACGGCTTGGCCGCGCAGGGGCGAGTCACGCAAGGCCGGGTTGTCCGCCAGTTCGGTCCCACGCAGCTCAATCTTGACGAGGTTGCTTTCCATCGACCGCGACACCACCACACCGGAGACATCGATCTGGCTCCCGGCAGCCATCGAAATCACGCTCTCAGTGGCAGCGTTCGGGGTTTCGGCCAAGTCCTGGCGCGCGAGAATGTTGACGTTGCCGCTGGGGGCCAAAATTTGTGCACGCTCCTGGATTTCGACCTTGGAGGCGGAAATTTCGACGCTGGATGGATTGAACGCAGTCGTTTTTGGCGCGCTCGCCGTGTCGTCGAGGGTCGGCGTGATGCGAATCGAACTGCCTGCTCCCAAGACGACGTTGCCGGCGGGGCCAGTGGGATACGGATCCACATCCCCTGCCTTGGTCGCCGAGCGTGCTCGCAGCCACACCGAACCATTTTGGGTGAGTGAGGTATTGGCCGAAATGGCTCCGCTTTGGTTGACCAACATCCCCGCCAGAGTCACGTTCCCGCGGCCAACCGCGATCGTGCCCAGTGGCCCATTGGTCGCGGAAGCTGCGGTTTGTTGCGCGGCCTCGGCCAAGGAGGTGAGTTCTTGATCCCCAATCTCAACGCGCAAACCACGCATCGAGGCGTCCGTCGGAGCGGATAGATAGACCCGAGTTCCACCCGCTAAAACAACCTGCCCGTCGGGCGCACGCAGCACCCCATCATTGCGAACCGTGGGGGCCGCCAGTAACAAAAAACCATTTTTTTGTGCGGTCAATGCCGCCTGCTGCAAAACTCCGCCCTCACGGGACCCTTCGACCACAACGTCACCCGGACGCAGGGCGCTGGCAGGGTCGGTGAACAAATTCTGTAACAAGTCGGGGTTGCGCGATGGCGACAACAAACCGTTCTTGAAGCGCTCCTCATCAATCGACAACGAACTGGCAACCAGTGAGCCCACGTCAACTTGCGCGGTCTTGCCAAACACAATCCCATTGGGATTCAACAGATACAACTGGCCATTCGAAGAAAGTCGCCCATCGATGGTGGTTTGCCCAGCCAGCAGGCCACCCTCGATTCGATTCAGGATCGTCGACGTCGTACTGGGCTGCTCAAAGCGAACGGCAGCATTGGCGCCGATATCAAAACTGTCCCAACGCACGATCGCGGTGGGGGACGTTTGCTTGACCGTCAACACCGCCGGCGTGCCGGGGAGCGACCGCTGGGCCGCGACCGATCCAAAACCAACAAACGGAGTCTTGGCGTTGTTGGACTCGAGCGGCAAACTATTGGCCGGAATCCGTGGGGTGCCCGTTTGCGCCAGGACAACGCCAGCACCCGCCAGAACGGCGGCCAGCAAAACCCTGAAGAACGCAAGCGGATTCAGCATCTTGGTTCCCATTTCACCGGCGCCTAGTCACTGTAGATCGCTCGCACGTGCACCCGCACGTCATCGGCACGGGTCAGCGTCGCGTCACGACGCGCCTGAGCCGCGTCGGCCTCAAGGGCAAAACCCCGAGATAGGGTCAAGCGCAATCCAACGCCTAGGCCAAGCAATCGCCGCTCGCTTGGCGGCGCGCCACCGGATGCCATCGTTCGGACTTGAGCGCCTTCAACAAAGCCGAGCGCAACCCACTTAGCGCCCGCACCGGAGCCCCCACGAGCAATCGCCTGACTCGGGCTACGCAACTCGAGCGACAAGCGCTGCCCCTCATCACCCGCCGCTTCGCCCTCAAGATATCCCCGCACCGACTGCGCGCCGCCAACCAAAAACTGTTCATTGCCGATGAGTGGCGCACCACTCCACTGCGCGTCCAAGCGCCCAGCGGCCTCCCAGCCTCCGAAGCGGTGCGAACCCCCGAGTCCAAAGCGCACCGCCTGGAAGTTTGCGCTGGTCCCGGCCCGACGCGCATTGAACGCGGAATCAGAACCAACCACTCCGCGCAGGCCAACGCTGGTGGAGGTCTCAAACACCAAGGGCCATGGGCCCTCGAACGCGTTGAGCGTATAGGCAATCGAGAGCGGCAGGTATCGCACCGGCGAAGCCACCCCGGGCTCGCCATCGACCAAAATCGTTTGCCCAAGCCGTCGATAATCCGCGCCGAGCACCAAGGACTGCGCAAAACCTTCGCCACTGGGTAGGGGCTTATTCCAGCGCGTACCGAAAATATCGGCGTTACCCAACAGCCCAAGCCCGTCAGCCCCGGTCAGGCGAGCCAAGCGGCTGCGCGAGCTGACGAAACTCAAGCCGATCGATTCCCCCCGCGGACTCAGCGGGATGCCGTAATTCAATGCCACCACATGAATTTGATCGCGCACTTCGGGCGCGGCTTGAAGGAACAAACCTGCCGTGTGGCGTGACTGAAAGAGGTTTTCGGTGCGTAAGGATGCGGCCAAACGCGTCGGGCTGGTATTAGATGCCTGCCGATTGTTCACCTCGACCGTGCCATGGAAGGGCAGGTTGTCGTCGACATCGAGCACCGCGTCGATGGTCCCAGGCAGGGCCCCAGGGCGCAGAATTGGCGTCACGCGCAGGTCGGGCGAGTTGCCAAGCGCCGCCAGCTCGGTCTGCAACTGCGGAAAGTTGGGCACCCTCTGCTCGGTCAACTCGGGCACCAGGCTCTTGATCGCGCTGGGCGCGAAGAAAAGGGCCCCGCGCACAACGACCCGGTCCAGCACCGCCTCGGTCACGCGCAGCGTGACGACACCCTCATCGACCCGCTGTTCGGGGATCGAAACCGCAACCGACAGCCAGCCGCGCTGGTGGTAAGTGGCCTCGAGCGCTGCACGGGCAGCGTCAACCCGATCGATGCTGGCGCCAGGGCCGAGGTAAGGCTCCAGGGCCTTTTCGATCAGCGCGTCGTCGAGCAGGCTATTACCCTCGACGCGGTACTCGGCAATTTCAAATGCGGCGGCGGGTGCTGCACCCTCCTGTGCAAAGGCCGGCAGACTAAAGCAAATGGCCAAGAGCGCAAGAACGGCGCGACCTAGCGTGGGCTTCATGGCAATCGACCTTAAGAACAAACGCAAGCAGACATGGGCGATAAAAAACCCGGGTCCGAGGGGAACCCAGACCCGGGCTTCATTGCAGGCGCAGCGCTTGTGGCGCTGCGGCTACGTTTCGAACACCAACAATCAGGCGCCGGTGTACTTCAGGGGCGAGCAGTTGTTGTTACCAGGACGCGAGAGCGTGCCTTTCATCTCCAATTTCGAGGCCGCGGCATTTGCCGGCAGCGACGCAACCCCATTCAAATTGACGGTTGGGGTCTTGAGGGTGTCCGTCAACTCGATGGCCATCTTAGAGACTGGGTCGGTCGTCTTTTTTGCCAACGCCTGTGTCATGACGGTGTAGAACACCGTCACATACGGATAGCGGCCCGTGCGCAGGTTGTAGTTGAAAGGCGATACTGCAGGACCACTTGCCGAAGTTGCGTCTGACTTGAACCCGGTATCGGAACCGATCGGATCAACCCCATCCACTTTGATCCACTTCCAAAGAGCGTTGTCGTCTGCAGATACGCTACGGACGCCGATATGGAAATCGGCGGTCGAGCCAACCCCGTTGGCACCAGCCAAGTCGGTGCCCGACGTCCACTCTACGACCGAAATATTGCCGTAGGCCGTTCCAGTCACGGCCGCATTCGTGGTCGCGGCGGTACCCGAACGAGGAATCAAGCCACCGCCGTACGTGTTGCTAACAACCTTATCGGTCTTGTCGATGTTCAGACCCAAGCCATCCGAGGCCTTCGTCGTCGTAGAAGCGAAGCCGCGGCCACCGCAAGGATTATTCAAGAAATAAAGATTAGACGAGGCCTGAGTCCCCGAACCACCGTAGCGACGATCGATGACCAGTTTGGAGCTCGATCCGCTCGCCCCCAGAAGGAAGGTCAGATCTTTTGCACCATCCGTTGCAATTAAGGATGCGTACTCGTGGCGCGACATGGTTGGCCGGCAAGCCGACGTCACGGCAGTGGTGCCGCTGTAGGCCTCCGAGTCACAGCTCGCGGGCAGGTAGCCACGGGCGATATCGCGGTCGCGCAGCGCTTTGTAGAAAGCGTTATTGACAATCAGGCCAAACGCCTGCACGCCAACCGGAGTGCTGCGCAGCGCGGTCGAGTCGTACTTAGGCAACGTCTTACCACCGTTCGCAGCCTTCATCCAAACGAGGTCGCCCTCTTCGGGCTTGACGTCCGAGAGAGCCAACCCCGTCTCCATGGCCTTGTAAGCCCCGCAAAAGTAGGTGGTCGATCCGGTCGCCGCGAAACACTTGCCATTGTCACCCGGGTAGGTCCAGGTCGCCTCGGCTTCGGTCGCCGTCGTGCTCATAACCTGCATCACGCCTTCGATCGACCCCTTGGGGTTGTAAGCGACGTAGACGCGCTTGCCGGCTGAGGCGGTACCCGCTTTGCCGTACCCGTACCAACCCACAGCGCTCGAGTCGCCTTTGCGCGTGGTTGCCGGTGCCGCACCTTCCCCAGTCCCCTCTTTAATCGTGAAATAGCCCGTCTCAAACCACAGATTCGGCAGCGCCGTTCCGGTCATGTAACCGTTCTGCGCGGTTGCCCCGGTAATGTAGAAGGTCACCTCGGGACGACAATACTTCGGCATCTCCGCCTTCGCCGCGGTCGTCGTCACCGTGGATCCGGTCGCCTGCTTCACGCAAGGGTCGTTTGCAGCCGAGTAAGTCTGCGCCAGCGCGCTCGAAGCTGCCAAACTCGCGGCGCTCAATATTAAAAGGGACTTCTTCATCGAAACCTCAAACATAAATAAAAGGGGAGCTGGAGACGCTCGAAACAACCAAAAAAATCCTAGCGCCTGATCAAAACCATTCAAAATCTTGATGGCCAGATTGAGCTCGACGGATAACGACCACTCAGGTGACGATTTCGCGTGAAACGCAATCCGAAAGGCGATTACCTCAGCTGCCGAATTGTAGGGGCGCCAGATTAAGAAAATATGACAGGCAAAATATCCAGCGCCGCACGCATAAAAAAAGGGGCGCCCTCGGGCCACCCCCCCCCGAGCGTTGGTCAGCCGATGACCGGGTACGCCCGCTGCAAGTCGATCGAGCCGGGGTCGAGCGTGACCGCGGAGGCAATCAGCAATTCCACCCCGTGGGATCCGTCTGCATCTGTGACGGTGGCCCGCACCTTGGTATAACCAGACCCTGCCGCACCGGTGGCGGTGAACTTCCCCGCTTCGCCTACCTGATAAAAATCTTGATCAACCCCGTCGTCGGGGCTGAGGTCGATCGAAACCAGGCTAACCATGTCATCGGCATTGCCCGACACCACGAGAGTGCTCCAACTGCCACCAACGGTGTCGATCAGGTCGCTTGACAGCCGATACAGGTCTTCAGGACTCAGACTCAACGTCCCTGCGGTATCTTTGTTGACTTCGGTGTTGAATTTGAGCAACTCGAAGTGCGTCAATATTTTCCCATCGCCGAAATCGCCCGCTCGATTAAACGTACTCAGGTCGATGAAGAGGCCATTGCTGGTGTCGGCGTTCAGACTCAAGGCGTCGCCCGTGCCTGCGCCGCCGTCAAGCGCAGCGAAATTCATCGCGAAGAAATCCGCCCCGTCCAGTTTGACCGTGTCGTTACCGGCACCCATCTGGACGACGGAGCCCACCGTCGCCGTGAGCGTCACGGTCAGACCAGGGTCAGTGGTCTTGTCCACGTACAGAGTCGGCACGAAGACGGACTCATCAATCTTCTGCGCCGAACTGGTCGTGTAATTGGTCGTTTTCGTGACCGCAGCGACCTGGTATTCGTCGAAAGAGGCATTGCCGGCAAGATCTGTCACGGTCGTGCGAACCCAACCGAAGGTCTGAAAGCCCTCGGTCAGTTCCCATTTGCTTAGCGCCGAAACGGCCCCAGTGTCCGTGTTGAAGTCGAATCCAATGCTCGTCAATTGGCTGCCGACATCCTCGAACAGGACTTCGTCCCCAATTGCGAATTTTCCGTAAGCCGGCGCCTTGTTAAAAGCGACGCCCGCTGTCTGCACGAGATCAGCCGGGTGCAAGAGGACCGGCACCGTCGAGTCAATAACAATCGTTTGGGCGGTAGCGGCGGAATCGAGCCCGACTGCATCCTTCACAACGACCTTTGCTGAGTACTCGCCATCTGCCAACGCATTCGCGGGCGAGTACGTCCAGAATCCGTCGAAATCCGGCTCAACCGTCTCCGAAACACTTCCAAGCGTCACCAGGACACTGGTCCCCTCGCGCATCGTGTCAACGGTGCCCGTGAGCGTCAAAACGCCGAAATTCAGCGTCAGCTGCGCAATACTGATCACGCCGTCCTCCAGGGAACCCTCCATGGAGTTGCCGGTCTCGCTGCCTGGATCAAGGCTGATGGTGCTGCTTGCGGCCTGCGTGACAATTTCAAACGATTGGCCGTCGATGGGCCCGTCTTGGTTACCCGCAACATCCGACACCGTCACGCTCGGGGTCCAAACCCCGGCGGTCAGCTTGACCGCGGTCGACCATTTACCATCAGCACCGACGGGGACAGCGTCCTTGACCGAAACCTCGGTCGCCCCATCCAGGCCACCAACCAAGCTCACGCTGACCAAAGAACCTGGGGCTGCGTTGCCTGAGATGGTCGGCGCGATGCTCGAGGTCAGACCATCGACGTTGGAGACCCCGGTATCGCTCGCGGCGTCCAGCGCCACCGTCACACTGGCGACATCGGGAGCCTTGGTATCGACCGTGAATTTCGTGCCATTCATCGGCGTTTCGCTTACCCCGGCAACCCCTAAGGTTGCGATCGTCGGCGTGTAATCGCCATCTGCCAACAAGCTCTTGACGTCAACCGACCAAGTCCCATCGGCTGCAGTCTTGGCATCGTAAGTTTGACCAGCCAACGCAATCTTGACCGATGCGTCCGGCAGCGAGTACCCGACCAAAGTCGGAAAGGTATTGAAGGTCACGCTATCGCTGGCCGAGATACCCGTGTCGTTGATGGCATCGTGCTTGAGTTCGGCAGTCATGGCCTGTTTGATCGTGAATGGCGTCCCCGAAGCCGGGTCGCTCACGTTACCGGCCGCATCCGTCGCTTTAACCACCGGCGTCCAAGTGCCAGGGGACAACTTGACCTGCGCACTCCAATTGCCATCTGCGCCGACCACCGCCAGTGTGGAACCCGTGACCCCCGCGAAAGTAACCGCAACGGTCGATCCGGCCTCAGCCGTACCGCTCAACAACGGTGACTGGTTCGCGGTGATGCCGTCAGTCTGAGAAACCCCGTCGTCATTCGTTTTGTCGTGGACGAGTTCGGCTTTGATCTGGCTCGCCAACGGCGCCTTCGTATCAATCGTGAACGCGGCAGCCGCTTTAGAAGAGGCCGTATTGCCCGCCAGATCGGTAATCGAGACCGTTGCCTGGGGGGTACCGTCTGCCAGCACAGTGCCGGCGGGCAAAGCAACCTGCCACTGGCCCGCAACGTCGACGGAAGTGTCCATCTTGACGGTGGCAGCCCCGTTAGCCAGTTCGATTGAGAGTTTCGAATTGGGCTCGGCCGTTCCCGCCAGCACCGGGTTGGTCACGTTGGTCAGGCCATCCGTCGAACTTGAGCCCGTGTCATTCAGCTTGCCGCCAACGGACCCTGAGGCGATGCCAATCGTCGGCACCGTGACCTTGGAATCGAAGGTAAACGTATAGGACGGGCTCGGCGCCGACACATTACCGGCCAGGTCAACGGCTCGGATCTGAACGGTGTTGGCCCCCTCGGCGGGCGTGAATGTCGAACCAAAGACGCCGTCCGCCTTGGCGCTGACCTCGAGGCGAGCGCCAGCCTCTAAAACACTGGTCGTCAAATCGGCAGCACTCGCGACGGCGTTGGTGATCTTGTCGGTCGCGCTCGCTCCGGAGTCGGACTTGAGGCCGACTGTCGGCGTGGTGGGTGCGACACTATCAATCGTGAATGCGGCAGCCGCTTTAGAAGAGGCCGTATTGCCCGCCAGATCGGTAATCGAGACCGTTGCCTGGGGGGTACCGTCTGCCAGCACGGTGCCGGCGGGCAAGGCAACTTGCCACTTGCCCGCAGCGTCGACAGAAGTATCCACCTTGACGGCGGCAGCGCCGTTAGCCAGCTCGATTGAGAGTTTCGAATTGGGCTCGGCCGTTCCCGACAACACCGGATTGGTTACGTTGGTCAGGCCATCCGTCGAGTTAAGGCCAGAGTCATTGAGCTTATCGCCAACGGACCCTGAAGCGATGCCAATCGTCGGCGCCGAGACCTTGGAATCGAAGGTAAACGTATAGGACGCGCTCGGCGCCGATGCATTTCCGGCCAGGTCAACGGCTCGGATCTGAACGGTGTTGGACCCCTCGACGGGCGTGAATGTCGAACCAAAGACGCCGTCCGCCTTGGCGCTGACCTCGAGGCGAGCGCCGGTCTCTAAGCCGCCTTTCGTCAAATCGGCAGCACTCGCGACGGCGTTGGTGATTTTGTCGTCCGGAGTGCCAGAGTCAGATTTGAGGCCGACTGTCGGCGTGGTGGGTGCGACATTATCAAACGTGAATGTCAAAGGGCTGCTCGACTTCGAAACCAGGTCTTTGTCGCCCTGAAATCGCAAGATCACGCTGTTAGTACCCGCATCGGGAGCAAAACTGCTCAGAGTGCTGACCCAGGTCTTGCCGCCGTCTTTACTGTATTGCAGCCCCGTGGGATCGGTCGCCAAGACGGCACCGCTGGCGTCCTTGAGTTCCAGAGTACCGTTGTTGCTGACACCGTCCTTGTTATCGAGCCCAGAATCCACCTTCAGCCCAAGCTTAAGCGCGTCGAGCTTGTCATCGAGCGCCTTCTTCGCAGATTCGGCGGAATCACCGGAAGAGGACCCACCCGCCACGCCCGCGATCACCGCACCAACGGCTAGCAGGCCAGCCATCGGCAACGAAAGCCCCTGCACCGAGGCCGCCAAGCTCTCGGCTTGTTTAGCCGGCAGATCCGACAGCACACTCGCCGGCGCTTGCGCAAGAGTCGCAAACGAATCCATACCCGCAGAGAGATCGACCGCGGGTCCGGCGTTCGGTGCCTGCCACGTCAGAATGCTCGCATCCGGCTGGGTCGACGACTCTTGCTCACTCGCGAGCGTGCTTTCAGAGGACGCCGTATCTGCGGTCTGGTCGGCAGCGAGGCTCGCTCGCGCGCCGGTGGCGGCCGAATCAGCCAAGCGCTGGGCCTCGGCCTGGGCAGCCAAGAGAACCGAGTCCGCCTCTTGTCCAAACGCGGTTACCTGATCCTGACCAACGCCCTGGCTACCCTTCCCCGTCGAGCGCGCAACGGCGGGGAGCTTCGTGCGCTGTTCCGGCTGAGTCTCGTTCGCAATCTTGAGAGCGGAGGATTTTGCAAGCGTCATAAATATTCCTAGCGATCCGGGGGAGTCAGGGGGCCGTTGATTGGTTGCAGGAAAGTCTAACCTGCTGCGCAAGTACAATCGTCGTGAGGCATTATATGTATTTTTGGGTCGATTTTTGATTGCAAATGAGTGACAAACGATGAGGGATGGCGCACTTGTGTGCAGCGACCAAGGCTTGCTTCACAAGCTGCAGATGGCGGCAGGTGCCCTGTTCTTCGCCTGCGCGACGACATGCGCGTGGGCCGAATCACCGCAACGCGATTGCGGCCCCCCCGAGCCCAGCATGGAATGGCTGAGCCAATTGCCACAGGCCACGCCGGCAGTGCAACGCGCGCGCGCGCAAGTGTTCGCCGGGGCGGGCGTCCTATGGTCCCAATGTAGCTTGGGCACCATGTTAGCGGAGGGCTTTGGTGGACCTGCAGACCCCGGCGAGTCGGCTCAATGGCTCAAACGCGCAGCCTTGCGTGGCCACGCCTACGCCCAGTTCCACCTCGGTGTACTACTGAGCGCGGGCGATGGCGTTGCCCGCGACGATGCACAGGCATTGGTGTGGCTTGAGCTTGCGATACAAGGCCCAGCGGATGAACCTACGCGCGCCGCCGCGCAAGCCGTCCATGATTTTGTTCTCA
>JBBAOE010000022.1:57668-59234 GCA_040401595.1 Burkholderiaceae bacterium
TAGGGGCGCAAGCCCAGGAGGCGGCGCAAGCTCAGCAGACGGCCCTTTCCTCAGGGGTCACGCAGGTGGCGAGCGCGGCATCCGCCCTCCCGGCACTCAATCAACGGACCCCAACCGCGACGATGCAGCCGGTGATGAGACCGATGATTCGCCCTTTGGCTCGTCCAATCTTGCGCCCGATGTTTCGCCCCATCGCTCGTGCGCCGCTGCGCGTGGTGCCACGCCCGGGCGTTCAAGCCCCTGCGCGCTTTTTCGCACGGGGCGGCCTTGCCCCGAACCGCCCGCTGAACCCTCCTGCAGGTCCATCCATCGGCCCGCCCTCACGCCCGTCGTCACCCGCAACTCAACCCCCGATTGCGCCGGTCAATCCGAGTTGAAGCTGCGCTGCGGCTTTAACCCACCGGCAGGCGAGGATTTCGCCAGCTTGTACCTGTTCAGCGTACTTGCGGGCTACAGCCCCGTAATCCAGTGTTGCCATCAACAAGCTGCAAATTTGTAATTCATTTGCGCTACAATCGCCCCTATGAAAACATCCACCATCCCAGCCATTCGCGTCGAACCAGCATTGCGTGCAGAAGTCGAGCGCCTGCTGCGCGAGGGCGAAACACTGTCTGAATTTGTGGAGCAGTCGGTGCGCACCGCCTTGCAGCGCCGAGTTGACCAGGGCGAGTTCATCGCGCGAGGCATCGCATCGCTTGATCGCGCCCGCGAGGCCAACGAATACATCGACGCCGATACCGTGATCGCGGGCCTTCAACGCAAGCTGGACAGTGCCCGAACCAAGCAAGCCAAAAACCGCGCGTGACCCGCGGATGACCTTTCAAGTTCAGTTCACCCGAACGGCGCAGGAAGACCTCGAACGGCTATTTGACTTCATCATCGAGCGTGAGTTGGCAAGCGCGACTGGCGACCTCGGTATCGCTGACCGCGCACTCGAGGCGATTCGTGCTGGAATTCAGGTACTTCAGACATCTCCATTTACCTGCCGTAAGGCCAGCAACAGCCCGTTTCTGCGTGAGCTCGTCATCTCATTTGGATCGAGCGGCTATGTGGCGCTATTCGAGATTGTCAGCGTGCACGAGGTCGTGATCGCTGCAGTTCGACACCAGCGCGAAGACGACTACTACTAAAGCTAGCCGTCAACCAAGACTACCGGCAGTTAGTGACTGACCGGTGAGATCACCAAGCGACGTTCCTAAACAATTCATTAAGCTAGGACCAGCAACCTTTTGCATTGGTCAAAACCTACAAAGAAAGACGACCGTATCGATGCGGAGAACGTTAATGAATATTAAGTCGATCCGAAACGATGACGATTTGAAGGCGGTCTTCCGCCGGCTCGAGTCGATCTAATAGGGCCTGACGGCGCGTGATCTCGAAATATTCGTTGGACCGAGTGGCCAGGTCTCCGAAGTACTCAATCGCAAGCGACGTTTGAGTATGCGCATGGTCAAGAGCCTGCATGACGGATTGAATATTCCATATGAGTGCCTGCTGGCGGCGGGTCCCGCCACAGCCTAATCTTTCACGGGAGGTCAAGAACCCCCCCCTTTTTCGACCCTCGCT
>JBBAOE010000023.1:0-18101 GCA_040401595.1 Burkholderiaceae bacterium
CATCGCACCCATCATCGCACCCACCGTCGCACCCACCATCAAAAGCATGACCGGCTATGCCAACGCGGCCGCCGAATCTTCATTCGGCCGGATCGCCATCGAACTCAAGAGCGTCAATAGCCGATTCCTGGATCTCTCCTTTCGCACGCCCGACAGCCTGCGCGCGGTCGAAGCTCTGGCGCGCGAAGCGATCAGCGCCACGGTACGACGCGGTAAGCTGGAGTGCCGGATCGCCTTGGCGCAACGGGCGTCACAGGATGACGGTCTGCGCATTGATGAGGCGGCGCTCGCCCGATTGGCCAGCGCGATTGACGCGGTGCGGGCCCAGGTGCCGCATACGGCGCCGCCGACCGCCAGCGAGTTGCTGCGCTGGCCTGGCGTCTTGCGCCAAAGCGATGACCCGACGCTTGAAGCAGAATCCGTCATGATCGAAGCGCCCGCGGCGAGCCGCGAGGACGGCACGGGCGCGGCAGTACCCGCGCTGCATCGCACCGTTCTGACGCTGCTGGATCAGGCCATTGCGGAGTTCGACGCCAGTCGCGCGCGCGAGGGCGCTCAAATGACCTCCGCGATCGTCGAACAACTCCAAGGCATGCGGACGGCGATCGGTACGCTCAAGACACGGGTCCCGGAACTGATTGCGGCGCAAAAACAGCGCCTCGAGGACCGATTGCGTGATGCGCTCATCACCACCGGCCCGTCCGTGCCTCTCGAGGAGATCCTGGAGCGGGTGCGCCAGGAAGTCGCCGCACTGGGTCTGCGGGCCGACGTCGCCGAAGAGCTCGACCGCCTTGCCGCCCACATCGACGAATGCCATCGCGTCGTCGATGCAGGGGGTCCGGCTGGAAAGCGCCTGGACTTTCTGGCGCAGGAAATGAACCGAGAGGCCAACACCATCGGATCGAAATCCTTCGCCTTAGAACAGACCCGGGCCGCCATGGACCTTAAACTTCTGATCGAGCAGATGCGCGAGCAGGTCCAGAACATCGAATAGTTCAATCCCGCATATGAACACTCTCCTTCACTGGCACTGGCATGCGTTCAATGACCTGACGCCTTCAGCGCTCTACGCCATCCTGCGGCTGCGCTCGGAGGTCTTCGTCGTGGAGCAGCGCAGCATTTTTCAGGATATGGACAAGGTCGACCTGGAGTCTCTGCACGTCTGCGGTCATGCGGAATCAGGCGAACTCGTTGCCTATGCCCGCTGCATTCCGGCCGGGATCAAATATGCCGCTGCCAGCATCGGCCGCGTGGTCACAGCGCCAGCGGTTCGCGGAACCGGCATGGGCCATGTATTGGTGCAGCAGTCGATCGCATGCGTAGACACACAACTGGGTGGCGGGCCGATCCGCATCAGCGCACAGGCCCATCTGCAGGCCTTTTACCTGCAACATGGGTTCATCGCCGACGGCGAGCCCTACCTTGAAGATGACATTCCACACCAGGCCATGCAGCGGCTCTGAGCCGATCAAGGCTACTATGCTGGGCTGATGTACTTTTGAATTCGTGATGGCTGGAAGCCTGCTGATTGTCGCGGCCCCCTCGGGTGCTGGAAAAACCAGCCTCGTACGCCACCTGCTGCAGGCACGCCCCAAGGTGCGACTGTCGGTGTCCTTCACGACCCGCCCCCCGCGCCCCGGCGAAATTGACGGACGCGACTATTTCTTTGTCGACACAGCCCGGTTCGAAGCACTGCGGGATGCCGGCCAGCTGCTCGAGTGGGCCGTCGTACATGGCAATCTCTACGGCACCTCGCGCGCATGGATCGAAGCGCAGATGGACGAGGGCAACGACATCGTTCTCGAAATTGACTGGCAGGGTGCGGCCCAGGTGATGGGCGACTTCTCCAGTGCGGTTGGTATCTACATCCTTCCGCCATCCATGGCAGCCCTGCGAGAACGGCTGATCGGACGCGGCCAGGATGCGGCTGAGGTCATTGAACGTCGACTGGCCGCCGCCAAAACCGAACTCGAGCAGGCATATCGCTTCCAATATGTTATTATCAATCAAGACTTTAACGTCGCCGCAGACGAATTAATCGCGATCGCAGATGTTGCCCGACTGCGGTTTGACCGCCAACTTGCTGCTGAACCTGCTCTTTTTCGTGACTTGGGCATTGTGGCTGCCACGACCCACCCCGCTCACCCTCTCACCTCATAAGACTCCGGAATCTCCACCATGGCCCGTATCACTGTCGAAGACTGCCTCAAGCGCATTCCCAACCGTTTCGAGCTCACCCTGAGCGCCACCTATCGTGCCCGCATGCTGGCGCAGGGCCATACCGCCCGAGTCGACAGCAAAGACAAGCCAACGGTGACGGCACTTCGCGAAATCGCCGCCGGCAAAGTTGGCGTCGAAATGCTGCGTCGGGTCCCGACCTAAACGTCGTCCGATCCTCGCCAACGCGCTCCGGGGCACATCGACGCCCCCTGAAGCGACGTCTGATCTCCCCCAATGTCATCGCCTGACGTATCCTCAGGTACCGACCGCAGATACGATCACCCTCCCAAGCGACATTCACCTGCAACCTGGCGCCCCCGATGGACATCCCGGCGAACCATCAGGAACTCACCCCACTCGGGCGGTTGAGGGCTCGATTGCGGGAAATCGCCAACCTGGCGAAACCCGGCGCCCCGACGCCGTCAGCATCAGCCAACCTGGAAGGGGGACCCGGCGCCCGCCTTGAGCGCCAACCGTCCGCAGACGGCGTTCGCAAATCCCCCCCCCGAAACAGTCCGACGGATTCCACGAGCCAGATCAAGGCCAGCCCGCTTGCGGCCGCCCCCGACCCCGCCGGGGTTGTTTCACTCGCCCCCCTGACCGCGCTGGCACAGCAGTACCTCGGTGAGGCCGACCTGCGCCGGATCCGCGATGCGTACCGGCTCTCCGACTCGGCCCATCTTGGTCAGTATCGGAACAGCGGTGAGCCCTATATTTCCCATCCGATTGCTGTTGCGCAGATCTGCGCCGGCTGGAAACTCGATGCCGATGCTCTGATGGCAGCGCTGCTGCATGACGTCATGGAGGACAGCGACGTTGGCAAACAGGAGTTGATCGAACGCTTCGGCCCCCAGGTGGCCGATCTGGTGGACGGCCTAAGCAAGCTCGACCGGCTCGAATTCGCCAGCCGCGAACATGCCCAGGCCGAGAGTTTTCGCAAAATGCTGCTGGCCATGGCTCGGGACGTGCGCGTTATCCTGATCAAGCTCGCTGATCGTCTGCACAACATGCGCACGCTGGGTGCGGTGAGCGCCGCGCGGCGCCAGCGTATCGCCAGCGAAACACTCGACATCTATGTCCCGATCGCCAATCGGCTGGGCCTGCATGCGGTCTACCTCGAGCTGATCGACCTCGCCTTCCTGCACCGCTTCCCCTGGCGCGCCCGGGTGCTGCAGCGCGCGATGCAGGCGGCACGCGGTAACCGCCGCGAACTGCTCTCGCGCATCCTCGAATCGGTCCAGCGCAAACTCCCTGAAATGGGGGTCGTTGCCGAAGTGACCGGGCGTGAGAAGACCCTGTACGGGATCTACGAGAAGATGGTCGAGAAGCGCATGAGCTTCTCGCGCGTTCTCGACATCTATGGCTTTCGGGTCGTTGTCGACAATGTCCCGGCCTGCTACGTGGCCTTGGGCGCCCTGCACGCCACCTTCAAGCCGATGCCCGGACGCTTCAAGGACTATGTCGCCATCCCCAAGCTGAACGGCTATCAGTCCCTACACACGACGCTGATCGGCCCCTTTGGGACCCCAATCGAATTCCAGATCCGTTCGCGCGACATGAATCGGGTTGCCGAGGACGGCGTCGCCGCGCACTGGCTCTACAAGGCAGAGGGCGAGAGTTTCACCGAACTGCAAAAACGCACCCATCAGTGGCTGCAGTCCCTGCTCGACATTCAGCATCAGACCCGCGACTCGCTCGAGTTTCTGGAACATGTCAAGGTCGACCTATTCCCCGATGCGGTCTATGTATTTACGCCCAAAGGGCGGATCCACGCGCTTCCGCGCGGCGCCACCATCGTTGATTTCGCCTACGCCATCCATACCGAGATCGGTAATCACGCAATTGAGGGCCGGGTCAACCAGTCGGCAGTTCCCCTGCGGACCGAATTGCAAAACGGCGATATCGTCGAAGTGGTCACCGACCCCACCGCAGTACCGAGCCCCAACTGGTTGGGTTTTGTGCGCACGGGGAAAGCGCGATCCTCGATCCGTCATTTTCTGAAAACGATCCAGTTCGCAGAATCGGTCGGCCTCGGGCGCAACATGCTCGCCCAATCGCTCGCCTCCATCGGCATCGATGTGGGTGGCATTGACCCCCAGCTATTGGCACGTGCGGCCAAAGAGGCGGGCGCCACGTCGCTCGAGTCGCTACATGCCGATATCGGACTGGGTCGGGCTCTAGCACCCGTCGTCGCCCGTACGATCTCCATCTGGAAGACGCTGCGCAGCGATCCGACGCAACTCGCCGTGCCCAGAATGCCGGTTGTCCTCGAAGGTCGCGAAGGGATGGCGGTGCAATTCGCCAACTGCTGTTCACCGCTCCCCGGAGACCGAATCATCGGCCACATGCGCGGCGGACATGGCTTGTCGGTCCATCGCATGGAATGCGTCACGATGGAAAAGCAACGCCAGAAAGATCCCGAACGCTGGATCGAGGTGGCATGGCCGACCGAACAGCAAGGCAGCTATCGTTCCAGAATCGAGGTTTATTCTAGAAACGAAACTGGAACCCTGGGACGTATTGCCAGCGAAATTTCCGCCGCTAGCTCAAACATCGCCCATGTGACGATGGATGAAGACGCGCATGCACACGCCTTCCTGCGATTTGTCATTCTGGTGCGTGACCGCACGCATCTGGCACGCGTGCTACGGCACTTGCGCCGCGTTTCTCAGGTGGAACGCATCACCCGGCTCTGAGGCTAGGCGTTAACGCTCCGCTTTAACGCCACACTTCAACGCCACGCTCTAGTGCCAGGCGTTAACCTCAGGCTCTGACGCGACGCGCACATGCAATGCTCGAGTGCTTGGCACTCATGTCACTGCTCCTGCGGCGTATCGCCCACGGGCTCCAGACTCTCGTAGCGAATGGTTCCGACCTCCAGAGTCTGCTGACCGCCCGGCGTATGCACCTGCACCTCATCGCCCTCCCGGGCCTTCAGCAAGGCTCGGGCGACGGGGGAGATCCAGCTAATCCAGCCCCGATGCGGATCGATCTCATCCACGCCAACAATACGCACCGTCTGTTCTTCACCGTCCGCATCGATCAGGTTGACCGTCGCGCCGAAGAACACCTGATCCGGGTTGGGCTGCAGCAGCGGATCAATGACCTTCGCCAGATCGAGCCGCTGGGTTAAAAACCGGATGCGACGATCAATCTGGCGCAGGCGCCGCTTACCGTATTGATAATCCGCATTTTCAGAACGGTCGCCGTTACTCGCCGCCCACTGAACGACCCGAACCACTTCAGGTCGTTCGACATCGAGCAGATGCAAGAGCTCGCGCTGCAGGCGCGCGTGTCCCTGCGGGGTGATGTAATTCGGAGGCGGGGGCGGCTTTTCACCGGGCGCCAGGGACGTCACAGCGTGCTCACGATGCACTCACCCGCAGGAATAGCGTGGCGCAATTTCAGGCCCGCCAGGCACTCAGCTGCCAGCCACCGCCATCTCATCGATCAGCACCGATCCCGTACTGCGCGAGCCGCGCACATACACATCGGAGCCAACGGCAACGATGCCGCGGAACATCTCGCGCAGATTGCCTGCAATGGTGATCTCTTCAACCGGATACGCGATCTCACCACCCTCGACCCAGAACCCGGTTGCACCGCGCGAATAATCGCCGGTCACGGTATTGATCCCCTGCCCCATCAATTCGGTGACCAGCAGCCCAGTCCCCATCTTGCGCAGCATGGCTGCGAAATCATCTGAAGGGTCCGTAGCATCGCTCACGAACGCGAGGTTGTGCTCGCCGCCCGCGTTGCCCGTCGTCTTCAGACCGAGCTTGCGCGCCGAATAACAGGATAGGAACCAGCCCTTGAGCCGACCACGGTCGACCACTTTTCGGGCCCGCGTCGCAACGCCATCATCATCGAAGGGGGCACTTCCCATGCCACCCAACAGGTGCGGCGACTCGGTGATTGAGAGATGGGACGGGAACACCTTGGTCCCCATGGCATCCAACAGAAAACTGGCCTGGCGATAGAGCGATCCACCACTGGCAGCAGCTGAGAAACTACCCAACAGACCGCTGGCCAGGGGCGCCTCGAACAGGATCGGAACCCGCCGCGTGGAAAGCTTGCGGGACCCCAGCCGCGACAACGAGCGTTCCGCCGCATAGCGACCAACCCGCTCGGGTTCCTTCAGCAGCAGCGCATCGCGCTCCGAGGTATACCAACCATCGCGCTGCATCGATCGACCCCGCTTAGCGATCGGCGCGACCCCGAGCGAATGCCGGGAATACGGATAACCCCCGCGAAAACCACGACTATTTGCCGCGAGGAAATGCCCCTGACTGGTCGACACACTCGCATCGCAATCCGAGATCGCACGTGCCGTCTCCAGCGCAGCCGCCTCACAGCGAATCGCGAGTTCGATCGCCTGTTCGGTGGTCACTGCCCACGGATGAAAGAGGTCCAGATCGGGGACCTTGCGGGCAAATTCTTTGGGCTCGGCCAAGCCCGCGCAGGGGTCTTCAGCGGTGAACCGTGCAATATCGAATGCCGCACGCACCGTGTCCTCGATCGCCTGACGCGAGAAGTCGGATGTGTTGGCGTCGCCGCGGCGCTGACCCAGGTAAACCGTCACCGCAAGACCCTTGTCCCGGTTCTGTTCGACGGTCTCCACCTTGCGCCGGCGCACGTTGACCGACAGGCCATAGCTCTCGGATAGCCCAACGGCAGTGTCGGAAGCGCCTAAGGCGCGGGCCATTGCCAATGCATCATCGGCGAGCTGGTCGAATTGGGCGCGGTTATATGCAAACATCGTAGCGCTATGATAAACCCATGGCACGACAACGCTCCCAACGCACCCCAACCATCCGCTCCGCGGCCAGCCCGATCGAGAAAGACGATTTCCCGGCGGACGCAGCGGCCCTGAATGCTGCTCGCGTCGCGCGGGCGATCGACAATGCTCGCCTCGTCGACCCGGAGGCTCCGGACGCCGACGAGCGCGAACACGAGTACGACGGACCGAGCAAATCGCAGCGCAAGCGCGACATGACGGCGCTCCAGAAGCTCGGCGCCCAACTCATCGAGCTCCCCACCGCCGTTCTGCGCGCGCTCGAATTACCCGAACGCCTGACCGACGCCATCATCGAAATGGGCAATACCCGCACGCACGAAGGACGGCGGCGGCAGATGCAGTTCATCGGCAAGCTCATGCGCGACGTCGATCCTGAGCCCATCCAACAGTTGCTCGACCGGCGCGAGCGACCGCATCGCGACGAAGTCAATGCCATGCATCTGGCAGAACGCTGGCGCGAACGACTGATTGGCGACGACCGGGTCTTCGACGAATTCGTCCGCACGACGGGCTGTGGCGATCTGCAAGCACTGCGCACCAACATCCGCGCGGCCCGGATCGAACACGCTGCCCAACGCCACGGCCGCCAATACCGTCTGCTCTACCAGCGCATCCGTGCCGCGATGGCACCGAACGCGAGCCCGGAGCCAACGCTCGACGAACCCGAAGAATGAGTCATGACCGCTGAGAGCCCACCAAACCCAGTCCAGCCGACCCACCCGATCTCCGCCCCAGCCGCTCCGCGCCAAACGACGTCTCCCCCGTTGCGCGTGGGCTTACTTTCGATCAGCGATCGGGCCTCGCAAGGCGTCTACCAGGACCAAGGGATCCCCGCACTTCAGGCCTGGCTGGAACGCGCCCTGATCGGGCGCTTTGAAATCGAAACCCGCCTGATCCCGGACGAGCGGCCCCAGATCGAATCCACCCTGATCGAACTCGTTGATCGGGCTGGATGCCATCTGGTGCTGACGACCGGCGGGACCGGACCGGCGCTGCGCGATGTCACCCCCGAAGCCACGCTCGCCGTGGGCGACCGCGAGATGCCGGGCTTTGGCGAGGAGATGCGCCGGATCAGCCGACATTTCGTGCCCACCGCCATCCTGTCGCGACAAACCGCGGTGATTCGCGGCGCAGCACTGATCGTGAACCTGCCGGGACAGCCCAAAGCGATCCGCGAGACTCTGGAAGGCCTGCGCGATGCCGAAGGACAATTGCAGGTCGAGGGGCTCTTCAGCGCGATCCCCTACTGCCTGGATCTGATCGGCGCCCCCTATGTCGAGACAGATCCCGCGATCTGTCGAGCCTTTCGACCCAAGTCCGCGCAACGCCCGATCACCGCCTGACCTCAGGTGCGCCGTCCGACCTCGACGACGCCCGAAACACCGCGCAATGCTGCGATCGCGGCCTGCGCCTGCTCGCGTCCGGCAACCTCGATCGTAAACCGCATCGTCGCGATATCGCCGCGGGTCTGGGTCTGAACCGCAGTCACGTTGATCCGGTCGCGGGCCAGAACGTCGGAAACATCGCGCAGCAGACCGGGGCGATCATTGGCGCGCAGCAGGAGATCGAGCGGAAAGCGTCGCTGCGACTCCAATTGACGAGAATCCCAGGCTGCTTCCAACACGCGCTCGGGCATGCGCTTGACCAACTGGGCAAAGCTCTGACAATCGGCCCGATGCACCGTGATGCCGCGCCCACGAGTGACGAATCCCAGAATCGGATCGGGGGGTACGGGCCGGCAGCAGCGGGCGAGTTGGGACAGCACATCCACGCCCACTACCAGTACCCCCGAGGCGGTCCCACCTGACGGTGATGCGGGCCGTGCTCGAACCATTCGCGACAGGGCGTCAGCATCGGCACGTTTCACATCGCGGGCTGCCTCCTCGGCAGCGATCCGTGCGGCCTCTTTGACACTCTCTTTACCAGAACCTTTGGGTCCCTCATGACCATGTGTCTCAAGGGGCGCCCGGATTGCCTCTTCGAGCGCACGCGGACCGATTTCCTCGCGGGCCATGGCGACAAACAGCGCCCGTGGTTCGGATAACCCCAGGCGATGCGCGAGGGTCTCAAAGGGCAGCACCGTGCGGCCCTCCCGGGCGAGCGCACGCTCGACGACAGCGCGCCCGGCGGCGATATCGCGCTCCAGATCCAGCGCGTGAAACCATTGGCGCACTTTGGCGCGCGCACGCGGACTGGCGAGATAGCGTCGCTCCGGATTCAACCAGTCGCGCGACGGCCCCGCGGTCTGGCTACGGTCGGTCAGAATCTGAACCGTCTGGCCGTTGCGCAGCGGTGTTTCGAGCGGGACCAAAATCCCGTCGACGCGCGCCCCGCGGCATCGGTGGCCAAGATCGGTATGCACCTGATAAGCAAAATCGAGCGGTGTCGCGCCCATGGGCAATTCGAGCACCCGGGCCTGTGGCGTCAACACATAGAGATGCTGATCCGGGACCAGACTCGTCGCCGCACCGGAGCCCAGTTGCTCGCCAACCTCACGCTGCCAAGCCAACAACTGGCGCACCCAGGCAATGCGTTGCGCATCATCCGGGCGCTCAGAAGCGGGTTCCGCACCCGCCAGGCCCGTACTGCGCTCCTTATAGCGCCAATGCGCCGCCACGCCGTATTCGGCATGTTCATGCATCTCGCGGGTACGGATCTGAATCTCAAACGCCCGCCCGTCCTCAGCGATCACCACCGTATGCAGCGACCGATACCCATTGGGCTTGGGCCGGGCGATGTAGTCGTCGAATTCGCGGGGCAGCGGTTGCCAGAGCGTATTGACGATGCCCAGCACCGTGTAGCACTCGCGCGCATCGCCCACAATGACCCGGAATGCCCGTAAGTCCTGCACCTCATCGAACTGCAAGCCCTTGGCACGCATTTTCGATGCGATGCTGTAAATGTGCTTGGCTCGACCCGAGACCTGTGCCGCGATTCCAGCAGCGCTTAGCGCCTTTTCCAAGCGATCAATGGCCTGCGCCACGATGTGCTCACGCTCAGCCCGACGCTCCTCGAGAAGCCGTGCGATGCGACGGTATTGCTCAGGATCCAGGAATCGGAACGCCAGATCCTCGATTTCCCATTTGAGTTGCCAGAGCCCCAAGCGATTGGCCAAGGGCGCCAGCACCTCCAGCGAATCCCTCGCCAACCCGGGTTCAGGATCCTGTTTTGCGGCGGCGTGGTAGCGCAAGGTCTGCAAGCGCGAGGCCAGGCGCAGCAGCACGACCCGGATATCGGTCGACATCGCCAGCAACATCCGGCGCAGCGTCTCCAGTTGCGACGCAGCCGTTCCGGATCCCATCGCCAGCGCACCGATCGAGCGTAAGCGGATCAACCGGCCGACGCCCTCGACCAGCCCACGCACCTCCGCGCCAAATTCCTCCTCGATCTGATCAAGCTTGACCGGCGGAACCCCACCGAACAGCACCGCCGCGATCAGCGTTGGTTCATCCGCAGCGAGACTGCGCAGAATCTCCGAAGTCCCTCGCGCATGGGCGGACAAGGACTCACCATTGGGCGCGACGGGGTCCGCCCCAAGATGTTCGTGCAACCACTCGAAAGGATCGACCATCTCGGGATTGTCAACGATTTTTAACCCCGCAAGGCGTGCTGTGCAATTGGTCCCCTCACCGTGCTTCGAGCAGGGAACCCTGGAGGCGGGCCGCCGATTGCATCCGCATCACGACCTGGACTCGCACCGGAATCCGCGGCCCTGGCTGACCGCTCAAATCGAGTGCATTGTAGTACCGACAGTTCGACGACTGACCCAGCGCACCCTGAAGTCCAGCGATGCTGCCAACGGCGGATCCGCAACCATCAATGGCCCGCAAGGTCTTGAGCGACATCGAGCCCACGAAAGGAATCCGCACCGGCACGCCATAGACCAGTTCGAGAACCAGCAGATTGGCGTCGGCGAGCGTCTGCCCAGATTCACGTCCAATGGGTGCTGGGCCCTGAAAACCCGCCACACCAGAGGTGGGCTGACGCAGCCGATACTCCGTCGGGAGAGCATCGAACGCAATCTGGCGGCCGTTGATCGAACGTCCCGTTCCATCGGTTGCCGGCTCACCCCAATCTGCAAACGACGCCGTCGTAGGCGAATGCTGGCGCAACTCGACCCACCCGCTGGCTCGGCCAAGCGCCACTTGCGCCCGGCTACGAACACGCGCGGCTGCAATCTCGCCCGGGCCGTCCGCACCATAAAGCCATGGACTCAAACCGTCTGCCAGCCCCTGCATGATCGCCTGTGCGCTTGCATTCGAGACACTGCCGGCACGAGCTGCTTCCGAAAGTGCATGGCGTAGAGCCAAACGGGCGACCAATAGTTCGGACGCCTGAAAAAAACCGAGTCCCAGCATCAACAATACCGGGACCGCAATCAACCATTCGACCATTGCGCTGCCCGAATGCCGGAGTTGTTGGCTCGATACTGTTCGAACGAAACGCACCACCCGACCCTGGTTGCCCGCACTGGACATGGCCAATCAATCTTCAGCGGGCGATCGGAATGTCGCTTGACGTCGAATTTGACAGTGGAACCGTCATGATCACCGGCGTTGCCACGGCATTGGTCATCGCACGTTCAGTCTGGTTCGTGGATTGAAAACCAGCCTCGCTCGGCATCGGGCTGGTGGTTGGGATCGTCTTCGGGTTCAAACCGGGTTTCACCCTTGGGTTGCCCTTCATCGCTGGAGACCGAGTGGCGACCTGGGTTGGGGTCGCCATCGCTGTGACGATCTCGGTAACGACCGAAGCCGTCGCTGCAGCCTCGCCTGGGCGATCGAACTTGCCAACCACATGTCGCCGCGTGCTCGATTTTGTGCGGGCGGTGCTCTCGATCGGTGTCAGATCACCGACTCGCTCGATCAGACCCGCGTAGATGAACCGGGTCGTTTCATCCAGTCCCGCGGAATCGACCCGCAACAACGCGTCGCGAGCCCGCTGCATCGACAACATCGCGAAATTCAAGGATGCCTTGACCCGGGTGGGACGATCTGCCCGATGGGGTTCTTCGTTGGTCGGGTCAACAGCAGCCGCCCGCGCGTAGGCAGCCAATGCGGCGTCGGGTCGACCCGTACGCTGCATGAGATTACCCAGGCGAAACCAGGCCCGCTCGAGCATTGGATCCTGTGCCAGGATTTGGTACAGGAGCTCTGCGGCTTCGGTATCACGGCGGTCGCGATAAGCGGTCTCCGATTGAATCAGCAGGCGTTGCACCACCTTCGCATCCGGCGGCGTTGCAGCAGCCTGACTGATTCGATCCCCCCAGGAGCAAAGCACCGGCGCCTGAGCCTGAGCCTCCACCAAGAAACCGGCCAGACCGAAGCAAACGGATCCAAGCCAGAGCCTTCTCAACGCGCCACGCGTTCTGGGCCAGACCGGCAAGCGAGATACAGCGCCCGCTTGGACAACACTGACGGAAAGGCGGACGACACCGCAGACGACACCGCGGACGACGCCCGATTGAACAGGGGCTGAACGACCTGATGGCGCATCTTGTGAACCGACGGTTGAACTGATGACTGGGCTAAATGATGGAATGACTGATGGGCTGAATGATGGACTGACTGTTGGGCTGAATTCGGCACCAACAGATCGACCTGTTAACGCACGTTTTTTCATCAAACTCTCCATTCAGGGACTAAGAATCATCGTGCGCCAGGTGGCGCGCTGCCTCAGGAACGAATTCGGATTCGCGCAGTGCAGTTGATCACCCACTCGCCATTGCAACTGGTTAATCACGCCACTCGCCAGCTCAAGCACCGAAGTCGCCTGAGAACAATGGGCAATTCGCGACGGTCCCCAGGCGGTCATGGTTCGCACAATCCGAAAATTCCGATCCAGAAACACGAGATCGATGGCCATCCGCATTCCAAGCGAATGCACTGTCGAGCAGCGGTCAAACCAGATTCCGGCGCGCGGCTGCAACCGGGAGCGCATCAAGAGGCCGACCGTCCGTTGTGCGAACGATTCGGCGATCAGTGCTCTGACCCGTTTCATCCACCAAACCCTTCACGCAGCAATCGCATCGCCACGGGAAATAACAGAACAGCGAACGTTCCTGGAAAGATACAAATCGTGAGGGGTAACATCATTCGAACCGGTGCCTGCATGGCCTGGCGTTCAGCCCGTAACCAACGTGCGGTGCGCGCCTGCTGCGCTTGCGCCCGGAGCACTGCTCCCAGGCTGGCGCCCTGGCGCTCCGCGATCTGAAGAGCCGCGACCAGACTAGCGATCGCGGGCAGTCGTATCCGATCAGCCAGCGCGGCGAATGCTTGCGCCCGCGGCCTCCCAGCCCGCAAATCCCGGAGCACATGACCCATTTCATCCCGCAACGCCCCTGGACTCAGGCGATCGACAGCAATCGCGAGCGCTCCTCCGAGGTTGGCGCCAGCCTCAAGAGCCAGTGTTAACACATCGAGTAAAAACGGAAGTGTTCTAACCGCTTCACGTTCGCGGCGCTGCGCATGATCTCGCAACCAGATCAGAGGCAGGAAAGCCCCTAATATCGTGATCGAACAAATTACGATAATCCTTTCCAGATCGATCACCGAACTCACCGAACTCAACACACTCACCAGAGTTCCCACTGCGCCTCCGTACAGTGCAGCCGTCGCCATCGAACCAACAAGGGACTCAACAGGCAATTCGACCGACAGACCTGCGCGCTTGGCGAGGCCCTCCAGTTCAGCCTGGGCGGCCGGCCAGAGCCGCGTCGTCAGCGGCTCGCCCATCAAACGGATCACCGTGCCGTGTTGACGCCAAAACCATGGCAGCGAGGGCGCGCGAATGACGGCTTTAGGCACATTGCGCCACCACAACCCCAAGCCCAGAAAAGCGCTCGCAGCCGCGACCGCAGCGCTGGCGAGGATCCAGTGTTCCAACGACCATGATTGCCAAATCGTCATGATCAAAGATCGATCGCGAGGATGCGTCGAATCATGAGCATCCCAGCCGCCTGCAAAATAACCACCGTCGCAAGCACCAGCCAGCCCGAAAGGGTTCCCAGCAATAGCGCCGCGCCAGCCGGATCCACAATCTGTATGCCGATCAGAACCAGCAGCGGCAGGGCCGTCATGATCCAGGCCTGCAGTCGGCCCTGCGCGGTCAATGCGTCGAGCTTGCCCTCAAGCGCCGCCCGGGTTCGGGCGCTCTCGGCAACGGATTGCAAGGTCTCGGCCAAGTTTCCGCCCGTGTCCTGAGCGATCTTGATCGCGCTACAAAACAGACGGACATCTTCCAGCGGCAAACGGCGCTCGAGACGAGCCAATGCGGCATCCATGCGCAAACCGAGCTTTAGTTCGCGCAATACGAGTCCGAGTTCCTGACCCAACGGCGCACCAAACTGCGTCGCCGCTTCCGCCAAGGCAGAGCCCACGCTGGCTCCGGCCCGAAGACTCGCCCCGATCAACATCAATGCATCGGGGAACTGAGACTGGAAGCGGTCGCGACGCTGCTGACGCAGACGCCGTAACAGTAGTCCCGGCAGGAAACCAACCAGGATCGAGACCACCAATCCCACCCAGATCATATCCAGCCACCAGGCAAACCAGAGCGCAGCCACCACCATGAGGACACACTGCGTGACAAACAGTTGTCTCGGATCCAGAAAGACGAAGGATTCACTGAGGCGATGACCGACATCACGCACGAACCGGCTGCGCCACGACAGGCCACCCGCCTTGAAGAGCCGCACGAGTAACGGGAGTAAGCAGGTCACCGCGACGAAAGCGGCGATCGAGGCCAGCAGCAAGACAGGATCAAGGCCACCGGCACCATTGGGTCCGAGGTCGATCAGGATTGAATGGATGTTCGCCGGGGTCCATCGGTTCATCGCACACCCTCCCGCTCGAAGCCCTGATAGTCCAGGGTCCATCCCGCCTGAGCGAGCCCCTCATAGAACTGGGGGACTGCATCGCAGGCCTCGAAGTGTCCGCTAAGCCTGGGGTCTGAGCCGACGGCACCACCACGCTGAACGTAACGAAAGATCTCCTGTGTCTGAACGCGTCCGGCCTCGATGCCGGTCACTTCCAGAATGCTCTGGATCCGACGTACGCCGTCGGCCCCGCGCACTTGATGCACCACCAGATCGATCGCGGAGGCGATCTGCTCGCGAACGACCGCAATCGGCAAATCGATTCCAGCCATCAACACCATCACTTCGAGCCTGGACAGCGCGTCGCGAGCTGTGTTGGCATGAACCGTGGTGAGCGAGCCTTCGTGACCGGTGTTCATGGCCTGCAGCATGTCGAGCGCTTCGCCACCGCGACACTCGCCGACAATGATGCGGTCCGGACGCATCCGTAACGCATTGCGCACGAGATCACGAATCGTGACCGCGCCACGCCCCTCAAGATTCGCCGGGCGCGCTTCGAGGGTGACCAGATGCGGATAGGCCAGGCGCAACTCAGCCGCATCCTCAATTGTGATCAGGCGCTCGCCCTGGGGAATCAGGTTGGACAAGACATTGAGGAGCGTGGTCTTGCCCGAGCCGGTGCCCCCGCTGACGATCAGGTTACGCCGCGACGCAACGCACACTCTCAGGAATTCGAGCATTTGCGCAGATGCGCTACCGAGGCGCAATAAATCATCGGTACCGAGCAATCGCCGGGAAAACCGACGGATCGTCAGCGCGGGACCCCGCACTGCCAAGGGAGGAATGATCGCGTTCACCCGCGAACCGTCCGCGAGTCGCGCATCGACCATCGGTGAGGATTCATCGATGCGCCGGCCCAAAGGCGCAACGATGCGCTCGATAACCGCCCGAATGGCATCGTCATCGGTAAACCGGGCCTCGTGGTGTTCGAGACGCCCGGAACGCTCAACCCAGATCGCATCGGCCGCGTTGACCATGATTTCCGAAATGGAGGCGTCGGCCAGCAGCGGCTCGAGTGGTCCCAAACCGATCGCTTCGTCCAGCACGCGCTGCCACAGGAGCTCCGGGTCCAGGCCCGAAGGGGGCACGTGGGTCGTTGCCAACAGGTTACGCAGGACCGCGCCCACCTCGGAGCGGAGCTGATGATCGGACAGTTGACGTATGTCGTACCGACGCAAATCGATGGCATTGATCAAACCCCGATGCAGGCGTCGCTGCCATTCGAGCACAAGCGCGTCTTTGGACGGCGCCACGCAGGCGTCCGTGGAGCCGGCAGAGGGATAAGCCGGAGACTGGGACACCTGCGCAGGGATGGGCTTCGCATCGAGCGCCACAGTAGGCCCATCGAGGGGTTCATTGAGAGGCCGATTCGAGAGTCTATTGAGCGGCCCTTTCAGGGGCCCATCGACAAGCAGAGAATCAGGGCCGGAAAGAGCCTCCAGGCCCGAAGCCGGCATGGCCCGATCGGCCGCGACCGAATTTGAGTGACTGCCATCGTTCGGTCCTGGCGTGGGCGGCAGATCTGGTTCCGCAAGCCAGTGCGCGGGATCCGCCTGAGGAGACAGACTACCCAGCGTGAATAATGGACTGGGTCGATTGGGCAGATCTTGTGCCGAAAATTCCCCCACCAGGCGCAACGAAAACCCGGCAATCTCGATGCGATCAAAATCCGCTAACGGGCCGAATTCTTCGACTCGCTCGCCGTTCACGCGGGTTCCGCCGAACGCACCTTGATCGATCAGGCGAATCCCGTCATCAAAACGATGCAGCTCCGCATGGCAGCGCCCAACCCGCCAGTGCGCAAGGACGACATCGTTAGCCGAACCACGACCCAAGCGACAGGGGAAGCGATCCAGTGGTACCTCACGAAGTAACTGGCCTTTCGATTCGATCCGAAGTTGAATCATGGCGTTAGTCCAGCATCCGATAGCGCTCCAGGGCACTGCGAGCGCGTTGACGGGTTTGTTCGGCACGCTCAAGGTCCTGAATCACCCGCTGGCGCGAGGGTTCATCCACCCCATCCATGAACGATGGCGTGATCAGGACCGCGAGTTCGGTCTTCTGGTCGCGAAACAACTTGGATCGGAAGAGTGCACCGAGCACCGGCAGATCACCCATGCCAGCCACGCGGTCCATAGAGGTTCGAATGTCGTCCGTCAGTAATCCGGCAATGATCAACGTTTCGTTGGCCCGCAAGTTCACGTCGGCCTCGGCCCGACGCTTACTCAATCCGGGGACCTCGCGAACAACCACTCCAAAATCGATCGCCGACAGCTCGGTCGCAATCCGCGCGGCGATCATTCCGTCGTCACCAGCAATCGGTGCCACATCAAATTTGATCCCATATTCTTTAAAGTTGACCGTGGTTTGCCCCAAGCCCGATGAATACGGGATCGGCAATTCACCCCCAGCAACAAACCGCGCCGCACCGCCACTGCGACAGGACAAACGCGGTTCGGCCAACACCACAGCGTCGCCGTTCTGGACGAGATAATTGAGCATCGACGTGATGCTGCTGGCGATGCCGATGGCTCCGGCCACACCATTGACCTTGGGGCGAACGTCCAAACCCGGTACGCCCTGACCGGCGCCGCCAGGGCGGAGCTCCGGGCTGCGCTGGAGATCGGCAATCACGCCGACTGACGGTCCTTCGGACGAGCCATTCCAGCGCACACCGATATTTCGAAGTACATCCCGCTTGATCTCGATCATGCGAACATCCATCGCAATCATGCGTTCGTTACCCACACGCTGAACCAGATTGACGAGTTGGGGATAGCGTTTGAGGATCTCCGTCAGGCGGGCATTGGCTTCTTCACCGACCCGTTTGCCCTCGAGCACGACACGATCCCCGACAACCCGAACCTCAATGCCAGACACCGGTCCCAGCAGCGTTCGAACCTCAACCATCAGTTGCCCCACATCGGCAGCAGCCACGTGCAAGGTGTAATGGCGCTCGCTACCCCGGGGTCCCCACAGCACCAGCGAGGTCTGTCCCGGGGCTTCGGGTAGGAGCAGAATCTGGCGGGCGTCGAGGGCGGTCGCCTGAATAATCTTTCCATTGCCGACCGCGATCCGACGCACCCCGGACTCGTTGAGCACAAAGGCCTGGCCAACGTAGAGATTGAGTGGGATTGGCTGATCGGGAGTGCCAGCCTCAATCCGATGAGCAGTACCCGCATGTGAGGGTGTGGGTGCGTATGTGGG
>JBBAOE010000023.1:18201-36013 GCA_040401595.1 Burkholderiaceae bacterium
ATGTGGGGGCCGATGTGGGTGCGGATGACGCAGGCGTGGACTGAGTTGCCGGATGCGTTTGTGCATGGCTCAGAGAGCCTGATATCCCACCCATCAGCAACAAGGCGACGATCCCGGCCGCGTATGCCAAAAGCCTGGGTCCCAGCACAGATCTGCGCAGGACCAGTGCGCCCTCTGGAGCCTGAAGATCTCGAATCATTTGGCTTCTCCAGGGATCGCGAAATTCAGCGCACCTGCGACCGCGGGAGACGCATTTGGGCCGGCGAGACCCCAGGAAGATGTTGATGCTGATGATGTCGATGTTGGTGCAGGTTGAGCACCAATGAACGCAGCAGGGGACGATCCGTTCGGCGGCAAGGCAAGTCGTGCAGAGGGGTTGGTCGTGGGGGCTCCGGGGGAAAGGCCTGGCGGCCCGCCGTGCAGCGCTCCAGGGATCGTTCCAGCTGACTTTCCTTCGAGCGTTCCGGGTTGGGTTCCGGGTTGGGTTCCGAAGGACAGACCGGAGTGCGTTCCCGGAAAGTTCGTCGAGCTCGAGGCCACCGCTAGGCCTTGACCACCAACGATCATCTCCGGACCCAATGGAACCCGGGTTGTCAGGGGCACCCGCCCAGCGCCCAGAAGGGCATTGACGTCCATGGCTGTTTTCGGGATCGCACCGCGATCGGCCGGGTTACGCAACATCGCGGTGATGCGCCCGCTGCGCTGGGCAACGATCAGTCGCTGAGCACCATCGGGATCTACCTCGATCGTAATCGCGCCGAACTGCCGTTCCTGACCGCCTGGGTTGTCCGTGTCGCCCCGCAGATCAGGGCGTACCTGCCGGCCCGTCGCCAGAATCAGGACATCCTGCATCAGCGGGACCGTTTTATCCTGCGCGTCGCCTCGGTAGTCGGGCGTCCGTGCGGTCAACATCAGATCGATGCGATCACCGGGCTGCAACATGCCCGAAAGCGCGTTGACCTCATCGACCGCAATCGTGATGGCCCGAGACCCCGCGCGCAGCCGCTGGGAAAAATGGGCTGCATCGGCACCGGCAATGGCAACCGCCAACAAAGGCTCCCCGGAGCGCACGGACATCGCAAGCGTTGACCCAAGGTACGACTCGAAGCGATCCGGACGGATACCACTGCTGGGGGCGAGATCACTTGGGATCTGCCGAACCGCCATAGTCTCAGCGGTCACGGGATCACCGCGCTGAAGATCGCGCTTGGCGACCACCATGGCAACTGTCGCGATCTCGGGCTGCAGGCGCTCGCGCTCTGCCGCCAGCGACCGATCGATGTAGTCATGTGTACCAATGACCGCGACTGCGCCCGCAAGTACCGCAACGATCGCAAGAATAGTCACAAGAGAGGGTCGTCGCATCGCCATAGGGTCTCCCTGTTCAGGTTTCAGGACCGGGCACAGCTCAATCTCGAAAGGCTCTCTTTACGGTAAGGACAGGGCACGTACGAAGCGGGCATCGTGTTGGGCGATGGCTCGGATAAGCCCCGAGAACGGCCCAGAGCTCAGTCCCAGCACCAGGATCAGGGCCGCCACGAGTAGCAGCACCTCGACCATGGATTGGCCCTGAGACAAGCGGCGGGCTCTCATCCCGACCGCCAAGGTGACGACCGACTGACCTGATGGATGACCAGCGCAGAACCATTACCTTCAGGCGCAATCGTCCAAACGAGTTCTTCGCTCCGGGACCGATGCAGGCCACGACACCCCGATGCGCCAGGGCCGATACCCGCGGAGCAGTACCCCGCCGGTCCATCGGACGACATGACGGACACCATGCCAGATGGCAGGCCTGAAGCCGGCGTGCCGGCAGACGCCTTGTACAAGGGATAGGCGCCATCCGAGGCGAAGCCTTCGGCGGCCAACGCGTCCAGCCATCGACGCACGAGGACCCCGGGTGGGAAATCGGAGCGGTAAACCTGCGTTGTGACCTGGTCATGGGTTCGACTGTGCGCGAGCAAAACCAGCGACAGCCTTTGCGCTGGGCGTAGCCGGAGAGACTGCGCATTCGATGCCGTTGGAATGGGCCGCGTCAGAGCATCGGGTTGCGGCACCGGCATCACAGAGCGGATGCCTTCAGCTGCTCCCACACCATGATCACGCCACTGCACCGTCTCGACCCACTGGCCACGATGACGGGTAACGATCCACCAGGGCGGTCGACGCAATTCAAGGGTTGGGCCCCCTAGCGTCCCCAGCGAGTCCTTCGCGAGAGATTGCTGTCCGGTCTGCTCGCGCCAGGATCGGGCGGTTTCGAGCGCAGCCTGCTCGGCCGAAAGGCGGGATGCGAGTCGCTCAACCTTCAGGGTGCGGCCAAACATGCTCAGCGTCCCCCCGATCTGCTCGGCCTGCTCACCCGGGCCGACCTGAGCGCACACAAACCCGCAGATCACCAGTAACCCGAGCGACGCGCTTCTAGCCGGCCCTGGCCTTAAGCCCCACGCAATGAGGCCAGTCAAGCGGGGCAGCCTTAACGACTCCTGGCAGAAACGCCGCAGGAAATACCGCAGCGCAAGCCTCATGAAACGCTGGATGAAACCCCTCATGGTTTGCTCCCTGCCGGCCCCAAGCGATCAGCTGGAACCCGGTCCCAATCGATCTGGTGATAGCGAAACTTGTCTGCGCTTGGTTCGAGGCCGATCGCATGAACACCGTTGAGCAGAAGACGCACGGGCTGGGACCAGGCTGACAGCATCGCGTCGGCCGGCACCCCTCCAATTGACGGAACTTGCCAAGCCGATGCCAGACGTTGCTCAACCGACTGCGCATCCCGCCCGTTGGGCATCGATGCGGCCCATGAATTGGTCAGGATGGCGGCCCGGGCCTGCAAGCGAACTGGCCAGGGGTCGAGGCCCTCGCGCCACCCACCCGACATCCAGCGCTCCGAGCTCGATTTTCCAGAAAGCGGGTCGGTCCCAAGCCCTGGTGCCCGGGCGGCGCGGGCCGCGCTCATCGCCTCGACCCGTGCCACCGCGAGCCCCCCAGTCAGCGCTAGGCCGAAGTGGTCCGGCCCTGAGATTCCGGATAAGGTCTGAGCCGCGTTGGTCATCGTGCGCCCGGCCTGACCGAGTGCCTGCGAGAGTCCAGCGTCGAAGCGGGACGGGACGACCCGCATCGATACATCGTCATAGCGCGCCAGTAACGCTCGGCCCCGATGATCGGTGGCAACCAGCCCAGTTGCCGCGCCCGACTCCGTCCGTTGCAACGCCGCCGGATCGCTTTGGAGGGGCCTCGCCCGACTCGTGAAGCCACGGACACGAATCTCATCAGTGAGGGCCTGGGAGCCGGCAGTACCCAGACACTCCGGGCTCCGGACCGTGCACTCGAACGCAAGCGCACGCGCCGCCGACTCGGTCTGCTGGCGAAGATCCGCCAGTTTGCCAAGCCAGATCGAGAAGATCAGCAGCGGCACCATCACCATGGAAAACAGAATCGTCTCGATCATGGCTGGCCTGCCCCCACCCCCACCCCCGCCCCGGTCCCAGTCCCAATGCCCTGCGCCAGTGCCAGAGCGGCCAGCTGTTGCGCAGGAGGCGTAGGAACCATCCGAACCTGCCAATAGGGATTCCAGAGGCTCGCGTATTCGGTTCGTTCTGGCGCCGCGGCGGGTCGATGAAAATAAACCTCGGCACTGCCCAATGCCCACAAACGACCGCCCGCGACCGGTTCGGCCGTGGCCAGGCGCCCGCTACCGAACCCGATTCGGTTCGCAGTACGAAGATTGGCCGCCTCACTGCGGGCCAGAACGGTCAGGCGCGCGAACGGACCGGTAATCGGACCGGTAATCGGAGCGGCAATCGGACCCGCGCCCGCGCCGCCCGCCGAACCCCCACCCGATGCGCCAGGCGTGCTGACCGGCCGAGTCTCCAGGTCACGGATGGCGATCAGGCCGGTATATCCCATCAGCGTGGCCTGATCGGCAGCGGCGAGTGCGTTGGCACGCGGGTTCACGCGTAACCCCGGTTGGGGGTTGAGAATCTGACCCGCACCCCCGGTCTGGCCGCTAGCGGAAGTCACCTTCGCACCGGTGGCAAGGCCTTTGGGCGTCAGGGTGGACAGGGCATCGGCCTGCGCCGAACCCCAGCCGAGGGGCGTCTCAAGGTCCTCGCATAGCCCAACCAACAGCCCGCGCCGTACCGGGATGTGCAGCGACAAGGTATCGACCGCCTCCCAACGTTCGAGCCCCGAGGTCAATGCCGTTCCTCCGCGCTTGCGAAACCAGGGCGTGCGCTTGTCAGGGTCCGATGACAACAGACAACCTGAGGGTAGGGGTAACCGCAAATCGCGCTCGCGTGGCCCAGCCGTGAAGGGATCCAGCGAAGCGGTAACGAGATCGGCGAAGCGCTGACGCCCAGGTGTATCGACATGAGCCGTCTTGATCGACACCTCAGGCCCCGGAAGGACCCAGGCAAAAAAACGGCTGTCGTTGGCACGGGCGACTTCGTTAGCCACGGAATTCAGGGCGAAATGCGTGACCGATGAGGCGAGCAGATCCTGGCTCATCCGCAGCGCATGCTGCCAACCGCCGCGCGCGGCTATTTCGGCTGCAGCGCCCAGATGCATACCCTCACGCATCATCGCCGCGCCCTGCGCTGCCGTCTGCAGGAGCGGCGCAGCCGCTGGCACCACCGAGCCAACGGTTTCAGCATTCTGAACGAGCTGATCGATATAGTCCGCCCAGGCAACGAGCGTCACGGCCTGCGCAATCGCGACCTCATTGGCCAGAATCGCGCGATTGGCGTACGCATGAAAGTTCAGAACGCGAGCCTGCCAGAGCGCCGCACTGTAGGCGGAGGCGTCGGCAGCCGTGGTGATCCGCTGCTTGGCGCTATAGAGTTCGCCCAACGAGTACTGCCGCAAGGACAGCAACGCGCCGAGGAACAACAGCGCGATCCCAAGCGGCAATACGGAGCCGCGCTCGCGGGTGCGAACACGCCGCAGGCGCATGTCAATGATTCTCGGCGTAGTAGTCGTTCAGTCCATGCTTGTTGTCTGCCTTCCGGACGGCATCGTCAGCACTCTTCTTGGCAGCCTGCAACGAGGTACTGGCGCTCTGACCGGCCATCTCGGCGGCCAGACCCGCCACCTGGCTGCGGATGGTCTGCCCGAACAGGGAATACACGCCGATGGCGGAGACGGCAATCAGTGCGACGACCACGATGTATTCGGTCATCCCCTGACCGCGAACCCAGCGAGCGAGTCGAGAGCGGCGATAAAACGACATGAGCGTCTCCGGTTGGATGTAACGGCGGGAGGACCATTACAGGCGAGCCTGAGCGCCATCGCAATCAGCCAAAAACGTTAGTCCAATCGGTGCAGAACCTCCGTCGCAAGCCGAGGGACTTAGGTCCAAAGGCCGCCAAAAAGGTGCGCTAAAGACGCGAGGACTGCCTTGCATTGCGCTTGGCTCTCCTATAATCCAACTCATGAACGATCTCGCCCTACCCCGCACGTCAGCCGTTTCCCCGCACCTTGGGGGGACCCAGCCACATCCCTCACCGGTGCTTGAGTCCCGCCTACCCCGGGTCGGAACGACGATCTTCACGGTCATGTCGGCACTGGCAAGCGAAACCGGTGCGGTCAATCTGGGTCAGGGCTTTCCAGATTTCAACTGCGACCCGACGCTGGTTAAGCTCGTCGGGCAGGCCATGCATGACGGGCTCAATCAGTACCCGCCGATGGCCGGCGTGGCCTCATTGCGCCAGGCCATTGCAAGCAAGATCGCAACCCTCTATGGGGCGCAATACGACTGGAATACGGAGATCACAGTCACTGCCGGGGCGACCCAGGCAATCTTCGATGCCATCCTGTGCTGCGTGCGACCTGGCGACGAAGTAATCGTTCTAGAGCCGGCCTACGATAGCTACATTCCGAATATTCTGGTCGCTGGTGCGATCCCTGTGACGGTATCCGTCGACGCAGATTTCCGCGTGCGCTGGGATGCAGTGGCCGCCGCCATCACGCCGCGAACACGAGCGATTCTGGTCAATTCCCCCAACAATCCGAGCGGGCGGATTCTGCAGGATGAGGATCTCGAGACGTTGGAAGCGCTCGCTGTCGAACACGACCTGATCGTGATCTCAGACGAGGTCTACGAGCATATGGTCTACGACGGGCAACCGCACCGATCGGCCTGTCGCTCGGCACGACTCGCCGCCCGATCCTTCATCATTTCATCGTTCGGTAAGACCTATCACGTCACCGGCTGGAAAGTTGCCTATTGTGCCGCGCCCGCTGGGTTAATGTCAGAATTCAGAAAAATTCATCAATTCGACACGTTCACCGTCAATACACCGGTCCAGCACGGGTTGGCGGCCTATATGGCGGATCCCACGCCCTACCTCACGCTCGGGTCGTTCTATCAGAAAAAACGAGATCTGTTTCGAGAAGGACTGGCGAAGACGCGGTTCGGCTTGCGTCCGAGCGAGGGAACGTATTTTCAGCTGGTTGACTACGGCAGCCTGTCGGTCCCCGAGCGCACGCTGCCCGAAGCCGAATTCGCCCAGTGGCTGACGCGCGAAATCGGCGTCGCCGCGATCCCGATGTCGGCGTTCTACGATCAGCCCTGCGAGCAGGGGGTCGTGCGGTTTTGTTTCGCCAAAAAGGACGAGACGCTCAAACTTGCGTTGGAGCGTCTCGCGCGTCTCTGAGCCCCTGAGCCTCGGAGGCTCAGGCGGCCTCCGAGGCTCAGGCGCTCAGTGCAGTTCTCAGTGTAGTTCTTCGTACAGCGGTAGCGTCAGGAACTCTTCGAACGCGTCCTGGGTGCTCATGTGCTCAAAGATCTGAGCAGCACGCGCGTACGAGGGGCTATCGCCCGCGACCGCATGCACCTTTGCCAGTTCTTCGGGAACCAGCGCACGCACCATGTCAGCGGTGACCTTGCGCCCATCCTCAAGAACGCCTTTGGGCGAGCGGATCCACTGCCAGACCTGAGAGCGCGAAATCTCGGCGGTCGCAGCGTCTTCCATCAGGTTGTGAATCGGTACGGCACCTGCGCCATCGAGCCAGGCCCCCAGGTAATGGATGCCCACGTTCACGTTCATGCGCAGGCCCGCCTCGGTGATTGGCGCTTCGGGTTGGAAGTTGAGCAGATCGGCGCCAGCAACCTGGATATCGTCGCGCTTGCGGTCGATCTGGTTCTTTCGATCGCCCAACACGCTAACGAAGGCTTCCATGGCGATTGGCACCAGGCCCGGATGCGCGACCCAGCCGCCGTCATAGCCGTCGGTCGCATCGCGGTTCTTGTCTGAACGCACGCCGCCCATTGCGACTTCGTTTTTCGCAGGATCATTCTTGATCGGGATCAGCGCGCTCATGCCGCCGATGGCAGGCGCATTGCGGTGATGACAGGTCTTGAGCAGAAGCAGCGCGTATGAACGCATGAAAGGCGCCGTCATCGTCACCTTTGCACGATCGGCCAGGCAGAAGTCGCGGTCGACTTTGAATTTCTTGATGCACGAGAAGATGTAGTCCCAGCGGCCTGCATTCAGACCGGCCGAGTGCTCGCGCAACTCATAGAGAATCTCGTCCATCTCGAACGCGGCAACGATGGTCTCAATCAGAACGGTTGCCTTCACGCTGCCCTGGGGCACGCCAATGGCATTCTGGGTCGCCACGAACACCTCATTCCAGAGCCGCGCTTCGAGATGGCTCTCCAGCTTGGGCAGATAGAAGTACGGACCAAAACCGCGGGCCAACAGTTCCTTGGCATTGTGGAACATATAGAGCGCAAAATCGAAGAGCCCGCCCGATACGCGTTGACCATCGACCGTTACATGCTTTTCATCGAGGTGCCAGCCACGCGGGCGCACGACGAGCGTCGCCACCTTGTCGTTGAGGTGATACGACTTGCCGTTCTGCTCCAGCGAGATTGTGCGCCGGATCGCATCGATCAGATTGATCTGCCCTTCGATCTGGTTCGACCATTTCGGCGAGTTCGCATCTTCGAAGTCGGTCATGTAGCTGTCAGCACCCGAGTTCAGCGCGTTGATCACCATCTTGCGATCGGTCGGACCGGTAATCTCAACGCGACGGCACTCAAGAGCCGCCGGGATCGGCGAAATCTTCCAGTCGCCTTCGCGGATCGATTTGGTTTCCGACAGAAAGTCGGGACGTTCACCGGCATCCAGGCGCTTGGCGCGCTCGACCCGCGCGGCCAGCAAGGCACGACGCCGTGGCTCGAACTGCCGATGCAGGCTGACAATCAATTCGAGCGCCGCGGGGGTCAGGATCTGCGCGTATTCGGGCTCGATCGGACCCGTGATCTGCATGCCTGCGGGCAGATGAAGTGCGGTGCTCATTGGTTGATCTCCTTGGTTCTCGGCGGTGATTTTTGAAAGACGAGGGGCAGAAACGCCAGTTTAAACGCGCAGTCTCAAAGACTGTCGTTGGAGCTACGCGAAGCCGAACGACGCTCGTGTTCCTTGAGGTGACGTTTGCGCAGGCGAATCGATTTGGGCGTGATCTCGACCAGTTCATCATCCGCGATGAACTCGACCGCCTTTTCCAAGGTTAACTGGATCGGCGGGGTGAGCACTACGGCTTCGTCCTTGCCCGAAGAACGCACGTTGGTGAGCTTCTTTTCGCGAACCGGATTCACGACCAGATCGTTATCCCGAGTGTGGATACCAATGATCATGCCCTCGTACAACACGTCGCCGACGGATACGAACATCCGGCCGCGATCATCGAGTTTCCACAACGCGTAGGCAACCGCCTCGCCATCGTCCTGACTGATGAGGACGCCGTTACGGCGGTCCTCGATCGCACCAGCAAAGGGGCCGTAGTCATCAAAGACGTGACTCATGATGCCGGTGCCACGCGTGAGATTCAAAAATTCACTATGAAATCCGATCAAGCCCCGAGCGGGGACCCGATAGTCGAGGCGCACGCGCCCTTTGCCATCTGGCTCCATATTGAGCATGTCGGCGCGACGGGTTCCCAGGTACTCCATGACCGCGCCTTGGTGCTGCTCTTCCACATCCATGACGAGATTTTCGAACGGTTCTTCGCGCTCACCGGACTCAGGATTGACGCGCACCTTAGGCTTGGGCCGCGAAACGGCTAGCTCGTAGCCTTCGCGGCGCATGTTTTCCAGCAGGATCGTCAGATGCAACTCACCCCGCCCGGACACAATGAACGTGTCGCTATCGGAGGGAAATTCGACCCGCAGCGCGACGTTGTGCTGCAACTCGCGTTCGAGCCGATCGCGAATCTGGCGACTCGTCACGTACTTGCCCTCACGTCCTGCCAACGGGCTGGTATTGACCATGAATTCCATGGTCAGCGTCGGCTCATCGACCTTCAGCAATGGCAGGCCCTCGGGCGTATCCAGTGCGCAGATGGTCGTACCAATGTCAATCGAATCAATGCCGGTCACCGCACAGATATCGCCAGCCAGCGCCTCGTCCATCGGAATCCGTTCCAGTCCTTTGTAGCGCAGGACCTGATTGATCTTGCCGTTCACCGGCTTGGCGTTGGGTCCATGCACCACCGTCACGGATTGACCCGCACGGATCTTGCCGCGGTTGACGCGCCCAACCCCGATCCGACCCACGTAGCTGGACCAGTCGAGCGAGAGAATCTGCAGCTGCAGCGGCGCATCAACATCGTCCTTGCGCTCGGGTACGAAGGCCAGGATGGCGTCATAGAGCGGGCGCATCGTGCCTTGGGGCATGCCGTTATCACCACGCGGTAGTGCGTCCATCTCTTCAAGTTCTTTGACCGCAAATCCAGCCAACGCCGAACAATAAATGACCGGAAAATCCATTTGCTCGCTGGTCGCGCCAAGCTTGTCAAAGAGGTCAAAGACCTGATCGATGACCCAGTGTGCGCGCGCGCCAGGCCGATCGATCTTGTTGACCACCACAATCGGGCGCAGACCGAGGGCAAGCGCCTTGCGGGTCACAAATCGGGTCTGTGGCATCGGCCCGTCGACCGCATCCACCACCAGCAGCACGGAGTCCACCATCGACAGCGCGCGCTCGACCTCACCTCCGAAATCGGCGTGACCCGGTGTGTCGACGATATTGATCCGGGTGCCATCGACTTCGATCGCGCAGTTTTTAGCGAGGATGGTGATCCCGCGCTCTTTCTCAAGATCATTGGAATCCATCACCCGCTCGACCACCGCCTGATTCGCGCGGAAGGTGCCGGACTGGCGCAGGAGCTGGTCAACCAGGGTCGTTTTGCCGTGGTCAACGTGGGCAATGATGGCGATATTTCGAATGGGAGCGTTCATAGGGAGCTGTCGAGGAGGAATAGGTGTTCGAGATGAAATCGGCGAAAAAAAGGGCGAATCTGCAGCGCAGAATCAGCCAGGTCAGGAAGGTCTCGTCGGGGCTGTCGACATCAGTCGGAGGGGTTTGATCATGCCGGCGTGCGGGACTGCGAGTCCAAGCAAGCGGTCGCCCCCATAAATCCGCAACCGCGCGATTGTCGTTGATTCAGATTGCAATGGCATGTCGACGGGCATCGGAACCAACTGGCCGTGACAAAAGCGTTGTGCAGCCATCGTATCCAGATCGATGCGCCGGATTGAGCCCAGGAGCGAATCCACCGGAGCCAGGCAGGCGCGCCGCTCACTGCGCCCCGCCAGGGCTTCGAGCGCATCGAGGCTGACGGCCTGCTCGATGGACAAGTCGCCCACGCGCGTGCGCCGCAAACCCGCTAGATGTCCGCCACAGCCCAGTCGGCTTCCGAGGTCAGCCGCCAGGGTTCGAATGTACGTTCCTTTGGAACAATCCACCCGAATCCAAACGTCGCGAACCAAGGTTTCTGCATCGGGCCTCACCGGCAATCCCTGCAAGGGCCCGATCCGCAGGACGTCGAGCGAATGCACCCGCACTTCGCGCGACGGGACGTCGACCGCAATACCGGCGCGGGCGTATTCGTAAAGCGGACGTCCGTCTTTTTTAATCGCTGAATACGCCGGGGGTACCTGAATGATACGACCCACAAACTCGGCGCAGGCCTGTCGAATCTCGACCTCGTCCTGCGGTGCCGGCGCGATATCGAGCCATTGTCCTTCGGCGTCTGCGGTTGTCGTACTGATTCCCAGACGGATACAGGCTTCGTAGGTTTTGTCCGCAACCAGCAAATCATCCGAAAACTTAGTGGCTTCGCCCAGCAGAACGGGCAACAGGCCACTCGCCAGTGGATCGAGGGTGCCGCCGTGGCCAGCCTTCGCTGCACCGATCAACCAGCGAGCCCGCCCGAGCGCCTGGGCCGAGGAGGGGCCGATCGGCTTGTCGAGCACGAGTACGCCATCGATCCGGTCACGTGCGGTCACTTTCAAGAATCTCGTGCTGGGCTCAATGAGCATCCGGGGGTGCTGCTTCATCGCGGCTTGCATGGCTCTGATTCGCTTCATCGATCAGACGCGACATCGCCACACCACGTTCGACCGAGCGGTCGATGGTGAATCGCAATTCCGGCGACGTATGGATACGCAGGGCCCTGCCGACACGACCGCGCAAGAATGTGGCTGCGCGCTTCAGGCCTTCTTCCGTGCGGGCGATCGTTGGTTCATCACTTGGGAAAACGGTGAACCAGACGGTCGCGACCGCATAGTCAGGCGTCAGATCAACCCCGGTCAGCGTCACCAGACCGATCCGGGGGTCTTTGACCTCGCGCTGAATCTGCTCGGCCAGTTCCCGCTGCAACTGGTCGGCGACACGGATTCCGCGCCCGCCCGCCACCGGCCCTGACTTTGCCCGCGAAGCCATCACACCCTCCCATCGGCAATGAAGCCGGAGTCAACGCAATCGCCCGTCACAGGGTACGCGCGAACTCTTTGATCTCGAACACCTCGAGCTGGTCACCCACCTGAATGTCGTTCTGATTCTTGAGCATGAGGCCACATTCGAACGCTTCTTTGACTTCCCGAACGTCGTCCTTGAAGCGCTTGAGCGAATCGAGCTCTCCAGTCCACATGACCACACCGCTGCGCAGCAGGCGAACCCGTGCGTTTCGGCGAACGATCCCCTCGAGGACCATACAACCGGCAATGTTGCCCACCTTGGAGACCGGGAATACCTGACGAATCTCGACCAGACCAATCGTCTCTTCGCGCTTCTCGGGAGCCAGCAATCCCGTCATCGCGGTCTTGACCTCGTCCACTGCGTCGTAGATCACGCCGTAGTAGCGGATGTCCACGCCCTGACCTTCGGCCACCTTGCGCGCCTGCACATCAGCCCGCACGTTAAAGCCGAGGATGACGGCCTTGGAAGCCAGCGCCAGGTTGACGTCGCTCTCCGTAATCGCACCGACCGCGGCATGGACGACCTGCACCTTGACCTCGTCGGTCGAGAGCTTGAGCATCGCATGCACCAGCGCCTCTTGCGAGCCCTGGACATCGGACTTGATGATGAGCGGCAGCGTCTGTACGCCCTCGCCCAGTTGGTCGAACATGTTCTCGAGTTTCGCCGCCTGTTGCTTGGCGAGCTTGACGTCGCGGAACTTGCCTTGACGGAAAAGCGCGATTTCGCGGGCCTTGCGCTCGTCGGCCAGAACGATCACTTCTTCACCGGCCAAAGGCACTTCGGCCAAGCCCTGAATTTCAACGGGAATCGACGGGCCGGCTTCCTGAATCGGTTTGCCGTTCTCATCCAGCATCGCACGTACGCGACCGTAGGCAGAACCCGCCAGCACCACGTCGCCTCGACGCAGGGTACCGCTTTGCACCAGAACGGTTGCGACCGGTCCGCGGCCTTTATCCAGGCGCGCTTCGATCACCAGCCCCTTGGCAGGGGTTTCACGCGGCGCATGCAGCTCGAGCACCTCGGCCTGCAACAGCACGTTTTCAAGAAGCGCATCGATGCCCTGACCCGTCTTGGCCGAGACCGGAACGAACGGCGAATCGCCACCGTACTCTTCCGGGACGACTTCGTGCCCGACGAGCTCTTGCTTGAGACGCTCCGGATTGGCTTCCGCCTTATCGATCTTATTCATGGCCACTACGATCGGCACACCAGCGGCTTTCGCATGGTTGATCGCCTCAATCGTCTGTGGCATCACGCCATCATCAGCCGCCACCACGAGGATGACAATGTCTGTCGCCTTGGCACCGCGGGCCCGCATGGCCGTGAAGGCCTCGTGACCTGGGGTGTCCAGGAAGGTGATAACGCCGCGGGGGGTCTCGACGTGATACGCGCCGATATGCTGCGTGATGCCGCCAGCTTCCCCGGCAGCGACTTTGGCGCGTCGGATCGAGTCCAGCAGCGAGGTCTTGCCATGGTCAACGTGGCCCATGACGGTGACCACCGGAGGCCGCGGCATGTCGACCACATTAATCGCTACTGACGATTCTTCGAGGAAGGTTTCCGGATCATCGAGCTTGGCGGCAAGCGCCTTGTGACCCATTTCCTCAACCAGAATCATCGCGGTTTCCTGATCGAGCACCTGATTGATCGTGACCATCTGGCCCAATTTCATCAAGTGCTTGATCACTTCGGCCGCCTTCACTGACATCTTGTGGGCAAGGTCGGCGACGGTAATGGTCTCGGCGATATGAATTTCCCGAACGATCTGCTCGGCCGGTGCGGCGGCGAGTTCGCTGCGCTGATCGCGGTCATTTCCGCGCCCACCGGAGCGCCCGCCACTACGCGGACCGCGCCACCCCGTCGTTGGGCCACCGGCCCCACGGGTTTTAAGCGCCTGTTTTTTCTTCGCATCCTCTTGCCAGCTGCTGGAGAGATTCGCGGACTTGAGATCCTTGACATCTTTGACACCCTTCCCGCGCTCCTTGGCGTCGCCAGCGGCAGCGCCTGCCGGTTTGGCTGCCGGCTTGGTGAGCGTCACGGTTTTCTTCTCGCCCGATTCGGCAGCTGCCGCGCCCGGCGCTGCGACCGGGGGTGCAACCGGCGCGGGGGCTTCGACCTTCGCTGGAGCCCGCTTGGCGACTGTCGTCATCCGATTGATCGAAGCCACTTCGGCCTCGATCCGACGCCGAGCGTCAGCGCGCAGCTTGGCCTCTTCCTGCGCAAGCCTTGCCGCCTCGGTCGCTGCATTGGTCGCAGCCTGGGCGGCCGCTTCTGCCCGAGCCCGCACGGCAGCCGGAGCGGCAGCGCTCTTGGCATCGGCTGCAGCCTGGTCCTGCGCATCCACGACAGCACCCGCAACCCCATCCGTGGCGGTCGCAGGGACCGCTGGACCCGAGGCCGTCGATACCGCTTGCGCCTTCGCGCCATCAGCGGTCCGCTCCTCCAGGACCTGCTGCGCCTGCTGTGCCTGCAATTCGATCAAACGCTGGCGTTCGATCTGTGCTTCGGCTTCACGACGCGCAGCCTCAGCAGCTGCGGCGGCTTCGCGTTCACGCTCCAACTCAAGCGCCTGCTGCTTCGCCAACAGTTCAGCCGCCTGGTGCTCACGCGCAGCCTGCTCTTCCTGTTCGCGTCGGGCCTCAGCCTCTTGCTCGATCCGCTGCGCTTCAGCAGCAGCCGCTTCCGCAGCCGCGAGCGCCGCGGGGGATGCGCCCTCTTCGCGCTGCACGAAGGTGCGCTTCTTGCGCACCTCGACCTGAATGGTTCGGGCGCGTCCACTGGCATCAGCCTGCTTGATTTCGCTGGTCTGTTTGCGCGTGATCGTGATCTTCTTTTTAGCCTCGTCCTCGGGCCCACCGTGGGCACGGCGCAGCGCAGACAACAGCGCAGCCTTATCGGACTCGGTGAGATCATCTTGCGCAGACGCCTTGCGCACGCCAGCCGAACGCAGCTGCTCGAGCAGCACGTCCGTTGGCATCTTCAATTCGGCAGCAAATTTCTCGACATTAATACTAGCCATTCCGTTCCTTAAGACCTATGCGCCAGTGGTGGCGCTGGCGCCACCGGTGTGATCAGCAGATGAACCCGAAGCGGCCTGTGCGGCTGCGTTCTCTTCCTCGGCAAACCAATGGGCGCGTGCGCGCAGGATCAATTCACGTCCAGCCTGTTCTTCAATCTGGGTCGCTTCCATGAGTTCGTCGATGGCAAGCTCGGCCAGATCATCGCGGGTCTGAATCCCGATGTCGGCCAGCTTGGCTGCGAGCTCACGGTCCATTCCCTCAAGCGAGAGCAGGTCTTCCGACAGATGCTCAATTTTCTCTTCAGTCGCGATTGCTCGGGTCACAAGAACATCACGTGCCCGGTTACGCAATTCGTTGACGGTGTCTTCGTCAAACGCTTCGATTTCGAGCATCTCCGCGATCGGCACATAGGCGATCTCTTCGAGGCTGGTAAAGCCCTCATCGATGAGGATGTCAGCCACTTCCTGATCCACGTCCAAGCTCTCGATGAAGCGCTCACGCAAGGTCGAGCGCTCGCCCTCCTGCTTGGAGCGGCTCTCATCGGCCGTCATGATGTTGATTTGCCACCCGGTCAGTTCGCTGGCGAGCCGGACATTCCGACCGCCAGTCCCGATCGCGAGCGCCAGATTGTCTTCGTCGACCACGACGTCCATGGCATGCTTTTCTTCGTCGACGACGATCGAACTGACATTGGCTGGCGCTAGCGCGCCGATGACGAACTGGGCCGGATCTTCGCTCCACAGAACGATATCCACCCGTTCACCGGCCAGTTCTCCGGTCACCGCCTGAACGCGGGAGCCCCGGACCCCGACGCAGGTACCGATCGGGTCAACCCGTCGGTCATGCGCCAGAACTGCAATCTTGGCGCGAACGCCCGCATCGCGCGACGCCGCCTTGATCTCAAGCAGCCCCTGTTCGATCTCGGGCACCTCAAGGCGAAAGAGTTCCATGATGAATTCGGGCGCCGTACGGGACATAAAGAGTTGGGGTCCCCTACCCTCACGGTTGAGTCGGGAGACCCATCCGCGAACGCGATCACCAACGCGCAAATTCTCTTTGGGGATGGTGTTCTCGCGCAGCAGGCGCGCTTCGATCCGGCCGCTCTCGACGACGGCACCTTCGCGATCAACCCGCTTGACCGTGCCAGAAAACAGCATATCGCCGCGCTCGACGAAGTCATTGATGATCTGCTCGCGCTCGGCATCCCGAATTTTCTGCAGGATGACCTGCTTGGCCGCCTGGGCGCCGATCCGGCCAAACTCAGCTGGCTCGAGCTCTTCCTCGATGTAGTCGCCGACTTCGATTTCGGGCACCTGACTTCGCGCCTCCGTGACGATCATCTGGAGGTCGTGATCCTCAAGCTCGCCGTCGGGCACGACCAGCCAGCGCCGATAGGCCTCATGGTCTCCGGTCGCCCGATCGATCGTGACGCGAAGATCCACCTCGTCGTTGAATCGCTTCTTGGTGGCAGAGGCGAGCGCGCTTTCGAGAGCACCGAACACGATTTCGCGTTCCACATTTTTCTCGCGCGCCAGCGCGTCGACCATCATTAAAACTTCTCGGCTCATCGCCCTGTCACTCCTGAAAACTCAAACTGCGGCACCAGTCGCGCGCGCTCAATGTCATCCAATGCAAATTCCAATCGGTGGAGCGGCGGCGGCGCAGCCTTCGCTGCACCCGCAGATGTCCCAGCCTTAACTTCCGTCGCCTCCGTCGCGTCCTTCCCGTCCGTCGCACCCTTCCCGTCCTGACCGTCTCCTGCATCCTTCACGGCCTTGGCTGTCTTCGCTACCTTGGCGAGTCCAGCGGCCGCCTTGACGCGCGCAGTTCCCCGATTCCCTCGCGTGGGCGGAGGTGGAGCGTCGCTCCATTCCAACACCCACCGACCCGCCGGACCGACCTGCAATACACCCTGGAACTGCCTACGCCCCTCAATCGGGAGGCGCATGCGCAGTGCCACCTGCTGACCCGCGAAGCGTTCAAAATCAGCAGGCTTTTTCAGCGCCCGATCCAGCCCTGGAGAAGAGACTTCCAGTCGGGCGAAATCCACTCCTTCGACCTCCAGGACCCGGACCAGCTGACGGCTCGCCGCCTCACAATCGTCAATGGTCGGCCCCAAGGGCTGGCCAGGACGGTCGATAAAGACGCGCAGGAGCCCCCGAGCGACGAACTCAAGGTCGACGAGTTCATAGCCCAAGCCCGCGAGCGCCTGTTCAACGGTCAGCTGTAACGATGTCAAGGAAACCCAAACAGAAAAAAAAATGGGCCGTTATCCAGCCCATTGCTTCTGGTGCGCCTGCAGCTGGAACGATCGGGTCAGGGCTGACCCAGAACGACGACCCAGAGCGGCGCGGATGTCAGAAGTATAACATCCATGCCACCTTATGGTAGAAGCGGACGGGTCCTGAGCCCGTTCTACTCGGTGGGCGTCGAAGGCAGGCGCCGCCGCTTGGTCCGAATCTCCACCGTGACTGCGGGGACTGTGGGTTTGGCCGCGATCATCGGACCGTCCTCGCGTGGCGGTCTTGGCGCACGTGGAGGCCTCGGCGGCCGAGGCGGACGCGCTTCACGGACAGGCTGTCCGGGCCCGCCATCGCTGACGGCTCCGCCCTCAGCGCCCTGCCCATTGCCATCGCTTGATGGTCGCCCTGGACCGCCTGGTCCGCGCCCACCGCGGCCATGACGTCCGCCACGCCCACCCCGCCCTGGCGGCCGGGGAGGCCCCACCGGTGCAGAGAATGGACCCTGTGCGTCACCGCCAAACGATGTAGCCGCTCCCCGCTCTGCGGTCCCCGGGGCGGCTTCACCGAACGCCGGTGTAGCACCCGTTGTGAAATCGCCACCCACAGCGCCTGGCCCTTCGAACGGCCCATGGTCCGCGCGACGACCGCGCCCTGGACCGCGCCCCTGCCCACGACCGGGCCCACGACCAGGCCCACCAGCGGGCCCACGACCTGGACCGCGCACTGGAAGCCCGTCTGGACCGAGGTTCTGACCTGCGTTTTGACCTGCGTTTTGACCTGCGTT
>JBBAOE010000023.1:36113-49894 GCA_040401595.1 Burkholderiaceae bacterium
TGACCTGCGTTTTGACCTGCGTTTTGACCTGCGTTGTAAGAACCGGGGCCCCGCCCACGCCCTGCGGCACCGCCGGGGCCTCGTCCTGGCCCGCGACCGGGCCCCCGAACAGATCCCGGGCCCCGCTCATTCCCGCGGCCACTCCCCCCTGGACCCGCCCCACCAAATGGACTGCCGCCCAAGCCAGCGCCATAGGGCACACCGTAAGGATCTCCGTAGGGGCTGCTCTGCGGCCCGCCTGCGGAACCCGAACGCGGGGCGTACGGTTTGCCGGGTCCACCGGCCGGGCGCTGGCGCCGTCCGCCCGGTTTCCCACGTGGTGCGCCTTCCGGATAGCCGGAGGGAAATGCACCCGGGTAGGCCCCGGCGCCTGGATATCCGCCACCGCCGGCGGGGAAATGTCCACCCGTCATGCTCAGACTGGCCGGGTCGACCCCAGTGCGTTGCTGGGTTTTTTGCGCGAGTGCCCGCGCGCGGAAAGCCGCACGTCGACCCTCCCCGCCGGTTTTCCGAATCGCTCTGGAAATTGCCTCCTGGTGGGCATCGGCGCTACGCGGCTGCCAGTCGTCGTCATCAATCGCCACCTCTTCCTCGCCTGCATGCCGGGCCGCAATGGCTTTGGCCTCCGCCGGATCGAGACGATTGCCGATGTCATCGTCGACGAGTTCATCGTCGTCGTGATCTTCCCAATCCTGATCATCATGCTCGATTGACGAACCATCCCGTACGGTCTCAGGCTCGAGATCCACGCCGGCTGCCCGCAATGCGGCGTCACTCTCGCGCATCGCCGTCTGCAGCGCCAGGACCTCGGCCCCTTCGAGTTCCAGCCAACGCCCGCGACGCAGGCGTGTTGGCAATGCGACGGGGCCGAAACGCACGCGAACCAGACGGCTCACGGTGAGCCCAACCGCATCGAACAAACGCCGAACCTCACGGTTGCGCCCCTCCGAGATCACCACCCGATACCAGCAATTGGCTCCCGTTCCGCCGATTTCCTCGACGACAGAAAACGCCGCCGGACCGTCCTCCAATTCCACTCCGGCCAGCAATTGTCGGCGGGCATCCTCCTCGACCCGGCCCAGGATACGAACGGCGTACTCGCGCTCCCAGCCGTAGCGCGGATGCATGAGCCGATTGGCGATATCGCCCGAGGTCGTGAAGATCAGCAAGCCTTCGGTGTTCAGATCCAGGCGCCCCACGGCAACCCAGCGCGCGCCGCGCGGTTTGGGAAGACGCTCAAAGACCAGGGGACGTTGTTCCGGATCATCGCGGGTCACCACCTCGCCCGCGGGCTTGTGATACAGCAGCACCCGGGGTACCGAACCGGTTGGTTTACGGCGCAATGGCCGTCCATTGATCCGGATCAGGTCCTGCGGACCAATCCGTTGCCCGACATGCGCGGGCTCGCCATTGACCGAAACCCGACCCGCCAGGATTAGTTCTTCCATGTCTCGGCGCGAACCAATCCCAGACTCGGCCAACACTTTATGCAGTTTCGGCGAATCATCATCGGGTAGCGGACGAATATGCCGCGGCAACCGGCGCCGGGGATCGCCGGCATCGAATCCGACCGCCGCCTGTACCTGCCAGGTCGGAATCCGTTCTTCTTCGGGTACTTCCATCTCCGGCCGAGGCCCTCGCCCCCCCCGCCCACGGGGTTCGCGGGGCTCGCGGGACTCCGGAAACTCACCTGGAGCGCGCGGACCACGGGACTCGCGAGGCGCATCGGGTTCACCCGGCGCATTCGGATCACGAGCCTCCCGGGGCGCTCTTGGCCCCCTCGGTCCTCTCGGCGATTTCGGTCCGCCAGGTCCTCCGGGTCCCCTTGGCGCCCTCGGCCCCCTTGCCTCGCGTGGCTCAAGGGGCCCGTCGGGACTTGCACCGTCTTCCGTGTCGGTAAAAGCTTCGCCAGCCGCACCCCATGCCGCACCGGTGTTTCCCGCCGCGTCGCCTCTCGTATTGCCTCCCGCGTCTCCTCCCGCGTCTCCTCCCTCAAACGCGCCGGGCGCCCCTCCCAAATCCGGGCCCGCCTCGCGACGACCCGAGCGTCGCCGGCGAAACGGCGACCGGGTACCGGGCCGGCGACCTTCGGCCGACTCACCCTCCTGGCGCGCAATCGCCGAGGACGGCGTTGATTCCGCTCGCGGTTCGGGATTGGGAACGTGATCGTGATCGTGATCGTGATCGGGCAGAGAACTCATTCAGATCCTGGCAAAGATTCAACTTGTGGAAATAGTTCGGCCGGAGCTTCAAGTTGAGGCACTCCAGCATCCATCGATTCAAGCGGCGGCAGCTGATCGAGTGCGCGAAGTCCGAAGTCATCCAGAAACGAGCGGGTTGTGGCCAACAGCATTGGTCGCCCGGGCACATCCCGATGGCCAACAGATTCGATCCAGCCGCGCTCTTCGAGCGCACGGATCACCGAGGTCGCAACCGTGACGCCCCGGATCGCTTCGATATCCCCTCGGGTGACCGGCTGCCGGTAGGCGATCACGGCGAGGGTCTCGAGAACCGCGCGCGAGTACCGGGGAGGTTTCTCGGGTCGCAAACGTTCGAGCCAGGGCACCATGTCGGGTCGGGTTTGAAAGCGCCAGCCGCTTGCGACCGAGGTCAGTTCAAGACCGCGATCCCGCCATTCTTCACGCAAGGCTTCGAGCAGCAGGCGGATGGTATCGGGCGTGGGCACCACTGCACCTTCCACCTCGGGATCGACGAGCAGGCGCCGAAGAGCCGCGATATCAAGCGGCTGCCCGGCGCACAGAAGCACCGTTTCGATCACGATTTTAGCTTGCGCCGTTTGCATCCCTGAGATGGAATCGCAGCGTCATTCCGGAAAACGGAACAAAAAACACCTCTGGAGAACCCAAGAGGGACCGACCAGAGACCATAAACCAATGAAAATTTGCAGGATCGGAATTCGGATCCTGCACAGAGGGCGCAAAACGCGTTCTCTGGTTGCGGGGGTAGGATTTGAACCTACGACCTTCGGGTTATGAGCCCGACGAGCTGCCAGACTGCTCCACCCCGCGTCCGTTAGGGAACGGACAATAGACCCATTCGTGCCCCAGCGCAAGTTGCTCTTGGAAATATCGGTGTCGACCGCTCGATCGGTTCTGATCTCTGCCTTGTCGGGCCACTCGTCCAGGTCAGGTCCACGCTACACTGCGAGCTTCAGGGAGCCATGCTGACCATGAAGTTCTGTTCCGATTGCGGCGCTGCCGTTCAGCTGCGGATTCCGGCCGACGACACCCGTCCGAGGGCCGTCTGCGACGCCTGCGGCGTCATTCACTACCGAAACCCCAAGATGGTGGTCGGTACCATCCCGGTCTGGGAAGATCAGGTCTTGCTGTGCCGACGGGCCATCGAACCCCGTCACGGATTCTGGACTCTGCCCGCAGGTTTTCTCGAGCTGGGTGAAACCACCGGAGAGGGTGCCTGCCGCGAGACCGTCGAGGAGGCAGGCGCGCACATCGAACTTGGCACCGCGTTTTCGATGATCGATATTCCGCATGTTGAGCAGATTCACCTCTTCTACCGAGCCCGGCTCATCAATCTGGACTTTGCCCCGGGGACCGAAAGCCTCGAAGTCCGTTTGTTCCGGGAAGCGGATATTCCCTGGAAGGATCTGGCCTTCAGAACGGTGAGCCAGACCCTGCGGTGGCATTTCGAGGACGTTCACGCAGCCGCGGGACACCAAGCTGGCACCACGGGTCTGGCCCTGGGGCTAGGTGCGCATGGGGTTGCCGCCCCACAGCCCGGATTACGCGTGAGTTCGATCAGCCCCCAGCGCGGATGAAGCTGGCCTGGGTCGCCCCGGGTCAGGCCCTCCCGTCCCCGCAGCATGCGCTGACCGATCCGCCGGGCCTCGTCGCCGCCGGCATGGATTTATCGCCTGCCCGGTTATTGGAGGCCTACGGCCAGGGCATCTTCCCCTGGTACTCCGAGGGTCAGCCCGTTCTCTGGTGGTCGCCCGATCCCCGGATGGTGCTGTTTCCGGAGGAATTTCGGATCTCGCGTTCGCTCAAACAAAGCCTCAGGCGCGCGCTGCAGCGAGGGCAATGGGAGATCACCCTGAATCAGGCCTTCGAATCCGTGATGCGTGCCTGTGCGGAACCGCGCCCCGATCAGGACGGCACCTGGATCACCGAGGACATCCTGCAGGCGTATGTGGGATTGCACGATCAGGGGCTCGCCCATTCGGTTGAAGTCTGGGCGCACAGGACAGAAAGCCCAGAAACCCAGAACACGTCAGACACCTCGGGCCCTGCAGGCGATTTCGGTCCCTCGCGCACGCTGATTGCTGGTCTTTACGGCGTCTCACTTGGTCGGGTTTTTTTTGGCGAATCCATGTTTACCCGCGTTCGCGATGCGTCAAAGGCAGCGCTGGCTGTTCTGGTGCAGCAGTTGCGGGAATGGCAATTCGCGTTCATCGACTGCCAGCAGCAAACTGCGCATCTGTCTTCGATGGGCGCGCGCCCTATCGCGCGGGACCGTTTTCTGCATATCCTTTCACAGGCGTCGCACTTACCGGCGCCGGACTGGTCATCGACCCACCTGAACCCGTCCCTGCCATGACTCATCTCAAGGACCTCCCGTTCGCCGCGCTGCAGTTCTATGCAACAGCGCCCTACGCCTGCAGCTACCTGCCGGATCGACAGGCGCGCTCTCAGGTCGCTACGCCCAACCACCTGATCCAGAGCGAGGTCTATGCGCAACTCGTTCGGGCTGGCTTTCGACGCAGCGGGGTCTTTACCTATCGGCCGCATTGCGATGGTTGCCGGGCTTGCCAGCCCGTGCGGGTCCCAGTTGCCCAGTTCCAGCCCAACCGCAGCCAGCGCCGGGCCTGGCGGGATCATTCCAATCTCCAGGTCCGCGTGGCGGAGCCTGGTTTTTCCGGCGAACACTACCAGCTGTACCTACGGTACCAAGCCCGACGTCATGCGGGTGGTGGCATGGATCAGGACAGCCGCGATCAATATGCGCAGTTTCTGCTGCAAAGCCGGGTTAACACCCGGCTGGTCGAGTTCCGTACCGAATCCGATCAACTCGTCATGGTTTCAATCATCGACCTGCTCGATGACGGTCTTTCTTCGGTCTATACCTTTTACGAACCTGATCAAGACCACGTCAGCTACGGCACCTACAACGTACTCTGGCAGATCGATCAGGCGCGTACCATGGGTCTTGATTATCTTTATCTTGGTTATTGGATCGCGGAAAGTCCAAAGATGTCGTACAAAGCTCGCTTCCAGCCCGCCGAAGTGTTGCGGGACGGGGACTGGCAGGCATTGACTGCGGTGGACTGAGGTCGCTGGCTGGAATTGTTGTTCGGAATGGGATTGTTCTTCGTTTGAATCTGTACGCACTGGCTCGGCCCCTGTTGTTCCGGCTTGACCCCGAACGCGCCCACGAAGTTGCATTTCGGGCACTCGATTGGCTCGCCCCCAGATCAACCGTGCTTGGGCTGATCTCGGGTCCCGCCGTCGACGATCCGATCGAGCTCCTGGGTCTGCGGTTTCCTAACCGGGTCGGGCTTGCCGCAGGACTCGACAAAAACGCCTGGCATCTGGCCGCGCTCACGCAGCTCGGGTTTGGCTTTCTTGAAGTCGGCACCGTCACCCCGCGGGCCCAGCCGGGGAACCCAACGCCGCGGATGTTTCGCCTCCCCGAAGCCCGGGGCATCATCAATCGCCTGGGCTTTAACAACGAGGGCCTTGACGCCTTCGTGCTGCAGGTGCGCGCTGCCCGCGCAAGCGGCGCCCTGCGCGGACCCTGTGGGCAGGTGGTCCTGGGGATCAACATCGGCAAGAACGCCTCGACCCCGATCGAAGCCGCGGCTAACGATTACGTCCTGGGGCTTCAAGCCGCCTACCCGCTGGCGGACTACATTACGGTCAACATCTCCTCGCCCAACACCAGCCAGTTGCGGGCACTCCAAGGGGGGGACGAGCTCACCGCACTTCTCGGGCGCCTGGCCGCAGCGCGCGAGCAACTCGCGCAGACCCACGGCCGGTCGGTACCATTGTTGGTGAAGATCGCCCCTGATCTGGATGATGCCGCGATTGACACCATCGCCCGGGTGTTGCCCGAACAGGGCATTGATGGCGTGATTGCCACCAACACGACGATCGCCCGCGACGCAGTGCGTCATCTCGAGCATGGGCAAGAAATCGGCGGCCTCTCCGGCGCACCCGTGCGCGAAGCCTCAAACCACGTGATCCGGCGGTTGCGCGCCAAGCTCCCCCCGGCCATGCCGATCATCGGAGTCGGCGGCATCCTATCGGGCGCCGATGCGGTCGAAAAGATTCAGGCCGGTGCGAGCCTCGTGCAGATCTACACCGGCTTGCTGTACGAAGGGCCCGCGCTGGTGTCGGCGTGCGCTCGGGCGATCAGGTCCTCGGATCGCTCGAGGCCAACATCACTGGCCTCGAGCCAGTCGATTTCATCACCCTGAAGCGGGGGGGGACTCGGGTCGCAGGTCCCCCTCTGGCCCCCCTCTGGCCGCCTTCAGCCGGCTTAGGCTACCTTGCGATCAAAGAACTGCTCGTCCTCGGTCGACCCGTGCAGCGCGGTCGTGCTGGACTTGCCACCCTCGATCGCCTGCGTGACGGAATCGAAGTAGCCCGTACCGACTTCGCGCTGATGCTTCACCGCGGTAAATCCGCGGTCCATCGCGGCGAATTCGGATTCCTGCAGCTCGACAAAGGCTTTCATCTGCTCGCGGGCATAGCCGTGCGCCAGGTGGAACATCGAGTAGTTGAGGCTGTGGAAACCCGCCAGCGTGATGAACTGGAACTTGTAGCCCATGGCACCGAGTTCGCGCTGGAAGCGCGCGATCGTGGCGTCGTCGAGGTTCTTTTTCCAGTTGAAGGACGGCGAGCAGTTGTACGCCAGCATCTTGCCAGGGAACTGCTTGTGGATGGCTTCAGCGAACTTCTTGGCGAATTCAAGATCTGGTTTGCCGGTCTCGCACCAGACCAGATCCGCGTACGGGCAATACGCCAGACCCCGTGAAATAGCCTGGTCGCCACCGGCGCGAACCCGATAGAAGCCCTCGACCGTACGTTCGCCTGTGCAGAACGGCTGATCGTTCGCGTCGATATCCGCCGTCAGCAGATCGGCTGCTTCCGCGTCGGTGCGGGCGATCACGAGGGTCGGCACGCCCATGACGTCCGCTGCAAGCCGCGCAGCCACAAGCTTGGCCACCGCTTCGCGGGTTGGAACCAGCACCTTGCCGCCCATATGGCCGCATTTTTTGACCGAGGCGAGCTGGTCTTCGAAGTGCACGCCTGCAGCGCCCGCTTCGATCATGGATTTCATCAACTCAAAGGCGTTGAGGACGCCACCGAACCCAGCTTCGGCATCGGCCACAATCGGCGCGAAATAATCGACGTAACCGGCGTCGCCCGGGTTGCGCCCTTCGGACCACTGAATCTGGTCGGCCCGCGTGAAGGTGTTGTTGATACGACGCACGACCATCGGCACCGAGTTGACGGGGTAGAGCGACTGGTCCGGGTACATTTCACCGGCCATATTGGCGTCGCCAGCAACCTGCCAGCCCGAGAGATAAATCGCCTTCAGACCGGCCTTGACCTGCTGCATGGCCTGATTGCCCGTCAACGCACCCAGCGTGTTCACGAAGGGTTCGGTGTGGAGCAAGCTCCAAAGTTTTTCGGCGCCGCGACGCGCGAGCGTGTGTTCTGGCTGGATCGATCCGCGCAGTCGGACGACTTCGTCAGCGGTATAACCGCGCTTGATACCGTTCCAACGCGGGCTCTGGGCCCATTCTTTTTGCAGCTTCTGTGCTTCGAGTTCACGAGCGGTCACGACGGGACTCCTTTCGAGGGACCATAAAAACTTCACTTGGTGTGAAAAAGAGTACCGCCCGATTGGTGCGCGGCAACACGAATAGTCACCGCTTCGGAATAAAAAAATCACTCATCATATGAATGACTTACAACCTACATTTCATATTGTGGAAATAGGTTCGCTGTTATGCAATATGTTATTTCCGACTCGAGGTCGGGTTTTCCACCATACGAACATTGCATTTCATATTGCGAAATACCCGCTTCGGCTCACGCGCCGTCGCTTTGCAGCCAGGTGCTAGCCGCGCAATACCTCGATCGGCGGTGAAGCCAGCACCTTGCGCAACCCAATCCAGCCCACCACCAGTGAGCCCAGGCCGCCAGCGGCCATCGTGGCGGGAATCGTCCACCAGCGCGGCACAAACGGGAAATCAAAGACCAAATGCGCGAGTAGCCATGCCAGCAACACCGCACCCAAGGCCGCTAGCAAGCCCGCGGCCGCACCACCCAAGAGCAGCTCCACGGCCTGCGCCCGCGCGAGTTGACCTCGGGAAGCGCCGAGCGCGCGCAACACGGCGGATTCATGCGCCCGCTCATCCTGACTGCCTGCGAGCGCCGCCGCCAGCACGACCAGACCGGCCGCCAGCGTGAATGCAAATAGAAACTCAACCGCCGCCGAGACCCGGTCCAGAATCGACTGGACTTGTCGGATCAAGTTATCGGTATCGAAGACCGTGAGGTTGGGAAAACGCCGAACCAGGCTATCGCCCAAGGTGGTTTGGACTGTCTGAGCGTTCTGAGGCGCAGGCTCGCGAAACGACGTGATCCAGCTCTGCGGCCGATCCGCCATGACGCCCGGACTGGCCATCAGGAAAAAATTGACCCGCATCGAATCCCAGGCGAGCTTGCGCACCCCGACCAACGTCAGTTCGAGGGGTTCGCCCGCCACATCAAACTTCAGTCGGGACCCCAAGGCCAGCCCCAGCACCTTGACCAGGCCCTCTTCTGCCGTCAGCTCAGCTGCACCGGCGAGAACATCACGCCCAGCGATGATTTCGTTGTACGCGGGCGCCGAATCGGCATAGCTGATGTTCATTTCGCGATCGAGCATGCTGCGGGCCCGATCGCCAAGCGACTCGGACACGATGGGCTTTGAATCAATCGCCACCAGGCGGGCACGCACCATGGGGAAGAGCTGGGGCGGGGCAAGTCCGGCATCCTTCATCGCGCTTTGAAGCGTATCGCGCACCGCGTCCCGCTGTTCCGGCTGAATATTGATGAGGAACCGATTGGGCGCATCCGCTGGGCTCGCCTTGCGCCAGCTCGACAGCAGATCGTCGCGGGTCACCGTCAGCAATACCAGCGCCATGAGTGCAACCGCCAGCGCCGCGGTCTGGGCGATCGATGCGCCCCGGCGTCGGGACCACGACGCGAGCGCCACCCGCAACACCGCCCGGTCCCCGCCAGCGAGCCCGATGGCAGCACGCAGCCATCCCGAAGAGCGCACGGCCAGTGCGGCTGCCACGACGAACACCAAAGTTCCAGCCACGAATCCGCCCAAACCCAGCACGGCAAGCTTCACATCCCGCACGGCCCACACCACCAGTAACGCGAAGGTCAGGAGCGTGGCGAACCCGGCCTGCCAGGCCCCTGCGGGTGGCGCGGGCAAATCGCGGCGCAAGACCCGCAAGGGCGGCACCCCAGCCAGAGCCCGCAGCGGGACCATCGCGGCGCCCAATAACAGCACCATCCCGGCGGCGAGCGCCTGCAACGCTGGCACCCAGGTCGGCGGCGGCAAGGACGACTTGAGCATCGGTGCCGCCAAACTGACCAGGACCGCCTGCGCGCCCCAGCCCGCCGCCACCCCCGTCAGCCCTGCACCCAGGCCCAGGAGCGCCAGCTCGATCAGAGTGACCAGAATCAGATCGCCCTGGGTCGCCCCGAGCGCCTTCATCACTGCGATGCCATCGATATGGCGCTGCGCAAAGCGCTGAGCGCCGAGGCCGATGGCCACGGCCGATAGCAGCGCCGTCAGCAGGGCCACCAGCGCGAGAAACTGCTCCGCGCGATCCAGGGTCGTACGCAGCTCCGGCCGACCGGCCTCCAGAGACTCGATGCGCTGTCCGCGCTCGATCTTGAGGGATGATTTGAAACGCGTTACGGCCTTTGGATCGCCTGCGACCAGCAAACGCCAGGTCACACGGCTCGCGGGCTGGACCAGCCCGGTGGCGGCCAAGTCGTCGAGTCGCAACATCACGCGGGGCGAAAAATTCACGAAGCTCGCACCACGATCGGGCTCAAGCGCGATCCCGGCTTCGACGCGCAGCTTCGATTCACCGAGGGTCACGAAGTCCCCGGGCTTCAATGCCAGGGTGGCCATCAGCGCATCGTCGAGCCAGACCGAACCCGGAGCAGGGATGGCGGTCGCAGCGACGGTCGCCCCGCTGGCGACGCTCAGCATCACCTGACCGCGTAGCGGATACCCCTCCCCCACCGCTTTGACCGAGCTCAGACGCAGCGTCTGGCCGGCCCCCACCATGCTGGGAAACACGACTGTGCGGGTCAACTGCAGACCGGCTTCGCGCGCCTGCGCATCGAGCGCTGCAGCCGGCATCCGGTCGGAGCTCAGGACCAAATCGGCCCCCAGGATCTGGCGTGCCTCCTGGCCCAGCGCCACCCGCATCCGTTCGGAAAACAAGCCCACCGCGGCAAGCGCACCCACCGCGATGGCGATCGCCAGCGCCAACAGGGTCAGTTCACCAGCCCGCAAATCCCGGCGCAGCGAATGCCACGCGAAAAGAAGTCGATTCAAACCGTCAGGAATCCTTCAGCGTAAAGGGATTGAAATTGGTATCGCGATCATAATAATCTTCGCCCTCTGCCCGCTTCAGGCCATTGACAATCTTATAGGTCAGCGGCGTAAAGACGATTTCAACCGACGATTTGACAACCCATTGCGACAGCATGAGCAAGGGCAGCTTGTCATCCGGAATAATTCCCGTCCCCCAGAATGCAAGCGGATAGAACAACAAGGAGTCAACGGCTTCACCAGCGATGGTCGAGCCGATGGTCCGGACCCAGAGCTTGCGACCGTCCATCATCACCTTGAGTCGCGCGAGAACGAAGGAATTAACAAATTCCCCACAGGCATAGGCCGTCAATGAGGCGAGAACAATCCGCCAGGTGTTCCCAAATGCAACTTCATAAGCCGCCTGATTCTTCCACCAAGGCGCGGGCGGCAATGCCACGACCACCGCTGCCATGACAGCCGCAAAAATCATCGCGGCAAAACCAGCCCAAATCACCTTACGCGCTCGGGCATACCCATACACCTCGGTGAGAATGTCACCAAAGACATAGGAGATCGGGAAAAACAAAACCCCGGCGCCAAACGTCACCGTACCGACGATCGGTAAATCCAACTGGGCACCTTTACCCGGGCCGATCAGGTTAGAACAGATAAAGACTGTGACGAACGCCGCCATGATCAGATCGTAGTAGCGGTAATCGCGGCGGGCGGAGTGATCAATTGGCGTCATGCAGTTCCTTCAGAAACAAAAAAACCCACCCACTGGAACAACCAACGGGCGGGTTTCGTGTCGGTCCGTTCTTGGCCCGACAGGCTACGCTGAAAACCAACGCAACCGAAGCAGATGGCAAAGTAATGCGGCTTTAAGGCGCACCCTTGTCGTACCTGCCTGATTGCCGGTACATGACTTCAGCTGCCTTCTATGCCGTTATGCGCCGATCAGAAAGCGGTCGGCCGAATGGCCGGCCTTCAGGGCGTCATCGAGCCAGCGCGGCTTGCGTCCACGGCCTGACCAGGTTGAACCAGAGGCAGGGTCACGATACTTGGGTGCGGCAGTGCCACGGCCATCGCGCGCCCGGGCGGCAGCGCCGGCGCGACCATGGAAGCCCAGGTCCGAGGCACTGAGGTGGTGCTCGGCGATCAATCCCTTGATCTGGGTGATCACGGCAGCCAATTCATGCTTGCGTGCTTCTTCGGCTTGGCGCTGCAGCTCGGCGGCTTGCTGCATCAGTTCTTGATATTTACTCATTTTTTAATCTCCTGGCGGGTTGTTACATCGAAAATTTGAGGGCAATTACCGCCCGAATCGATAGATTACCATTAATCCCTAAAATCAAAAGCCACTTCGTCTTAAAACCACATCGCTGACGTCAGTCGCGATCCCCGAAACTGCAATTGGCATCCTATGTGCCAGTTTTCCAGTCCCGTCCGCTACGCCATTGAACGACAGCTCGTTTCATGCTGGGAGGGGATAAGCCGGTCGCGTCCGAATTAAGTCCGCCGTCTGTCAAACGACTGTGGCTGACTGTGGCTGACTGTGGCTGTTTATCGCCGGTTTAAGACGGATTTATCGGCGGATCAAACCCCGGTTCAAACACCAAGCGGCAAATGGGCTTGAACCGAACCCATAAATGCAATCGCGGTGGATTCCAGTCAATTCCCGCACATTGGCCCCTGCCCCGGTCTCTCAGGATTTGGAAGTTCCACCCAATCCCTGAGGGAGTCCAACCATGTCGCAATCCCGTCTTCAAGCAATCCTCCCGCCCTACCTCATGCGCCAATTAGGGCTGGCGCAAGACCCCGCAATTCGCGCGGCCGCACAATCGACTCAACTCCTTGATCAACGCGTCCGCGCAAATCGATTAGCGGCAAATCGCCCCGCCCTGGGCCAACCGGTGCCAACGGATTCCGTGATCAGCCGAAAGCCGCTTCCTGCGATTCGGGTTTATGACGCCGGACATGGCCAGACGCTGCCGGGCAAGCTCGCGCGCGGCTCGCACAACGGACCGGTTGCGGACCCAGCGGTTAACGAGGCCTGGGACGGCCTGAAAGCCACACTGCAATTTCTGGAGAACGCATTCCGACGCGATGGTCTTGACGGGGACGGAACCCGACTGCGGGCGAGCGTGCATTTTGGCGAGCAATATCTGAACGCCTTCTGGGACGGCCGGCAGATGGTGTTTGGCGACGGCGATGGCGTCCTGTTTCGCGGGTTCACGGCCGCGGTGGACGTGATCGGCCACGAGCTCGGTCACGGCATCATTTCGGATGAGGGCCAGCTGGCCTATGTCTACGAGCCCGGGGCGCTCAATGAGTCACTCGCCGACGTGTTCGGATCCATGGTCAAGCAGTTTCACCTGGGCCAAGCCGCGCATGAAGCCGACTGGCTGATTGGGGATCAGTTGCTGACCTCCAAGGTCCAAGGCAAAGGGCTGCGATCGCTGGCGGCGCCGGGGACAGCCTATGACGACCCCGTGCTGGGGAAGGACCCACAACCGGCCCACATGCGCCATTTTGTGCGTACGCGGGAGGACAACGGCGGGGTGCATGTCAATTCCGGGATTCCTAATCACGCCTTCTACTTGGCGAGCAATGGCATCGGCGGGCCGTCATGGGCGGGCGCTGGCCCGGTCTGGTATGACGCCCTGCGGGACCCCGCGGTGACGCCATCGACCGATTTTTCCCAGTTTGCGCGCCTGACCGAGCTCGCCGCCGTACGACGTTATGGGCTGGAGTCGCGCGAATGGCGCGCCGTCCGAGAGGCCTGGGCGCAGGTGGGGGTTGAGGGGCGACGCAACGAGCGCCCGTTGCCTTGGCCGCTGACCGGCGAGCGCCGCGAGGAAATGCGGGAGGCAACAAGTCCCGAATCCGTTGGGCGTGAGGCTGCGTCGAACTGAGCCGAGCGGGCTCTTCGCGGACGGGTGCTGCCCAGGCAATGGGTGGTTCCCTTCCGGCGGTTCTGGACCGGCAATCGAAAACACTATCCGATGCCCGACATCGACCTGATCGGTGAACCTGGTCATTGACCATGCGCATTGACCGGGCGCATTGACCGTGCGCATTGACCTCACGCATTGCCCTTGCGGTGCAGGCCGCTTGAATCACCACGCTTCGGATCACACCCGAGCGCGCCCAAGCGGCCTCACCTCAACCAACACGCAACC
>JBBAOE010000024.1:0-45977 GCA_040401595.1 Burkholderiaceae bacterium
CAATCACATTGGCCGCCGCTTTGCGGGCCGCAATGTCATAGACCGAGAAACCATAGCGCACATAAATAATGTCGTCGCCTGCCCCCGCATAGCCCATGGCAATAAGGTTCAGCAGCTCATCCGAACCCGTGCCGCAGACGATTTGATCGCTATCAATCTCATAGGCAGCGCCCAATGCTTCGCGCAAAGCGGTGCAAGCCGGGTCAGGATAGCGCGCCAAAGAAGCGCTTTTGTCCACCAGTGCCGCCGACGCATCTGCACTGCACCCCAACGGGTTTTCATTCGCCGATAATTTAATCAGCACGCGGCCATCATCCGACTTTGCTTTGCCGGGGGTGTAGGCGCTGATCGCTTCAATCCAAGGTTTGGCTATGGGTGTGTTCATGCCCGCGGCCATAGCGGCGGCGGCGGCGAAGCGCAACGTGTCGCCAACTCACTAGGGTCAGGACCACTTCTTTTGCGAGTTTCTGTTGTTTCGCACGAAACCGCTGATATGGCGTTCCTCATGCAGAATGACACGCGTTTCGGTCTGGATAAAAAGACACAGTTGCTTGGGCCAGTGCAGCTCGACAGCGGTGTAGAGTTTGCGCCTGTCGACTTTGCCTATGAAACTTATGGTACACTGAACGCCGACAAATCCAACGCCATCCTGATTTGCCACGCGCTCACCGGTGACCAATATGTGGCATCGAACCACCCCGTTACCGGCAAGGCAGGCTGGTGGACGCGGATGGTTGGCCCCGGCAAGCCTATCGACCCCGCGCGCCATTGCATTATCAGCATAAATGTTCTTGGCAGCTGTATGGGATCATCTGGTCCCGCCAGCATCGATCCTGCAACAGGCGCGCCTTATGCGATGGGTTTTCCCGTTATCACTATTGCCGACATGGTCCGTGCGCAGGCTTCATTGCTGGATCATCTGGGTATCGAAACATTGGAGGCCGTGGTCGGCGGATCAATGGGCGGGATGCAGGCCTTAAGCTGGGCCGCTTTATATCCCGAACGCGTCCGTTCGGCGGTTATCATTGCATCGACCGCGCGGCATTCGGCGCAGAACATCGCCTTTCACGAGGTTGGGCGTCAGGCAATTATGGCAGACCCGCGCTGGAACAATGGCGCTTATTATGGGCATGAAGCACCCGCTGCCGGCCTTGCCGTGGCCCGCATGGCGGCGCACATCACCTATTTGTCCGAAGCGGGCCTGACCGAGAAATTCGGTCGGCGTTTGCAAAATCGCGATGCCAAAAGCTTTGGCTTTGACGCCGATTTTCAGGTCGAAAGCTATTTGCGCTATCAGGGCCTAAGCTTCGTCGACCGCTTTGACGCCAACAGCTATCTCTACATTACCCGCGCGATGGATTATTTCGATCTGGCCGAGCCGCATGACGGCGTGCTTGCCAAGGCCTTTGCCGGCACCAAAACGCGTTTCTGCCTGATCAGTTTTGACAGCGACTGGTTATATCCAACCGCAGAATCGCGGCGCATTGTACATGCGTTGAACGCGGCGGGCGCGGCGGCGAGCTTTGTGGAACTGTCGAGCCCCTTTGGCCATGACGCATTTTTATTGGACGCCCCCGAAATGAACCGCATTGTCGATGGCTTTTTGCGCGCAGGGGAAAGCCGGTGACCGCGTTACGCTCCGACCTTGCGATTATCGCCCGCGAAGTGCGCGCCCACGCGCGTATCTTGGATGTCGGCTGCGGCGACGGTCTGTTGATGGCGGCATTGCGCGATACAAAGAATGTCGACGCGCGCGGGATGGAACTTAATGCCCGCGACGTGGCAACGGCGGTCGCCCGCGGGCTATCGGTGGTTCAAGGCGACGCCGATACCGACTTGGCAGATTATCCCGATGGTAGCTTTGACTATGCAATTTTAAGCCAGACATTGCAGACCACCAAAAGGCCGGATCTCGTGTTGGATCATTTGGTACGGATTGGACGGCAGGCCTTTGTCTCTTTCCCCAATTTTGCGCAATGGCGCATGCGTTTGGCCCATATGTTCGGCGGACGCATGCCCGTGACGGAGCAGCTTCCCCATACATGGTATGACACGCCCAATATCCACCATGTGACCATCGACGACTTTCGCAGCTTCCTCGACGAGCGGCATATCAAGATAGAAGGCCAATGGTTTTTGTCGGGCGATAAACCGCGCAATGAACGACTTGCCAATCTGTTGGCGGAACATGCGGTGTTCCTGCTGCGACGCGATTGATAATGCCTGTTGCGCCTGCCTACACGCTTTGCTAGGGCCCGCCTCCTACCTGTCTAGGCGCGTGCGGCCATGGCGGAATTGGTAGACGCGCAACGTTGAGGTCGTTGTGGGCGAAAGCCCGTGGAAGTTCGAGTCTTCTTGGCCGCACCAGACAGTCTCAGTATCCCGACTCATTTTTCGGCTTGACCAGCCATCCGGTCGGAACCCCGCAATACTGCGCGCTCCCCGTGAGCATGGAACATCAACTGCAGTCGAGAGACCGTCAGAACCAAAAAGCTGGCGCTGGAAAACGCGCCCGGTCTCTGGTACCGAGTTTTCTGACTGCAATGGGATTATCAGGCTTGTTCGAACGCGAGCGCTGCACGCTGGCCCTGCCAATTGAGTGGGAGGTCGGCTGCAAGAAGTGCGCGTGCATCAAGCGATGGCGGCTGACGACCTTCGCCAATCGCGATCCCCGTCGTTATCCCGAACCTAACAGGTTCGACATTTCGCGCGGGTCCGCTGACCATATGGGCTTTGGGCAGGGCACGCACATGTGCGCAGGGATGCATCTCGCGCGGATGGAAATCACCGCTGTCCTGCAAGCCTTGACGGCGACTGTGTCGGAGTTTGTCATTCACAAGGCCGAACGCAGACCGCACAATACATTGCGGGGGCTCCATCGTCTGGAAACGAGCCTGATCGCGGCCTGACTGCGTCAGGTTATACTGCGGAAGCCGTGGTTGCCGCCTGCAGGCGTCGCGACGAAGCCAGCGGGCTTGCTGACGCGATGCAGACGGTTCAACCTCACAGGACATGCTCTAGTATCATCCGAGGCTGTATGCGTTTGGTGGTTCACGTTTGCATGCACTCGCCTAAAGCCGGTGCCGCTACCAGGTAAAGGTCAAGTGTCCCAATCTCTGAAAATCAATTCTGACAGGGACGCCCAGCTCCAGGTAAGGCGCTGATGTCAAGCCCCCGGTCAGGATCATGAACCCTGCGGGCAGCATTTCGCCTGAGGCTTCTAGCTCATGGCAAAGCCATGCCAGAGCCTCTAGCGGCCCACCCATGGCTGCAGAAGAATGGCCCGTGAGCGAGTCCTGTCCTTCAGGCGTCAGAGAAACTGCGAGACCGTCGTTTTGCAGCACTTCGGGACCATGCGGCTTGCCCAGAACAAACCCTGCCGCCGAGCTGTTGTCAGCGACATTATCCTCATAACGGAACACGTAGTCGTGATAGCGAGTGTCGACGATCTCGAGAGCGGGGAATACCGCGTCCACCAGAGAGAATAGGTTTTCACGCGTTGTTGGTGCAACGACCATGTCCCTCGCGGTGCGGAGGGCAATTTCAGGTTCGGCCCTTGGGTGTATCAAGGGGGTAATTACACCGCCGCCGAAATCCATGTCTTTTGTGAGGTGTCCGAAGTTGGGTCGGTCGATGTTCATTTGCTGACGCATCGCTGCGCTGGTGTAGCCGAGCTTGATCCCACAACGGGGCTGGCCGACCATTGCCAGAGTTCTCGCTGCGATCCGCTGCGCTTGCTTGGGGGAAATGTCCGGCCAGCTGTCGGTTACGAGGTCCGTTGAAACCCCTGCTTTGCGAGCGTCAAACAGTCGCCTTGCTTCGGTTTCTATCCTGGCTGCATCATCTGGCACTTATCAGTCTACCTTTCCGACCCTCGTATATGTGTCGGCAGGGGTGCTGTCAAAGCAAACGCACCTGATTGAAAAGTGAGCCGGTGAGGGTAGGGCGGATCCATACCTCGACCTCGCAAACCAGCCAGTCCATTCCGCTATTTCAACTCTTCGCCCGAGATCATTCGGCTCGCGGTGCTGATGTATGTGCGGTTTCCTTTGTCGTTGCGGAATGTGGAAAACCTGCTGTTCGAACGCGGTATCGACATATGTCACGAGACGGTGCGCCTGTGATGGAACCGGTTCGGTCCGATGTTCGCTGCTGACATCCGGCGACAACGGGTCAGCCGAATGAAGGGTTTTCGCCACTGGCGCTGGCACCTTGATGAGGTCTTCGTGCGGATCAATGGAGAGCGTCACTATTTGTGGCGAGCGGTCGATCACGAAGGTGAGATCCTCGAAAGCTACGTCACGAAGAAGCGCGATAAGGCTGCGGCCTTGGCGTTTCTGAAGAAGGCGTTGAAGCGGCACGGAAGGACCGAGACAATCGTCACCGATGGCATGCGCTCCTACCCTGCAGCAATGCGCGAACTGGGGAACCTCGAACGCCGCGAGATGGGCCGCTGGGCCAACAACCGGGTTGAGAATTCGCACTTGCCGTTCCGACGACGTGAGCGTGCCATGCAACGATTTCGGCAGATGAAGTCGCTACAGAAATTCGCTTCAGTTCACGCCTCCCTCCACAACCACTTTAGCCAGGACCGCCATCTCACTGATCGCCAGACCTACAAGCTTCGCCGCTCGGTCGCCCTTGCCGAGTGGCAAAACCTCATGGCCTGGTCAGTCTAACGCTAACCGCTCTCCACTTGGCAGAGATCGCCCTTCCCCAGCGCCCGTTACAGCACCCGCTGATGGACTTCGAGCGCGACGAAGGGCGCGCGCTCGCCTGCTGTGCGACTGCCGAGAGCGACCTCGTTATCGAAGCCGAGATCGACGAGGAGCCGGACGCTCAGAATATCCCGATCCGCGATTTCGCAGGTCGGGTAGCCAGGATCGAGGATCTGACGCCGACAATCAAGGGCGTCTGGATCGAATTGGACGGCACCGAGGGCATCCATTTCCAGGCCGGTCAGTATGTTAACCTGGCGCTGCCCGATGATATCGGCAGCCGCGCCTTCTCGATCGCCAGCGTTCCAGCTGAAAGTAATCTGATCGAACTGAATGTCCGGCGCGTGCCCGGAGGCGCGGGCACCGCTCACATCCATGATCGGCTCGCCCCCGGCGATCCGATCAAGTTCACCGGCCCCTATGGCCGTTTCTTCGTGCGTAAGTCCGCGAACCTGCCGATGATCTTTTTCGCGGGCGGTTCGGGCCTGTCGAGCCCGCGCTCGATGATTCTCGATCTCCTAGCAGAAGGCTGCAACCTACCGTTCACTTTGATCAACGGGCAGCGCAACCTGTCTGAACTCTATTATCACGCCGAATTCGAGGCGCTTGCCCGCGAGCATGGCAATTTCCGCCTTGATGCAGGGACGGCTGTTCGAGCGAGACATCTACACCGAGAAATTCGTTTCCGCAGCTGATGCGCAGCAGGTGCGCTCGCCCTTGTTCCGAGCGCTCTGATTCTAATGAAAACCATTCGGTATCGCTTTGGCTCCGAAATGGTATTTGAAGGTAACGGAGTGCTTGCTTAGGAAACAGGCCGAGAGATCGGATTACCGAAGGCAAGCTGGAGGATAGCGATGGCACAGGCAGGTTCGGACAAATGGGCGATTGCAATCGCCGGGGGTGAGGCGGAGTTCGCCTGCACTGCCGGTCAATCTTTGCTCACTGCCATGATTGCAGCCCGCCAATCCGCCATCAAGGTTGGCTGCCGCAGCGGTGGCTGCGGGGTCTGCCGGGTCCGGGTGCTCGAGGGGCGCTATCAGAGCCAGAAGATGACCCGATCGCGCATTTCCGAAGCTGACGAGGCCGAGGGCATCGTGCTGGCCTGCCGCATCCTGCCGCAGAGCAATCTGAGGGTTGAGCCGCTTCCCCTTACCACCCGCGGAGCAATGGCATGAGCCAATCCGCATCGGGGCTGCAAAAGGCGCTTGCCGCAGCGTTCGCCAAAGCGGAAGCGCTGGGCGTGGCGGTCAACATCGCGGTGGTCGATGGCGGCGGCAATCTGGCGGCGTTCCTGCGAATGCCGGGGGCCTTTCTGGCATCGACCGACATCGCCATAGACAAGGCCTGGACGGCGAACAGCTTTGGAATGTCTACGGCCGCATTTTCACAGATGCTGGAAGGCGAAGTCGCACCGGTTCGTGAGGGCCTGCTGCGGCGACCGCGGGTCACGGTAATTCCCGGTGGGCTCCCTGTCCGGCAAGATGGGCAATTGATTGGCGGCATTGGCGTTTCCGGCGCAAGCGCAGCTCAGGACGAAGAAATTGCCATGTGCGGGCTTAAGGCCCTGTTGGAGAGTTGAGTGACGGATTTCCTGCATTTCATTGACGGAGACTTTACGGCTGGAACAAGCGGCAAGCGCTTCGAGAAGCGGCGGCCGCATGATGGCTCGCTGGTCGGCCATGTCGTCGAAGGCGGCGCAGCGGAAATAGACACCGCAGTCCAGGCGGCGCGCGCGGCAATGCGAGGGCCTTGGGCAAGGCTGAGCGTGGATGATCGGGCGGACCTGATGCGCGCAATCGCCGATGGCATCACCCGCCGCTTCAACGATTTTGTCGAAGCCGAAATGGCCGACACCGGGCAGCCGCGCGGGACCATGGAGCACGCCTTCATTCCGCGCGGTGCCGCCAATTTCAAGGCCTTCGCCGACATCATCAAGAACGTCTCCACCGAGAGCTTCGAGATGCAGACCCCCGACGGCAAGGGCGCGCTTAACTATGCGATCCGCCGCCCCAAGGGCGTGATCGGAGTGATCTGTCCGTGGAACGCGCCGCTGCTGCTGATGACTTGGAAAGTCGCTCCGGCGTTGGCTTGTGGCAATGCCGTGATCGTCAAGCCGTCTGAAGAAACTCCAGGCACCGCGACACTGCTGGGCGAAGTCATGAACGAGGTTGGCGTGCCTAAGGGCGTGTACAACGTCGTCCACGGGTTCGGCCCGGACTCGGCCGGCGCATTCTTGACCGAGCACCCAGGGGTCGATGCCATCACCTTTACCGGAGAAACCCGCACCGGCACCGCAATCATGCAGTCGGCGGCTAAAGGCCTGCGTGACGTCTCGTTCGAGCTTGGCGGCAAGAACAGCGCGATCGTTTTCGCCGATGCCGACATGGACGTGACGATGGAAGCGATCGGCAGATCGGCTTTCCTGAATTGCGGGCAGGTGTGTCTGGGTACCGAGCGGATTTTGGTCGAGCGCCCGCTGTTCGAGCGGTTCGTTGCAGCGCTCAAAGCCAAGGCCGAAGCGCTAAAGCCCGGTGCGCCCAATGACAAGGCGAGCACTTTCGGCCCACTGATTTCGCAAGAGCACCGCCAGAAGGTGCTGTCATACTATACCAAGGCGGTCGAGCAGGGCGCGACGGTTGTGACGGGTGGCGGCATTCCCGACATGCCGGAAGACCTGGCTGGGGGCAGCTGGATCCAGCCGACCATCTGGACCGGCCTGGCCGACGATGCAGCAGCGGTGACCGAAGAGATCTTCGGCCCTTGCTGCCACGTCAGGCCTTTCGATTCCGAAGAGGAAGCGATCGGCATCGCCAACGATACGGAATACGGTCTGTCCGCTTCGATCTTCACCACCAACTTGGCGCGCGCGCACCGCGTAGCGGCGCAGGTCGATGTTGGCATCACTTGGGTGAACAGCTGGTTCCTGCGCGATCTGCGCACCCCGTTCGGCGGCTCCAAGCAATCCGGTATCGGCCGCGAAGGCGGGGTTCACAGCCTCGAATTCTACACCGAACTCCGCAACATCTGTGTGAAGTTGTAAACCCATGGCACTGCAAAAATCCCTGATCGAGCGCTTCGGCGATGAACTCTACGAAGCGCGTGTTGCCGGCCAAACGGTGCCCAACCTGCGCGACCGGGCGGAGGGCATGACGATCGTCGATGCCTACCAGGTGCAGGCGCGGATGATCGCACGGCGGCTCGCCGCGGGCGAAGCTGTGGTCGGAAAGAAGATCGGCGTCACTTCGAAGGCGGTACAGCAAGCGATCGGAGTGTTCGAGCCAGATTTCGGCATCCTCACCTCGGGTATGGTCTATGAGGATGGCGCGACCATCCCGGCGGGCACGCTGATTCAGCCCAAAGCAGAAGGCGAGATCGCCTTCGTGCTGAAGCGCGATCTGGTCGGACCCGGGATCACTGCGGCAGAAGTAATCTCCGCCACTGACCATGTCAGCGCCTGCTTCGAAATCGTCGATAGCCGGATCAAGGACTGGGACATCCGCATCCAGGATACGGTTGCCGACAATGCCTCATGCGGGGTCTACGTGGTAGGCCAGGACAAGGTCGATCCGCGCGATGTCGATCTGGCGCTCGCCGGTATGGTTGCCGAACGCAATGGCGAGATTGCGGTGACCGGCGCGGGCGCGGCGGTGCAAGGTTCTCCGGCCAATGCGGTGGCCTGGCTTGCCAACACGCTCGGTCGGCTAGGTACACCGCTGCTTGCCGGTGAGACGATCCTGTCGGGTGCCCTCGCCCCCATGTTCCTGTTCGACCCCGGCGACACGCTGACCATGCGCGTCGGCGGGATCGGTTCCTGCACGATTTCATTCGCGAAGGAGTTGGTCGATGCTTGATGCCAGCCAGATCAGTGCCATCACCGATGTGGTTGATGATGCGCAGACCAATGCGCATACCATGCCTAAGATCACCGATGCCTATCCTGGCATGACCATCGACGATGGCTATGCGGTGCAGGCTGAACTGCTGCGCCGCTGGCAGGCACGCGGGCGCGAGTTATATGGCTACAAGGCCGGGCTGACCTCGCGAGCGAAGATGGTCCAGATGGGCGTCGATGTGCCGGCCTTTGGCCTGATGATGCGCGACACCTGCGATCCCGAAGGCGGAGCGATCCCGACCAAGGGGCTGATCCATCCGCGGGTCGAGGCGGAAATTGCCTTCGTAATGAAGGACGACCTGGCTGGACCCGAGGTCAGTGTTCAGCAAGTCTATGCGGCGACCGACTATGTCCAGCCCGCGATCGAAATCATCGATAGCCGGTTCGAGAAGTTCAAATTCGACCTGGAGAGCGTAGTCGCAGACAATCTCTCGTCGGCACGCGTCGTGCTGGGCGGCAGACCGCGACGCCCTGAGGAGCTGGACCTGGCTACGCTGGGCGTCGTGCTGGAAATCAACGGCGAACCGCAAGCCTTTGCTGCATCTGGCGCGGTGCTGGGTCATCCTGCCCATGTCATCCAACTGCTGGTTTCGCTGCTCCATAGCCGCGGCGAAGTGCTCAAGGCCGGCACAGTAGTGTTGGCCGGTGCCATGACCGAAGCCTTTCCAATCCAGTCCGGTGACAATGTCTGTGCCCGTTTCCAGGACATGGGAACCATCAATGTGAAGGTGAACTGATGCCGATCATATCCGTCGTAATCGCCGAAGGCCGCAGCGTCGAAAAGAAGCGCAGGCTGGTCCGCGCGCTGACCAAGGCCGCGGTCGAAGCATTCGAAGTCAAGCCGGAAACCGTGCGCGTCATCCTCAATGAAACCCCGCTCGATCACTATGCTGTCGCGGGAGAGACCTTTGGCGAAAAGGCTGAAGCGGGTGGAGAGAGCAAATGACCAAAATCAAATGCGCCATCATCGGACCCGGCAATATCGGCACCGATCTGCTCTACAAGCTTATGCGCTCCGATGTGCTGGAGCCGGTCTGGATGGTCGGGGTTGATCCGACCTCCGAAGGCCTGGCCCGCGCCCGCGAGCTCGGCCTTAAGGTGACCGACCAAGGTGTCGATGGCCTGCTGCCGCATGTAATCACCGACGGCGTCCAGATCGCCTTCGATGCTACCTCGGCCTATGTCCATGCTGAGAACAGTCGCAAGCTCAATGGGCTTGGCGTGTTCATGGTCGACCTTACCCCGGCAGCGATCGGCCCGTTTTGCGTACCCCCGGTAAATCTGGCGACCTTGGCGGACAGCGGCGTAATGAATGTCAACATGGTGACCTGCGCCGGACAGGCAACCATCCCGATGGTCAATGCAGTCAGCCGGGTCCAGCCAGTTGAATATTCCGAAATCATCGCAACGGTTGCTTCCAAATCCATCGGCCCCGGAACGCGCAAGAACATCGACGAATTCACGCGGACCACTTCGGGTGCGGTCGCACGCGTCGGCGGAGCCGATCAAGGCAAGGCGATTGTTGTCGTCAACCCGGCCGAGCCGCCTTTGATGATGCGCGATACAATCTATTGCGAAACTGTCGATGAACCACAGGTCGATGCCATCACCCGCTCGGTCCACGACATGATCGCTGAGGTGCAGAAATATGTGCCCGGCTACCGGCTGAAGAACGGCCCGACCTTCAACGGGCGGCAGGTCAGCATCTTCCTCGAGGTCGAAGGTCTGGGCGACTTCCTGCCGATCTATGCCGGAAATCTCGACATCATGACCGCAGCCGCCGCGCACACAGCCGAAATGTTCGCGCGCAAGATTCTCGACGGATCGTTCGTGCCCGTCGCCATTCCCGAGACGGAGGCCGCCTGATGTCCGATGAAGCCAAGGTTCGCGGCCGCAAGGTCAAGCTCCACGACATGTGCCTGCGCGACGGGATGCATTCGATGCGTCACCAGATCACGCTGGAACAGATGATCGACATTGCCACCGGCCTGGACGAGGCGGGCGTCCCGCTGCTGCAGGTGACGCATGGTGATGGTCTCGGCGGCTCCTCGCTCAACTACGGGCGAGGCCTGCACAGCGACAAGGAATACATCACAGCAGTCGCATCGCGGATGAAGAATGCGGTGGTTTCGGTGTTGCACGTGCCCGGCATCGGCACGCTCGACGAGCTGCGCATGGCCGCCGACTGCGGCGCTGGCTGCGTCCACGTCGCGTCCCATTGCACCGAGGCGGATGTGACCGAACAGCATATCAGCCTTGGCCGCCAGCTCGGAATGGACACAGTCGGCTTCTTGATGATGGCCCACATGACCCCTGTCGAGGCCTTGGTCGAACAGGCTCTGCTCATGGAGAGCTATGGCGCGCAAACGGTCTATTGCACCGATAGCGCGGGCTTCATGCTTCCCGACGACGTTACCGCCCGAATTGGTGCTATGCGCGCCGCGCTGCAGCCGGACACCGAGATCGGCTTCCACGGGCATCACAACCTCGGCATGGGCGTCGCAAATTCGGTCGCCGCCGTGGCAGCGGGAGCCACCCGCATCGATGGCTCGGCCGCCGGCCTTGGTGCGGGTGCTGGCAACACCCCTCTCGAACTGTTTGCTGCCGTCAGTGAGCGTATGGGAATTGAGACCGGAATTGATGTCTTCAAGCTGATGGACGTCGCCGAAGACCGGGTCCTGCCGATGATGCCCAAGCCACCGCGCGCTGATCGCGATTCGCTGACGCTGGGCTATGCCGGCGTCTATTCGACGTTCCTCTACAACGCGAAGGACTGCGAACGCCGTTACGGCCTGCCCGCGCGCGATCTGCTGATGGAGCTGGGCCGTCTCAAGATGATCGGCGGTCAGGAAGACATGATCGAGGACACTGCGCTGACCATGGCGAAAGCGCGGGGCCTGATCGGCCACAACAGCAAGGAAGCCGTGTGATGTTCGATCGCGACATCTCGTTTGAGGAGATCGCATCCTACCGCGCCGTTGGTGTCGTCTATGTGCGCGGGGCGATCAGCCCAGAGTGGACCCAGCGGATGTACGATAAGATCAGCGCGCATATGGCGGGGCTCGGCGCGTTCAGCGGCGACACCAATCCGGGCAGCGTAACAAGCCGCTTTGTGCACGATCGCTATATGTGGCCTACCGACCCGGATTTCCGCGCCTATGCCTTCGAAAGCGGCGTTGCCAAACTGTGCGCCCAGGCCATGGGATCACGCTCGGCCCGGCTCTATTTCGACCAGATTTTCGTCAAGGAACCCGAGACCCATGAGCGGTTCTTCTGGCATCAGGATCTGCCCTATTGGCCGATGGGCGGCACACAGATCTGCTCGGCCTGGGTGACGATGACCGATGTCGATGCTGAGGCGAGTGCACTGGAATTTGTTCTGGGCTCAGACAAGCTGGGCAAGCTCTATCGCCCAGTCATGCCTGAGGGAACGGAGCAGGACGATTCGATCCAGTTCATCAACAGTGGCAACGATCAGCCCGAGATTCCCGATTTCGATGCGGATCGCGCGAAGAACAATGATGCTACCTGGAAACCTCGCGCGGGTGCCGACCCCATTGTGGCGCTGGAGCATGTCTCGATCCGGAGCGGTTTCCATTGGTTTACTTCGTCTAATACAAACAGAATCAGGAGAGTGACATGGCATTGCAAGGTGTTCTGAGACTTGGCGAAATTTGCATTCGCGTGCTCGATATGACCGAAGCCCGAAAGCATTATGGCGACCATATGGGCCTAGTCGAAACCGGCCGCGACGGCGATGAGCGGACCTATTACAAGGGTTGGGATGAGCACGATTGTCACAGCGTCGTGATCCAGGAGAGCGATCGTTCGGGCGTCGAATATGTCGCCTTCAAGGTGCTCGACGATGCAACGCTAGATTTACTCGAAGGACGGCTCAACGACTACGGCATCGCCACCAAGAAGATCGACGCCGGAGTCTATCCGCGCAGCGGCCGAAGGGTCGAATTCACCCTGCCCACCGGGCACGTCTGCCATCTCTATGCCTTCAAGGAACAGGTCGGCAACGGGATGGGCACGGTCAACCCCGGCACGCTTCCAGACGAAGGCCAAGTCCGCGGCATGCGGATCACGCGGCTCGATCATTGCTTGCTGGGCGGGCAGGATATCGGCGCATCGCGCGATATCTTCATCAAGGCCCTCGGCTTCAATCTGACCGAAGAACTGCAGGACCACGATAGCCGCGCGCCGCTGGCCTCGTTCGTCAGCTGCGGCAACAAGCCGCACGACATTGCCTTCGTCGCCCAGCCAGAGGACGCCAAGCTGCACCATGCGTCGTTCCTGCTGGAATCGGTAAATGATCTCTATCACGCTGCCGATCTGTTGGGGAAATATGACATTCCGGTCGATTTCGGCCCCAACCGGCACGGCATAACCCGCGGTGCGACGGTCTATTTCTTCGACCGCTCGGGTAACCGCAACGAGGTATTTACCGGCGGCTATATCTACTATCCCGACAACCCGACGCTGATCTGGGACACCTCGAAGCTGGGGAACGCTCTGTTCTCCCAAGGCAACCACGTGGTGCAGAGCTTCCTCGATGTCGTCACCTGAACCGGACGCGGCGCCGCTGGCGATAGTTGTCGGCGCGGGCGGATCGTTCGGAACCGAGATCGTCGCCGCGCTGGTCGAGGCGGGGCAGCGGGTCATCGGCGTCGGCCGCGATACCTCGGCCATGGCGCACCTGGCGGAGCGCCATGGCGCGGCGTTCCGCGCCGTGGCCGCCGACATCGCTTCGGATGAGGCCGTCGCGACAATCGGCGCCGCAATCACCGGCCCGGTAGCGATGGTGGTCCATGCTCCGGGCGTTCCGGTGGCTGGAGGAATCAAAACCGCGCCGACCGCCGCGCTGGTCGAGGCCTGCAATATCAAGGTTGGCGGCTTTGTTCGCTTGATTCGGGCTGCTGAGCCGTTCCTGCGCAAGGGCTCGCGGCTGGTCGCGGTGGGCGGCCATTACGGCATTGAGCCGACCGCCTACGCAGCGACCGCCGGCATTGCCAACGCCGCCATTGCCAGCGCCGTCAAGCAGTTGAGCTGGGCCTATGGCGATCTCGGCGTCACCGCGCACCTCATCGCCCCTGGACCTGCCGACACCGCGCGCCTGCGCGGTATCGCGGCGGGCCGCGCGAGGCAGATGGGCGTTTCCGAAGAAGAGGTGCTCGACGAAATGCGCGGCGAATCCGCAATCGGAGCCTTCGCAACCCCGCAGCAGGTCGCCTGGGCCATCGCCCTGCTGCTCGATCCGCGCGCCGATGCCATGGCCGGCTCGACGATCATGGTCGATGCCGGGCGCCGCCGCGGCTTGTTCTGAGGCCTACCCATGCCGATTGTTCAGTTCCACCTGGTCGAAACCGCTCACGATGCCGATGCGGTTGCAGCGCTGCTGAAGGCGGCGAGCCACTTCTACGCGGCCACGCTCTATCCGGAGCTGGATCCGCTGCCGCTGGAGCGGGTGCGCGCCTTCGTTTCCGAAGTGCCGCCCCACCTCTGGGCGACCGCGGGCAAGCTGGTCAGCGAGGGCGGATTGCCGGCGCCCTATTTCACTTGCCTGGCCCTGGCGGGGCGGCCCACCGAACAGTTGAGCAGGCTGATGACGGGCATGACCGCATTGATCGTTGAGCATCTGGGCGTCGAGCGATCGCTGGTACGCGGCATGCTCATTCCGATCGATCCTGCACACTGGTTTATCGGCGGCCAATCCGCCAGTTTGGCAAGGAAGTCGGAAGTTGAAGCGCGGAGTCGCGGGCAAAGAGCAAGAGTTGGTAAGATCAATGCCTGATCGATCGGCATTGGCAGCGATTCCGATACGCATGTCTACCGCCCGAAGTGCGAAGCTAGCCTCAGTTCGCGCCGAACTGTCTGAAGTTATCCGACAGCTCAAAGAGTGCCACGATTTGCTCAGTACCGACGTCGGCGCAGCGATCAAACATCTAGAAGATGCGGTCGCCGAAGTAGATCTCAACCTCAGCCATTCGTCTCGCCATCACTGGCCTGCTTTTACTCCGCCCCAATGGCCTGGAATCAGACCGGCGTTGACAGGCAACGCAGCTCCGCGCCATTGTTGCGGGCAAGAATGTCGAGTGCACCTCTCAAGGAGTCGATCAGCATGGCCGGCGGCTGAGCGTATGCTGGGCCAACGGGTTTGAGCTCAACAGTGCGCGATGGTCGAAGCCGGATGGGCGGTCGCGTACTGCGCCTACAGCGATGCCTACGTGGCGCAGGAAGCTCGAGCCAAGGCGGCAATGCTGGGCATCTGGAGCTCAACCTTTGTGCCGCCCGAGGACTACCGGCTATCGCTTCTCGGCGAGCCCCCTGCCCCTCGCCGGGATCAGGCCGCGTCCGCCTCGCGGGCCGCTCCAGTCCAAGCCTTCTCCGGCTGCGTTATCAAAGGAAACCGCAATCGCCGCGGCCAGTGGATCTATCACCTGCCGGGCATGCCCTACTACGACGTTACCCGCGCCGAAGAGATGTTCTGTAGCGAGGCCGATGCGCGGGCGGCGGGATACCGCCGGGCGATCGTGAAATGATGCAGCGCCACCAGGGGATCTGGGCGGAAGCACTCTGGGTCCAGCAGCACAAGGGAAAAGACGGGCCCAGGTGCATTGCCTAGGATTGAAGCGTTCCGGCGATTTGCTCACCAACGCTGGCGTGTTCTTGGCGATACCTTCGGAGGGGTAACGGGCAATCGCCGCCAGATCGCCGCACAGGCGCCGCAGGTACGCGACGCACGAGACCTCCTCCGCTGCATCCGCATAAAAGTGCCGATGAACCTGCGCCACGGCTGCGACGCGATGGGCAACCAGTTCGAGGTGGACGGCAGCCTCGCCAACATCGGGCGATCGGCTTTGCATCGCCAGCAATCCCGAAACGAATTGGAGACTGTTCATCACCCGATGATCGATCTCCTTTGCCATTGTGTCACTCTTGCGCCCGTTTCATGCCCGCCTTCTGCGATGGGATTCGCCATTGTGTCTATTTGGCCTACGCAAAGAACCAAGCTCAGATCCAATCCCTCAATTGAGTCGCGGGGCATCATTGCCAAATGCGTAGGCGTCCATGCGCAAGACACCGTAGGTGTTGCTTGCATGCAGTCGTTCAACAGAAGCATCGGGCCCCGCTGCTCCAAGGGCAACAAAAAGGGGCAGGATATGCTCCTCCGTCGGGTGGTTCCGTTGCGCATTGGGTGCCAGATGCCGGTATGCCAGCAGGTCGCAGGTGCGGCCTTGGGTCAGCGCCCCATCCATCCAATTGGCAAAGTCTGTAACCCACCCCGGCTCCGCCATATCCACTTGCCCTCGCCGCAAACTGGAAAGGTCGTGGGTGTAGCTTCCACTGGCGATGATCAGCACACCCTCATGGGCGAGTGGCGCGATCGCACGCCCGACTTTGAGGTGGTGACCAGGTCCTAAGTGACTTTGGACCGAGAGTTGGGCCACGGGTATCTCCGCATTGGGCCAAGCTAGGAGCAGCGGCACCCACACCCCATGGTCAAGACCTCGCGACGTATCCGTAGTAGTTGACAGACCTGCACACGCCAACAAATCAGCCACACGACCCGCGAGATCCGGATCGCCCGGCGCGGGATAGCTCATGCGATAAAGTGCTGCGGGGAACCCGGAGAAGTCATGGATCGTAGAGTTTCGCTCTACTGCGTTGACTGTAGGGGATTGGGTTTCCCAGTGCGCTGAGACAACGAGAATGGTGCGGGGCCGGGGCATTGTCTCCGCAAGTGCTTCGAGGAAATGTCGTGCAGCCACATCTTCTAGAAGAAGCGTGGGCGCGCCATGTGAGAGGAACAGGGGGCGAAGCATGACTTATGCCTTTTTGAATATTTGTCGATTCACAGGCGCGGTCCTCGATCGCGGCGAGCCGCGCCATGCTGTGGATAGGCACCAGCATAACGTGGTGGGCTGGGGTTCGGTGCCATTGATTAAACCGGAGGTCAGGGATCGGCATACTCAAACCATTCGAGAACCGCGCGTGCGAATCCTTGTGGCTCTTCGACATTGGAAAGATGGGCAGCGGCAAGAATGTGTAGATGTGCACCCGGAATGTTGTTGGCTAGGTCGTGTGCATGCTCGAGCGGCGTCGCCGGATCGGCGTTGCCCGCGATGACAAGTGTTGGCAGATCAATCGATGGCAAAGCGGGACGCATGTCCATGTCGCGAATGGCCGCGCAGCAGCCGGTATAGCCATGTGGGTTGGTTGCCAGTAGCATAGCTCGAAAAGGCGCAACCAACGCCTTGCTACACGTCTGAAATGAGGGGGTGAACCAGCGGTCAAGTATACCATCGGCCACTGCCGCCATGCCTTGCGCATGCACAGTCGCGATGCGCTGGCCCCAGCTTGGAGGTGGGCCCATAAATGGGGAAGTATTGGCTAAGACTAGTCGCCCGATACGCTCGGGAGCACGAAACCCAAGCCATTGGCCTACCATGCCTCCCTTCGAGAGACCACAGAAATGGACTCGTGCGATTCCGAGGGAATCGAGCAGTTCGATCACGTCGCGTCCAAGTCGGTCAATGGAATATGCGCCTGCCGGCACGTCAGATGCGCCATGCCCGCGACTGTCGTAACGCAATACGCGAAAATTGCGTACGAACGCTTCCATCTGCGGCGCCCACATGTCCAGCGTAGTACCGAGCGAATTGGATAATAGGAGGACCGGCGCTCCTTCCGGCCCGTCGCAACGCCATGCGATTCGGCAGCCGTCGCCCATCAAGGTGTGCTTCAGGGGCCTCACACCCGCTCCAGCGTGAACGTCGCGCTGTTCAGCTTGCTAGAAGTCCACGCCTTTAGCTCTAATTTTTTGGTCGCGTTCGGACTATGATGTCGTCGCAGGTCGGGCAGGTTCGCGACTGCAGCGCACGTGATTTCGCCGATCTTTGCGCTTGGGAAACGCCCGATTCCCGAGCGGCCTGAGAGGACACCGATTTCGGGCTTTTTGCCGCGGTCAGTCGAGATCGGCTGGGGCATAACGTGCCGTTCCCATGAAAATGTGCAAATCCGCGCCTGTCTTCGCCCGCACTTCATCGACCGAGATACCGGGCGCCAGATCAATAATATCAAACCCGCGGCCCTGGCGGTCTGGGCGCAGCACAGCAAGGTCAGTTATGACGAGATCGACGACGCCCCGGCCTGTGAGTGGAAGTGTGCAGTCCTTGAGAATCTTGGGCGTACCTTCGCGGGTACAGTGCTCCATAACGACTACTACGCGCCTAACTCCAGCGACGAGGTCCATGGCGCCCCCCATGCCCTTCACCATCTTGCCCGGGATCATCCAGTTAGCGATATCGCCGCTTGCGGAGACCTCCATCGCCCCGAGCACAGTGAGGTCGATGTGCCCGCCCCGGATCATCGCGAAGCTATCGGCTGAGGAGAAGAAGCTGGACGTCGGAAGGGCGGTGATCGTCTGCTTGCCGGCATTAATCAGATCGGGATCAGCTTCGCCTTCAAGTGGGAAGGGACCCATTCCGAGCATCCCGTTCTCGGATTGGAGCGTGACCCGCATACCCTTCGGAATGTAGTTCGCCACAAGCGTTGGAATGCCGATGCCGAGATTGACGTAAAACCCGTCTTCAAGCTCGTACGCGGCGCGCGCTGCCATTCCTTCGCGGGTCCAACCGCCCGCTTTGGCGATTTTCCCCCCTGCCATCAGGCGTCTTCCCTTGGGCGGATGGTGAGCTTCTCAATCCGCTTCTCATTAATTGTGCTCTGGACCACCCGATCGACATAAATGCCCGGTGTATGGACGCAGTCGGGGTCAAACGTTCCACCGGGAACGATCTCCTCAACCTCGGCAACCGTCACCTTCGCGGCTGTCGCCATGTTGGGATTGAAATTGCGCGCAGTCTTGCGGAACATCAGATTGCCGGCTGGGTCTGCCCGCCACGCCTTGATGAGCGCTAGGTCAGCTCTAAGCCAGGTCTCGCGAATATATTCCTCGCCATCGAAAAACTCGGTCGGCTTGCCTTCCGCTACTACCGTGCCGACCCCGCTTTTGGTAAAAAAGGCGGGAATGCCTGCGCCCCCGGCGCGAATGCGCTCGGCGAGCGTGCCCTGTGGGTTGAGCTCCAATTTGAGCTCACCAGAGAGATATTGTTGTTCGAACAGTTTATTGTCGCCGACATAGGAAGCGATCATGGAGGTGACTTGCTGGCTTTCCAGCAGCATCCACAAGCCGAAGCCATCTGCCCCGGCATTATTGGAGATGACCGTCAGCCCACCGATCCCGGCTTTGCGAATTTCGGGAATCAGGCTCTCGGGATTGCCGGAGAGCCCGAAGCCGCCCGACATGATCGTCATGCCGTCGAACAGCAGTCCTTTCAGCGCTGTGGCGGGATCGGGATAGATTTTGTCCAATGGGGCCATTACGCGAACTTCGCTCGTGCTCTCCCCGAGAAGTTCTCGTCGGTAGCGGACTGGGCGCGCTGAAGTTCAAAATCGAAGGAAATGTATGCCGTGTCTCCTTGGCGGCTCGGCACCGGCAGCAGACCTTCGCGCGTGCCAAACGCAAAATCAGTGTTGGCCAAGGGATCGTCACCAAAATTGATCTGAGTCGTAAGCGTTCGATAGCCCGGGGCCTCGACAAAGAAATGGACGTGCGCCGGGCGATTCCCGTGGCGCCCGACGGCGTGCAAAAGCTTTTCTGCGGGCCCATCTGGGGGTACTGCGTAGCCGCTCGGCATCTTTGAATGGAACGAATAGCGCCCGTCCTCACCCAGCCTGATCCTCCGGCGATTGTTGAACGGCGACTGTTCCCCCGTCGGGTCGCAATGGGAGTAGAAGCCCTTCGAATTGGCGTGCCACACATGCAGTGTGACGCCCTTAACCGGTTCCCCGTCGGGACCGCGAACTTGCCCCGTCATGTAGAGATTACCGGCCGCCTCGTCGTCGTCCTGAGTTAGGCTGACTTCGTCCCCTTCAACCAGCGGGGCGCCTTCGACATAGAGCGGTCCTTCTATCGTGCGCGGTGTACCGCCCCTACGGCCGGCCTCGGCGTCTTTACGATCCATGAGCAGATCGATGAAATGCTCAAGCCCTAAGCCCGGCACGATCAGGCCGAACTCGCTCGCGCCGTCCTGCAAGAACTGCACCGCGGTCCAGAATTCGCTCTCGCTGATGTCGTGCTTTTCGATCAACGCCATCACCCCTTCTACAAAGTCGCGAATGATTGCTTTGAGGCGCGAATTGCCGCCATCCTCGTTGAGCCCGCTCGCCTTGTCGAGGAGCTCCTGGATCTCTGCGCTCTGAACCAGACTGGTCATTATCATCTCCCGTGTTATGTTAGCCCCGCTCAGCGGTCGTCTTCGTAGATGGAGGAGGGATGGCGGCACAGCGCCATCACTTGTAGGTCGAGAAAAGGGTAGAGGGGAAGGGTGAGCAGAATGTCGTGCAGCTCTTCATGGCTAGCGACATCGAAAAGGCTAACATTCGCATATTGCCCCACGACCCGCCAAATGTGGCGCCATGTGCCAGCCTTCTGTAGCTCCTGGAACCGAGCCTTCTCGGCTTGCTTGAGCACTTCGAACCGCTCAGGATCGAAGTCGTGAGGAACGGCGACGACCATTTCGACCTTAAATAGCATTAGGCCCCCGCGCGCGTTGGGATAGAAATAGTGCGACGCGAGGCGCCGCGTCGAAAGAAGGCTAAGCGCTCTTCGTCGAGTGCAATTCCCAGGCCCGGGCCCGTGGGCAGGGCGAGCGCAAAATCGCCATAGACGAGCGGCTGGGCGAGGATTTCCTCAGTCAGCAAAAGCGGACCGAACAACTCGGTGCCCCAATGAAGCTTGGGGAATGTTGCGAAAAGCTGCGCCGAGGCGATCGTGCCAACACCGGATTCGAGCATTGTTCCGCCATAGAGTTCAACGCCAGCCGCCTCTGCGATCGCGTACACCCGGCGCGCGGCGCTAAGCCCACCCGACTGCTCGATCTTGACGGAAAAGACGTCCGCTGCGCCGATGCTGGCGATTGCGAGCGCGTCGTTCGGGCCGCGCAGTGCCTCGTCAGCCATGATGGGAATCAGGCCCAGCGCACGCAGTCGCGCAAGGCCCGCGCGGTTGGCGCCTTCGATCGGCTGTTCGACGAGATCGACGCCAGCGTCGACGAGTAAGCGAAGGCCGAGCCGCGCATCGGTTTCGCTCCATGCTTGATTCACGTCGACCCTGATGCTCGCACGGTCGCCCAATGCACGCTTGATCGCGGCGACGTGGGCAACGTCCTCGGCCACAGAGCGCTTGCCGATCTTAAGCTTGAAGGCCTCATGGCGGCGTGCCTCAAGCATTCGTTCTGCTTCCTCGATGTCGCTCTTCGTGTCTCCACTCGCTAGTGTCCACAGCACCGGGACGTTATCGCGCACCCGTCCCCCAAGAAGTTCGCTCAGTGGAAGTCCGAACCGTTTACCCTGCGCGTCGAGCAGTGCGGTTTCGATCGCGCATTTGGCGAAAAAGTTGTCAACGATCGCAGCTGAGAGCGCCGCCATCGCAGAAGCTGGACGTCCAGCGTCGCAGGTGAGCAGGACCGGCCTAAAATAGGTGTCAATTGCGAGCTGGATGCCTTCGGGGCTTTCCGGACCATAGGAGAGGCCGCCGATCGTGCTCGCCTCACCAATTCCTTCGGTGCCATCCGAGCAGCGGATACGCACTAGGCATATCGTCTGGCAATGCATTGTCGCCATCGCCAGCACGTGCGGGCGGATGGTTGGTACATCTATCAACAGGGTATCGACAGCTTCAATACGAACCACGCGTTCGATCCTCCTCAATCACGCAATTCGTTCGTATAGGATGACCGTGATTAAAGGTGAAAGACCCTCTCGATCTAGGGTAATACCCGAAGAGTATGATTTGCTGCGCGACCTTCGCTTTCTGTCGCCGACGCTCAGGAACCAGAATTAACTGGCGGGCCAAGCGGCATGGCGTGGTGCGGCCTACCCGTCTGCCTGCTGATCCCAAGCTCGCGCTTGAATTTGGCGTGGCAGCGGTAAGCCGGTCGATCGGCGGCTTCACGAGTGTTGGGGGCACCTCGATGAGTGCTACGTAGAATAACGGCGAGATCGCTGCCTTTGACGCGCGGTTGATCAGGAGGACGAGGTGCTCGCAGGCTACGTTACTAAGAGATGGTGACAAGGGTGCGCCCTCAACGATGAAGGGGTTCGGGCACCACGGCATGTGAGAAGGCCTGCAACACGTTCGGCAAATGTCGCGAACTTGATGGGAAAGGCTTCGTATAAGCGCACGAAGCGTGTGACCTTGCTGTTGGCGTTGGTTTAGAGCACGGCGCTCGGTGGCGACATGATTAGATCATCACCAGAGAGGTAACTCTTTGTCTGCCAGAATCTCAGCCGGTATTTCAGCTCTCGTTTCGACAAGTTTTCTTCCCTGTACATAGTCTTTACTGGCGTTAACGGAGTCCAGCGCAATAATGCGTCCGTTCTTGAGATAAATGACAGAAAAGCAACGACTGGCGGGTACTCCGCGAATGACCGCTGCATCGTGACCGATTGACAAGCCGACTGTCTGCAACTTTAGGTCGTACTGGCTAGACCAAAACCACGGCGTTGCTGTATAGGGTTCTCCTTTTCCACAGAGCACTTTGGCAACGGTCGTCGCCATCCCAGCTGCGTTCTGCACACTCTCGAGACGAACTATTGCGCCATTGGCGAAGGAGTTAGCGTAGGCGGCACAGTCGCCGATGGCATAGACATGCGGAAGACTGGTGCGGCAGTATCTATCGACCTCGACACCGTTTGATACCGCCGATCCAGCATCCGCGAGGACTTCGACTGAAGGGGAAATCCCAATTCCGACGATCGCCATATCGCAGGGCAAGAGCTCACCGCCTTTCAGTCTCACCCCAACAATCCTTGATCCATCGCCCTCTAGGCGTTCGACGCTCGCATTCGTACGCAGATCCACGCCATGCTTGCGGTGCTCATCCTCGAAAAAGCGAGACAAGGTTTCTCCCGCCACCCGCGCCAGAACGCGATCGAGGGCCTCGAGCAGGATCACCTTGCAGCCCAGCTTCGTTAGGACTGCTGCGGCCTCCAGTCCGATATAGCCGCCTCCGATAACAACGACACGGCTCGCCCCGGCATTAAGGTCGGCTAGGATACGATCGACATCGAATTTGTCACGAACGGCGTATACTCCCGCCAAGTCCGCTCCGGCACAACTCAGCTTACGCGAACGTCCGCCGGCCGACCAGATGAGATTGCTATAGCGAATTTGCTGTCCGCTTTGGAGGATTACGACCCTCGCATCGGCTTCGATCGCAACAACTTCCAAATTGAGTAAAAGTTTGACTTGCTTATCGACCCAATATCTTTCTGGACGAATTAATAATCGCTCGAATGGCTTTTCGCCGGCTAGATATTCCTTTGATAAAGGTGGCCGCTCGTAAGGCGGTAAACGGTCGCGGCCCACCATTGCGATCGAGCCTTCAAAACCTTGCTCGCGCAGTGCGATAGCGGCTTGCGCTCCCCCATGGCCGGTGCCGACAATTACGACATCGTAGCTCGTCATGAGTTCAGCTCGCATCAGCGATTCGTACTGACAGGCCTGCAAGTTCTACGGTCAAAGGGATCTGGCAAGCCAGGCGCGAGGTTTCCTCTCGATGATTAGAAAAATCGAGCAACTCGTATTCCTCCTCGCTCATCTCAGGTAGCATTTCACTGAATGCGGGTTCAATATAGACGTGGCATGTCGCGCAGGAACAATTGCCGCCACATATTGCGAAAGACTCAGTTATTGCCGCGTCACGGATCAGTTCCATCAAGCTTGGGCCCGGTCGTAACTCTAAGTGATGCTCTTCACCCACTCGAGTTGTAACTATCACTACTGCCATGGCTCCGGTTCCTTAAAACGTTACAGACCTTCGTCTTCGCTCGGGCTACCTGGCCTGCTGCTGCTTGAAGGTAGGTCCTATTGATCCGATATTATTAGCGATCCGACTTAGTTGGTGCGGCATTCGGTTCCACCAGAGGGCAGGCCGGGAGATAGTCTACAAGGCCGCCAGAGGTCCATCTCCCGACTCATAAGCGTTCTTCTCGCTATGCCGTGGAGCTGCACTCGCGAGACATTTCGGCACAGAACCGTCTGATGGACTGGGGAAATGCTGTACAGGCCGAACCGCCTCGCTCGATGAGCCGCATAAGGACCGATAAGGTCGGCGGTGATATGAATGACATTGCGGTCCAAGCATCACATGTGTGTGCCGCACCCCCTTGCAATAAGCGTTACCTCCCTGAATCAATCGATCAGCGGACCCACGCAAAAATGCGACATATGGCGATAGGCTCCCGGGCTGTGATAATCTCCGAACTCCGCGGTCGCGTCCTTACCACCAAACATTCGCGCCACGAATGGTCCGCCGGGATGCCGGTCTTTCCACTCGCTGATGTCGTAAACCTTACCGCGGATTATGATCCAGCAGTCCTCGAAGCTGGTATGCTGCGCAAGTTCGGCGCGAGTTACGGGATGATCCCCCTTGAGTGAGACCTTCGGCGTCCAGAGATCCTTCGAGGCTTCATTCTTCAGCTCGCTTGCTGCCTCTCGCGATCGGAAGTCCCAGGGGCCAAGCTTGCGTAGCGGCAGCTTGTCACCAACGTTTCGAGCGTCGAAGTTGTAGATCCACGCGTCGTCATCCCCCGCGCGCGTTTCGTGATCGAAGATGGGATAATCGCGTTCGTTGACAGCTGCGAGTATCTTTCGGCGCTCCGGAGAATCGACAGGCTCGAGGTGCTTGAACGCGAACTTCGACATGAACTGGAAGCGCGTGGCGCGGTAGTGCCGTACGCGTTCATAGTGAAGCAGCGCGCTGTAAACATCGTTGCCATGGAGCTTGAAGCAGCTGCTCAAGGCCGCACCATCCTCGAAGGATTGGGCCGCGCCCTGTCCGAAAGTCGGCAGCATCGGGTGGGCTGCATCTCCCAGCAAGCAGATTCGGCCATCTTGCCAGTGCTCGAGTGCATCACGATCGTACAGGCCCCATTTCGTGGGCTTTTCGATGGCACTGGCCAAAGCAACGATGTCATCCTTGCGGGGATCACCCGCATAGGCTCGCTCCATACTGTCCATCACGACGGAGTTTTCAATCGGGCGCCAGTCGCCCCAGTCTTCGGTGAATTCGCGGGAGTCAGGCTCGTAGTACGCCAGCCATACGTTAAGCAGCTCACCGCCTCGTACCCAGTACGTCATGCACCAGGCACGAATGTCTTTGCGCGAGTCCATGCTGAAGGAGTCAATTGGGTTGTGATCCAACGGACTTCCGTCAAGCTTGCGCAAAGCGGCGACCTGCGCCCGCGGAATAAGCCCGCGATAGCATACGACTTCTGTCCAACGGCGTGGGGAGGCCTCCGGCCAGAGCTTATGCTTGACGGCTGAGTTGATGCCGTCGGAGCCAACCATCAGATCGCTGGTCGTGGTAGAGCCATCGTCGAAAGTCGCCGTCACCTTTTCCGCGTCTTGGGAAACTTCAGTCAAGCGTTTTCCAAAGTGCACTCTGATCGGACACCTTACTCCAGTCTCCGGGCCGAGTTCATAGACTCGTTTGTATAGGCACATCAGCAAGTCCTGACGATGCATGTGATGAAAGCCGCTTCCTTTGGCCAGTTGATCCGGCTGATTGTACAAAATCGGCTTGTGGGAGACCGAGTTGTCCGAGTTTATGTTTCGGGTGGCTTCAAGGATGGCGGCGCGTCCCCCATCTATAGCTCCATGCTCGCCTTTGGGATCGCCTCCGTCAAGGTCGACTCCTAGCCAATGGCATAGCCGCGCCCCGTTGGGGGGAATGTTTAAGCCGGCGCCAGCTGCGCTCGGCTTTTTCGTCTGTTCATACACATCGATGGCTTCGAAAACGTCACCCGCCTCACGGAGGGCCAATGCTGTGAACATCCCCCCCATGCCGCCGCCTATGATCATTGCTTTCATCAAACACACTCCAAATTCTCGAGTTCCTAAAATCGGTCCGGCTTCTTACTTGATGGGGAGACTACGGCCCATCGCCGGGCGCGTTTCTAAACCCCGTGTTTAGAATTCAACGCCGACCCGGATCGTGAATTGGCGAGGAGGCTTGTAGGTGACCAACTCCCCGCCCCCTCCACCGGGGATGTCATTGAAGCCGACGTCGCGGGTCAGGTTGGCGATCTGCGCTGTATTGAACACGTTTGTGGCGGCTAACTCCAGCGTCCACCGGTCTGGATGAAGCCAAAACACTCTAAGGTTCACATTCTGGTGACTGGGTACAAAGTCGGACCCGCCTGGATCGGCGAATCCGGCACGCCGATTGAACGGGGTAGTGTATGACGAGCCCACATAACCATATTCGCCCCTTAGCTTGAGCTCACCGGCAGAACCGATTTCGATTTTCTGAGTCGCGCCTAGGTTGAATGTCCAATCAGGGGTTTTCGCCACCCGGTTTCCGCCTAACTGCGTGCCTTGTATGAAAACGTCGTCTAGTCTCCCATCAGTGTAGCTGACCGCTGTATTGACAGTTAGTCCGCTCGATAGCTCGGCGAGCGCTTCCAATTCAACGCCCCGTACCTTTGCTCCAGGAGCATTGTAAGCAATTGGGCCATTGATTTGAAGTACCTGAAACTGCAACTTTGAATATTGATTTTGATATGCGGCAATGTTAAGCCGCACCCGGCGATCAAATAGCATCGCTTTCAATCCCGCCTCATAGGCGCGTACAGTCTCAGGCTCGTATACTGCGTTACCTAGCAGGGGATTGATCGCTTGGTTGATCCCGCCCGAGCGGAAGCCAGTGGAATGGCTAACGTAGACGAGAGCATCGTTCGTCACCTGGTAGTCGAGAACGCCCCGATATGTGATTTTTTCCCAACTGCCGCCAACAGGACCGGAGAACGGTGCGCCCTGGAAGTGGAAGCCTCTGTTTATCCCTTGCTTACGGTCTTTGGTATGGCGCAATCCGCCGGTTGCCAAAAGTCCGGGCAGTACCTCGTACGTGGCCTGACCGAAGAAGGCGTGGGAACGTGAATTAACGTTGCCGCTGTACCACCATCCCGCGCGCTGATTGAACTGTTTGGCGAACACATCGAACCTTCCCTTGAAGAACTCGGTGATTCGAAAAGCCTTCTCGTTAAAGTAGTATGCGCCAAGCAACCATTTGAACGGGCCATTGCTATTTGATACGATTTGAAGTTCTTCAGAAAATTGACTAGCGTCTTCAGAAAATAGCGCCTCTGATAGAGGCAACGGACTGTAGTCCTCGTCCTGTCGCGTCAAATAATACGAATTGGCGTACCCCGTAATTGATTTCAGGGTAACTGGGCCCAAGTCGTACTCAAGCGTGCCGGAAAGCAGCAGAAACTCCTGCGAGTGCTCAAGTTGTGTGTCTACCGACTCTCTAAATGGGCGCAGATCATTGACCGGCGTAGGACCAAACCCCGTGTAGGTGTTGAAGCCTGGGACGCCGCTCGCTGGACCACCAGAGAACGCGAACCCCGGTGGGCCGGCAAGGGGGACGTTCGGCGTCGTGGTGGTGCCAGGAAAAGGCTCGCGCGACTCGGGCTTGGACCCAACCCCGCCTGATTTGACATAGGTACTTGAGAGCAACAGAGTTAGCGGTCCGCCCCAGTCGAATTGGATGTGTCCGCGCAGGCCCCAGTCGTCAGCGTCGTTCGCGTCGGGGCCCGTCAGGTTCTTCGTGAAGCCATCGCGCTGCTCGAAAGTGCCTACCAAGCGGGCAGCAATTCCATCCGCCAAAGGCACATTGATTGCCGCCCGGCCGCTTACCAAGTCATAGGTGCCTAGCGCAATGTCGGCGCTCCCGCCGAACTCGCTCGTCGGCTTCTTAGTGATGTAATTGATTGTACCACCCGTGGCGTTGCGGCCGTAGAGCGTGCCCTGCGGACCACGTAGGACCTCAACGCGTTCGCTATCGAATGCAGTGAATAGGAAACCGACGGGACGACCAATGTAGACCCCGTCATAATGCAGCGCGACCCCTGGATCACCTCCCGCCGTATTGTTCTCTTGCCCTATCCCGCGCAAATTAACAAATGCCCATGGGCCGAAAGTTCCCAGCTGGAGCCCGGGCGCCACGCTGGAGAGGTCCTCGAACCCATCAAAGCCGATTTCCGTCAGCATTGCCTCATCTAGAGCGGTGACAGCTATTGGCACCCGCTGTGCGGATTCGCTGCGCTTCTGCGCGGTGACAATGATTTCTTCGATTTGCGCCTGCGCTGGCGAGGCAACTACCGTCAGCCCCACTGCTAGAATTGTGCTGCAGCGATAGGCTACACGAAGCGCCCGCTTACTGGTTCTTCCACCGGCCATATCTTTCTTCTCCCCTTTTGGCGATGTCCATTGCCTGGACACTTACGAGACTTTGCGGGCCGCTGCCCGCGCCTCACTTTCGATTTCTGCTTGGGGGGTAATACTAAGAGGAAGCGTCAATCAAATACCATTGAGGTGCTCACTCCATACGCAGTTAGCATCAACAATACCGTTATGCACCGCATCTTGGCACAAGGCATTTGAGTATGGTATAGCTTAGTACAGTATGGTACGGCTGGGAGCATTGCCCTGAAATTGGAGTTTGATCCGTAATACGCCCCGCAGAAGCGCGGAAACCATCTGATTAACCGAGTCCTACGGTGGACGCGACTTGATCACAAATTGTTGAGAGGAAAGTCAATGAAACTCAATCAGATTTCCTACTTCATCGCCGTTGCGGAAGAAGAGAACGTCAGTCGCGCCGCTGCGCGGCTTAATATCTCTCAACCTCCCCTCACCCGCCAAATTCAAAATTTGGAATCAAGTCTAGGTGTAATGCTGTTTAACCGGCACTGGGGTGGAATGGCATTGACAGAGGCTGGAACAGTTTTCCTCAGGGAGGCGCGCAATATCCAAGCAATGATCGATCTGGCCGTAGATCGAGTCAGGCGAGCGGGCAGAGGCGAGTTTGGCCGCTTCGATATTAGCGTATACGGTTCAGGCATCTTAGGTATCATTCCTAAAATCATCCATGAATTTCGTCTCGCACATCCTGAGGTCGATGTTTCCATTCATTGGCAATCTAAGGAAGACCAGATTCTCTCGCTCCGACACCGGACCATTAACGTCGCGTTCAATCGCTTTGTTGATCCACAAAGCGATCTGATTGTCGAATGCATTTCGAAAGAGAAGATTTATCTAGCGGTGAATTCTTTATCTGATTTGGCCCGGCTGGATAGCGTAGACCTGCGCGATTGTAGCGAAGAGAACTTCATCATGTTTCCAACAAAAGGGCGACCCGGATTTTATGATAAGTCTGTCGAGTTGTGTCGAGAAGCTGGATTTGTCCCTCACATTGCGCAGGAGGTTGGCGACATCACAACTGGAATCGCTCTTGTCGCCTCAGGCTTCGGCGCTGCGTTTGTGACCGAGAGCGCGACAGCGATTGGGGTGCCAAATGTAGTTTACATGAAGCTAGACGAATTACCTGGAACCCCTACCGTAGATTTGAGCTGTATATACCTAAACGGCTTGATCTCTCCGATCCTGCAACGATTTCTGGATATCGCGCGGTCTTTAGCGGATAGGAGTTCGGAGCCGTAACCGGAGGTCTATTAATCACCTTGAGTGCGAGGTCCGTTTGGGCTGGGGTGCAGCAACTTACGATTGAGGACTGTCCGGTCATGGGCAAAAAGGGGCGCGTGTCCTACCGTGCCGCTTCGCGAACCGCTGGGTATCTTGCCGCCCCGGCCAGGTGCCTTTTTGTGAAGCCTTCAACGCCTTAACTGATCGGCTTATACCGGTGGGCCCCGTCTTAGGGGCGATCGGTAGGGGCTAGGCACTCCGCAGTTGAGCGCTTGAGTTGCCAGGGGGCTTTCGTGGGACTACGTTCCTGTCCTGTTTCAAAGGGGGGGCGCGTGGCGGACGGCAGCTCGCGCGCAAGTATTCAGCCATGAAGCGTTCGTGGCGCAACGGTTCGAACTGCCTGGGGTGTGGGAAAAATGCGGAAAATTCGCGCCGAGCCGGCCCCACGTATTGGCTGGCGAAGAACGCATTCGCCGATATTATGGGGCGCCCTCGAACTAGGCCAGCGGGTGCCTAGAGAACCAGCCCTGCCAGAACTCGGGTCGTCGTTGGCTACGGCGCGCCAGGGTGCTGTCAGATCGACGCCAACTCATCTCCACTTGACGCAATCCGGGTCTGATCAACGCGCCATCATGTCGTAAGATTTTGCCACTCGGCCAATGCAGCCGAGCGGCGAGCCTTGAATGTTTCCCTGTCGACGAGATGGCGCTCCGAGTTGAAGTGGTTCGAGATCGAGGCGTGCACTGACGCAAATTTCTGAAGCGATTTCATTCGCCGGAACCGCTGCATGGCACGCTCTCGTCGCCGGAATGGTAGGTGACTATTTTCAGCCCGATTGTTCAGCCACCGGCCCACCTCGCGGCGGTTCTCGTAGCCGAGTTCCTTCATCGCTGCGGGGTAGGATCGGAGGCCGTCGGTGACGATCTTCTCGGCTTTCCCGTGCCGCTTCAGCGCCTTCTTCAAGAATGCCAAGGCCGCGGATTTGTCTCGCTTCTTGGTGACATAGGATTCGAGGACTGGCCTGCTGCCGGTTTGATGGACACCGAGATAAGGTGTTTTATCGAACTGGAGGTACAGCATGGAACGACGGAAGTTTACGCGCGAGTTTAAGCTCGAAGCAGTGAAGTTGATCAAGGAACGCGGTGTCAGCTTTGCGCAAGCATCGCGGGATCTGGATGTTCACCAGACGGTGCTGCGCAACTGGGTGCGCGATTTTGGCAGCGATCCGGCATCGGCATTTCCGGGGCATGGCCAGATGAAGCCAGAGCAGCTGGAGCTAGCGCGTTTGCGCAAGGAAGTGGCGAAGCTCAAGGCGGAGCGCGACATTCTAAAAAAAGCCGCGGCCTACTTTGCGAAGGACTCCCTGTGAGGTTCGCCTTCATCGCGAAGCACCGAGATATCTGGCCGGTATCGTGGATCTGCGGGGCTCTCGGGGTCTCGCGCAGCGGCTTCCATGCCTGGCTCACCCGTGCGCCATCTGCCCGCGCCAGAAGCGACGAGGAGATCGGTGCCAGGGTCAGGGCGAGCCATGTCACACGCTTCCGCACCTATGGCGCCAGGCCTGTCTGGCACGACCTGCTGGCCGAGGGCTATCGATGCGGCCTACACAGGATCGAGCGGCTGATGCGCGCACAAGGTCTGCGGGCACGACCGCGTCGGCGCGGACTGCCCAAGGATACCGGTGAACGCTCGGTCATCGCCGACAATGTGCTGGACCGCCAGTTCACCGCTGGCGGACCCAACCAGAAGTGGGTGGCTGACTTCACCTACATCTGGACTGCCGAAGGTTGGCTCTATGTCGCGGCCGTGATCGACTTGTTCTCGCGGCGTGTCGTCGGATGGTCGATGCAAGCCGAGATGACAGCTCAACTCGTCACCGACGCGCTGATCATGGCGATCTGGCGGCGCGGCAAGCCTGATGCACTGCTGCATCACTCGGATCAGGGCAGCCAATATACCAGCGAGCAGTTCCAGCGGCTGATGGCCGACAATGATGTTGCCTGCTCAATGAGCCGATCAGGAAACTGCTGGGACAATGCCGCGATGGAGAGCTTCTTCTCCTCGCTCAAGACCGAAAGGACCGCGAGAAAGGTCTACAGGGCACGGGACGAAGCCAAGGCCGATGTGTTCGATTACATCGAATGCTTCTACAACCCCATCCGAAGGCACTCGACCATCGGATACCGAAGCCCCATCGACTTCGAACGCGAAGCCGGTGTAGCATGAATGAGCCAATCTCGGTGTCCATCAAACCGGCAGCAGGCCACAAATAGCGCTTATCAGTCGCGTCACTCGACCTGGCTTCGCGGTTGGATATGCAAGCAGCACGTCGAGGCGGACATTGATTTCCCACGGCTCGGAGGTCGACGTGTTCAGAGCTAATTTATGAGGGCTAATGCTGGTCAACGCACCTGATCTTTACGTCCAATTCGCCTGTTATGGCCCTGTTACTACCCTGTTAATCGCGGAACTGCAAAACTGCGATATCACTCTGAAACGCCCGGATAATCCGCATTTTTTTGGACATGCGGATTCATAATACCTGTTTTGCGACCGAAAACAGGCAAAAACAGGTATAAATGTACAGAGACCGTATCGCTCCGGACTGCGCCCCGCACCATTTTTTAGGCAGTCGGCGCAGGGCAAAGATATTGCCTCAAGGCGTTGATCGCCAAATGTTACCTTTGGCTTATCCTAAATGGATTAGTCTGCTGCGCGCAGCAGCTCTGCAATTTCGGCGCCGTCCCATTCGACACCGCCCGTAAGCCGCCAAACCTCTTTGCCTGCGCTGTCGTACAAAATGGTCGTGGGTAGCCCGAGGCTGTTGTTGAACGCGGCCAAAATCGCGTTGTCAGCGTCGGTATAAGGCTCCAGATTCTGGACCCCAGTCTCGTTAAAAAAGGCCAAGACAGGCGCGCGGCCGTCAAGGTCTTGGGATACCGCAACGACAGCCATCCGGTCCTTTTCCAACTCTGCCAGCGCATCCAGGGTCGGCATTTCGGCCTTACAGGGTGGACACCACGTCGCCCAAATATTCAGCAACACGGGCTTGCCTACAAAATCTGCTAAGGTCACATCCTGTCCGTCGGCGTCCGCAAAGGGCGCGGTCGGCGCCTTTTGGCCGGCAAATCTGTAACTGAGCATCGCGCGCGCGCCGTTTGCACTTACCAATAAGATATCGTCCCTTTTCGTGGCACCAGAGTTTTCGGCCGATGCGGGTTGCGCTTGCCCCTCGGCTGGGGTTTCTTTATCGCAACCCGTTAACACCAGAAGGATTAGGGCAATTACAAAGCGCATGTCGGATTCCAATAGCATGTGGGGCGGCCGATTCGGCGAAGGCCCCGGCGCAATCATGCGCGAGATAAATGCCTCCATCCCATTCGACAAGCGTCTTTGGCAAGAGGATATCGCGGGCAGCAAAGCCCATGCCGATATGCTGGCCGCGAACGGCATCATTTCGGAGGCGGATAATACTGCAATCCAAAAGGGGCTCGACGCGGTCCACGCCGAATATCAAGCCAATGGCGTGCCCGTTGATCTGACGCTTGAAGATATTCACATGGTCACCGAAACGCGGCTGCGGGAGCTTATCGGCGAACCTGCGGCGCGGCTACACACGGCCCGGTCACGCAATGATCAGGTTGCGACCGATTTCCGTCTGTGGGTCCGCAATGCCACACAGGAAATCGACGCTGGGCTGCGCGCGTTCCAATTGGCGCTCGTCACCCGCGCCGACGAACATGTGGGCAGCATCATGCCCGGCTTTACCCATTTGCAAGTGGCGCAGCCGGTGACGCTTGGTCATCATTTAATGGCTTATTATGAAATGGCAAAACGCGACCGCAGCCGCTTTGCCGATTGTCGCAGCCGCTTGAACCTCTCGCCTTTGGGAGCTGCCGCTTTGGCGGGCACATCCTTCCCAATTGATCGCGCCGCCACCGCCGCCGCGCTTGGCTTTGACGGTCCGATGGGCAACAGCCTGGACGCCGTGTCCGACCGTGACTTCGCTTTGGAGTTCCTGACGGCAGCGGCACAGACCGCCTTGCATCTGTCGCGTCTGGCCGAAGAAATGATTTTATGGGCATCGCAGCCCTTTGGCTTCATTGCGTTGCCGGATGCTTGGTCAACGGGCAGTTCCATCATGCCGCAAAAGCGCAACCCCGACGCCGCAGAGCTGGTACGTGGCCATAGCGGGCGGATCATCGGTTGCATGAACAGCCTGATGATCACCATGAAGGGTCTGCCTTTGGCCTATTCCAAGGATATGCAGGATGACAAATCCCCGGTGTTTGAAGCTTATGATTTGCTCGCTTTATCGATTGCGGCGATGACGGGCATGGTTGCCAATGTGACGTTCAACACGCCGCGCATGCGCGAAGTCGCCGACACCGGATTTTCCACGGCAACCGATTTGGCCGACTGGCTGGTGCGCGCATTTGCGATGCCCTTCCGGGAGGCGCACCATGTGACCGGAAGCGTAGTCAAAATGTGCGAGGCGCGCGGCATTGGCCTTTCGGATATTAGCGCTGAGGATTTAGCCGCGATCAACCCGATGCTCGCAGGCTGTACTTTGCCGGACCTTTCGATTGATGGTTCTGTCGCCAGCCGCACCAGCGCCGGCGGCACCGCGCCCCTGCTTGTAAAAGAAGCGATAGCGGCAGCAAAAAAGGAACTTGAGGCATGACATTGCAACGCGTCCTTTTGGTGATCGGTATGGCGTTGTCAGCCACCGCATGCGGCAAGGTTGGCGACCTTGAGCCGCGTTCGGGCAATGCCCTGCCGCTAAAGGCCTATGGCCAGGCGACAGAACAAAGCGCGCAGAAGTTAACGACACCATCGGTGCAGGCACGGCCCGGGCGTTCCGATGAATTGTTGAAACGTTCGGAAAGGCGGGAGGATGATCCCTTTGACATCGCACCGGGGGAGCAACCCAAGCCTTTAAACCCCGAAGAGCAAACGCCACCTTCCAAAACTGATCCTGAATAGAACCCAATGAACCATTTTCACCTTATCGATGGCGTGTTGCACGCCGAAAACGTGCCATTGGCCGACATTGCGGCTGCCGTTGGCACGCCCGTCTATGTCTATTCACGGGCTACGTTTGAACGGCATGCAGTGGTGTTTCGGGCTGCTTTGTCGGGACTGGATAACCCGCATTTGGCCTTTGCAGTAAAGTCGAACCCGAATCTTGCCGTGTTGAAAGTTCTGGCGCGGCAGGGCTATGGCGCCGATGTTGTCTCAGGCGGCGAAATGGACCGCGCGCTGGCCGCCGGCATGGGCGCTGAAGATATCGTCTTTTCCGGCGTTGGTAAAACCTCCGAAGAAATGACCCGCGCATTGAAGGTGGGCATTGGCCAGTTCAACATTGAATCGGAAGAAGAAGGGCAAGAGTTGGCGGCGCTGGCCTCTGCACTTGGCCTCACGGCACAGGCCGTTTTGCGTATAAATCCCGATGTTGACGCGGGTACACATGGCAAGATTTCGACGGGCAAGGCGGACAATAAGTTCGGCGTCGGCATTGACCGCGCGCCGGGCATTTACGCACGGCTAAGCACTTTGCCGCATCTGCACATGCGCGGTGTCGCGCTGCATATCGGTAGCCAGTTGACGAGCCTTGAGCCGCTTGAAACTGCTTTTCAAAAGGTAGGCGTGCTGTTGCAGGAATTGCGTGGCGCAGGGCATGAGGTCACGCATGTGGACTTGGGCGGCGGCCTTGGCGTGCGCTACCGTGACGGTGACAATCCGCCGTATCCCGCCGCATATGGCGCGATGGTTGCGCGCGTGACCAAGGATTGGGGCGTACGGTTAATGTTTGAACCCGGCCGCGTGATCGCTGGCAATGCGGGCGTCTTGCTCACGCGCGTCATTCGCGTCAAGCCCGGTGCGGGCAACGCGCCGTTCGTTATCGTCGACGCGGCGATGAACGATCTCGCCCGCCCTGCGCTCTATGATGCATGGCATGATTTTGAAGCGGTTGTGCCCAATGGGCAAAAGATGCTGGCCAATATCGTTGGCCCCGTATGCGAAACTGGCGACACCTTCGCCATGGGCCGCGAGATCGACCCCGTTGTCGCCAATGACCTAGCCATTTTCAGGACCGCTGGCGCTTATGGTGCGACGATGGCGAGCACATATAACAGCCGCGGATTGGTGCCCGAAGTGCTCGTCGATGACGACAAATTCGCGGTCGTCGCAGAACGGATTGCGCCTGAGACGATATTGGCGGCGGAGCATGTGCCCGACTGGCTGAAATAGGAAATCGCGTTGGATCAGCTGCCGATTTTTGTGAATTTAAAAGGCCGGAATGTTATTTTGGTCGGCGAAGGCGAAATGGCGGATGCCAAACGGCGGCTGATCGAACGCGCGGGTGGCATTTGTGTTGATGCTCATCATACGGACGCACTTATCGCGTTTGTCGCCATCGCCGAAGAAGACGAAGCCTGCGCCGCTGCCGATGCATTGAAAGCGCGTGGCCTACTCGTCAACGTCGTGGACAGGCCTGAAATCTGCGATTTTACCACGCCAGCCATTGTCGACCGATCGCCCGTTTTGGTTGCGGTGGGCACCGGCGGTGCATCCGCAGGCATGGCAAAGGCCATTCGTCAGCGGATTGAAACCTTTTTGCCCGAAAGCTTAGGTCCCCTTGCCGATGCGATTTCCGCAGCGCGTGTGGCAATCCGCAAACGCTGGCCCGAGGGGCCGCAGCGCCGCCGCGCATTGGATCAAGGCTTTGCCGCAGGTGGCTTGCTAGACCCGTTTGGTAATCACGCCCCCGACACCGTCGACCATTGGTTGAAAGTCGCCGACGAGCCCAAGGCCGACCGTATCATTGAAATCAAATTGCTGTCCGACAACCCCGATGATCTGACATTGCTGACCGCGCGTTTATTGGGTGAGGCCGACCATGTTTTTCATGATGCCGATGTGCCATCTGCGATCCTTAACCGGGCACGCGCGGATGCGATGCGCCATGCAAGCCCGCCACCGTTGCCCGCGCCCGAGGGGCTGTCACTGTTCCTACGGTTGCCGTCCACGCATGGATAGGGCATGAGGTGGGCTTGAACAGTATCAAGGTCGTCCATTTGTCCGCTTTTCCATCGAAAATCTGTTTCTACGGCTGCGGCAATATGGGCAGCGCGATGCTGCGTGGTTGGCTGGCTGCAGGCGTGTCGCCGAGCACTTTCCATGTGGTCGACCCTGTCGCTAATGGCCTGCCCGCGGGCGTTACGGTATCGCGATCGGCGCAAGAGGCTAAGCAGCCATTTGATGTGCTCATATTAGGTATAAAGCCGCAGCTTTTATCATCGCTCGCCGCCGACATTGCGCCATTGCTAGCACCCGGCGCATTGGTCATTTCGATACTTGCTGGCACCACAACGCAGACTTTGTCGGAAGCCTTTCCTACTGCGCGAATTGTCCGGCTGATGCCCAATTTGGCGGCCGCTATTGGTAAGTCTCCTCTTGGTGTGTTTGCGCCAAATGAAACGGAATTGGCCAAGACGGACATCGCCGTTTGGCTCGCGCCATTGGGGACCGTCACTTGGATCGACGACGAAGCCCATATGGATGCGGTCACGGCGCTGGCAGGTTCAGGGCCTGCCTTTATCTACCGTGTCATTGATGCGCTGACCAAAGGCGGGGAGGCAGCAGGACTGCCGCAAGCGGTTGCCGCGCAACTGGCGATATCGATGACCGAAGGCGCCGCGATTTTGGCCGCGACGTCGCCTGAAACGCCAGAGGCGCTCGCCGCACGTGTCACCAGCCCAGGCGGGACAACGGCCGCTGGCCTTGCGGTGCTGGACACGGATACGGCTTTAGAGAGATTGATGACGCAGACCCTGCGCGCGGCACGCGACCGGGGGGCGGAATTGGCCAAGGGAAAAACCAAATGAAATTGAAATTCATATTGGCTCTATCTTGCGCGTTAGCACAGCCAGCCGCCGCATCGCCAGCTACCCTGCCATCGACTGTACAGGCCAATATGAATCTGGCCAAAAAGGGACCTATTGAAAATATGCACCTGTCCCAACTGGCAGACGGCATCAATGATGGCACGTTCAACAGCGAAGTGATAACCGCCGCGTATCTTGCGCGGATTGCTGCCATTGATGACAGTGGGCCGACGCTGAACGCGGTCATTGCCACATTCCCCGACGCGCTCGACCAAGCCCGCGCGATGGACGCCGAATTGCGCGCTGGCATAAATCGCGGGCCAATGCACGGCATTCCCATTTTGGTGAAGGACAATGTGGAGGTTGCAGGCCCGCTCCCGACCACCGCCGGATCATTAGCGCTTGCCGGCAATATCACCAATCGCGATGCGCCATTCATTGCGCGCTTACGCGCGGCGGGAGCGGTGATTTTAGGCAAGACCAATTTAAGCGAATGGGCCAATATCCGGTCTCGCAGTTCCACTAGCGGCTGGAGCGCGGTAGGCGGCCTAACCAAAAACCCGCATGCACTTGACCGCAACAGTTGCGGCTCCTCCAGCGGCAGTGGTGCCGCAGCCGCAGCAGCTTTGGCGGCAGGCACGATTGGCACGGAAACCGACGGCTCCATCACCTGCCCGGCTGGCGTCAATGGCATGGTCGGGTTCAAACCGACCGTCGGCTTGGTCTCGCGCCGTTTTGTCGTGCCGATCAGCCACAGTCAGGATACCGCAGGGCCAATGACGCGTTCGGTGCGCGATGCCGCCATCATGCTGACCGCCATGGCCGGTAGCGACCCGCAAGATCCGGCGACCGCAGACGCCGATCGTTGGCGCGGCAACTATGCAACCGACCTGTCGATAGATAGCTTAAAGGCGATGCGCATTGGCGTCCTGCGCGCACCAAATGCCAACGCGGCCTTATTCGACGCCGCCATCGCCGCATTGAAGGCTGGCGGCGCGGAAATAGTCTTGCTCGATGCCAGCAAAATTGATCGGCAAAAAATCGGACAAGGTGAATTTAAGGTATTGCTGACAGAACTTAAGGCGGACCTCGCATCTTATTTGCAAGGCCTGCCTGACGGTCTGGTCCCGCACAAGACACTCGGTGACATCATCGCGTTCAATAAGGCGAACGCCGACAAGGAATTGCAATATTTCGGCCAAGACACGTTTGAAACGGCCGATAAGGAAAAAGGGCTGGATGACCCCGCTTATCTGGAAGCCTTGGCCACATCACGCGGGCTTGCGACTGATGCGCTGAACCAGATGTTTGCGAGCAACACAGTTGATATCATCATCGCGCAAACCAATGGCGCAGCATGGGTGTCGACATTGGGCAAGGGCGATGCCTTTTCCGGGCCCAGCGCCAGCCAATTGCCCGCCGTTGCCGGCTTTCCGCATTTGACCGTGCCGATGGGCCTATCTGGCGGACTGCCAATTGGCCTCAGCTTCATTGGCCCCAAATGGCATGACCATGCTGTTCTGAAAGCGGGCTTTGCCTATGAGCAGCTTTCAAAAGCCCGCGTGTCACCAAAGTTTCGACCAAATGTAGAGAGCCGTTAAATGACGACCGGTAAAACCGACATTGGAACCCTAGCCCCGAAAGGCGGCGGCTTTGATCCAGCATTGGTGAACAAATTGATGGGTAAATTCGGCCATGGTGGATTTCTCAACATGGAATATGTTGGCCATGGCGATAACTGGGTTGAGCTTGCGATTGATTGGCGCGAAGACCTTGTTGCGGATCCCGATACCGGCATATTGGCCTCTGCGGTGATCATCAGCCTCATGGATAACGCGACCAGCATGTCGATTTGGACCAAGCTAAATGAATTCCGGCCACAAGCCACGATGGACCTGCGTATTGATTATCTGCGACCGTCACCATCTGGACAGCGCGTATATGGCCGGGGGATCTGCTATCATTTGACCAACAGCATCGGCTTTGTGCGCGGATATGCCCATAATGGCAATCCTGACCAGCCATTGGCCCATGCCAGCGGCACGTTCATCAGAACTGGCGGGCAAGCGACGTGAGTGCATTATATACCACGTTGCCTCCCTATGCACGGGCGCTCGATATGACCGTCGTTGACGAAATTGATGGTGCGCCCGTGATCGGCATGCCCTTTGCCGACCGCGTTCAGGGCCGTCCCGGCCTTCTACATGGTGGCGCGATATCCGGATTGCTCGAAATTGCCGCCATCGCCGCCATTCATCAGGCGCTTCGGGCAAAAGGCAGCGATTCCAATATTAAACAGGTCAATGTCACCGTCGATTTCATGCGCGGTGGCTTAAGCCAAATGACGTTTGCCGTTGGCGAAGTGACCCGCCTTGGCCGCACCATGGCCAATGTTGAAGCCCGCGCGTGGCAGGATGACCGCGATAAGCCCATCGCCATGGGCTATATGCATTATTTGATTAAAGCAAAACGCGAAGGCTAGCGCACTCAAGCTTCGCCATGCGTCTCGATAAGCGCGCTGGCGATAGCTTCTTCCGGCGTTTTATCGCCCCAGATGATGAATTGAAACACGGGATAGAAACGCTCACATTCGTCAATCGCAACGTCAATGATCGTCTGTGCTTGGTCGACACCCAACAACCCATTGGAGGCCATCAGGCTGCCATGGCGGAACAACAATATGCCATTGGCCGACCACATGTCGAAATGGCCAAGCCATAATTGTTCATTGATGAGACCAAGCGCCGTGTACACACTCGCCCGCTTGTCTGTCGGTACAGTGATATCCGGCAAGATGATCAATTGAAGCGCATTGTCTTCTTCACGCCAGATCGCGCGCAGCTGATAGCTCGCCCAACTGCCCTTATATTCGGCGGTGATTTCGTCCTCACCATCCAGTTCAAATGACCAACCGCGCGCTTCGAACAAAGCCGCAAGCATGTCTACGGGCGCGGATTCATCGCGCTCGAATTGCTCATATTGTTCGTCTGCGTCGTGCATGATGATCGCGCCTGTCGTGTTGGTTCGAGTCTGCCCCCTGACGGACTCGCACGCAAGGGGCTTGCGACAGCGCGCAACATTAGGCTGTGGGCCCACTGTGGAAAAGTTTAGGCGGAACCCTTTGCCGACTTGGCCGCGGACTTCGCCTTGGCAGGGGCGGCACCGCCTTTTGCGTGCAAAGCGGCTTCTAAGGCAGCAACTCGCTTACCCAGTGCGTCGGCATCGGCGCGGGCGTTGGCCGCCAGCGTCTTGACCGCATCAAATTCTTCGCGGGACACAAGGTCCAGACCGCCAGCCCATTCGCGCGCGCGTTCGCGCATGCTTGCCTCGGCCTCACGGCCCATGCCCGCCACGGTTCCGGCAACACCGTTCAAAACCTTAGCAAGATCATCAAAAATGCGCTTTTCGCTTTGCATGTCATTCACTCCATTGCGGTCAGGGGATAGACCATATCACCCTATTTGGGAAGTCGCGGCCGGAACATAAACGCTTTCCGCGTCGGGATTAAGCTGGTCAATTTGAAAGTTCAAAATGGCCGCGAAGCTGATCCAAACCAAATAGGGCACCATCAACCACGCCGCAGCCTTGCGAACCCGCGCAAATGCAAAGGTCGTGGCGATGGCAATACCCAGCATGACGAGGATGATGAAAAATGCGGCTGTGACCTGATGCGCACCAAAAAATATCGGCGACCAAGTGAGATTTATCAAGAATTGGAATGCAAAGAGGAGAATGGCCTTATCGCGATCCCGCGTCCCGCGCGCGTTCAGTACCATTGCAAATGCCAACCCCATCATAAGATATAAAGTGGGCCAAACGACGCCGAATACCCAACCTGGCGGCTGAATATCGGGCTTAAGCAATGTTTGATACCATGCGTTGTCGGCCGTTGATCCCGACATAGTGCCGGAAAGAAAACCCAGAAACATGATCGTCGGGATCACGAACAGCGCCAAACGCAATAAGGACATGCGCGACTGCGACGGAGGAACAAGCTGGTTCATGACGTGGCTCCGATTTTGATCATCGCGGTTCAGGTGAAACGCGCTCGGACTCAACATAAGCATTGACGACAGATAGAACAAGGCCGCCTACCCGGTGGGACAGACGGCCTTTCATACACGTATCAGCGCAAAACGTGCGCTGCCGCTTTTACTTGCGTGTGCCGGTCAAGCCCATCGAACCAAAGGCACCTGCCTTCACTTCGCCGGTCATGGCATCGCCCGACACGGTTGCTGTGGCGTCCAAATGCATGGGCATGGGCACGGTGATGTCCATACCCCAGCTCAACGCATCACCATCTACAGTACCATTGGCGATGTCCATGGAACCAAGTCCACCGGACATTTGGCCTGAAAAGCTGCCGCCGTCGCTTTTGACGGTCAACACGGCTTTTTGGTCACCCATTGGGCTTTTGATTGTTACGTCCCAATCACCATCAACTGCTGCCATATCCTTGCTCCTTATTTAGCATTGTTGCTTGCACTGGTGTTAGCAGCTTCGGTCACCATTTCAATTGGCAATCCCAGTGCTTCCAACTGCGGCTTCACCTTCGCCGCATCGCCCACAACCAACCAAGTGACCTTGGATGGATCCACCTTGACCCGCATGGCGTCATTCAATGCCTGCGCGGTCAGCGCATTATATCGGCCCGCCAATGTTTCGGCATAGTTGAAAGGCCTTTGGTTTAGGCGGTCTGCCTGCATTTGCCCCAGCACCGCAGACGATTGTTCGAAGTTGCCGGGCAGTTTGAGGACATTGCCCTTAATGGTCTTTTCAAGTTCCGCCGCGGTCACCGGCTTGGCGCCGTTAAAGTCCTTCAACTGATCGATCAAGACTTTGACCGATGGCCCGGTCTGGTTGGTCTGCACTGGCGCGAACATATAAAATGGCACGCGATCTTCGGCACCATTGATTTGGCTGCGCACGCCATAGGACCAACCCTTGGTTTCACGCAGGTCCATGTTGATACGCGACAGGAAGTCGCCACCGAAAATCTCGTTCGCAGCGCGCAGGGTCAGCAAATCGTCCGATCCCTTTGCATCGAGCACAAGGCCAGCAAGCACCAAGGATTGCGGTGAATTTGGACGGTCAATCAGCAGAATTTTTGATTCAGGTGCTGGCAATGCAACCGCAAAATTCTTCGCGGGCGCAGCGGCTGCTTCGGGCTTCCATTTGCCAAAGCGCTGCTCCAGCATAGGCTTGATTTCTTTCAGGCTGGTGTCGCCGACAACAAAGATTTCCGCTTTCGATGGATGCATCCATGACTGATGGAAATTGGAGACATCGGCGCGGCTGATTGTCGCAACGGTTTCTGCATATCCGCTGCCAGTCTGTGGTCCACCATATGGATGCGCAGCGCCATACAGCAAGGGCGGCAGGCGGCGCACGGCAATGCCCTGCGGCTGGTTATTTTCCGACTTGATCCGGGTCAGTTGCTGAACGCGGACACGCTCCAGCTCCTTGGTGGCAAAGGCCGGATTTTTGATAACGTCCGCTAGCAGATCAAGCGAAAGGCCAAGATTTGGCTTAACCGCACGCAAGCTCGCTACCGTCCGATCGAGTGAGGAACCAACACTGACGTCAGCACCCAATTTCTCTTCGGTTTCGGCAATTTGTGTAGAGGTCAGCGACGTTGTGCCTTCCATCAACATGGTCGACATCATCGACGCAACGCCGCGCTTGTCGGCCGGGTCCGCGGCATAGCCCGCATTGAAGCTCACCGCGACACGGACCGTTGGCACCGCGGCACGACGCGCGAAAAACACCTTAATGCCATTGCTTAAGGTTGTTTCTTCCACTGACGGAAAATCGAGCGCAGGCGTGCTTGTCGGTTCAGGGAATTTGCTGCGATCCTGAAAGGCGACGGGCGCCGATACCGACACATCGTCGGCGCCTGGGGGCGCATAAAATGCAGGCGCCGTTAACGTGCCTGTGCGGCTACCTGATCCAGCAGCAACTTCTTTATAGGCTTCGCGCTCACCGGGCTCGACGCGAATTTCGAGGACGGGGCGCGTCAGCCATTTTTGCATCGCGGCCTTCACCGTTTCTGGCTTTGCCGAAGCAAGTCGCTCCAATTCCTTTTTGTAGAAGGACGAATCCCCGACATATAGTTCGCCTGCAGCCAAAGCGACGGCCTTGCCGCCAAAGCCACCGACTTGTTCAAGACCATCGATTTGCTGCGCAATGTTGCTTGCGGCAACGCGCTGTACTTCTTCGGCGGTTGGGCCAGTTTTGATATAATCGGCCAAGATTTCATCGAGACGCTTCGCCACTGCATCGGCATCACCGCCCGGTTTCACATCGGCTTGAATGTTGACCAAGCTGCCATGCACGAACGGAATGAGATAGGCCGACACGCCCACAACGCTTTGTTCCTGACGCACCAAAATATTATCTAGGCGCGAGCTCGACAGGCCGCCCAGCGCGCTCATCGCAATGAACAATGAATTCGCATCGGGGTCAGCAAGACCTGGCACCACCCAGTTGCGATAGATACGCGTGGTCGGCACCTTGTCCTTCATGACGATTTTCACGTCTTTTTCGAGCGTTGGCACGGGTGCATTCACAGGCGCAACCTGCTTGCCGCGCTTGATGCTGCCGAACCATTTTTCCACCAAAGGCTTTGCTTGCGCCGCATTGATATCGCCGGCCAAAACCAGAATCGCGTTGTTCGGACCATAATGGTCAATGAACCAGTTTTTCATATCATCCAACGACGCCGCCGACAGATCTTCAAGGCTGCCGATAGTGTCATGATGATAAGGGTGGCCAACGGGGAATAGCGTCTCTGAGCGCTTATAATCAACCAAGCCAAAGGGCTGATTGTCGCCCTGACGCTTTTCGTTGGAAACAACGCCGATTTGGTTATCCAGCTTTTCCTTCGTCACAGCGTTGAGCAAAAAGCCCATACGGTCGCTTTCGAGGAACAATGCCGATTCCAGCGCCGTGGTTGGCACGGTCTGGAAATAATTGGTGCGGTCCAGCCATGTCGTCCCGTTCAGGTCGGTCGCGCCGATTTTCTTGGTATATTCAAAATAATCGCCCGGCGCATTTTCGCTGCCGTTGAACATGATATGTTCGAACAAATGGGCATAGCCCGTTTTGCCCTTTGGCTCGTTCTTGGACCCGACGCCATACCAGATGGACACGGCAACAATGGGTGCCTTGCGGTCTTCATGCACCAAAACGGTCAGGCCGTTGTCGAGTGTGAATTTTTCATGCGGAATATTGACCGCATCGACCAATTTCGAAACGGGCGCCGCTGATTGCGCGAAGGCGGGTGTCTGCGCCGCGAGTACCGAGCCCGACATCATCAAGGCGAGGGTTAATTTACGGATCATATTCTGCTCCTATAGCTAAAAATCATTGCCGCTAGAGATAGCGGCGGCACCGGCAAACACAATGCGGCGCCACAAAATTTTCGACAAACGGCGTTCAGGGCCGATAACGGCGCTTTGCATTTTTGACGGCGTCGGCCCATTCGAAATGTACCGGCTTATACCCGCCAGCAACGAACAGCTTCATCTGGTCGGTATAATGCGGCGATTCGGGGCGATTGGTCGCCGAACCATAAGGCTGGATCGATTCCGATTGCACCTTGCCGTCCTTGTCCCATCGCATCAGCATGATGTAGCTATCGCCATGCCGGACGCGCATTTTGCCATCGGCTTGATCTGCATCCCATATTGTTGTGGCGCGCAGGGCGTCGCTGCCGCCAAGCATCGCCAAGTCGACGTTGCCGCGCCGTAGGCGTTGAACCTCCGCAAGCGGTGGATCAATACGCCCGAAGCGATCTTTGAACTCTGTGACGGCCTCCTGCAGCGTTTCGCGGGGATCGGGCATTTTTTCGCCGCGCCAATTTCGCCGCGCGCCAAAGCGGATGATACGTTCGGCAAGGGCATCAGCACGGCCCTTGCCATCGCTTGACCAATCCCAACTGACGAGCAACTTTTGCGCTTCGGCAAGCTCTGGCGCGTCTTTCAAATGTAGCGCAGCAAAGGATGCCATCCACGCCCCAATCCAGCTTTTCTTGCTGTAAATCATGTCCATCTTAATCGCGAGCAGCTCTTGCGGCGTGATAGATGTATCAGCGGCCAGCAACTCTGTTGCGCGCAAGCCGCGATTGGTCATGCCAAGCTCAATACCCAAATAAGGCGAGTACGCCGCAGGGTCCATTTCCGAGCCCGGACCCGCCGCCAGAAACGGGGTGTTATTCGCGTTCTGAACAAAGCCCGATGCAGGATCGACAATTTTGGGATAACGGTCAAAACCAACCGGCCCTTCCCACATCGCCGCCGATGTGTCGCCCGGAAGCAGTTTGGTATAATCATAGCCCGGCTTACGATTGGGAAAGAGGGCGTTGTAAATATAGGCAACGCGGCCGGTCTTATCGGCATAAATGAAATTTGTCGCCGGAATGCCGCCAATCGCCATCGATTGGGTCCATTCATCCCAATTCGTCGCTTTGGTGTTGCGATAATATTGTTCAACGACTTTGACATTGTCGATGCCCGCATAGCGAATGGCGAAATAACCCTTGTCATTTTTGATGACTGGCCCGTGGATGGAGCGATAAATCGTCTGCGGTACGGGCAGATTGAATGGCCCCATTTTCACCGGCAACCAAACCCGCTTCGATGACAAAGGCATCCATTTGCCATCATAACGATATTGGTCGCCTGCTTTGTTCATCACCAATTTATAGACATCGATCAGGTCGGGGCGGTTGACGGTATTGGTCCAACCCAAATGACGGTTGTGGCCCAGCAGGACAAAGGGCGAGCCGGGGAATAAGGCGCCCGCCATATCCAGCCCCTCACCCGAATGCGTAACGGCTTCATACCAAGCAACTTGGCCCTCATAAGGCTGGTGCGAATTGGAAATCAGCCATGTCTTGCCATCGGCCATGCGCT
>JBBAOE010000025.1:0-37756 GCA_040401595.1 Burkholderiaceae bacterium
CCCGATCAATGCGGTTGGCTGCGGCACCATCGCGCAGGCCCTGAATAACGGGAATGCCGCCAGCAACTGCCGCTTCAAATTTGAGCGCGGCCTGCTTACTCTCCGCCAAAGCCGCAAGCTCGGCTCCATGATGCGCGATCATCGCCTTGTTGGCGGTTACCAAAGCGCGTCCGTTGGATAAAGTCTCCCGCGCCAAAGTCAGGGCGGGACCATCGGATCCTCCGACTAGCTCAACCACAACGTCAATATCGTCCGCAGTGGCAAGTTGCCCCATGTCATCGACCCAACGATAGGGCGACAGATCAACGCCGCGCTCCTTTGTCCGGTCACGCGCGGTAATGGCTACAATCTTGATCTCGCGGCCTGCCCTGCGCGCAATAAGCGCCGCATTCTCCTCAATCAGGCGAATGACACCGCTGCCCACGGTTCCAAGTCCCGCGAGGCCCACGTTAAGGGGTGCATGACGAACTTGTGTGGACATGGCTAAATGACTTTCTGCCTAGAATCTGCCGGAGTTATGCCGCGCTTAAGTGGAATCTGATGGAAACGCTAGCCCAAGCTTGCGATGCCCTTGCGGGCGCGCCAGCCAAAGGCATAAGACAACCGAAAGGCTAGCGCTTGGGCATGGCGTTCGCTAGAGCCGGGTTAAATGCGAAATCGGAGTAAAAAAATGCGTGCAGTTGGTGTTATCGGGGCGGGTCAAATGGGTGCCGGCATCGCGCAAGTGAGCGCTGCCGCTGGCTATCATGTCTATCTGTCCGACCTTGATTTGGCAAAGGCTGAAGCAGGTAAAGCCGGCATTGCCAACGCCTTGGCCCGCTTGGTTGCCAAAGAGAAAATGGGGCAAGTTGAGGCCGACGCATTGCTGTCACGCATTGAACCCGTTGCCAGTTATGAACCTATGGCGGACGCCGAGCTGATTATCGAAGCGGCGACCGAGCGGGAGGACATTAAGCGCAAGATATTTGAGGCGGTGGGTAAAGTCCTTGGCCATCAGGCGGTGTTGGCGTCGAACACGTCGTCGATTCCGATCACACGATTGGCGCAATCATCGCCCGATCCCGCGCGCTTCATAGGCGTGCATTTCTTCAATCCCGTGCCGGTCATGGGCCTGATCGAAATCATTCGCGGCTTAGCAACGACGGACGCCACGGTGGACATCGTGCGCCAATATGGCGAGGCACTTGGCAAACACTTGGTTTTTGCCAATGATGCGCCGGGTTTCATCGTCAACCGCGTGTTGATGCCGATGATCAACGAGGCAATTTTTGCGCTTGGCGAGGGCGTTGCCAGCATTCGTGATATTGATACCGCGTGCCAATTGGGCCTCAACCACCCCATGGGACCGCTGACCTTGGCGGATTTTATCGGGCTCGATACCTGTCTTGAAATCACCAATGTGCTGTTTCAATCCACGGGCGACCCGAAGTTTCGTCCCGCTCCATTGCTGCAAAAATATGTTGAGGCCGGGTGGTATGGCCGCAAGGTGAAGCGCGGATTTTACGATTATTCCGGTGACGCGCCGGAGCCGACGCGCTGAGGCTCTGCGGCATCGGCTTTTGTCGTCAGATTTAACCCGATGGCCCCGACCAAGATCAGCAGGATAAACCCAATCTGGACGGGTTGCAGGCTTTGCTTGAACACCAGCCAACCGATGATGGTAATCGCCATTATCCCCATCCCGGACCAGATCGCGTAGCTTACACCTACCGGAATGCTCTTCATGGCCACGGCAAGGAAGGCAAAACATACCCAATAACATGCCATTGAACCGATACCGAAGCCGATGCGGGCAAAGCCGTCCGACGCTTTCAGCAGGCTCGTTCCGGCAATTTCAAAGGCAATGGCGATTGCCAGATAGATCCACGCGTTCATTTCAATCTCCCTTTTTGTCTGCTCCAAAAGCGACAATTTGCGTGCACCGAATATCCGCCGCCCTGAAGCAATACGCATTGGTGCGACGAGCCCTTTGGTTTCTTAAAGACACCAGGTGCGGCTAGTTAGGCCCGTGCGGCGGACAACTTCGTTTATCGGAAGCGAAGCAGACATGTGGACTGTATGCATCTGACGCTGGGTCAACTTCAAGCATTATCTGCGTGCGTGATATTTGCCAATCGGCATCAGGGTCATGTACTGGCCGCAATAAAGGCGTTGGCGAGATCAGCGATCAAATCGTCGGTGTCTTCCAAACCGATCTGCAGCCGAATGAGCGTGCCGTCTTTTTCCCAAGCGACGGCCGACCGGTATTTTTCAGGTTGGACCGGCAAAGCCAAGCTTTCAAAGCCGCCCCAGCTATAACCGATTCCGAATAGGTCGAGTGCATCTACAAAGGCGGCGGCGGTTGCGGCGTCGCCTTTGTGGATGAAGGAGAATAGACCCGACGCACCCGTAAAGTCACGCTTCCAAATTTCGTGGCCCGGACAGTCTGGCAACGCGGGATGGAATACGCTCGCAACGTCTGGTTGTGTTTGTAACCATTTGGCGATCTGCAGTGCCGAGGCCTCATGTGCCTTCATTCGGACGGACAAGGTACGCAGGCCGCGGCTGGCGAGATAGGCATCGTCGGGTGACACTGTCTGGCCAAGCTGCTGCGCGGTTTGGCGCAATCGCATCCAATATTTCGCATGCGTGGTGACGCTGCCCATCATGACGTCGCTATGGCCCACAATATATTTGGTGCACGATAAGATCGCCATATCGATGCCCTTATCGAGCGCCGTGTGAAAATAAGATGTCGCCCAAGTGTTATCGAGCAAAGTCACTACATTGCGCCTTTTCGCGGCTGCGCAAATAGCGGAAATATCTTGCACCTCAAAGGTCAGGCTTCCCGGGGACTCCAACAAGATCGCCTTGGTGCGGTCACAAAACAACGTGTCATAATCAGCGGTAAGCGGGTCGAAATAGCGTGTCTCAACCCCGAAACGCTTCAGAAATCCGTCGGCCAGCGAACGGCTTGGATCATAAGCGTTGTCCGTCATTAACAGGACGTCGCCTGCCTTTAAGACCGACAACAATGCGCAAGCAATAGCGGCTACACCCGACGGATATAGCATCGTGCCGTACGCGCCGGGTTCCATTTCGGTGAGCGCTTCGGCCAGCGACCATTGTGTTGGCGAGCCACGGCGGCCGTAGAAAAAGCGGCCGTCTTCGTTCGATGTCTTGCCGGCTTCGAGCGCGGCGACATCCGCGTAGAGATGCGTACTCGCGCGCCAAATGGGTACATTGACAACCGAGCCGGTTAACGCTTCCCGTCGTCCTGCAGTGACTATTTTAGTGGCTGGCTTTCGGGGCTTGTCAGAACTCAAGCCGCACCCTGCGCTTTGGGGGTGTCGGCATCAAGGCCCCATTCGGACCAGCTTCCGTCATACAACGCCACATCGGTTTTGCCGGTCATGCGCGCACCAAAAAGGACAACCGCAGCGGTCATGCCTGACCCGCAAGTGGTGATCATGGGTTTGTTCAGATCCACGCCAGCGTCGGTAAAGGCTTTGGTCAATTCCGCGCCGCGTTTCCATGTTCCATCTGCGTTGAACAACTGACCAAAGGGTAAGTTGCGGCTGCCCGGAATATGACCCGACGCCATTTCGGGGCGAGGTTCCGCTTCTTCGCCCGTAAAGCGACCAGCGCCGCGTGCATCGACCACATCTGCGTCCTTGCTGTGCAAGTTTGCCAGCATGTCAGCCTTGCTGCGCACGGCCTTGTCATCTTTCCACACGGTAAAATGACGATGGCGCAAGCTGGGTTTGCCGGCTTCCAGCGGTCGGCCTTCGGCCTTCCATTTGGCGATGCCACCATCAAGGATGGCCACATCATGCGCACCGAAAAGCGTAAGCATCCACCATGCGCGGGTAGCAGACTTGAACGGGCTGTCATCATATACCACGATACGGCTGCCATCCCCAAGCCCAAGCGATTGCATCCGGCTTGCGAATTTTTCGGGTGGCGGCAATGTATTCGGTAGGCTGCTATTGGCGTCGGCCAGTTCTTCCAAATCCATGAACACCGCCGATGCAATATGCCCGCCTTCATATTCTGCTCGCGCATTGCGGCCCGCGTCAGGCATGAACCATGTTGCATCGACTACGCGAAGGTCGGACGCGCCGATTTCATTCGCTAACCAATCGGTGCTTACTAACAATTCCATGATTTCGTCCTTGCCCGCATGTTTGATTCTTATGCGGGGCAGGATAAGCCGCTTTTACAAACTATCCAAGTGTTTCCAGAAACTGATGCGCATGTGCCCGAAGCTTTACTTTATCTGCGTCCGCCATCCGTTCCCAATTTTTATACGGCATCGCCATGCGGGGGTTTCTGCGCAATTTCCCTTCGTTCCGGGCGATGAATTCCCAGTATAACGCATTGAAAGGGCATGCTTTTGGACCAACGCGTTGCTTGACGTCATAACGGCAATGTGTGCAATAATCTGACATGCGGTTAATATAGGCACCGCTCGCCGCATAAGGTTTTGACGCGAGCATGCCGCCATCGGCAAACTGGCTCATGCCCAGGCTGTTGGGCAATTCCACCCATTCATACGCATCGGCATAGACCGCCAAATACCATGTATGCACTTGCTTCGGGTCAAGTCCGGCCAACAAAGCAAAATTGCCAGTGATCATTAGCCGCTGGATATGATGGGCGTAGCTATGCGCGATCGTCTGTCCAATCGCCTGCGACAGGCAACGCATGTCGGTTTTGCCTGTCCAATAAAACGCAGGCAGGGAACGCGTTGCGTCAAGCGCATTGCTCTCAACATATTCGGGGCCCGCATGCCAATAAATGCCGCGCACATATTCGCGCCAGCCAATGACTTGCCGGATAAAGCCCTCAGCGGCGTTAATCGGAACCTTGCCTACTCGATATTGCGCCTCCACCGCACGGCATAGTTCAAGAGGGTCAATCAAGCCGGAGTTGATGTAGGGCGAGAGGATCGAGTGCCATAAAAACGGCTCGTCCGTGAGCATCGCATCCTGATAATCGCCAAAATGGGGCAAGGCATGCACCAGGAAATGTTGTTGCTGCTGCAAAGCATCTTCACGGGTCACGGCAAAGCCGAATTGCGCCGTCTGTCCGATATTGTCACCATAACGGGCCTCAACCATCTGGATGACGTCTTGCGTCACAGCATTGGGCGCAAAATGCAGTGGCCTTGGCATCGTAAGATCGCGCTTGGCGGGTTTGCGGTTTTCTGAGTCAAAATTCCATTGCCCACCCTCGGGCGCATCGCCATTCATAAGCAGGCCGGACTTACGGCGCATATCGCGATAGAAGAATTCCATGCGGAACTGCTTGCGGTCCTTGGCCCAGCTTTCAAATTCACTATGGGTGCACAAAAATCGGTCGTCGGGCAGGATATTCACCGGAATATCAAAACGGTCGGGCCAGCTATCGAGCATGGCCTTTACCCGCCATTCGCCCGCCTCGGTCACGCGCAGTGCGGAGATTTTGTGCCGCTCAATTGCGCGCGCGACTTCGCCGGTGAAGCTCCCGCTATTGTTGGCATCGGTCAGTTTTACGTAATCGACGATCCAACCTGCGCTGCGTAGATCCTCAGCATGATGGCGCATGGCGGACAGAATATACGCCATTTTGGATTTATGGTGCGGCACATATTCGGTTTCTTCGTCCACCTCCGCCATTAAGATGACGGATTCTTTTTTGTCCTGCCCCGCCAAAGAGGACAGGCCGTGGCTGAGTTGGTCACCCAATATAGGAATCAAAATTGTCATGTCGGCGCCATAGCGCGGGGCGCATGCAAGGACGATACAGGGTTTCCAGAATGACAAAGGCGCGCTGTTTGGATGGATCTCGCCATATCTATTACCGAACAGTTGGCGATATCTGTCATCACCCGTTTGCTTCGCGCTGCGAAACGGCTAAATGCGGCATCATGACCGACCCATTAAAGCCCAAATTCCTCGGTGCGCAAAGCGCGCTTCCCCAAACGCCTGAAGAGGCGCAGCTGGATTATGTGCCCAATCCACGTCCGAGCGCACTTTATCTCGCGCGTTTCGCGGTGCCGGAATTTACCTCGCTGTGTCCCGTCACGGCGCAGCCTGATTTTGCGCATTTGGTTATCGATTATGCGCCAAATGCGACAATCGTCGAATCAAAATCGTTGAAGCTTTTTCTGGGTTCATTCCGCAATCACGCCGCCTTTCATGAAGACTGCACCGTTGGCATCGGCCAGCGTCTTTTCTCCGAAATGAAGCCGCATTGGCTGCGTATCGGCGGCTATTGGTATCCGCGCGGCGGCATACCGATTGATGTGTTCTGGCAATCCGGCGAGCCGCCCAAGGGTTTGTGGATACCCGACCAAGGTGTTCAGCCTTATCGTGGCCGCGGCTAGGGTGCCGGTCCGCACAATACTGGGTCATTAGCAATGCAGGTCAACCCTGTTGTGGACTTCTTTCTCATCTCGTCGACGCTCAAGAATCGTTCGTCGCAAATAATCGTTAAATGCTGTTCTCGACCGAGGGCCTGCTTTATCACTTCTGCATGGCCAGTATATTAAGAGTTCGGGAAAACCGCATCCAAGGCGTCGGCCGCAAAGGCATGGCCTCACTGGCAATATTGTCCCTGTTGTCGGCATGCGTTGCGGCAGAGCGCGCGCCATCACGAACACCTGCCCCAGCCGCGAAAAAGGCACAGCCTGCGCAAAAGCCTGCGACGCTTGCCGTTCCGGTTCGTCCAGCGGCTGTCCGCGCACCTGTCGGATTGGAAAGTCTGCTGAATGACCAATGGCGCATTTTTCCGGGTCGCACGGGCGTTGCTATCATGCGCATCGATGGCGGCGAGTGGATAACGGGTAAGCGCGCGGATGAGCTATTTCCGCAACAAAGCGTATCCAAAACATGGGTTGCATTGACGATTTTGGACTTGGCCGACCAAGGGAAGATCCGGCTGGACCAAAAAATACGTATTACACGCGATGACCTTGCGGTCTTTCATCAACCCATTCGCGATCGCGTTATCGCCAATGGCGAGATTGAAGTAACGGTGCTGTCGCTTCTCGAGCAAGCGATCATCAGTAGCGATAACACCGCCAATGATTCTTTGTTGCGCACAGCAGGTGGTCCGCAGGCCGTGCAGAATTTCCTGCTGCGCAAAAAACTGGGCGCCATTCGTTTTGGTCCGGGTGAGCGTTTGATGCAAAGTGCAATAGCCGGGCTGGATTGGCGTCAAGAATATGCAATTGGCCGCCGTTTTTATTCTGCGCGCAGCGAGGTTCCCTTGGCGACACGGAAGGCAGCGTTGGACCGCTATCTTGCCGATCCCGTTGACGGGGCCAGTCCTGAGGCGATTGTCCGGGCGCTTGCTAAATTGGCGAAGGGTGAATTGCTCTCGCCTGCATCGACGCGCCTTATCTTGGGAATCATGTCACGCACATCAAGCGGTCCGAACCGGTTGAGGGCAGGGGTGCCTGCAGGGTGGCAGTTTGTGCACAAGACGGGGACAGGGCAAATTCTGCCGCCGGTTTCAACTGGCTATAATGATATTGGGATAATGACGGCGCCTGACGGCACGCGCTATGCCGTGGTCGTTATGATGGGCAGCACCACCGCGCCCATACCCCAACGCATGGCATTCATGCAGTTTGTGTCGCGTACTGTCGCCACATATCACGGACAATAGTCGCAGACAAAGAAAAGGGCCGTCCTGAAGACAGGACAGCCCTTATCAAATGCTTTCGCTTAGAAAGCGCGAATATTACTTCGCAGCTTCTTTCGCAGCGTCTGCAGCGGCGCCAGCTTCTGCAGCAGCGTCAGCAGCAGGTGCAGCAGCGTCTGCAGCAGGAGCTGCAGCAGCGTCAGTTGCAGCAGCGTCGGTAGCTACTTCAGCGCCTTCAACAGCGGCGTCAGCAGCTTCTGTGGTTGCTTCTGTTGTTGCTTCTGTTGTTGCTTCTTCAGCACCTGAGCAAGCAGCCAAACCGAGCGAAGCGGCAAGAACGAGAGATACAGCAATTTTCTTCATATGGGAAACCCCCTAGCAAAACTTATGAAAACCTGACAGGCACGTTGCAACATTTGCAGCTTGCCTGCAAAAAGCCCTCTAGCCCGTTCATAATTCGCTGGCAATGCGCTTTTTCACTTCGGCAAAATGTTACATAGCTGTTTGAGGATTATGTCTACTATAACGGTAGAAAATATGGCTAATTTGTGCGGATTGACTTGATATAAAGAATTCTTTATATCCCTTTCAAATGATCAGTTTGTTAAACATCATGCGGGCTTTGGCCGACCCTACACGGTTACGAATCGTGTTTCTCGTGCGTCGACTGGAGCTATCCGTGGGTGAATTGGTCCAGATACTCGACCAAAGCCAGCCCCGCGTTTCCCGGCATATCCGGATTCTGGATGAAGCTGGGCTTTTGGAACGTCGCAAGGAAGGTAGCTGGGTATTCTTAAGGCCTAGCGGGATGTTAACGGATGGCTCCCTTGCATCCTTATTGGCAGAGGCCGATGTGTCCCAGGCAAAGGCGTTCCAGCGGGACCTGCTGCGATTAGATGAAGTCCGAAACGCACGCACCGATATGGCTGCGCAGTATTTTGCGGCACATGCTGATGAGTGGGATTCGCTCAGATCATTGCATATTGCCGATTCCGAAGTTGAAGCGCGCTTGGCGCAAGTCCTGTACAGCGCCCCCTTAGGTCGGGTCCTTGATGTCGGGACCGGCACCGGGCGGATTGTCGAATTGTTTGCGCCCGATTCCAGCCGGCTTGTGGCAATAGATAGCAGCCCCGAAATGCTCCGGCTCGCACGCGCAAAAATTGCTAACTTAAGTCCCGAAATCGCCAGTAAGGTTGATATAAAGCTTGGTGACTTCAACATGCTGCCAATGGGTGACGGTGAATTTGACACGGTCATCTTCCACCAAGTCCTGCATTATGCCCAGCACCCCGAAGCTGTTATCGCCGAAGCAATCCGTACGCTTGCGCCGGGTGGCCGTCTAGTCATCGTTGATTTTGCGGCGCATGATCTAGAAGAGCTCCGCACGGTACATGCCCACGCCCGGCTTGGCTTTTCGGATGATTTCATGAAAAAGGCATTTAATAGTTACGGCCTGCAGATGGTGCACCAAACCGCGCTTGAGGCTGGCGCATTGGTGGTAAAGGTCTGGATGGGCGAAAAGCTCTCCACGCAGCAACCGCGTCCCACAGATAATCTCAAACCCAAAAACAATTTAAGGATCGTCGCATGATTCTCCCACTTGCACAGATGCAGGAGGCCAGCCGAGCTGTTGCCTCGCCCCTTTTTGCAGGGCTCCCCGGTGATTGCGAGATCAGCTTCGAATTCTTCCCGCCCAAAACGGAAAAGATGGAGGAGCAATTATGGGATTCGGTCGTGACCCTATCACCGCTGGGGCCGCGCTTTGTCTCGGTCACTTATGGTGCCGGCGGCACAACCCGGGAACGCACGCACAACACGGTGGCGCGCATTGCCCGCGAGACCGATATTCCGGCAGCCGCGCATTTGACCTGTGTCGAAGCATCCAAAGGCGAAATTGCCGATGTCGCCAGCGCCTATTGGGAAGCAGGGGTCCGACATATCGTCGCGCTGCGCGGGGATGCGCCCAGTTCCGACGGAAAATTTGTTCCGCATCCCGACGGCTATGCCAGTGCTGCGGAGCTGGTCGAAGGTTTGCGCAAACTGCATCCGTTTGAAATTTCGGTCAGCGCCTATCCCGAAACCCATCCCGAAGCCTTGTCGGCTGCGTCCGACATTGATTTTCTGAAACGCAAGCTGGACGCTGGGGCGAGCCGGGCAATTACGCAGTTCTTTTTTGAACCTGAAACCTTCTTCCGTTTCCGAGATGCGGTTGCCGCGGCTGGTATTGATGCAGAGATCGTACCGGGCATCATGCCCGTGTCGAACTTCGCTGCGATCACCCGCATGTCGCAAATGACCGGCACGTCTATACCAGATTGGATGGCGGACCTGTTCAATGGATTGGATGATCATCCATCCGCCCGTCAATTGGTGGCCGCTACTGTCTCGGCAGAAATGTGCCGGAAATTATATGCAGGCGGCGTTCGGGAATTTCACTTCTACACGCTGAACCGTGCCGAATTGTCCTATGCCATTTGCCATTTGCTGGGCAAGCGGCCCGCCGTATTAGCGCAAAAGGCGGCAGCATGAGCGCGCGTGAAACCTTCGTCGCCCGTGCGGCGCAACAGATATTGGTGTTCGACGGTGGCTATGGCACCGCAATCCAAGGCTATAAACTGTCCGAAGCGGATTATCGCGGCGACCTTGATCTGACGCATGATCAAAAGGGCAATAATGATCTATTGTCGATTACGCGGGCCGATGTCGTTGGAGCGATCCATAGCGCCTATCTCGACGCAGGCGCCGACATGATCGAAACCAACACGTTCAGCGCAACCAAAATCAGCATGGCCGATTATGGCTGCGAACATTTGGTGCGGCAGCTGAACATGGAGTCAGCGAAGTTGGCCCGCGCCTGTTGCGATGCGGCTGAGGCAAAGGACGGCATAAAGCGGTTCGTGGCTGGATCGATTGGCCCGACCAATAAAACCCTGTCCTTGTCGCCTGATGTCAATGATCCCGGCTATCGTGAGATAGACTTTGACTATCTGAAAGATGTGTACCGCGAACAATGCGACGCACTGATTGAAGGCGGTGTCGATTTCCTCTTGATCGAAACCATTTTCGACACGCTCAACGCCAAATGCGCTGCGATGGCAGCGCAAGAGGCTGCGGCAGCCTGTGGCCGCGATGTGCCGTTGATGATATCCATGACCATTACCGATATGGCTGGCCGAAATCTGTCTGGCCATACGGTGGAAGCATTTTGGGCCGCGATCCGCCATGTCAAACCGCTTACCATCGGGTTGAATTGCTCCTTTGGCGCAGACCTTTTGCGACCGCATCTAGCGGCATTGTCCAAGCAAGCTGACACGCTTGTGATGGCTTACCCCAATGCAGGTCTGCCCAATGATTTGGCCGAATATGATGAACTGCCCGAAACCACGGCACAATTGATTGGCCAATGGCTCGACGATGGCCTGGTAAATGTTATCGGCGGTTGCTGTGGCACAACCCCAGCGCATATCGCTGCGATTGCCAAGGCGGTTGCGCATCGCGCACCACGCGCCATTCCCAAGGCAGATATTGTGACCCGGTTGGCGGGGCTTGAACCCTTCGTCATGGCCGCCTGAACCTTATAAAGCAGAACAAAAATGTCCTTCACTACGTCCTCTTCCCGCTTCGTCAATATCGGCGAGCGCACCAATGTCACTGGCAGTGCCAAGTTTAAAAAATTGATCCTCGCTGGCGATTATGAAGCCGCAGTCGAGGTTGCACGCGACCAGGTCGAAAATGGCGCGCAGATTATCGACATTAACATGGATGAAGGCCTGCTCGACGCGCATGAAGCGATGACCACTTTCATCAAGCGTATCGCGGCAGAACCCGATATCGCCCGCGTGCCGTTAATGATCGACAGTTCCAAATGGAGCGTGATTGAGGCCGGGCTGAAATGCGTTTCGGGTAAGCCCATCGTGAATTCGATATCCATGAAAGAAGGCGAAGAGGCTTTCTTGCATCATGCGCGCCTCTGCATGGCTTATGGTGCTGCTGTCGTGGTCATGGCGTTTGATGAAACCGGGCAGGCGGACACGCAAGCGCGGAAGGTCGAGATTTGTAAGCGCGCCTACGATCTTTTAATTGGCATCTGTTTTCCGCCTGAGGACATTATCTTCGATCCCAATATTTTCGCGGTGGCAACGGGGATTGAGGAGCATAATAATTACGGCGTCGACTTTATCGAGGCGGTGAAAGAACTGCGCGTCTTGTGCCCGCATGCCCATTATTCGGGCGGGCTTTCTAACCTGTCGTTCAGCTTCCGTGGCAATGAACCCGTCCGCCGCGCAATGCACTCGATTTTCCTTTATCATGCCATCCCCGCCGGTTTGGACATGGCCATCGTCAATGCGGGGCAGCTTGATATCTATGATGACATAGATGCAGAGCTGCGCGTGGCGTGCGAGGATGTCATTCTGAACCGGGATCCTGATGCGACCGAGCGCCTGATCGCGCTTGCCGAAAGATATCGTGGGACCGACGTTGCACAGGAAAAGGCCGAGGCCGAATGGCGGGGCTGGCCGGTGACCAAAAGGTTGGAGCATGCCTTGGTCAAGGGCATCGATGCCCATATCGTCGAGGATACGGAAGAAGCTCGGTTGGCCATCAAAATGGCAGGGGGTCGCCCCATAGAGGTTATTGAAGGGCCTCTGATGGACGGCATGAATGTCGTAGGCGACCTGTTTGGTTCGGGCCGCATGTTCTTACCGCAAGTGGTGAAGTCAGCGCGGGTGATGAAGAAAGCGGTTGCGCATCTCTTCCCCTTTATTGAGGCCGAAAAAGAAGCTGGTGCCAAAGGCAAGGGTAAGATCATCATGGCGACCGTCAAGGGCGACGTGCATGACATTGGCAAGAATATCGTGGGCGTTGTCCTGCAATGCAATGGCTTCGAGATTGTTGATCTCGGCGTCATGGTTCCATGGCCGACAATCTTGCAAGCGGCGGTCGAACATGATGCCGACATGATCGGGCTGTCGGGCCTTATCACCCCTTCGCTTGACGAAATGGTGACCGTTGCCGAGGAAATGGAAAAAGCGGGCATGTCGATGCCGTTGATGATTGGCGGGGCCACCACGTCGAAAACGCACACGGCCTTACGTATTGAGCCTGTCTATTCCGGTCCCGTCATCCATGTGCTCGACGCCTCGCGCGCTGTCGGGGTGGCAGGAACATTGGTCAGTGACACCATGGCGGACAAATTTGTTGCCGACACCCGCGCCGAATATAGCCATATTCGCGATGCCCGTGCGGGCAAGACGGCGAAGCCGCTCTCCACGCTGGAAGAAGCCCGCGCCAACGCCTTTGAAATTGACGAAAGCCTTAAGCCAGCCGCACCGCAAAAGCCTGGCGTTCATGTCTATGACGATTGGGATCTCGCGGACCTACGCAACTATATCGACTGGACCCCGTTTTTCCGTGCGTGGGAATTGCATGGCAATTACCCTGCGATTTTGACCGATGAAGTTGTCGGTGAAAGCGCGACCAGCCTTTTTGCCGATGCCAATGCGATGCTCGACAAAATCATCAATGAAAAATGGCTTCGCGCTAAGGGCGTGGCAGGCCTGTGGCCCTGCCAGCGCGATGGCGATGATGTGATTGTCTATTGCGAACGGACCGAGGCGCATGTCCGCTTGCCGTTCTTGCGCCAACAAATCGCCAAGCGCGAAGGCAAAGCGAACATGTGCTTGGCCGATTTCATCAGCCGAGATGGCGATTGGATCGGCGGATTTGCAGTGACCACTGGCCACGGCATTGAAACGCATCTGGCGGGGTTCAAAGCCAATATCGACGATTATTCGGACATCATGCTGAAGGCGCTGGCTGACCGCTTGGCGGAGGCCTTTGCCGAACGGATGCACGAACATGTTCGTAAGGATCTATGGGGCTATGCCCCTGATGAACAATTCACGCCTGAGGCACTGAACCGCGAAGAGTATCGCGGTATACGTCCAGCCCCCGGCTACCCAGCCTGTCCGGACCATAGCCTAAAGCCGACCTTGTTCGACCTGCTGGATGCGACGTCCACAACCGGTATCACCTTGACCGAAAGCTTTGCCATGTTGCCGACCGCTGCTGTGAGCGGTCTATACTTCGGCCACCCGCAATCCGAATATTTCGGTGTTGCGCGCATTGGCGATGATCAAGTGTTGGATTATGCCGCACGCCGAGGGTTGGACCTTGACCGTGCACGGCAATATTTGCGGCCCAACCTCAACGAATAGGAATTTAAGTGGTCCTGACCCTAAGCGCGCATCGGGAATGGCCTAAAGCCGGTTGAAGACAAATCCGGCAAACCAACCGAGCAGCAATGAGACAAGCACTGCCATTGCACCATAAAACAGCGCATAATCTTGTGCCAAGACAGTGACCAACTGTTCGAACCCTGTTTTTCGTATCCGGACCTCGACATTGTCATCGGCAACAATCACCCGGCCATCGCGAATGAGCAAAGTTTCAGCCGTGTAGACACCGACCGGCACGCTGGACGGAATGTTGAGGCGCGCGCGATACAGCACTTGATCGGTGATTTCGACCGTACCTGCCTCTTGGCGGAAAAGACCATTGCGGCGATTTAAGTCTACCAGTCCATCGACAAAGCGACGCTGTTCGGTGGCGTTGACCTCGCCGCTTGGAGATAATTGTAGGCGGTCAAGACCAAGCTCGTAAATCGCCGCTGTTTTGCTGTTGACGATTTGATCCAGTGGCCGTGATGAAGCGATGGCATAATATGCCGGGACGGACCGGAAATCGCTGCTGTCGGCGTTGACCCAGATACCGGCAATTTTCTGCTTTTCCCGTAAAGTTACGGACCGAGTTGGCCCGCGCAGAACAACGGCAACATCGACTTGCCCTTCTGGCGCCACGCCGCGCGGGTAGATGATGGCCCCAAATAACAGCATTTCGGCTCCCGTGAAGCCCGACTGAATATTGATCTGCCGTTGCGAGACATCCGGCACCAGCTTAGGCACATTTTGCGCGCTCGCGCTGATCGGTAGCAAAAACAAGAGCAGGGCGAATAAACGGATCATAGGGCCTGCAAGGTATAAATTTCGTCAGGCCGCCAGCCGAGACCAAGCGCCATGCGGATGGCCACAAGCAGAACAATCGCGGCGAGAAAGAGGCGTAGATATTCTGGCCGCATGCGCTGCGCCAGACGCGCGCCGATCTGCGCACCCGTCACACTGCCAATGAGCAAGAATACGGCAAGCACTATATCAACCGCTTTTGTGGTCAGGCTGTGCATCATCGTTGACGCAATCGTCACGAACAAAATCTGAAACAACGATGTCCCAACCACAACCTGCGCGCCCATGCCTAAAAGATAGAGCATGGCGGGCACCATGATGAAGCCGCCGCCCACGCCAAGCAGCATAGTCATAATGCCCGTGATAAAGCCCAATATCAGCGGCGCGATAGGCGAGATATAAAGACCGGAGCGATAGAAGCGCCAGCGCATCGGTAAATTGGCTACCAACGGATGATGCCGCCGTTTGGCCGCAGCTACTGGCTTACCCGCGCGCACGGCCAGAACGCTGGTTAAGCTTTCCTTGGCCATTAAGCCACCGATGCTACCCAACATGAGAACGTAGAGGATGTTGATAACGGTATCGATCTGGCCAATCGACTCCAACATTTCAAATATCGCTGCGCCCGCGCCTGTGCCGAATATGCCGCCGACCACAAGCACACCGCCCATCTGGAAATCGACCCCGCCGCGTTTCATATGTGCGAAGACGCCTGAGACGCTGGCCCCTGTCACCTGCGTGGATGCGGACGCCGCGGCTACCGCAGGCGGGATACCGTAGAATATGAGCAAAGGTGTTGTCAGGAAACCGCCACCGACGCCGAACATCCCCGACAGCACGCCGACGCCGCCACCCAGAAGGATGATTACCAGCGCGTTGACTGACAGATTGGCTATGGGAAGATAAATATCCATAATCGACAGTCGGACCCTAACGGCATTTGACGGCAGGATAAAGGCGGCGTTTTAGAAACTGGTGGACAAGGTTACCGTCGGACCATCGCCGGGCCGTGCGTCGCCCGCAACGCGAAAGCGCCAACTTGCGTCAAGCCGGAGTGAGGCTGCACCAGGCTTTAGGTTTGCGCGGACAGTTGGCCCCATGTCGAGCCGCATAATGCCGCTTTGGCCGCCCGCCCATGTGCCTGCGCCGGCCGCCAACGTGATATGGCCGTGGCTGGCCATGTTTTTCAATAAATGCAATTGGCCGTCGGCAAATCCACCACCAGATTTGCCCGTCACAAACCCTGCCTGTCCATATCCGTCGAGCACAAAGCCCAAGGGCAATGAAGTGCCGCCATGTCCACTAGATACAAAGGCCGCAATGGCATCGGAGCGCTTTGGCCGAAAGCGGCGTTCGAGGGATAAATTTGCTGGGAACGTGGTCGATGGACGCCAGAGCAACCCCGCCGCCCATTCGCGTTCGCGCGGGTCATCGTGGGAAACCGACGCGCGCCCGACGAGTGCCAAATGCGAAACGTTGCGTTCACCTTTATGTCGAATATCTTGGCAGCGTCTATGCGGCTGGTAGCATTTAGCTTGCGCCTTGCCGCATCAAGCCGTTGATCAACGGTGAATGGTGAGATGCCCAATGCTCGGGCTATTTCCTTAGAAGTGTGATGCTGCACCACCAGTCGGAGGCATGCCTTTTGGCCCTCGGTCAAGTGAAGAGGTGACTGTGCGCTCATCGAAATGTTTTTTTCGACATAAGACTTTTTGGACATTATTTTGGCCATGGTCTCCGCCCCCTTAACTAAGGTTATAAACCGAGATACGCTGCTAAGGCAAGGCAATTACTGCATTTTTCGCCTTTGCTTGCCATCGTTTGGCCGAGTCGCCATAAGCAATGGCGATGATCGGAACCGTCAAACAGCACACCAAAACTTCTGCGTTGCGGGTTTTTTTGGCGAGTGAAGCCGCTGGCGGTCTTTTGTTAATGGCCGCCGCCGCATTGGCCATGATTTTTGCGAATTCACCAATTGCTGAAAGCTATAGTCATTTTCTACATTTGGTAATCGGGCCGGAGTTGACACCAAAGCTTGGTCCAATGACCATTCACCTTTGGATCAATGACGGCCTGATGGCGATTTTCTTCTTGCTCGTCGGGCTGGAGATTAAGCGTGAATTTGTTGACGGACATTTGTCGACTTGGGCCGACCGCAGGCTTCCCATGGTTGCCGCTGTGGCGGGGATGATTGTTCCGGCAATTGTGTATCTCGCGGTCGCGGGCGGCGATCCTGCGTTGCGGCGTGGCTGGGCCATACCGGCCGCTACCGATATTGCATTTGCCATTGGCGTGCTTGCGCTGCTGGGCAGCCGAGCACCCGCTTCGCTGAAACTGTTCCTGACGACGGTTGCCATTGTGGACGACATGGGCGCAGTGGCGATTATAGCTTTATTCTATACGGCCGAGCTGAACATCACCGCGCTGACCGCTGCTAGCGGCATTTGGTTGGCGATGATGATGATGAACCGTTTTCGGATAAATGCCCTGTGGCCATATCTCATCCTTGCGGCCCTGTTATGGTATGTGACTTTATTGTCCGGTGTGCACGCGACCATTGCGGGCGTGATGGCGTCATTTGCAATTCCCTTCCGCCGAACGCTCGCCGCACCTGACGCCGAGGATTCGGCACTCCACCGGTTGGAACATGCGCTGGTAAACCCAGTGGCCTTTCTGATCATCCCGATCTTTGGATTCGCCAATGCGGGTGTTTCTTTGGCCGGTGTAAACCTAGCTGCCTTGGCTGCTCCGCTGCCGCTTGGCATCGCGATGGGCCTGTTTTTGGGCAAACAAATTGGAATTTTTACCAGCGTCTGGGTGTCGGTGAAATTTGGCATAGCTGCGCGTCCAGCACATGCAAGCTGGCTACAAATCTATGGTGTCGCATTGTTATGCGGTATCGGCTTCACCATGAGCTTGTTTATCGGCGGCCTTGCCTTCACTGGCCCGGATCAGGCGGACGATGTCAAAATTGGGGTTCTCATGGGTTCTGTGTTATCCGCCATAATTGGGTATCTCATCCTGCGCTTTGCCGCCCCACAAAAAATTATATCTGAAAGCACCATATGAACCTTCGCCATATCCTCCTTCCGCTCGCTGTGCTTGTGTCGGGTTGCGCCATTGTTGCTCCCGTTGTCCCTGCAAATGCCGCCACACCAGCGATGTCGATTGCTGATATTTCCGATGCCTATATCCGGTTGACGCTTGAGGCGGGCACTCATGAAGCGGAATATGTGGATGCATATTATGGCCCGCCCGCACTGCAAGCCGCAGCCAAAGCAAATCCACGATCATTGGCGCAATTGATTGCCGAAGCCCGCGCCTTGACGACAGCCATTGATGCGGCCTTGCCTTCGATCACAATAGATTCGGACCGCCGCCGTGCAGTTGCGCTGCGCGGCATGTTGATTGCGGCGGATACGCGGTTGCAAATGCTTCAGGGTCGAAAATTTGCGTTCAATGATGAAGCCCGAGGTCAGTTTGCGACGGTGCCGGACCTGAAACCTCTGACACATTATGACGCCATATTGGCCAATCTTGAAACGCTGATTCCCGGCGCTGGGCCGCTCGCTGCACGCGTCGATGCCTTTAATGAGCGCTATGTCATTCCCAAGGATCGGTTGCAGCCTGTGTTTGATGCCGCAATTTCCGAATGCAAACGGCGCACGGCGCAATTTATCAATTTACCAGCGGGCGAGACATTCGTGATGGAGTTTGTCACGGGCAAGCCTTGGTCAGGCTATAATTATTATAAGGGCAATTATAAAAGCTTGATTCAGATTAATACTGACCTGCCGATCCGTATCAGCCGCGCGGTCGATTTGGGCTGCCATGAAGGCTATCCCGGCCACCATGTGTTGAATCTGATGGTCGAAGAACAAATGGCGCGCAAAAATGGGTGGAAGGAATATGAGGTAAATCCGCTCTATAGCCCTACGAGCGTTTTATCCGAAGGCAGCGCCAATTATGGCATCGATCTGGCATTCCCTGCGGCAGAACGCTTGGCATTTGAACGCGATATTCTGTACCCGATGGCGGGACTTGACCCCAATTCTGCAGAAGCGTTTTGGAAAATGCAGCAAATGACCGAGGCGCTATCGGGCGCGCGGTTAACAATCGCGAAAATGTATCTCGATGGTGCGGTTACACGTGCGCAGGCACTCGAACTAACGCAGAAATATCTGTTGCTCTCGCCGGCGCGCGCGGAACAATCGGTGAAGTTCACTGACCATTATCGCAGCTATGTGATCAACTATGGCTGGGGCAAAGATCTGGTCCGCGCTTATATTGAGCGCGGCAATCCCGACGCGACCGAACGTTGGCGCCGGATGGAGAAAATATTGAGCGAGCCGACGCTGCCAGCCGACTTGCTGCCTTAGCCCCAGTGTTTGCCTAACGAGGCGGCGCGATAGTCTTCGGCGGTGGATTCGCAGCGGTCACCCTGATTGTAGGCGGATACGCCATTGACAATCGAGGTGGAAATTCGGGTAGCTAAATGCGCTGGTTTTGAACCTTTAAGGCAAATGAAAATAGACATTGTTCTGGTAGTAAGACATCAATGGTTGTCCCGTTGCATCTAGCGCTGGAGAAAAGCGCGCGCGCCGCATGACCGATTTGCAGACGGCATTGTCAAATTCTTTAGGACGTGTTGTCGCCTGAATATGGCACGCTGTGGGTATGCCGTCGGGTCCAATGCTGAGCCGGAAACTCACCAATGCTGGCTGGCCAGCCCTAAGCATATTTTCGGGATAATCAGACGACTTTATCCAATCACCCGGGGATTTTAAGGGCTCTGCCTTCCGGGTTAAGGTTTTATGTTTTTCAACATCCACACCCCAGCTGGCGACTAAATTTTCAACGCATCTATCGAGCGCCGCGAGCGGTCCCCGCAGTGAACCCGTTTCCAGTGTTACTGGCTTTCGCAGGGGCTTACCTATACGCAGGTATTTGACTGCCTTTTTCCGATCCTCGCTTATGGGCTGAAGGTTGATCCATTCATCATCGGAGCGATCTTTAATGGCCGATAATTCCGCCGCGTTTGGCGGCGCGATGCGCCCGCTTTTCGAAAACAGTAGTGCAGGCTCTTTGCCAATAGTTCCTCTAACAAATGCGAATTTCTGTTCCTCTTCGATTGGCCCGAACTGGATGTTTGCGTCTCCTTTTTGAACCGAGGTCGGCACAAATTTACCTGCAATGGTCAGTTGGAAATATTCGTTTGGTCCATAAAGGTCCATGAACAAGAACGCGGTTTGCTTGCCTTCGCCAAACTGGCGCACGAGTCGGCATTTCTCGTCCCCATAATCTACCTGCCATGCCGATGTAGGCTTCAAAATCAACGGCGCAGGCGCTGCGACCGCCGCGGGTGCAGGTATCGCTAGGGCAACAAATATAAGCGATGCGACGAATGATTTTGACATGACGAGCAAGCTACACAGCAAAAGCTCGTAGCCACAAGCAAAAAGGGCGGACATTGCTGCCCGCCCTTAAAATTTACATTTGATTGCAAGCTACTACAGCTTACCAACCAGTTCCGGCACGACGGTAAACAGGTCACCGACGAGGCCGATATCGGCAACTTGGAATATGGGTGCGTCTTCGTCTTTGTTGATCGCGATGATGACCTTGGAGTCCTTCATACCTGCAAGATGCTGGATCGCGCCGGAGATGCCGACCGCGACATATACTTCTGGAGCGACGATCTTGCCGGTCTGGCCAACCTGATAGTCGTTGGGCACAAAGCCCGCGTCCACTGCGGCGCGGCTTGCGCCGACGCCAGCGCCAAGCTTATCAGCCAAGGGCAGGATGGTTGCCGCAAAGGTTTCCGCATCCTTCAACGCACGGCCGCCCGATACGATGATCTTGGCAGAGGTGAGTTCAGGGCGTTCTTGCTTGGCGATTTCTGCCGACAGGAATGATGACGTACCGGCATCGCCTGTGCTTGCAACCGCTGCGATTGTCGCCGAACCGCCGGTTTCTTGTGCCTTGGCAAAGGCCGTACCGCGCACGGTGATGACCTTCTTGGCATCCGACGATTGCACCGTGGCAATCGCGTTACCGGCATAGATGGGACGCGTGAACGTGTCTGCGCTTTCAACCGATAAAATGTCCGAGATTTGCATGACATCAAGCAAAGCCGCCACGCGTGGCGCGATGTTCTTGCCGTTCGATGTGGCAGGCGCCAAAAATGCATCATGGCTTGCCATCAATGACGCAACCAATGGCGCGACATTTTCGGCCAATTGCTGCGCATAAGCTGCGTCATCGGCAACATGCACCGTGGTCACGCCAGCGATCTTGGCAGCCGCTTCGGCAACCGCGCCGCAGCCTGAGCCTGCAACGAGGATATGCACTTCGCCCAACTGCGATGCAGCGGTGACAACAGCCAATGTTGCATCCTTTAACGATGCATTGTCATGTTCGGCATAAACGAGGGTCTTCATGCGGCCACTCCCATTTCCTTAAGCTTTGCGACCAACGCATCAACGTCGGCAACCTTGATACCCGCGCTGCGCACGGGTGGCTCGATTACCTTTAGCGTTTTGAGGCGCGGGCTAACATCCACACCATAATCGGCAGGGGTTTTCTGCGCGAGTGGCTTTGACTTTGCCTTCATGATGTTCGGCAAGGATGCGTAACGCGGCTCGTTCAAGCGCAGGTCAGTTGTAATGATCGCTGGCATTTTCAACGCCACTGTCTGCAAACCGCCATCGACTTCGCGTGCGACATGCACTGCGTCGCCCGATACATTTACCGTATTGGCAAATGTGCCCTGCGGACGCCCGGTCAACGCAGCAAGCATCTGTCCTGTCTGGTTGCTATCATCGTCAATCGCTTGCTTGCCCAAAATGACAAGTCCAGGCTGCTCTTCATCCATGATCTTTGCAAGGATCTTCGCAACGCCCAAAGGCTCGACATCTTCAGCAACCACCAAGATCGCGCGATCCGCGCCCATGGCCAAGGCCGTGCGCAGCGTTTCTTGCGCCTTGTCCGGCCCAATCGACACCGCGATAACCTCGGTCGCAACACCTTTTTCACGCAAACGCAACGCTTCTTCGATGGCGATTTCGTCAAACGGGTTCATGCTCATTTTGACGTTCGCCAAATCGACGCCCGAACCATCGGGCTTCACCCGTGGTTTAACATTATAATCGATGACCCGCTTCACGGGGACGATGATCTTCATGTCAGAAATCCTTCCATACCGACTCAATAAGGCAACTGGATGCCTGCTTAATCTATTGCGCCTATGCTTAACGCTTACGTGAACGTCAAGTGCCTGATCTACGTATCCTGCCAAGCATTTTCCATGCTGACGATTCTTGCATCGTGCAGGAATCGTCAGCAGTAGGTCTCACGCCGCCTTTCGCACTTCCGCGACAATCTTCTCCGCTGCATCGCCCAAGTCGTTGGCCGATACGATGGGCAGGCCGCTATTGGCCAAAATATCCTTACCCTGCTGCACATTGGTGCCTTCAAGGCGCACAACCAGCGGCACTGACAGGTTCACTTCCTTTGCCGCGGCAACAATACCATCGGCGATGATGTCGCATTTCATGATACCGCCGAAAATGTTCACGAGGATTCCCTTTACGGCAGGGTCCTTCAAAATGATTTTGAACGCAGCGGTAACCTTTTCCTTCGATGCGCCGCCACCGACGTCCAAAAAGTTGGCAGGGAATTCACCGTTCAGCTTGATGATGTCCATGGTTGCCATAGCAAGACCAGCGCCATTAACCATGCAGCCAATGTTGCCGTCGAGTTTAATATAGGCCAAATCATATTCCGATGCTTCAACCTCTGCTGGGTCTTCCTCGGTTAAATCGCGCAGTTCGGCGAGGTCCTTGTGACGGAACATCGCGTTGCCATCAAAACCGACCTTGGCGTCGAGCACCAGAAGCTCGTCGCCATTTTTACCTTCGCAAACCGCCAACGGATTGATTTCGATCTGTTCGGCATCGGTGCCGATGAATGCGTTATAAAGACCGGCAAGCACAGTCTGCGCTTGCTTGGCAAGGTCACCCGTAAGGCCAAGTGCCTTGGCAACGCTGCGACCATGATGGGGTTGAAGGCCAGCGGCCGGATCAATGACGATGGTATGGATCTTCTCGGGGCTGTCATGTGCCACGTCTTCGATGTTCATGCCGCCTTCGGTCGACGCTACAACCGCGATACGGCTGGTCGCGCGATCCACGAGCAATGCGAGGTAGAATTCCTGTTTAATGTCGGCGCCATCGGTGATGTACAGGCGATTGACCTGCTTGCCTTCGGGGCCAGTCTGGATCGTCACCAGCGTGTTGCCCAACATGTCTTTTGCGTGGGCCTCAACTTCATCCAGATTGAAGGCCAAACGTACGCCGCCTTTTGCATCGGGACCCAATTCCTTGAACTTGCCCTTGCCGCGTCCACCAGCATGTATTTGGGATTTAACCACGTAAAGCGCGCCGGGAAGTTGTTTTGCGGCGGCAACCGCCTCTTCAACGCTCAACGCCGCGATGCCGGCGGGCACAGCCACACCGAATTTTGCGAGCAGTTCTTTGGCCTGATATTCATGGATATTCATGGGAGATTGCGTCCTTGCAAAGCGAAATTTCTGAATCGCTAAAGCACAGACGCGCCATGAATGGAAGGGCTTGCACCCATGTTTTTTGGTGCATGCAGAGGCGCAGAGCAGGGTATTTATTATCTGCGTCCTCCACGCATCTGCGTGCAAGAATTCAAAGCAGTAAACTAAGTGCTACCAATTCGCGGTGGAGCGACGCTGCATCCGTAAAATGATGCGCAGCAAAACCGTTGGCGCGCGCGCTGACAACATTGTCATGATTGTCATCGACGAAAATTGCCTCGCCCGGCTGTAGTCCGAAACGCTGCAACGCCAGTGCGTAAATGGCTGGATCAGGCTTTACCAATTTTTCGACTCCCGACACAATTATGTCCTGAAAACGGTCGAATATCGGCTGGGTCGGGCGGAAGCTATTCCAGAATTCTGCACCGAAATTGGTGATCGCAAACAATGGCACGCCGCATTCGGCGAGCTCCTGCACAATCTCTAACGACCCTGTAACGGGCCCTGGAATGGTCTCATTGAAACGGGTGGCGTAAGCCGCAATCAATTCTGCATGTTGCGGAAATTCAGCGACCCGCTCAGCAACCATATCGTCCAAAGCGCGACCCGCATCATGCTGAAAATGCCATTCGGGCGTCACAATTACTGTAACGAAATATTCCAGTTCGTCCTTGTTTGCGATCAGCTTTGCAAAAAGATGCCTAAGATCCCATTCGAACAGCACTTTGCCGACATCAAAAACGACAGTGGTTATCTGGGCCATCCAAAATTCCTTGCGAGCGGACGCAAAAAAACCGCCCGCGAATCAGATTCGGAGCGGCATTCTGCCTGATTCAAACGCCCGCGTCGCGCAGGCAGAACCAAATTAGCCCTGGCGCGCCTTGAAGCGTGGCTGGGTCTTGTTGATGACATAAGTGCGACCACGGCGACGAATCACGCGGTTATCGCGATGGCGGCCCTTGAGTGACTTCAGAGAATTAACGACTTTCATCGGATTTACCCGTCTAATAAATGCAATAAGCTTGATTTGAAGGCGCGCTCCTATGGCTCGAGCTGCGGAAAGTCAAGCGTGATTGGCCCTCTTTGCGGATTAAGCCCCCATGCATCGCTTGATATGCAATATGACAGGCCTAAGGATAGCTGCATGATAAAAATTGCCAGAATTTTGCCGCTTCTCACGCTTTCTGTGTTAACTGGTTGTGTCGTGCCCACAGGGCCAGTCGAGGTCACCCGCTTTAACCGCGCTACCGAAGGCGTCGGATATGGCACGGGACGTTTTGCTGTCGCGCTTGTGGGCGAATCGGTTTCGGACTGGTCACTTGCCGGATCGCCCTATCTAGCGGCTGTTGCGCGCGAAATGCAGCGCATCGGCTATCGGGAAAACACGGAAAATTCAGACGTGATTGCCGAAGTACGTGTTGGCGCAACCGTGATTCTCCCAGATCGCCGCCCACCCGTTTCTGTTGGCGTTGGCGGGTCGACGGGGGGCTATGGCTCGGGGGTGGGGGTTAGCCTTGGTTTCAATCTGGGCGACGGTTCAGCGGCGCAGTTACAATCCAGCTTGGCCGTCCGCATCGTGCGGCGCAGCGACCAATTGGTGATTTGGGAGGGCACGGCGGTGCAAGCTGCCAAGGCCGGCTCACCCGCCGCGCAACCGGGTATCGCTGCATCAAAATTGGCCGAAGCCTTGTTTAAGGACTTCCCCGGTGTGTCGGGCGAGACTATCCGCATTCCATAAACTTCATTGCGAGAGCGAACCCAAAATGCCAATTACTGACATCAATGCCGCCTTCGACAGCGGCAACATTATCGTTCATGCCGTCGATAGCAATGTTGCGACACTGGGCATCCGCAAGGACAAGGATTCGGAATTCGCGCAATGGTTCCACTTCCGCGTTGCATGCACCGCAGGCGAAGAACTGGAGTTGCGGATTGTGGGGCTACAGGGCAGCGCCTATCCTGGTGGCTGGCCCGATTACCGCGCTTGTGTTTCTGAAGACCGCGATTATTGGGGCCGCGCCGATACGACCTATGACAAGGCAAAAGACGGCGGAACGTTGACCATCCGTTATACCCCCGCAAGCGATCTTGCATGGTTTGCGTATTTCGCACCCTACAGCATGGAACGGCACCATGACCTCATCGCCGAGACGGCATCGCTGGAAGGCGTGACCTATCGCTGCTTAGGCCACAGCATTGAAGGCCAGCCGATTGATTGCCTCGAAATGGGCGATGGTGACACGCAGGTCTGGCTTTATGCGCGGCAGCATCCTGGAGAGACTCAGGCCGAATATTGGATGGAAGGCGCCATCGATATGCTCACCGACCTCAGCGATCCGCATACACGCGTGCTGCTCGAGAAATGCCGCTTTCACATTGTGCCCAATTGCAATCCAGATGGAAGCTGCCGTGGGCATTTGCGGACCAATTATCTGGGGGTCAATCTGAACCGCGAATGGGCCGAGCCATCGGCAGAGCGGAGCCCTGAAGTTTTGGCTATCCGCAACGCGATGGATGAATCCGGCGTGCATTGGGCCATCGATGTGCATGGTGACGAAGCGATTCCAGCGGCATTTATGGCTGGTTTTGAAGGTATTCCTTCATGGACCGATGATCAGGGTGATCGGTATAACGCCTTCATCAACCGCCTTTCGGCACGCACGCCAGATTTCCAGACGGAGCTAGGTTATACCAAGGCTGGTCCCGGCAAAGCCAATCTGTCGATGTCGACGAACCAACTGGCGGAACGATTTGGTCCTTCGCACAAATGTGTCTCCATGACTTTGGAAATGCCCTATAAGGACACCGTTCACGGCAATGACCCCGATCAAGGCTGGTCGCCCGAACGCTGCCGCTTGCTGGCCCGCGAATGTCTCGCGACCTTGGCGGAGATGGTCCAGACATAAATATATCCCTTAGCTCGCTCAAAATCCTTTCGGCGGTTACATGACCTTGGCGATTTAACCGATTTGCGTTAGGGCGCCGGCAATCAACGAAGGAACTCCCATGCCAAAACTCATCCTCATCCGTCACGGCCAATCGCAGTGGAACCTTGAAAACCGCTTCACCGGCTGGTGGGATGTGGATGTCACTGAAAAAGGTGCGGCTGAGGCGTGGGCAGCGGGCGCGTTGATGAAGGAAAAGGGCATCGCGCCCGATACTGCCTTCACCAGCGTGCAAACGCGGGCAATTAAAACGCTCAATCTGGCGCTTGAGGCGATGGGGCGTTTGTGGGTTCCGGTAACCAAAAATTGGCAGTTGAACGAACGGCATTATGGCGGGCTAACGGGCCTTGATAAGGCAGAGACAGCGGCAAAGCATGGCGAAGATCAGGTAAAGATCTGGCGCCGCAGTTTCGATATTCCACCGCCGCCGCTTGCGGTCGGGTCGCCATATGACCTGTCGTCTGATCCGCGTTATGCCGGTATCAATATTCCGGCGTCAGAAAGCCTCAAAGACACCATTAATCGTGTGCTGCCTTATTGGGATAGCGCGATTGTGCCTGAGTTGAAGGCAGGAAAAACCGTTTTGATTTCGGCCCATGGCAACAGCCTGCGCGCGCTTGTCAAGCATCTGTCGGGTATCTCCGATGCCGATATCAACGGCTTGGAAATCCCAACAGGCCAGCCAATCATATATGAATTGGACGACCATCTGCACGGCGAATATTACTATCTTTCGGAGCGTTAGTTTCACTTTATTTGCTTAAGCAGATAACGCCGCGTTGCTGGATTGCGCCTTTTGCACCACAAGGCTAAGGCCTTTGCCATCGAACTTGTCAGGGGAGTGACATATGACCGACGCAGCGCCGATCATTGGCATCATCATGGGAAGCCGTTCGGATTGGGAAACGATGCGAGAGGCCTCGGCGACGCTTGCTGCGCTGCACATTCCCCATGAATGCAAAGTGGTGTCCGCGCATCGCACGCCCGAACGTCTGTATGATTATGCCAAAGGTGCGGCTGACCGTGGCTTGAAATGCATTATCGCTGGCGCAGGCGGCGCGGCGCATTTGCCGGGCATGGCAGCGTCGATGACGCGCCTGCCTGTGCTGGGCGTACCCGTACAGTCTAAGGCGCTGGACGGCATGGATAGCCTTTTATCCATCGTGCAAATGCCCGCTGGCATTCCGGTTGGCACATTGGCAATCGGCAAAGCGGGCGCAACAAACGCGGCGCTTTTGGCGGCGGCAATGCTTGCGAATGAAGATGCCGCACTCGCCGAACGGTTGGATGCCTGGCGCGCGGCACAGACGGCTTCGGTCGCCGAAACGCCGGAATAAGGCGCATTTATGGCGGCATTACCTCCCGGATCGACGATTGGCATATTGGGCGGTGGTCAGCTTGGCCGTATGCTGGCGACTGCGGCTGCGCAATTGGGCTATCGCTGCCATATTTACGCGCCGCCGGGGGACAATGTCGCATGCGATGTCACTGCCGCTTATACGATAGCCGAATATGATGATCTGGTCGCGCTGAAGGCATTTGCATTAGCTTGCGACGTGGTGACATTCGAATTTGAAAATGTGCCCGTTACGCCGCTCGAATCGATTACTAGCCTGGTTCCGGTCTACCCGCCGCTTAGGGCGCTTGAAGCGGCGCAGGATCGTGCAGCCGAAAAGCAGTTTGTCCGCGCACTTGGGGGGAAAACCGCGGAGTTTGCGGTGGCGCAGGACGAAAGCGCCGTACCCGCGGCGATTGCGGCTGTAGGTATCCCGTGCATCCTGAAAACTATTCGCTTCGGTTATGACGGCAAGGGCCAGTCGCGGATCACCGACGATGGTGACATAGCAGGTGCGTGGGAACGTACCGGCGGACAGCCGCTCATTGCTGAAGCTATGGTGTCGTTTGATGCGGAATTTTCGGTCATATTGGTCCGCGGCCAAGATGGTGAAATCCGTTTTTGGGACAGTTCGCAAAATCTGCATGTCGGCGGCATCCTCGCGAAATCGACACTGCCGGCCGGGCCATTGGTCGAAAGCCAGCAACAAGCGGCGCGTGATATGGCTGCGGCTGTTGCATCGGCGCTGGATTATGTTGGCGTCTTTACCGCCGAATTCTTCGCCAGCGCGCAAGGCCCGTTGTTTAACGAAATCGCGCCCCGTGTGCACAATAGCGGGCATTGGACCATCGAGGGCGCAGTCACGAGCCAGTTTGAAAACCATATTCGCGCCATTTGTGGACTCCCGCTAGGAGCCACCAAAACGTTGGCGGAACGCGTCGAAATGGAAAACCTGATTGGCGACGGTGGCGAGCGCTTTGAACAAATTCTGGCTGATCCGGCGGCGCATCTGCATCTGTATGGCAAGGCAGAAGCAAGACCCGGCCGAAAAATAGGCCACGTCACCCGCTTGTATAGGTAAGAAAAAGTCGGCAAGACGAAGGATATGAATCATCCCGAAATCGTTCTTGTCCTCGCCCGCGCCGCCAATGGAACAATCGGGAAGGATGGCGGCATGCCATGGGACATTCCCGCAGACCTGCGCCATTTCAAGCAAGTCACCAAGGGGCGGCCCATGATCATGGGCCGCAAGACCTTTGACAGCCTGCCGGGCTTGCTGGAGGGCCGTCGCCATATCGTGCTGACCCGCGACCATGATTGGGAAGAAGATGGCGCTGAAGTTGTGCATTCGGTCGAGGAAGCATTGAAGTGCGCCAATGGGCCGCATGTCTGCGTCATTGGGGGCGCCGAAATTTACAGCCTATTTCTGCCACTGGCCGACCGCATTGAACTCACCGAAATCGCGGCCAGCCCCGATGGTGACGCGACCGTCCCCGCGTTTGACATGTCGCTCTGGCAAGAAATTGCGCGGGAGAGCCATGCCGCGCAAGGCGGCGTTCCGGCCTATGATTTTGTAACGTTATTGCGGCGGGTCACGACCTAAACGTCGGCGTCATAGGGGGGATTATGCGTAAGAGAATCTGGATACCGGTGACGTTGATTGCTGCCGCTGCTGTGAGCTTTTTCGGCTTTGCACCCGGCCATGTCGAAGGGTCAATGAACCAGATCGACGGCAAGCCGCTGATCGCCGTCAGCGACGAAGCCAAGGCCTTGCACAAGACGCTGAACATCGTTGACCTGCACAGCGACACATTGATGTGGAACCGCGACCTAAACGACAGCGTCGCGCGCGGCCATATGGATTTGCCGCGCTTGCAACAAGGCAATGTCGCGCTGCAATTGTTTTCGTCGGTGACAAAGACACCTAAGAACCAGAATTATGATGGCAATGGAGCTGACACCGACAACATCACTTTATTGACCATCGCGCAGTTGCAGCCTGTGAAGACGTGGAGCTCTTTGGTAGAGCGGTCCTTATATCATGCACAAAAGCGTGATGACGCCGTTGTTGCTTCTGTTGGCGCGATCAAGGCCGTCGATACCGCAGGCCAGCTGGACGCGCTAATATCCGCGCGGCAGAGAGATAAGCGCGCCGTCGGCGCTATGCTCACCATTGAAGGTCTCCAGAATCTTGAAGGAAAGGCTGCCAATTTGGACCGGTTGTATGACGCTGGTTTCCGCATGGCTGGCCTGACCCATTTCTTTGACAATGAACTGGCGGGTTCCATGCATGGCCTAAAAAAAGGGGGTCTGACCCCCTTTGGCCGCGATATTGTAAGGCGGATGGAAGCAAAGGGTATGATTATCGACATCGCCCATTTGTCGCATAAAGGTGTTGCAGAAGTGTTGGCAATGGCCACGCGGCCGATCGTATCCAGTCATGGCGGCGTGCAGGCGACATGTAAGGTCAACCGCAACCTGACCGATGACGAAGTGCGCGGTGTGGCCAAAACGGGCGGCGTCATTGGCATTGGCTATTGGGATGGCGCCTTGTGCGACACGAGCCCGCGCGCGGCCGCAAAAGCAATGAAGCATGTCCGCGATCTGGTAGGCATAGAGCATGTCGCCTTGGGGTCGGACTATGATGGCGCGACTACCGTGCGGTTCGACACCTCGCAACTGGTTCAGGTAACTCAAGCCTTGATGGATGAAGGATTTACTGCGGCCGAAATCCGGGCTGTCATGGGCGAAAGTGCCCTGCGTGTTATCCGAGCTGGCTTGGTGCCAAGGGCAAGTGCTCAATGATGATTCCCCGCCTTTCAGCCAAGGATCGGATGCCTGACGCGCTGCGTGGAGGCGTCGTTGCCTTGGGCAATTTTGATGGCTTCCATCTGGGGCATCAGGCCGTTGCAGGCGAAGCAATCCTTCAGGCGAAGGCTGCAGGCCGCCCAGCTATCATCGCGACCTTCGACCCACACCCTGTGCGTTTTTTCGCACCCCAGTCACCTTGGTTCCGGCTGACGACATTGGATCAGCGGCAACTGCTTTTCGAAGATGCGGGCGCCGATGCCATGTTGGTGTTTGATTTTGATACTGAACTGGCGGCGACCAGCGCTGAAGATTTCATTGTCAAATTGCTTATTGAGCGACTCGGTTTTTCCGCTGTTGTCACGGGCGAAGACTTCACCTTTGGCAAAGCGCGTGGCGGCAATATCGATGTGCTGCGGGATATTGGTGGCGCGCATGGTTTATCTTCCACCGCAATGGGCCCAGTGGTCGATGATGCAGGTGTCATCTCCTCAAGCCGCATCCGTACGGCATTACAAGACGGCGACTGCGCAACCGCCACAGCTCTGCTGACGCGGCCCTTTACGGTAGCAGGCATTGTCCAGCATGGTGACAAAAACGGCAGACTTCTGGGCTTTCCCACCGCTAATATCGACATGGGCCATTATCTACGCCCGCGTTACGGCATTTATGCGGTGAAGGGCCGCTTGCCCGATGGCCGGGTTTTGAACGGCGCCGCAAATCTCGGCATCCGTCCGACCTTTGACCCGCCCAAGGAATTGCTGGAGCCGCATTTCTTTGACTTTGCCGAAGATCTCTATGGCCAAAATATTGAGATTGAATTCCATGCCTTCATTCGTGGCGAAGCGAAATTTGACAATCTCGATGCGCTCATGGCGCAGATGGCAAAGGATTGTGATCAGGCGCGCGATATTTTGGCGTGACAATTAATGGAACAGAGTGACCCTCTCGTTCGGCAGCCTTGCGCTCAAATAGTTGTCTAAAGCGCCAACCTCCCCTAAGCACCCGCACGATATGACTGAACCTGCTGACTCACCGAAACAAGACTATCGCGACAGCGTCTTCTTGCCCAAAACCGACTTTCCGATGAAGGCTGGCCTTCCGCAGAAGGAGCCGGGGATATTGGCGCGCTGGCAGGCGGCAGATTTTTATGCCGAATTGCGCAATCGCCGCCGTGGGCGGGAGAAGTTCATCCTGCATGATGGCCCGCCTTATGCCAATGGTGACATGCATATCGGCCATGCGTTGAACCATATCCTGAAAGACATGGTTGTCCGCACGCAGACCCTTCTCGGCAAAGACGCGCCTTATGTCCCCGGTTGGGATTGCCATGGCCTACCCATTGAATGGAAGGTTGAGGAGCAATATCGCAAGAAAAAGCTCAACAAGGACGAAGTTCCCGCTGTCGAATTCCGCGCTGAATGCCGCGCTTATGCCCAAAATTGGGTCGATACGCAGCGCGAGCAACTGAAGCGGCTGGGCATCAATGCCGATTGGGATAATCCCTATCTGACGATGGATTTTCAGGCCGAAGCAACGATTGTTTCGGAGCTGTTGAAGTTCGCCGAAAGTGGCCAGCTCTATCGTGGCGCAAAGCCGGTGATGTGGTCGCCGGTTGAAAAGACGGCTTTGGCCGAAGCCGAGATTGAATATGAGGACATCACATCGACGCAGATCGATGTGGCGTTTGAAATTGTCGACGCGCCCAATGCGCCGGATCTGGTTGGCGCGTTTGCGGTTATCTGGACGACAACACCTTGGACAATTCCGGTCAATCAGGCTTTGGCTTACGGGCCGGAAGTTGAGTATGTCGTTTCTGAGGTGGCTGGCCGCCACTATATCTATGCCCTTGATCTTGAACGTGCATTCTTGTCACGGCTAGGGGTCGAGTCTGTTGATCGTGGCCATGGAACGCTTAAAGCTGGAGCGCTTGCTGATGCCACCGTCCGCCATCCAATGCACACGCTCGGCGGTTTCTTTGAAAAGCTACGCCCAATGCTCGCGGGCGATTTCGTTACTACCGACAGCGGCACTGGCCTTGTCCACATGGCACCTGACCATGGCGAGGATGATTTTGACCTGTGCAAGGCCAATGGCATTGAACCGGTGTTCGCGGTTGAGGGCGATGGCAAATATCGCGCCGACTGGCTCTGGCTGGGCGGCGAAGGCAGCGTCATTAACCCCAAGTTCAACGCGCCCGATGGCCCGATCTGCTCGGCGCTACGCGATGCTGATGGATTGCTCGCGGCGTCGGCGGATTACAAGCATAGCTATCCGCATAGCTGGCGGTCGAAGGCGAAGGTCATTTACCGCTGCACCCCGCAATGGTTTGTGCCGATGGATAAGGCGTCGGCCGATGGCACGCTGCGTGAAAAGGCAATGACCGCGATTGCGGAAACCCGCTGGGTACCCGAAAAGGGCCAAAATCGTATCACTGCAATGGTCGAAGGCCGCCCTGACTGGGTGCTGTCGCGTCAACGCGCATGGGGCGTGCCGATTACCTTGTTCGTGGACCGCAAATCCGGCCAATATCTCTGCGATGCGGACGTTAACGCGCGCATCATCGCAGGCGTACGTGAAATGGGCGTCGATGCCTGGTCTGATGAACGCGCGCAGGCATATTTGGGCAGCGACTATGCCTTGGCCGATTATGAGCGCGTCACCGATATTTTGGACGTGTGGTTCGATTCGGGCTGCACCCATGCATTTGTGCTCGAAAGCGGACGTTGGCCTGACCTGCAATGGCCTGCGGATCTTTATCTGGAAGGCAGCGACCAGCATCGCGGTTGGTTCCAATCTTCCTTGCTGCAAAGTTGCGGCACGCGCGGCCGTGCGCCCTATAATGCCGTGCTGACGCATGGTTTTACCATGGATCAAAAGGGCATGAAAATGTCCAAGTCGCTGGGCAACACCATCAACCCGTTGGACCTGATGCGCGATAATGGCGCGGATATCTTGCGCTTATGGGCGCTGACCGTGGACTTCACGGAGGATCATCGCATCGGCAAGGAAATCCTTGCTGGCGTGTCCGATCAATATCGCAAATTGCGCAACACCTTCCGCTATTTGCTGGGTGCGCTCGACGGCTTTTCCGATGCGGAAAAGGTTGCGGTTACCGACATGCCAGAACTGGAGCGGTACATGCTCCATCTGCTGGCGGATATGGACGCCAAGTTGAAGATCGCGGTCGATGCCTTTGACTTTAACACTTATGTCAGGTTGCTGACCGAGTTTTGTAACGAAGACCTGTCGGCCTTCTTCTTCGATATCCGCAAAGATTGTCTCTATTGCGATGCCGTCACAGATCCAAAGCGCATGGCCTATCGCACGGTACTAGACATATTGTTCCACGCCCTCGTCCGCTACGCCGCGCCCGTGCTTGTATTCACTAGCGAAGAAGTTTGGCAGACGCGTTTTCCTGACGCGGATAGCGTGCATTTCTCGGAATGGCCGGATGGTGATGCGGGTTGGATTGATACAAAATTGGCCGAAAATTGGGGTCGCATCAGGGGAGGGCGTATGATGGCAAACGAGTTGATCGAACCCATGCGTCGTAACAAGGAAATCGGCTCAAGTCTGGAAGTCGAATATAACTATCCCGGTGATCCCGGCGAAATTGACCTAGCTGAAATATTTATCGTGTCGGCGGTGCATCTTGGCAGAGAGGAAGGCGCAGTTAAAACCGCTAACCACAAATGCGGTCGCTGCTGGCGACATTTGCCGGAAGTGGTTGACGACGGTGCGCTTTGCGATCGGTGTGCGGATGTTGTGGGTGGGTAAAGCTTTCTCTACCCACGCCCGTCATCCTGAATCTATTTCAGGATCCATCGTGCCAAACAAACCGCCAGTTGCGGCTGATAAATGGACCCTGAAACAAGTTCAGGGTGACGATGCGGTTTTGGTGCGTTAGGACGGACGCATGAATCCAAACCCCAAATTCCGCCTTCAGGGCCTCATGCTCGCCAGCCTTGTGTTCATCGCCGATCAGATAGTGAAATACGCGATGTTGGGGCCGTTGCAGTTGAAAGAGCGTGGCGTCATTCACATCATTTCGTTCTTCGACCTGCGCTACGCCGAAAATCGGGGTGTTTCGATGAGTTTCCTAACCGCGGACAGTGATGGTGAGCGCTGGGCACTGGTTGGGCTAACGACGGTCATAGCGGCTGGCGTAGGGAAATGGATGTGGCTTGAGAAATTGCGCGGTGACGCTCTGGCTTTGTCATTGGTCTTGGGCGGCGCGCTGGGAAATATCGTTGACCGCGTGCGTTATGGCTATGTCGTGGATTATGCCGATCTGCATTTTGGTGCGTTCCGACCCTTTTACATATTCAACCTGGCCGATGCCTGCATTAGCATTGGCGTATTGATATTGCTTGCCCGCGCGTTCCTGATAGGTGACAAGGACGCCGGTCGCGGCCCTGATGTTCAGGCATCTGCAAGCAATGCCGACATAGTGGAGAAGTCATGAAGCGGATATCTATCTTAGCGGCAGCGTCGGTTGCTATTCTTGCGCTTTCGGGCTGTGGCACGACCAGCATCTATGACCGTGAACGTCCCGATGAATTCGCGGTGAGCCGGTCAAAGCCAATCGAAGTTCCCAAGACCTTCACTTTGCCAACCCCGACCCCTAACGCGCCGCGTCCGCAGGATGGCGACACTAAGCAGCAGGTTTTGGATGCCATGTTTGGCGGCGCTGCGCCTGCGACTGCTCCCCGCCCGTAACTCGGCCTGAAATGGATATAGATATGAACACCAAACCTGTCCTTGTTGCCGTTGCGATGTTGACGCTTCCTATGCTGTCGGGATGTGGGTCGATCGGGAGCATCTTAGGTGGCAACCAGGCGGCTGCGCCGTCGGTTGGCCGCGCTGCACCCTTGGTGGTTCCGCCCGATTTTGCGCTCGAGCCGACGGTTGCCTCCGCGATCCGCCCCGCTGAAGCCAGTCAGGAGCAGGCGCTTGAGACGTTATTCGGCGGTACCGCAACGCGCTCCGCCGCTGAACGCGCGATTTCGACGACGTCGGGCACGGCCGAACTGGGTATTCGTTCATCGGTCGGTGATCCGCAGACGACGACTGTCAACAAAGGCAGCATCACACGCGACATTATCGCTGCCCCTGAAGGTGATGGCCAAACCGCGCAGGCGGTCATTCCGGGTTAATAAAGTGAGAGCGGCGCGCCTTTAGGCGCGCACGCTTGCTTCCTCAACGCCTGCGCTATTGTGGCGCAGTGCCTTCAACACTGTTTCGACGATCTGCGGCGCATTCAGGCCCGCCTCGTCATATTGCTTCTGTGGGCTATCATGCTCTTGGAAGATATCGGGCAGACGCATGGTGCGGATTTTTAGGCCCGCGTCCATCAGGCCGGCGTCGCTCGCCAGTGTCAATACATGCGCGCCAAGGCCGCCAACGGCGGCTTCTTCGACGGTTATAACGACTTCATGCGTGGCGATGAGGTGGCGGATCAATTTTTCGTCCAGTGGCTTGGCAAAGCGCAAGTCTGCAACGGTGGTGCTGAGACCTTTTGCGTCCAGCGTGTCAGCTGCCTTCATGGCTTCGGCCAGACGGGTGCCGAGGGACAGGATTGCGACCTTCTTGCCTTCCCGGACAATACGGCCCTTTCCGATTTCGAGCTGCTGCGGCACTTCGGGCAAGGCAACGCCGGTGCCATTGCCGCGCGGATAGCGGAAGGCGATTGGACCGCTGTCGTGCAAAACGGCGGTGTAGGTCATATGGACCAATTCCGCCTCATCGGCTGGCGACATCACGACCATATTTGGTAGAGTTGCCAAATAGGTGATGTCGAACGATCCAGCATGCGTGCTGCCATCGGCACCGACCAAACCGGCGCGGTCGATTGCAAAACGTACGGGCAGATTTTGGATCGCGACATCGTGCACGACTTGATCGTAAGCGCGTTGCAGGAAGGTCGAATAAATCGCGCAGAAGGGACGCATCCCTTGCGCGGCGAGGCCAGCGGCGAAGGTCACGGCATGCTGTTCCGCGATACCCACATCGAACGAGCGTTCTGGGTGCGCGGCGGAGAATTTGTCGACGCCAGTCCCGCCGGGCATGGCGGCGGTAATGGCACAGATTTTAGGATCAGTTTCCGCAAGCTTGGCGAGCGTTTCGCCAAAGACGTTCTGATACGCGGGCGGCCCGCCACCGGGGCCCTTGTCTTGCTTGCCCGTTATAACATCGAATTTCACGACGCCATGATATTTGTCGGCGGCTGCTTCAGCAGGGGCATAGCCCTTGCCCTTTTGCGTGACGACATGGATTAGGACCGGACCTTCGGCATTGTCGCGGACATTTTCGAGAACGGGGATCAGCTGGTCCAGATTATGGCCGTCGATGGGACCGACATAATAAAAGCCAAGCTCTTCAAACAAAGTGCCGCCCATAGCCATGCCACGTGCGAATTCTTCGGCCTTTGATGCTGCGGTATAAATACGGCGCGACAGGCGCTTGGCGACCTTGCTCGCAAGGCTACGTAAGCCCAGATACTCGCTTGAGGATACAAGCCGCGACAGATAAGCCGAAAGGCCTCCGACGGGCGGTGCGATCGACATGTCATTGTCGTTCAGGATGACAACCAAACGGTTTCCTGCGGCTTGCGCATTATTCATCGCCTCATAGGCCATGCCAGCGGACATGGATCCATCGCCAATAACGGCAATCGCCTTGCCGGGCTTGCCAGCAATCTTGTTGGCGACAGCAAAGCCCAAAGCTGCAGAAATCGACGTGGAGCTATGTGCTGCGCCGAACGGATCATATTCGCTTTCGCTGCGCTTCGTGAAACCCGAGAGCCCCCCGCCAGTGCGGATGGTGCGGATGCGGTCGCGGCGTCCGGTGAGGATTTTATGCGGATAGCATTGATGGCCTACATCCCAGACCAACCGGTCATCGGGCGTGTTGAAAACATAATGGATGGCGGTAGTCAATTCCACAACGCCGAGCCCCGCGCCCAAATGACCACCCGTCACCGAAACGGCAGAAATGGTTTCGGCGCGCAATTCGTCGGCAAGCTGGCGAAGCTGCGATGCTGCAAGTTTGCGAAGGTCCGAGGGCACTTTAACCGTATCAAGTAACGGCGTGTCAGGCGAATGTGTCATCTTTTAAGCTTAGCGGTCTTTTATCGGGCTGTCGAACGGGTAATTGCGGCTATATCAATCACAACCGGCACATTTGCCGCGTACCTCAATGACCGGACGCACTTGCGCAAAGCCAGCCTGTTCGGCCGCTGCACGCACGCTCATGGTCAATGCATCATCGTCAATATGCGTTGCAGTGCCGCAGCTATCGCAGATCAGGAAAATGCAATCATGCAAGCATCCAGGGTGCGAGTTGGCGATATAGGCATTCGCACTTTCCACACGGCGTGCGAGGTTCGTTGTCACAAACAGGTCCAAGATACGATAGACGCTGTTGGGGGCAACGCGTTTGCCGCGCTTTTGCGACACGAGGTCAGCAA
>JBBAOE010000026.1:0-36796 GCA_040401595.1 Burkholderiaceae bacterium
AGGCCCTTGTCGGGGTTATTGAGCTTCGCGATATTTATTATCAAAATTTCCGAAATAATTATGCTGTCTGCGATGGTGTTCGACAGGAGGGCGAAGGCCCGCGGTTGCTGAATGTCGTGAGCGGTGGCGCGACTTCGAACGTCGAGCCTTGCTGAATGAACATGATGCACTGGGCAACACGATTCATAAGGCGAGTCGTTGAAGTTGAAGCCCGATCGACTGTCAGTTGGGCGTCAATTGCTTGGTCCAGAATTGCGTTGATTAAAATCCTTCTCCGAAACGACGCCCCGGACCAGGGTCTCTCAGCTGCCGAGGCCATTCGGAATCGGGCGTATGGCAACGGGGTCGTGACTGACCATGAGGCAGGCTGGCAAACCCAGTATTGCCACCTCAGAGATCGACCTGTTGTCGTGGTACCGGGCCAGACCGTCGGGGTGGCTACCGTGCTGGGGCAGGTTGTGGATCGACCCAGACGGATTCAGACCGGGCGGATCACCCAAACCTATTTTTCAGTGCTCTGAGCACGTTTTATTATGCTATTTTAGAGTAATTAAATTATAAAATATTCGATACGCAAATAAGGGAACGCGTTCACCATTTGAAATTCGCATCATCAGATCCGACTTGGGAGCCGTCTTGAATTTCCAACAACTGCGTTCCGTGCGCGAGACGATTCGTCAGGGCTTCAACCTGACGACAGTGGCAGCGGCCTTGCATACGTCGCAACCGGGCGTGAGCCGGCAGATCCGCGAGCTGGAGGACGAACTGGGCGTTGAGATCTTCGCCCGTGCGGGCAAGCGCCTCACGGGCTTAACGGCCCCCGGTGAATCGGTCCTGCCCATCATCGAGCGGATGTTGCAGGAGGCGAACAATCTGCGGCGTGCCGCCGAGGACTTCGCTTCGGCGGATCGCGGCGTTTTGACCATTGCTGCCACGCACTCGCAAGCGCGCTATGCCTTGCCACCCGCGGTCCGTGACTTCAGCGCGATCCGTCCAGATGTTTCCCTGCGTCTGCACCAGGGCTCGCCCAAACAGGTGGCCGAACTGCTTCTGGCCGGAGAGGCCGACATTGGCGTTGCCACTGAGGCGCTGGCAGACTACCCCGAACTCGTCGCGCTACCGAGCTACCAGTGGACCCACTGCGTCATCGTCCCGCCCAACCATCCCCTGGCGGACGATGCGCTGCGCGGTACCCGCCTCACGCTCGAGCGATTGGCACACTTTCCCATCATCACCTATGAGCCTGGTTTCACAGGTCGAAGCCATATCGACGATGCGTTCAAACGCCAAGGCCTAAGCTTCAACCTGGTGTTGTCTGCCATGGACGCCGATGTGATCAAGACTTATGTGGATCTGGGGATGGGCGTTGGCATCATCGCCGGTATGGCCTATGACGAGCAGCGTGACGCCCATCTGCGCGCGATCGATGTGGGTCACCTGTTCGCCTCCAACATGACCCGCCTGGCGCTGCGACGGGGCAGTTTTCAGCGCAGCTATGTCTACGAGTTCATCGAATCCTTTGCATCACCGCTGACACGGGAGCTGGTCGAGCGGTCGTTGGCGACCGCTCCCGGTACCCGCTTCGATTTTTGACCTCTTCCGATTGGTGGACTGGCGCTGCGGGCTGCTGAAGAGTGCGGATCAGATCATGGCGGCAGGATCTGGCGCCGGGTCGTTGAGGGCAAATCGGGTAACCCGGCGGGGCCGCAGGTGCACTTTTACGCCCGGCGCAAGACCAAGGCGATCGCGCATGGCCATAAAGGTTTCGCGCGGCAATTCGACATCCACATCGCTGTCATCGGACAGGCGCTTGAATTCGATCCGCGTGTTGGGCCCCATGGTCAGGGTCTGGCTCAAGACCACAGCCCAGGTGTCGTGGCCAGGCTCGGCCAGGATTTCCAGCTCATGGGGACGGACATAACCGACCTGATCAGGGGCCGCTCCGGCCGGGGCATGACCGAGGCGACCATGAAAAAGGTTCACATCGCCAAGGAACTGAAGTACGAACGGGCTGGCAGGGTGGTCGTAGACCTGATCAGGCGCTCCCTGTTGCTCGATACGCCCCTGGTTCATGACGACCACGCGGTCGGCAACTTCCATGGCCTCGTCCTGGTCGTGCGTGACAAAGACGCTGGTTACATGCACTTCATCGTGCAAACGGCGAAGCCAGCGACGAAGCTCCTTGCGCACCTTGGCGTCGAGGGCGCCGAAGGGTTCATCGAGCAGCAGAACCTTGGGCTCGACCGCGAGTGCGCGGGCGAGTGCAATGCGCTGACGCTGACCCCCTGAAAGCTGGTGGGGATAGCGTTCGGCCAGCCAGTCCAACTGCACGAGCTCAAGCAGTTGCATGACTTTGTGTTTGATTTCAGCTTCGCGGGGACGCGTTTTTTTTGGCCGGACGCGCAGTCCGAAGGCCACATTCTCAAAGATGGACATATGGCCGAAGAGCGCATAGTGCTGGAACACGAAACCAACCTGGCGATCACCCACGTCGGTGTGTGTGGCGTCCTCTCCATGGAACAGGACACTGCCAGAATCTGGTACTTCGAGTCCCGCGATGATGCGCAGCAACGTGGTTTTGCCGCACCCTGACGGACCCAGAAGCGCGACCAGCTCGCCGTCCGGGATGTCCAGATTCAGGTTGTCACAGGCCACAGTGGCGCCAAAGCGCCGGTTCAGATTTCTGACTTCGATACTCATAGATGGCTCATGCTGCGGTTTTGCCCTGTTTTGAATCGCCACGTTTTTGGTCGCTCACGCGTTGCTCGATCATGTATTTCAGTACCAGCGTCACGAGTGCTGATGCAGCAAGCAGCGAAGACACCGCAAACGCCGCTGCGAACTGATATTCGTTGTAGACGATCTCGATATGGAGCGGCATCGTGTTGGTCTGGCCTCGGATATGCCCAGAGACGACGCTGACGGCCCCGAACTCGCCCATCGCCCGCGCGTTGCAGAGGATCACCCCATACAGCAGTGCCCACTTGATGTTGGGGAGCGTCACACGCCTGAAGATTTGCCAGCCGTCGGCGCCGAGGACGCGGGCTGCTTCCTCCTGCTCGATACCCTGGGCCTGCATCAGCGGAATCAGCTCGCGCGCGATGAACGGGAACGTCACGAATACGGTCGCCAACACAATGCCGGGTACGGCGAAGATGACTTTCAGGTCATGGTCGCGCAGCCACTCGCCAAACCAGCCCTGAAGCCCGAAGACAAGCACGAAGATCAGGCCGGCAATGACGGGGCTGACCGAAAAAGGCAGGTCGATCAGCGTGAGCAGGAGGCTCTTGCCGCGAAAGTCGAATTTGGTGATCGACCAGGCGGCCGCCAGTCCGAACACCAGATTCAGCGGAACGCTGATGAGGGTGGCGATCAGGGTGAGCTTGATTGCGGACAGTGCATCGGGTTCGGTGATGGCCGCCAGATAGACGTCGACGCCTTTCTTGAAGGCCTCGAAGAAGACCGTGGCCAGGGGCACGAACAGGAACAGCGTCATGAAGGCCAGCGCTGCGCTCATCAGCAGAACCCGGATCCACCGGGGTTCGGTGGTCGCATTGTGTCGCGAGCGAGTGGCTGATGCCGCCGTGGCGGGCGAAACCGGCGGCGATGGGATGGTGGTGACGGCCATGGTCACAATCCCCCCTGACGCTTGCGTGCCCATGCCTGCAGAAGATTGATGACGAGCAATAGCGCGAACGCGGCGACCAGCATCACCACGGCGAGGGCGGTGGCGCCAGCGTAGTCGTACTGTTCAAGCTTAGTGATAATTAACAATGGCGTGATTTCGCTGACCATCGGCATGTTTCCGGCGATGAAGATGACCGAGCCGTATTCGCCCAGCGCACGTGCGAAGGCCAGCGCGAAGCCGGTCAGCAGCGCTGGCATGACGATTGGAAAGATGACCTTGGTAAAGGTCTGCCAGCGGGTGGCACCCAATGTGGCGGCCGCCTCTTCGAGTTCACGGTTCACGTCTTCCAGCACCGGTTGCAGCGTGCGGACGACAAAGGGGAGGCCAATGAAAACCAGCGCCACCCAAACACCCAGCGGCGTATAGCTGACTTTGAAGGGCAGCCACCGGCCGATCCAGCCGTTCTGGGCGTAAATGGCGGTCAGAGCGATCCCAGCCACGGCGGTGGGTAGGGCGAAGGGCAGGTCAACCAAGGCATCGATCAGGCGCCTGGCGGGGAAGTGGTAACGCACCAGTACCCATGCCACGATCAGCCCAAAGAAGGCATTGAGTAATGCCGCCAGGAATGAGGCGCCGAAGGTCAAGCGGTAGGACGCCAGCACCCTTGGAGTGGTGGTGGCATCCAGGAACTGTGGCCAGGTCAGCGCAAACGTCCTCAGGAACGCTGCAGATAAGGGGATCAGTACGATGAGACTGATATAGAGCAGCGAAAATCCCAGTGCGAGGTCAAAACCCGGCAATACGGTATGTCGCTTGAGCAGGCTGCGGGATAGGAACACGAAGGTGCAGGCCTGCGGTTCAGCGCGTCTTGGCAGCGGCGATCACCTGGTCGTACAGGCCGCCGTCATTGAAATGATCCTTCTGCGCCTTGATCCAACCCCCAAAGACTTCGTCTACCGTGAAGGTACTGACCTTTGGGAACGTTTTCGTGTAGCGCGCCAGGACCTTATCGCTGCGTGGGCGCAGGTTGTGTTTGGCTGCGGTCTCCTGACCCACTTCGGTGTAAAGGAACTGAAGGTAAGCCTCGGCCTGTTTGCGTGTGCCACGGCGATCGACCACGGTGTCGACCACACTCACCGGGTTTTCGGCCAGGATCGTTCGGCTCGGGTAAATCACCTCGAAACCACCGCCGAATTCGCGCTCGATCAGTGGTGCCTCGCTCTCAAACGTCACTAACGCGTCGCCCAGATTGCGCTGCGCAAAGGTTGTGGTGGCGCCTCGGCCGCCGCCATCGAGCACTGGGACGTTCGTGAAGATTCGAGTCACCAACGCTCTGGCCGCGTCGGCGTTCAAACCGCTCTTGATGCCCGCGCCCCAGGCTGCCAGATAGGTGTAACGACCGTTGCCCGAGGTTTTCGGGTTTGGAATGATCACGCTGACCCCCGAGCGTCCCAGATCGCTCCAGTCACGGATGTTTTTCGGGTTGCCCTTGCGCACAAGGATCACCGATACGGACGTGGTGGGCGCACTGTTGAATGGCAGGCGCCGGGCCCAGTCCTGTGGGATCAGCCTGCCACGCTCAAACAGGATATCGATATCGTTGGCCTGGTTCATCGTGATGACGTCCGCCTCCAGACCGTCAACAACACTGCGGGCCTGACGGCTGGAGCCACCGTGGCTCTGGTTGATCGTCAGGTCTTCGCCTGTGGTTTTCTTCCAATGGGCGGCAAAGGCAGCGTTGAAGTCCTTGTAGAACTCCCGCGAGACGTCGTAGCTCACGTTCAGGAGTGTCGTCGCGGCAGCCCTCGCCGGTACGACGCCTGCAAACGATAGTGCGAACGCAATCATGTTGCGGCGGCGAACGAATGATCTGGGGGACATGGGTAGCTCAAAATCTGCACGGACCTGGATGCTACCCAGAGCGTCAGGCATCGCGAACGAAGTAAGTCGCGCTTGCTTATGCGAAAAATGAGTAAGTCGATGACATCTTTCGTTCGTGGATCCGTTGGATTTCGATCGCCCTGTTGATCGAACTACACGCTTCCGGCCCCAAAATGAATGCAATTCACTCTAAAAGCGGTTCATCATGTTTGAGCGGTTCACCAAAGGCTTTGCGCTTGAAGCGGCGAAGAAACTAGCGACCAACCTGCTGTCCGAGAAGGGCGAGGCCAATGCGCGAGGCATTGCGTCCAAGTTTGTGCATCAGTTCAGGCAGTTGGATAAGGCGGATCAGTTCAGATTCTTCGAATTCATGGCCAAGCAGTTCAGCCCAGACCCGGTTGCGGTGTTAGCGGCAGCGCAGCGTTACTCGGATAAGGTGGATGATGAAAGCCTGATCCACCTTCTCAAAGTGGTGGAGCCCGCGCGCCAGGAGCTCCTGCGTCGCATCAACCGGGCACCGGACGGTACGCAGACCATCGTCCGAATGCGCGAGCGCCTTCTAGAACACGCGAAAGCCAGGCCCGGACTGTGGGCTGTGGATGCGGACATGCAACATCTCCTGAGTTCCTGGTTCAATCCCGGGTTTCTGGAATTGCACGAGATCACCTGGTCCTCGCCGGCACTGCTGCTCGAGAAGATCATCCATCATGAGTCGGTACACGCCATCGATGGCTGGGATGATCTTCGGCGTCGTCTACAACCGGATCGACGCTGCTACGCTTTTTTTCATCCCCAGCTGCCTGGCGAACCGTTGATCTTTGTGGAAGTGGCGCTGGTGAACGCAATCGCCAAGGAAGTCGGTCCGCTACTCGACAAAAAGTCCGAGGCGCTCGATGCGAAAAAATTCAAGACAGCGATCTTTTATTCCATTAGCAACTGTCAACCGGGTTTGCGCGGCGTTTCCCTGGGCAACTTCCTGATCAAACGGGTTGCTGAAAAGATCCAGCAGGAAATTCCCTCGGTCAAGACGTTTTGTACCTTGTCACCCGTGCCGGGCTTGAACGGATGGATCAACACGCTTGCCACGTCGACCGAATCCGAAGCGTTGGTCGACCCCAAGCGCAAGATCCCTGCAGCGCTTGAACTGTTGACGGCCAAGGAAGCCAACTGGCAGAAGCGACTGGCCGGTGGCTGGTCCCCGGCGACGGCCACGCCCGAGGAAAAAGCGGCGCTGTTGCGCCTTTGTTTTGCGTACCTGACCCAGCAGGTCCATACCCGGGTCGGGGATTCGGTCGCGAAATTTCATCTTGCCAATGGAGCGGAGCTGCATGGGATCAACTGGGCGGCTGACCTCTCCCGGAAAGGGCTTGCACAGTCCAGTTCCATCATGGTCAACTACCTCTACGAGCTCGATGCCATCGAGGAAAATCACGCGAAATTCTTAAAAAAATCGGTGGTTTATTCACGTAGCCTCGATCGGCTCAACTGACCCGAACCCGGAGAAATCAAGCATGGCTTACTGGCGACTTTCCATTGGTTCTTCCACGCTGAAGTGGCTGAGCCTCCTGTCTCTGGCATTCGCCGGGGTGTCGCTCGCGCAGGACATCCGGATCGCGCACGTCTATGACAAGAGCGGTCCGTTGGAAGCCTATGCCCGGCAGACGCAGACCGGGTTGATGATGGGGCTGGAGTTTGCCACCAACGGAACCATGGCAGTCGCAGGGCACAAGATCACCGTGATCGAACGCGACACTCAGGGCAAACCCGATGTTGCAAAGGCCCAGCTTGCCGCCGCTTATGCCGATGACAAGGCGGATCTTGCGATCGGCCCGACGTCGTCGGGTGTCGCCCTGGCGATGCTTCCGGTTGCCGAGGAGTATCGCAAGCTCCTACTCGTGGAGCCTGCCGTCGCGGACGCGATCACCGGTGATAAATGGAATCGTTATATTTTTCGTACAGGGCGCAATTCGAGTCAGGATGCGATTTCAAACGCAGTGGCACTCGACCGAGAGGGTGTCTCGATTGCCATGCTCGCTCAGGATTACGCGTTTGGTCGCGATGGGGTCAAGGCGTTTCGCGAGGCCCTGACCAAGGCGAAAATCGTCCATGAAGAGTATCTGCCGATGGCCACGACCGACTTTACAGCCGGTGCGCAGCGCCTCTTTGACGCGCTCAAAGACAAGCCGGGACGTAAGATCATTTTTATCCTCTGGGCGGGTGCCGGCAATCCGTTCAAGATCATCGACCTCAATCCGCAGCGCTTTGGGATCGAGCTGGCCACTGGCGGCAACATCCTGCCGGCCATGGCTTCCTACAAGAACCTCCCCGGCATGGAAGGCGCCACCTACTACTACTACGGAATCCCCAAAAATCCGGTGAACCAGTGGTTGGTGACCGAACATGAGAAACGCTTCAAGACGCCGCCGGATTTCTTTACGGCGGGCGGGATGGCTGCGGGTATCGCGCTGGTCGAGGCGCTCAAAAAGACTTCGGGTGTGACGGACACGGAAAAACTGATTTCGACCATGGAAGGGATGAGCTTTGAGAGCCCAAAGGGGCGAATGACGTTTCGACGTGAGGACCATCAAGCAATGCAATCGATGTACCACTTCCGGATCAAGGTGGATCCGGCCGTGGCTTGGGGGATCCCCGAATTGGTCCGCGAGATCAAGCCCGAAGAGATGGCGGTTCCCTTGCGTAACCGGCGTTGATTTGAACCGGCATTTGAACCGGCATTTGAACCGGCGTACAACCGGGATCCAAGCACCGACGCCATTCGAACGGGTTGCCTGATCTCTTGACGATACCCGACGCGATTCTGGAGACCCGCGAACTCAGCGTCCGCTTTGGTGGTCATGTTGCGGTCGATCGGGTCAGCTGCGCGTTCCAGGCTGGCTCTCTCACCGCCATTGTCGGGCCCAATGGGGCTGGTAAGACCACCTGGTTCAATGCTGTCTCCGGGCAACTACGCCCGAGCGCTGGCCAGGTTTGGTTGTCTGGCGAAAACATTTCGTCCCTGTCCGCGCCGGCGCGAGCCCGACGGGGATTGGGCCGGGCATTCCAGTTGACTCAGCTCTTTGCGCAACTCAGTGTGCACGAGAATCTGCGTCTGGCCGTGCAGGCACAGGCGGGTCTGGGACTTGGCCTTCGAGATGTCGCGACGCTATGGTCGGATCGACGCGATCTGCTTGCGCGCACGGACGAACTGCTGGAGGCGGTGTCACTTGGCGCCCAGCGCGACCAGCTGGCTGCCGCGTTGCCGCACGGGGATCAGCGAAAACTTGAGGTGGCGCTTCTGATGGCCTTAAAGCCGCGGGTCTTTCTGCTCGATGAGCCGACCGCAGGCATGAGTCTGGATGATGTGCCGGTCATTCTCGATCTGATTCGGGCGTTGAAGCGTCGGGGCGATGCCACGATTCTTCTCGTAGAACACAAGATGGACGTGATCCGGGAGTTGGCGGATCGAATCGTCGTATTTCACGAAGGTCGCCTGGTTGCCGATGGCGAACCCGCAGCGGTGATGGCCTCTGCAGTGGTTCAGGAAGCTTATCTGGGCCGCAAGGCGGATCGATGAACACGCCCTTGCTTCGCCTTGCCGGGTTGAATACCCATATTGGGAGTTATCACATCCTCCATGGCGTTGATCTCGAAGTCCCGAGTGGCTGCGTGATGATGCTTCTCGGACGCAATGGCGCCGGAAAGACCACTTGTCTGCGCACGATCATGCAGCACTGGCGTTGCTCGGCCGGCGTGGTGGTATTCGACGAGATCGACCTGACCGCACTCGAGCCCTCCGGTGTGGCCAGACTGGGCATCGCGTACGTCCCGGAGAACATGGGGATTTTCAGTGACCTGACGGTTCGCGAGAACATGCTGCTCGCCGCTCGGTCTGCCCGGCACGAGTCGCAGATCGATCGGGGACGATTGGATCGTCTTTTCGAACAGTTTCCAGCCTTGAAACGATTTTGGCAAAGTCCGGCCGGATCGCTCTCTGGCGGGCAGAAGCAGATGCTTGCGATCGCCCGTGCCCTGGTCGAACCCCGACGCTTGTTGCTGATCGATGAGCCGAGTAAAGGCCTGGCCCCGGCGATCGTCGCCAGTTTGATGGCAGCCATTGAGCAGGCCCGCGAGGAGGGGACGACGATCCTGATGGTCGAACAGAACCTCGAGGTCGCTGCTCGACTGGGCGATTACTACGCGGTCATGGATAACGGACGGATTGTTCAGCAGGGAGCGATGTCTGCCTTGGTGGCCGATCCCGCGCTGCAAAACCGACTACTGGGTTTTTCGCTCGCCGCTGGCAGTGGCCAGGCCGCCCATTGAATCGATGATGCAGTCCTTGCGCGTCCCGCCTGACCTGATGCTTTGGGGGTTGATTCCGCTGCTCGCTGGTTTGGCCTTGGTGGGGACGGGTTCACCTTCAACCTGGCTCACCTTGACGGTTGCCGGCCTCGCAATGGGCATGATGCTGTTCATCATCGCCTCTGGGTTGACCCTGGTCTTTGGCCTCATGGATGTGCTCAACTTTGGCCATGGGGTCTTTATCGCCACCGGCGCGTTCGTGGCGACCACGGTTCTGGGGCCGGAGTGGTTTGGGCGCAGCGGCGGCTGGTTGCTAGCGCCGCAGGCGGCATTGCAGATTGCAGCGGTACTGGTCGCAATGGCGATCGCCATGGGGGTCACGGCCGGCTTGGGGCTCGTCTTCGAGCGCATCATCATTCGCCCAGTCTATGGGCAGCATCTGAAGCAGATCCTGATCACGATGGGCGGCATGATCGTTGTGGAGGAATTGATCAAGTCGATCTGGGGTTCACAGCAGATACCACTGCCGTTGCCCGAAGCCTTGCGGGGCGCCTTCATCCTTGGTGATGCAGCCATCGAGCGCTTCCGGGTCCTGGCCGTGTTGATCGGCCTCGTGGTGCTTGTCGCGCTCTCCGTCATTCTGGCCCGCACCAAAATTGGTCTCCTCGTGCGAGCCGGGGTCGAGGACCGTGAAATGGTTGAGAGTCTGGGCTACCCGGTTCGTCGTTTGTTCGTTGCAGTCTTTGTCGCCGGCAGTGCCTTGGCAGGCCTAGGCGGAGTGCTCTGGGGTCTGTATCAGCAGACCATCACCGCGCAGATCGGTGCTCAGGTCAATGTGTTGATCTTTATTGTGATCATCATGGGCGGCCTGGGTTCGGTGACCGGGAGCTTTCTTGCTGCCATTCTGGTCGGATTGATGGCGAACTACACGGGTTTTCTCGCGCCCAAGCTTGCGTTGTTCTCCAATATCGGACTGATGGTCGCGGTCTTGGCCTGGCGGCCCCAGGGCCTTCGTCCGCTGACAACCGTTCGCTGAAAACCCATGATCCGGCGCCTGCTTTCCAACGACTTGCCGCGTAGCCGCCTCCTTGGCGTGCTGCTCACGGTCCTGGTGGTGTCGCTGGCACTGGCGCCACTCCTGTTTCCCGGATCGAAGGCCCTGGCCGTGGCGGCCAAGGTACTGGTCTTTGTGTTGCTGGTCGCGAGCTACGATCTTTTGTTGGGTTACACCGGAATCGTTTCGTTCGCTCATACGATGTTTTTTGGCATTGGTGCCTATGGCATCGCGATCGCCTGCACGCGCCTGGGCGCCAGTTGGAGCGCGATTGGAATCGGTTTGCTCGGTGCTCTCCTGACCTCACTGCTTCTGGCATTACTGATCGGTCTATTCAGCCTTCGGGTTCGGGCTATTTTTTTTGCCATGCTGACGCTCGCGGTTGCCAGCGCCTTTCAAACACTGGCGTCCCAGCTTTCCGAGTGGACCGGGGGCGAAGACGGCCTGAACTTTCGGATACCCGCCGTGCTGGGCGCGGGTTACCAGTGGCGCGATACACCCCTAACCGGGCTCGGATTCAGCGTCCCGGCCGACGGGCGACTGCTGGCGTATTGGGGTTTGTTTACCGTGGTGTGCCTGGCCTTCCTGCTGTTGTTGCGAATCGTCAACTCGCCCTTTGGTCGGGTCTTGCAGGCGATCCGGGAAAATCCGTTTCGTGCCGAAGCCATCGGCTATCAAACCGTTGTCTATCGAACGCTGTCGGTCGTGCTGTCAGGGCTCTTCGCAACCCTGGCCGGTGCGTTGCTTGCGCTGTGGTTACGTTTTAACGGCCCAGATACGTCGCTGTCGTTCGAGTTGATGCTCGATGTTCTGCTGATCGTGGTCATCGGTGGCATGGGAACGATGTATGGCGCTTGGATCGGCAGCGCGCTTTTCCTGCTGGCCCAGAACTACCTGCAAGGCGTCATGCAGTCGCTCGTCAATCCGCTAGCCGATGTGGTCAATGCAGTCGGAGCCTCGGGTACCCTGGAGGGCGTGCTGCGTTGGCTGGTCTCCCTGATGAGTCCGGATCGATGGCTCTTGTGGTTGGGCGTGTTGTTCATCCTGAGCGTCTATCGCTTTCCCGCTGGCGTTGTCGGTCGACTCAGGCGTTAATTTGCGCGCCGGGGACAGTTCGCAACGTAAATCCACCTTCATGCAGGCCTTTAGGCCCAGGGGTTCGGTATCTCTGCTGATCTGGGCTGGCACTTGGAAGCGGCCTTCAGTCCGCTGTTGGTGGCAGCCTGCATCGGGCGCTTAATGGGCATCGGGGGGATTCTAGGGAGCTGGTACTTGGGTTCTGTACCAGTCCGAGATCGCTTTTCCTGTCCAGATTTCGACGCCTGAGCACCCTTGGATATGGTCCAGAAGTTTCTCAAAGTAGTCGATCCGATGCGGGACCCCGGTCACGTAGGGGTGAACGCTTATGGCCATCACGCGGGGCTGGGTTGCGCCTTCGCGCCATAGTCGGTCGAACTGATCGATCCCGCGCATCAACATCTCCTCCGAGCTATTCTGCTGTTGCAGCGTCATTGAAACATCGTTGATCTCGACGGTGGAGGGTAACGACAGCACAGGGCGCGGTTGCGCATGAATCCAGACCGGTTGATCATCAAACACCCAGTCGGCGACATACTCGATCCCCGATTGTGCCAACTGATCAATTGTGTCGTCGGGCTTCGTGAGTCCTTGGCCCTCCCAGCCAACCGGTGCGGTTCCGGTGATGTCACGGATCACATCGATGGTGGCCTGGATGCCTTCGAGCTGATCCGGGAGCTTGGGCATCGGGCCTGGGAGGTAGCCCTGCCCGATGAATTCCCAGTCAAGCTTTTGCGCCGCTTCGGCAATACGCGGATAGGTTTTGCAGACAAGCCCATTGATGGCCATTGTCGGCGTGATGTGGCGTTGTTTGAGTGCTTCGAGAATCCGCCAGAATCCCACCCGCATGCCGTATTCCTGCAAGGCCCAGTTGTGCGAGTTGGGCAGCTGGGGATGACCTATGGGCGGACCGAGGACCGTTCGCGGCATCGCGCGTTCGATGGTCCAGTGTTCGACGTTGACAATGATCCAGACGAGCACCCGACCCTCATCGGGCAGGGCTAGTCGCGGACGGTCGACAATGGCGCTGTAGGGGACGCGGTCGCTGAGCAGGCTATTCATGAGGCGCTTATCTCCGGGGCGATGTACTGCAATAAAGACTATCGGTGACGGGAGCCGCATGTGCATGGGACCTGGGGCTGCGCATCTGCCACCGAGCGCTACGCTCAGGTCCCCCGGCAACCGTGCCCCGCGACCCAGAAGCCTACGCAACCGCAATTCAGTCGGTCGAGTCCTATCCTATCCGCGCATAAAAAATGCTCTGGAGTGGGGCCTTATCCGAATCGATCATGGAGTGCGTGGCTTGCTCATTGATCACGCGTTCTACGCAGTTTATCTTGGACGCTGGTAACTTTATTGGTAGGGCGCGATTTGAGAAGGTGTCCTCACGCTAAAGGATCGGCTGATGCGACGATACGTTACATATACAAGAACCGCATTGACCCGGAACTTTCTTTGGTCGATCTTGTGCGGTTTTTGGTGGCTGAGATCGCGCTCATTTGGAGGGTCAACGCTTGTTTGTTGTTTCGGATAGCGTCGATGGATTTTTGAGTTTCCAGTCGAGGCGGCGGTTGAACACCTGATTGCCCTGAATATCAGGCATCTTGTTGGTGGCGCTCGCGTTGTGCTGCGAGACATTCTCCACGACGTGTTAACGTGGCCGGATGATTAGTCATCAGCCGCCTTTCGATTCGCGTGATTTGCGAAATGCCTTTGCCTGTTTTGGGACCGGCGTGACTGTCGTGACCTCGCTAGGAACCGATGGTCGCCTGGTCGGGGTGACCGCCAATTCCTTTAGTTCAGTGTCGCTCGAGCCACCCATCGTGTCCTGGAATCTCGGCATAAAATCGCCCAGCTTGGCAGCCTTCGATGAGGCGGGTCGATTCGTCGTTAATGTGCTGGCGTTGAACCAGGTCCATTTGTCGAATCAATTCGCGAGCAAATCGCTCGAGAGGTTTGCTGGTGTTGAGTTTGATGAAAGTCTGGGGGGATTGCCAGTCTTGCGCGGGTGTGCTGCTGTGATTGAATGTCGAACCATTCAGCGACTTGAAGTGGGCGATCACATTTTGTTTTTAGGGGCAGTCGAACAGTACCGCTATCAGAGCATCGAGCCGCTGTTGTTTTGCCAGGGGACTTATCTCCCTGGGTTCTCGAACAGACAACCTGCGTAAAAGACGGCGCCCCGATCATGCCGGGTCATCCTCCGAGACCTTCGCCTGGGGAGGTCTTGTGTGAGGCTTCCGAGGCGATAGTAGTCGCTTCGCAGGGTCTGTTCGCAGATATTGGCGATTAGTCCCCGGCCTAGGACGTAAAATTCCAGCCCGGGTCCTGGCCTGCGGGGCCGGTTCCGGGCTTGAGTCCGGAACGCGGCGTGCACATCCTCAGGCGAGTGTCAGGATCACATCGATATTGCCGCGGGTCGCGTTCGAGTACGGGCAGACGACATGGGCGCTATCGACCAGGTCTTGTGCGACGGCGCGGTCGAGCCCCGGCAGGCTGATCTTGAGGCGGGCCGCAATACCAAAGCCATTCGGTATGGGGCCAAGATCGACGCTCGCGTCAATGGACGCGTCTGCTGGGACTGCGACCTTTTTCAGGCTGGCGACGTGTTTGAGCGCGCCCATGAAACAGGCCGAATAGCCCGCTGCAAACAGTTGCTCCGGATTGGTTGCACCCCCTTTGCCGCCAAGGCCTGCGGGCGGTGCGAGTTTGACATCGAGAAGCCCGTCGTCGGACTTCGCGTGGCCGTCGCGCCCACCCGTGACATGGGTATGTGCGGTGTAGAGTACCTTTTCAAGCTGGGTCATGATCCTGTTCCTTGGTAGAAATTGTCGGCCATTGTAACGGTTGATTCTGAGCCGCCTCGGAACAGGACCTTGCGCTGGGTCTGCCTCTCAGGTTTTTGGAACTTGCAGTTTGTCCTGGGTCTGGGTCTCGAAGTCGGTGGCGTCGTGACGCTCGTGCAATTGGGTCTCTAACGGTCCCATCACGCGGTTCACCATGCGTCCGCGGCGCACGGCCGGCCGCTGGGCGATTTCGTCCGCCCAGCGGATGACATGGGTGTACTCGTCGACCTGTAAAAACTCACCGCCTCCATACAACTGTCCTTTTGCCATGCCGCCGTACCAGGGCCAGATGGCGATGTCTGCGATCGTGTAGTCGTCTCCGGCAATAAAGGGGCTCTCGGCCAGGCGACGGTTGAGAACGTCGAGTTGGCGTTTAACCTCCATCGCGAAGCGATCAATTGCATATTCAATCTTGAACGGTGCGTAGGCGTAGAAGTGCCCGAAGCCACCACCCAGGTAAGGTGCGCTACCCATCTGCCAGAACAGCCATGACATGCACTCGGCACGCAATGCCGGCTCCGTGGGGACGAAGGCCCCAAATTTCTCAGCCAGGTACAACAAAATCGCGCCGGACTCAAACACCCGAATGGGCTGGGTGGGGCTGTGGTCCACGAGCGCAGGGATTTTGGAATTCGGGTTGGCTGCGACGAAGCCGCTGGAGAACTGATCGCCCTCGTTGATGCGCACTAGCCAGGCGTCATATTCCGCGCCTTTGTGGCCCAGCGCCAGGAGTTCTTCCAGCATGACGGTGACCTTCACGCCATTGGGCGTAGCCAGCGAATATAGCTGCAGTGGGTGCTTGCCGCGCGGGAGCTCTTTGTCATGCGTCGGGCCGGCGATGGGCCGATTGATATTGGCAAATCGGCCACCATTGGACTTGTTCCAGGTCCAGATTTTCGGCGGGGTGTAGGCGTTGTCGTCAGGCATTCGGTCTTCTCGCTAAGAGGGGAGCGCGAGCCGACACGGGATGTGATTTTTCGGCTCTGAGTCAAGGCCATGAGAGTAACGCTTGCGGTGCCGAGTTGAATACTGACTCGAATAGGTCAGCCACAATTTCGCGCTCTGCCGGGCTAGGCCATGGCGACGGATTTCAATCGCTGGCGCGACTGATCACCCGCATCAGGATCGCCTGCACATTCTGGAAACCCATGCATTGATACAGGTCGAGCGCGGGCTGGTTCGTGCTGAGCACATGCAAAAACGGAATTTCCTGGCGCCGCAGCGCCCGATCGATCAGTGTCGAGACCAGTCGTCGAGCCAGTCCCTGACCGCGGTAGTCGGGGTGAGTACAAACGCCACTGATTTCGCGCAGGGTTCCATTGAACATGCGCTCCCCAGCCATGGCGATGAGCGTTGGCCCCTCAAAGATGCCGACATACTCGCCCAGTTCCAGGGTCCTTGGTCCAAACGGGCCGGGCTGGGTCAGGTCCATCAAGTTGAGCGCTTGGGAGACGTGTTCTGAACCCAGTCGAAACTCGTCCGTAGTGGCCCCCGATCGGGGTGGTGGCCCGCTCCAGATCATTTGGTGCAGGGTGGCCTCGAACTCAATGCGCCACCCGGGACCGGGGGGCTTCGACCAGCCGGGGACGAACAGTTGTTCGCCGACACGAGAGATCGCTTTTAGCGCATCAAGGTTGAGATTGTCTGGATCCGGCATGCCGACCAGAGGCGCAAATCCAGGGCAATAGCGCCGAACGGCAGGGTTCCCCAGGGAGAACGCACGATGAGGTCCACTGAGCGCATTCCAGTAGATGCGCTTGAGGGAATCATGCATCTTCTCGTGCGCGTATCAAGGATCGGTGGGCGGATCAGCAGTCGCCCCGACGATGTCGCCATCGACATAACGCCATTGCCCAGAGACTTTCTCGAAGCGGCTGATTTCGTGCAGACGCTGAGCACGACTGCCGAGTTTGCAGCGCGCCACGAATTCCACGGTCGCATGGTCTGGGTCGCGCAAGCGCGTCTGTCGAACGCTCAGTCCAAGCCAGCGCAGACCGGGCGGGTCTGGCTCGATGACCGCGGGTCGGGTGTCGGGGTGCCAGGTTTCCAGCAGATAGTGTGCAAGGCCGAGTACGTAGGCACTGTAGCGCGACCGCATTAGCGCTTCGGGCGTTGGCGCCTGAAGCCAGCCGGAAGGTGTGTGCCACCGCGCGCAACATAGAGAATACGGCGATGCAAGACCACAGTGGCAGGGGGCGGGCTTCATGCGTCGGGCGTTGTCCGGGGTTGCACTGTGCGGTTGACCGAGGCGTTATGTGGAGTGTAACGATCTTCGAGACGGTCACGTCCAGCGTTTCCAGAACGTCCTACAATCCGAACTGACTGAGGCCTTGACGGATTCCTCCGCGCCCGTTCCACCGGGTCGCCTCCATGCTCGAGGTGAGACGATGAATGCTGACGAATTGCGAACGCTCCAGGCCCCGTTCAAGGCCCGCTATCGGGCTGATCCAGCGGCTGCGCACCTGCGCATGTTTGCGAGCGCGGAGTTGTTCGCGGATCGTCCAGCCTGCCGGGTTGAGAATCGCTGGGGGCCGATTGTTGCCGGACTTCATCCGGCCGCAGGGGGCGATGAGCGCGACGCCTGTTCGGTCGAAATGTTGTTGCAGGCGATGGCGGCCTGCGCCGGGGTGACCTTCAATCTGGTTGCGACCGCGATGAGTCTGCCGTTCAAATCGGTGAAGGTTGTGGTTGAGAGCGACGGAGACTTTCGTGGTGCGCTGGGTATCGCCAGGGACGTTCCTGTTGGTATGAGTACGCTGCGACTGCGCTTTGAGGTTGATTCGTCGGCGACCGATGAACAATTGACGACCGTCTTGAAGCAGACGGAGCGCTATTGCATGGTGCTCCAGACCATCAAGAATCCGCCACCGATCGAGGTCAGCCTGGAGAGGATCGATCCAGCGCAGTGATTACCGGCTGGTTTTCCGTCAAGCTCCGGGCGGTCCTGGCGGACTGCTCAACGGTCAGGGCTGCCTGCAAGGCCTGCGTGTCCGACTGGATCGCCTGAAGTGTATCGGCCACATTCTGAAACGCGTTGATGACGGTGACTTGATACTGCGCAGCGGCTTGATTCAGATTCTCACGCGCCGCGCGCTCCCGGAATTTCAGCGTGCCGCCATCGAAGAGGGGTGCCGTGATGTTGCCGGCCAGATTAAAAAATGGGCCACCAGGCGAGAACATGCCAGCAATCTGGCGAGCACCGCCGCCGGCGCTGGCATCGATCGAGAATTGCGGCAAACGGTTTGCGCGCGCCACGCCCACCAGTTCGCTGATCGCCTTCAATTGCTCTTCAGCCGCGCGCGCATCGGGACGTTGCTCGATGAGCTGCGATGGCAGCGCCATTGGCAATTCCGGCGGCAATCGAAGGGTGTCCAGCGAAAAGATCTCGGGGAGATCGCTGTCCTGAGGCGAACCACAGAGGGCACGCAGCAGGTTGCGGTTCAGGGCGAGCTGCTTTTGCAGCGGCGCCAGTAACAACTAATATCCGAAGCACTCGGGAACCTGATCGATAACGCCATTCGGTATACCCCGAGGGGGGGGCGCATCTTAATTGAGCTGTTCAATCATCCGCCTCGAATCCTGGTTTCGGATTCGGGCCCCGGAATACCGGACGACGAACGCGAATTGGTGTTTGAGCGCTTTACGCGCGGGCGATCGGCACTTGGTGAGGGAAGCGGGCTGGGCCTTGCGATCGTTCGCGATATTGCAAGCCTGCATGGCGCGACGGTGTCGCTGAATGTCAGTAAATTGGGTGGATTGGAAGTGACAGTGTGCTTTCCCGGATATGATGTAGACCGGTGAATCGAGCGATCTGGTTTGTTTCCAGCAGGAGTCCTGATGTCTTCCCAACCGATCAACTCAATCTCAAACGGGTTTGAAGGCGCCGCGGACGGCGAAACGCCCGCAGCAAACCTCCCTAGACCGGTCGGAATCCGGGCGACTGTCTTCGCCGCGCTGTTCGACACGAATCGCCCTGGAAATTATCAGGAGCGCTTTGACAGCTTCACCGCAACCCTGATTGTTGCCAACCTGTTGGCGCTCATGCTGGAGCATGTTCCATCGATCCATGACGCCTATGAGGGTTTATTTCAGGTCTTCGATCTGTTTTCTCTGGTGGTGTTTTCAATCGAATATGTCCTGCGCTTATACACAGCGCCGGAAATGCCGGAATTCAAAGGCAAGGGCCTTACCCGCTTGCGCTGGGCGACGCAGCCCATGTCCCTCATTGATCTCGCAGCGATTCTGCCGTTTTACCTCTCCCTGTTCATTTCCGTTGACTTGCGAGCGCTGCGAGCGCTGCGACTGCTGCGACTGCTCAAACTGACCCGGATTCTGGTGCCGGCGATCCGCGAGTTCCGCGAGCGCAATGCAGGTCGGACCTTCCGTCAGAAGGTGCATTCCCTATTCTTCCTGACGCCGCAGTCCGGAAAATTGGGCTCGATGCTGGACAGCTTTTTTGCTTTCTGGGTGCTGTTGTCCGTAGTTGCCGTCATTCTCGAGACAGTTCATTCAATTCATGAGCCGCTCGCATTTGAATTCAAGATCCTCGATTACATCGCGGTCGCTCTCTTCTCAACGGAGTACCTTGCACGGATTTATTGCATTCCGGAGGATCCGGAGTTCAAGCACCGATTCTCCTCCATGTCTCGTCTGAAATACGGGTTCACCGTCGGCGCGCTGATTGACCTGATTGCGATTCTGCCGTTCTTTCTCGAGCTTTTCTTACACCATCTGTTTGACCTCCGGTTCATGCGGGTTTTCCGCTTGCTGCGATTGCTCAAGCTCACGCGTTACAGCGGCGCGATGGGTACCTTGGTCAAAGTGATGAAGCGCGAAAAAGAGACTTTGAGTGCGGCAAGTTTCGTCCTCGTGTTGATTATTATTCTCACTGCAAGTCTCGGGTATTTAATCGAGCACGAGGCGCAGCCCGATAAATATGAAAATATTCCGCAGTCGATTTATTGGGCGGTGGTGACCCTCGTCAGCGTCGGCTATGGGGATATTTCGCCAGTGACCCCGTTGGGTCGCAGCCTGACCGCAATCCTGGCGATGTTGGCTATTGCGTTGTTTGCAATGCCCGCTGGCTTGTTGGCTTCAGCGTTTAACGATCAGTTGCGCATGGATCGTGATGATTTTGAGAACAAGGTTCGCCATGCTTTGGAGGATGGTGTCTTGAACAAGATCGAGCGCGAAATGCTGCAGGCTGAGGCCAAAAGCCTCCATATGGCGCCCTCGGAAGTCGATCGCGTGGTGACCAAGGTGAAACGACTCCTCGTCGAAGAGGCTCGAGACGAGGCGGAGCGCGTCAAACAACAGCATGAGCGCGTCTCAGCCAAAGAATTACTCGATAAGGCCAAGCGGCAGGGCGGTCATTCTGGTGGCGGTGCGCCCGGTCTGACGATTCCGCCGGAGGTTCTGGCGGCGCAACCGGATCTGGCGTTCGAGCAGGCGCGACTGGTGATTGCGCGATTGTTCATGATCCGCTCATCACTGCCAGATGCGAAGAGGGTCGAAGACCTCTTTGCGGATCCTTCCCGGGCCAGTGCACAGGATCTCGCACTCTGGCGGGCCCTGTCCCGAGCTGATCAGCCCGGCTCTGGCGCCTGACCAGGCGCGGATGATTTGATCTCGCGCCTGACGGTGGCGCAGATCGGTTGATCTGACGCCTTTAGTCCTGGGGAATGCTGGGCAACGCGGTAGCGCCGCGCCCAGCTGGGAAGGTGATGATGTGATCGGCATCGAAGCGAACGCCAATGTGCTCGCCGACGGCATGGTTATGGTGGCTGGGGACCATGGCCAGCATCGTCGCGCCGCTTGGCAAGCGAAGGGTGTAGAGGAATTCGGCGCCCCGGAACGATTTTCGAACCACTTCGGCCAGGAGCGGACTGGCGTCATCATGGATGACGTCATCCGGCCTGAGCAGCACCGTGACTCGACCTTGTGCATCGGCGTTGCGTTCGACGTCTGCACGATCCACTTCAGGTAGGGGCAGCGTACCGAGTTCCATGTCCAACTGGGGTGTGCCGTCCTGCAGGATCCGCCGCCCTGGCAGGAAGGCCCCCATGCCAATGAAGTCGGCGACAACCCTGGTGGCCGGCCGGTGATATAGCATCCAGGGCGAATCCCACTGCAGAATCTGTCCTTCATGCATGACCCCAATGGCGTCCGCCATGGCAAAGGCTTCGTACTGGTCGTGCGTCACCAGTAGCGCGGTCGTCCCGTCAGCCTGCAGAATTTCGCGAACCTCGATCGCCAGGCGTTCACGCAGATCCGGGTCCAGGTTGGAGAAGGGTTCGTCCAGCAGGAGTAGTCGCGGGCGGGGAGCCAGCGCCCGTGCCAATGCAACCCGTTGCTGCTGGCCGCCAGAGAGCGCTTGAGGGCTTCGCTGTCCGCTATCGTCGAGCCCAACCAGCGCCAGCAGTTGGTTGATCCGATCCAAGCGTTCGGCCCGACTCCAGTGTCGCAGACCAAACCCGATGTTTTCCGACACCGTCAGGTGCGGAAAGAGTGCGTAGTCCTGAAACACCACCCCCACGCCTCGATGCTCGGGTGCGACCCAATGACCCGGGCCGGCCATCAGATCCCCGTCCAGGCGGATCTGTCCACTGGTGGGGGCCAGGAATCCGGCGATGGCTCGCAGGACCGTTGTCTTGCCGCATCCCGACGGTCCGAGCACGCAGCCAATCTCCCCGCGCGTCAGTTTCAGCGTCAGAGTCCGCACCACAGGGTCGGTCGTCCCCGGGAATTGCACGCTGAGCTGGTCGAGCTGGAGAAGTGGCATGAATGCGAATGACTATAATTTAGATTCATGAAATTCTAGCGCCCCAGCTTTTGATTGCCACCCGCTTCTTGCATAGTGTTGCTACGGCTGCAGCCTTTCTAGTGATCGCTCCGGTTCTCGCCGTTGTCCATCAGTCCTTGCTCGGTGCAGGGCAGGGGGCGCTCGAGCATCTGACGCAGACGGTCCTGCCCCGATTCATCCTGACCTCGGTCGAGCTTTCTGCGGCGGTCTTGGCCCTGACTCTGCTCATGGGGGTGGGCTGCGCCTGGCTCGTCGCCGCCTTTGAATTTCCGCTACGGCGCTGGCTGGTACCCGCACTGATCCTGCCGCTCGCGGTACCTGCGTTCGTCATGGCCTATGCCTATACCGACGCGTTTGATTCTTCCGGGTATTTGCGACACCTACTGGCTCGATGGACGGGTGGTGCGGTGGGAGGGCCCGGACAGTGGTTTGAGATTCGTTCTCTCGCCGGTGCAGCGCTCATGCTGAGCCTTGCCTTGTATCCCTATGTCTTTCTACTGGCGCGGGTGGCGTTCGCGGAGCGCAGCCTGGCCCTGGCCGAGGCGGCCCGAAGTCTTGGCGTTTCTGGCCTGGCGCTCTGGTGGCGGGTGACGGTTCCGGCGGCTCGACCCGCCATCGTGGCGGGTGCAGCACTCGTGCTGATGGAATCGCTGGCCGATTTTGGCGCGGTGTCCTATTTTGCCGTCGATACCCTGTCGGCTGGAATTTACCGGGCTTGGCAGGGCATGGGGGATTCAGTGGCGGCGGCCCGATTGGCGGTGACCCTGCTCGTCGGGCTGGGCGTATTGGCCTGGGTAGAGCGACACTTTCGCAGCCAGCTGGAGAGCCCGATGCGGCCTGGGCGGTCGCCCCAGCGTCGTCGCCTTCAGGGTGCGGCAGGCGGGATGGCTGCGCTGGCCTGCGGGCTACCGGCCTTACTCGGATTTGTGCTCCCGGTCCTCCTGTTGATTCGGGCCGCTTGGTCTGCGGATGGCGGGTTTGACGCCCGGATCTGGTCCTGGACCATGAATTCCGCGTTGCTTGGCGCCAGTGGCGCCGCCGTGACGGTGACCGGCGCACTGTTGGCCGCGTATGCGGTTAGGCTGGCACCCGGTTCGTGGAACGTCTGGGCCTCCAGAATCGCCTGCAGCGGCTATGCATTGCCCGGGGTTGTGATTGCAGTCGGAATGCTCTCGATTTTGCAACTCGCGGATGTGCTCGGAATGTCCTGGTTGCGCGGCGGCTTGTGGATCCTGGTGTGGGCGTATTGCGTTCGATTCTTTTCGGTTGCTTTCCAGTCCTTGCAAGCGGGATTGAGGCGCATCAGTCCTGCGATGGACGCCAGTGCAAGATCGCTCGGGGATTCCCCCGCCATGGTCCTACGCCGGGTGCATTGGCCGATGCTGAAGCCCTCCGTTGGCGTTGCCGCGCTCCTCGTCTTCGTGGATGGGTTGAAGGAATTGCCGGCAACACTGGTCCTGCGCCCGTTTGATTTTGATACGCTCGCCGTCGTGGCTTATCAATTCGCATCGGATGAACGCCTTTCAATGGCAGCTGCGCCTTCTTTGGTTATTGTGGCACTCGCGCTAATTCCAACCGCCTGGCTTGCATGGCGTGTTAATATAAAAGGCTCTGCAGGCGCGTAGCTCAGTTGGTTAGAGCACCACCTTGACATGGTGGGGGTCGTTGGTTCGAATCCAATCGCGCCTACCAGATTTCCGATTCGAAGTCTGGAACCCTTCTGCGAAGGGAAGCCCTGAGAGCCGCGCCAGGCGGGCTTCAGGCGAAAACGCAGGGATCGTCGTATTTTCCGACACGCCCGCTTTTACCCAACCCATGAAGTTTTGTGCCTCGCGCGTCTTCTGGTTGTTGGCCTACCCCCGTCAGAGCCACGAGATGTTGATCGATGCGCATACCCGTTCGTTCGCGGCGTTCTGGTGATTCTGGACGAGTGGGGCTACTTGCCGTTCAGCCAAGCAGGAGTCGCGCTGCTGTTTCACCTGCTCAGCAAGCTCGACGAGCACACCAGCGTGATGATCACGACCAATCTGGACTGCGGTGAATGGTCCAGCGTTTTCTAGGACGCCAAGATGACGACCGCACTGCTCGATCGCCTCACGCGCCACTGTCATATCGTGGAGACTGGCAACGAATCGATTCGGTTCAGTCGCAGTAAGGCTGAAGCCAAGATGCGCATCCGAGCCCGAGAGCAAGCCCGCAGGGATGTCCAATCCGGGACTGCAGTCGAACCATTCTGAGCGCGAGCAACGCCGAGGGCTGATTAGCTACGGGCTCCGCCCTAGGCCGATCGCCCCTCGAAAACAGAACGATAAAAACGAGTTAAACGACCCAGCAAGGCGCTACACTCGTCCACAGCCGAACGCCTCAAAGTCCGCTTCCGCCCCTTGCTCAAATTTCAGTCGGCACGGTGGCTCAATTCTCAGTCGGCGCCAACATCAAAAGGGGCAAAAAGATTGAAAAATCCGAATCGATTGAATCTGAGGGTCAAAAACACAACTTCTGCTATTTGTTTGGCCATGCTCGTCTATTGTTCGGCGGCATTCGGACAAGGAAATTTACTTGATCTTTATGTCTGCAAAAATGAGGCATCAGCAGACGGCTGCAATAAGGGTTGCAAAATCAAGAAAAATGTAAAGAGAAGTTATAAGGCAAACAAGGAGGAAAAATCGGTCGTTGAAGTGAATTACAATGAGAAGTCGAATGCTTCGACTAGATTGCAGACTAATTGTATGATTTTTGACGAAAGAAACTGGGACTGCTCTTACGACTCAGCCGGGAAATACAATCCCAAGAAAAAATTCAAGATGGCAAACGGTGTCGTCACAAAGAACGAGTTAGTCAAAGACACAAGCACAAGCGGTGATGTGTATCTGAATACATCCTATTGTGCAAAAATGAATTGACATTGAAAATTGGTATTTGTCCAACCGATTGCAACCGAGCGTACGGCGCAGAAGTTGAGGTTAACGAACATTTCGATTTGACCCCTTGACCCCTCGACCCCTTGGTCAAGCCTCTGCACTCTTCTGCGGCCTCAGGTCGTAATATCCGCGCCGCTCAGAGCTGATGAGGGCATCGACACGGTCGGAGATAATCCCAACTTTCAATAGCGTTTGAGACGCCAGCGCTAGACTTCCCTCAAACACATCGGGGACCACGGATTGCGCTCCTGCGGCGAGGAGAGTGTCGTAGTCCCGATCGTCTTCGGTTCGAACGATGACCGGGACGTGGCCAGCATTCTCTTTGACCAGACCAATAATTCTGGTTGCGGCGGCCGTGTCGTTGTAGCTCACGACGACCGCAGAGGCACGATGTAAACCGGCGGCGACCAGGCTCGCGAGGTCTGTTGAATCACCGAGTTCGACCCGGTAGCCCGCAATGCGATCCTTTGCAACCTCGTCATCATTGATCTCGAGTGCAACGAAACTAATTTGTTCCTTTTCAAAGAGTGCCGCGAGATTTTTGCCGCATCGACCAAAACCGCAAATAATCACGTGGCGAGCTGCCTTCATCGAGTGCTTCGACAATTCGGTGATCTCGACCGAGCGCTCGAGCCAGGCCGAGCGCGATAGTCGATACACGAGCGCTTCAGATCGCATGATCATGAAAGGCGTGGCGATCATGGAAAGCACCATTCCCGCCAGAATCGGACTCACCCATGCAGTCTGAATCAGCCCGCGATCAGCGCCGAGGGTGAGCAGCACGAAACCGAATTCACCCGCCTGTGCCAGATAAATTCCGGTTCGAATCGACACCCCACCACGCGTCCCGAACGCCCGGGCGATGACACCGATGAGCAGCCCCTTGACGAGAACGGGAACGATGGCAAGAAGCAGCACGATGTGCCAGTTTTTGCCCAGTACGATCCAATCGAGCTTCATCCCGATTGTGATGAAAAACAGCCCCAGCAGAATGTCATGGAACGGCTTGATGTCTTCCTCGACCCGGTGTTTGAAGTCGGTCTCAGCGATGAGCATCCCTGCCAGAAACGCGCCCATCGCGAGCGAAAGTCCGGCGTGTTCCGACACCCACGAAAATCCGAGAACGAGCAAGAGCACATTCAGGAGAAAAAGTTCTTCGCTCTTTCGGCGGTCGACGATCTTGAGCCAACGACCAACCACCTTGTGTCCACCCCAAAGCAGCAGACACACAATCGCAATACCTTTCCCAAAGGCGATCGCCAGCAACTGCCAGATATTCCCGTCGTTGGCATCGCCTAGTGAAGGGATCAGGACAAGGAGCGGGACCACCGCAATATCCTGAAACAATAGGATGCCGATCACCAGTCGGCCGTGCCTTGATTCGAGTTCAGCCCGGTCGGCCATCATTTTGACGACGATCGCGGTACTCGACATCGTCAAAGCCGCCCCGAGCACCAGACTGGCCTGCCAGGTGATCTCCCAGGTCGCGCCCACCAAAGTGGCGACATACATCAAAACAAAATTGCCCAGCACCGCACCTAAAATGGTGACGAGAACCTGCGATGTTCCAAGGCCAAAGACTTCTTTGCGCATATTCAGCAATTTGGGCAGGTTGAATTCGAGCCCAATTACGAACATCAGAAACACCACTCCAAACTCCGCCAGATACGACAGTGAAGCGGCCTGGTTGGCGACGGAAAATGCAAAGGGACTGATTACAATCCCTGCAGTGAGGTAGCCCAGCACTGCGGGCAAATGCAAAAGTCGAAAGGCGACAACCGTGCAGACAGCCGCGGCCAGAAATATCAAGGCGATTTCGAGCGAACCCATGAGAAGGCACCTGCCAAAACTAAATGGCCCCAAGGGCTCGGGACAATGCCGACCGAATTGGCCAACAGATCGCAACCACCGGGTTGATTGGTATCAATGCCCAGTCGGCAAAAACCCCATCCGTGGGGAAACCGAGTAACTGCTACGAAGCAGCTTTCTTGAGCAATTGCTTCACTTCATCCGGCGCAATCGGCTGAATCAACTCATTATTGCGCCATTTGCCCGATTGCGCGATCGAACCGTCCGCATCGTAAGCGATCCCAAGCCCAGTGCGCTCGCCTTCAGTGAATTCTCCAACGTACTTCTTACCCATCGGGTGGCGCCAGACTCCAAATCCGTCCCGCTTGTCTTGAATGTGAGAGCCTGTGTAGGTTGCTCCGTTCGGATAGGTGTACACCCCCTGGCCATTTCGCTTGTCGCCTCGGAAGTTGCCCGAGTAGGTCGCGCCCCCCGGGATTGCGAGCGTCCCAGAACCCTCCCGCAGCCCAGACTTGAATTCCCCCACATAGGTTGTGCCGTTCGGATGAACGTAAGTGCCTTTACCGTGCATGGCCCCGTTCGAGATTTCGCCCACGTATCGAGCGCCTTTGGGAAACACAATGGTTCCGAAACCGTTGGGACGGTTATCTCGAAATTCACCGGTGAAAACCTCCGTTCCGATTCTTCGAACTCCAAAGCATTGATTCCATTCCGCGCCGTCTTGATGGGGGCAGGGCGGCAAGTCGGTCACTTGGGCTTGGATAAATTGCGTTTGCAAGCTCAGTGCCAGGCTGATCGAAGCGGCTCGCACGCTGGCCTGGAATGTCTTGCGGGAAATCATAAATCCAACCCTGAATTGAGTACGTTCACTATCCGCCGAAGCGGAGACGAGTTCAGTGAGGATACTGAAAAATTAGCTTCTTTTTCGTATCGCCAGTTCAACGAGGCGCGAGCCCCTGCCAAGGATTCGCGAGGGGCCAAAAGTTCGCAGGACCTTTTGCCGACTCTGACGCGAAGTCTCAGGATGCCCCGACGCGAATTCGGGCTCAGCCGAGTGGTGTGCCCTTGGCCCTCGTTGAATGTTTCTTGGCATATACCCTCCCTGGTCTGATGGATGGATTCGTTCTTGCGTCGCATTGAGGGCTTAAAACTTACCGCTTGAGCGAGCGCGGTTGGCCCATTTTCTCGGCGGACATTGGTGTTGTTTGACTGGAAATGGGTGGCCCTCCTGAGGCTCGAACAACCGCCCCTTGCACCAAACCGGTCGGTCCTATGGGCCGGGATGAATCCCCGAAATCTACCCAGCAGAAAACCCACAGGCCGACTCGCCAAGACCTTAGAGCGCATCCTGACGCTCCTACGCGAAGTCGTAATAGAATGCCCGCGGGCGACAGGAGCAACACCTGCGAACGGGGCGGGGGCAGTTCCCCCGCCGGCACAATGTCTGACGGCTAGCAGTTTGACTCGCGGGCTTCGTTGGGTTTGGTAGCACGCGGCCGTTTCAGAAGCACTAGGGCGTCGCGGTCAGGTGACCGACTAGGTCATGAGGCCGACTTGTGATCTAATTTGAGGTGTTTGCTGGGTTTGCCGGGTGTTCGACAGAAACTCGGTTAGCCGAGAACGCTTGTTTTCGAACCGTGATTGGCGATCGGCCAATGCTTTCGAGAATCCGTTTACTTCGCCTACTAGATTTTCCCGCGAAATCCGGAAGTCGAATGTCCAGGAAGCCACCCGAGAGGTGGCTTTTTCATCGCTGAGCCTCGTGAATCGTTGCGTTCACCTTTTCTGCCCGTTGGGGGTGATCCAGTCATGATCGTTACACTTCCGGACGGTTCTACCCGTTCATTTCCAGGCCCCGTCACGCTGGGCGAAGTCGCAAGCGCGATCGGGCCAGGGCTCGCGAAAGCCGCACTGGCTGGGAAAATCGATGATCGGCTCGTCGATCTTTCGGCGCGCATCGAGCAGGACGCGCGCGTCTCGATTGTTACCGATCGGGACCCCGAGGGCGTCGACATCATCCGGCATTCGACCGCGCACCTGCTGGCGTATGCCGTGAAGTCACTCTTCCCCGACGCTCAGGTGACGATCGGGCCAGTGATCGAGCATGGGTTTTATTATGATTTTTCTTATAAGCGGCCGTTCACGCCCGAGGATCTGACGGCGATCGAAGCCCGTATGGCCGAGCTGGCCCGCAAAGACGAATCGGTCGTGCGCGAGGAATGGGACCGCGATACGGCCGTCGGGTACTTCCAGTCGATCGGTGAGCACTACAAGGCCGAGATCATTGCATCGATCCCTGCGGGGGAGCCGATCGGGTTGTATCGGGAAGGGGAGTTTATTGACCTCTGCCGCGGGCCCCATGTGCCTTCGACCGGCAAGCTCAAGGTGTTTAAGTTGATGCGACTCGCCGGTGCCTATTGGCGGGGGGATTCGCGCAACGAGCAATTGCAACGTATTTACGGAACGGCCTGGGCGCGCAAAGAGGATCAGGACGGGTATCTGCACATGCTGGAGGAGGCCGAGCGGCGCGATCATCGTCGGCTCGGGCGTGAGCTCGATCTTTATCATTTTCAGGATGAAGCGCCGGGCTTGGTCTTCTGGCACCCAAAGGGTTGGACGCTTTGGCAGCAGGTCGAGCAGTACCTGCGCGCCATCTATCGCGATCACGGCTACCTGGAAGTCAAGGCGCCGCAGATTCTGGACCGTACGCTATGGGAAAAAACCGGGCATTGGGAGAACTACCGCGAAAACATGTTCACGACCGAGTCGGAGCATCGTTCCTATGCGCTCAAGCCCATGAATTGTCCGGGCCATGTGCAGATCTACAAGAGCAGTCTGCGCTCTTACCGGGATCTGCCCTTGCGGTTTGGTGAGTTCGGACAGGTGCACCGTAACGAGCCCTCCGGCTCACTCCATGGGCTTCTGCGGGTGCGCGGATTCACCCAGGATGACGGGCATATTTTCTGCACTGAAGATCAGATGGCGGACGAGTGCACCCGGTTTACCGAAGTCGTTCAGCAGGTCTATCGCGATTTCGGCTTTACCAATATTTTGTACAAGGTGGCCTTGCGCCCCGAAAAGAGGATCGGCGACGATGCCATCTGGGATCGGGCCGAAGGCGCCCTGATCGAAAGCCTGCGGCGCTCGGGGGTCGAGGTTGTGTTGTCCCCGGGTGAGGGCGCTTTCTATGGTCCGAAGATCGAATACACGCTCAAGGACGCCATTGGCCGGATGTGGCAGGTAGGCACGATGCAGGTGGACTTTTCGATGCCTGGGCGGCTGGGCGCTGAATATGTCGCTGCTGACAACAGCCGTCAGGTCCCTGTCATGCTGCATCGGGCCATCGTGGGTTCAATGGAACGCTTTGTTGGGCTTCTGATCGAGCAGTTTGCCGGTGCGCTTCCCGTGTGGCTTGCGCCGGTGCAGGCCGTGGTGGCATCGATTACCGACGCACAGTCGGAATATGTCAGTTATGTTGCGCAAACGCTGCGTTCTCAGGGGCTCCGTGTGGAAGCCGATTTGCGCAATGAGAAGATCAACCTTAAGATCCGAGAGCACAGCCTGCAGAAGGTGCCCTATTTGCTCGTTGTGGGCGAAAAAGAGCGCCAGGCAGGCACGTTGGCGGTGCGCGCCCGCGGTGGCGTCGATCTTGGATCGATGTCGATCGCAGACTTCTCGGCCCGCTTGACGTCTGAAGTTCACACTCGCAGCGACCAGTCGTCGGTTTGATTCGACGAGGGTCGGTTTTTTTAATTTTCAGGAGAGGCCAGCATCGCTACAGAACGCACGAACCGCATGAACGGTGAGATCACGGCAATTGAGGTGCGCCTGGTCGGCGTCGATAACGAACCCCTCGGCATTGTCCGCATCCAGGAAGCGATGCGACTGGCTTTCGAAGCCGATGTTGATCTGGTGGAGATCGCGCCACAGGCAGTTCCGCCCGTCTGCCGCCTCATGGACTACGGCAAGTTTCGGTATCAGGAACAGAAGCGTCAGAACGAAGCCAAGTCCAAGCAGAAGCAGATTCAGGTTAAAGAAGTGAAGTTTCGTCCGGGAACGGACGACGGTGACTACCAGGTCAAATTGCGCAATTGCATCCGCTTTCTGGAAGAGGGTGACAAGTGCAAGATCACACTGCGGTTTCGTGGTCGCGAGATGGCCCACCAGGAATTCGGCGTTCGTCTGCTTGAGCGGGTTCGGACCGACCTTGATGCGGTCGCGGCGGTTGAGCAGTTTCCAAAGCTCGAGGGCAGGCAGATGGTGATGATGCTTGCGCCCAAGCGTAAGCTGCCGGCACCGTCGCGCAGGGAAGAGTCGGGACGTAGCGGCGAAGGTGCCATTTCTGCGCCGACTGTCGGTGCTGCAGCCGAAGGCGCTGGGATCACGGTTGTGCCGCCGGCAAGCCCGCCATCCTCGGCCTCGCACGTGGTCTGAGCCTTGGTTGTGCGACTGGATTGATTGGTGTTTGTAAGAAGCTGAGCATGGGTTTACAAGTACCTCGTGGTTGAGGTCACCCTGCAAGGTCATTGAAGAAGGAGGGCGAAATGCCCAAGATGAAGACGAAGAAAAGCGCTGCCAAGCGCTTCCGGGTTCGCCCGGGCGGTACGATCAAACGAGGACAGGCATTCAAGCGGCACATCCTGACCAAAAAGACCACCAAGAACAAACGCCACCTTCGGGGCGCGGTTGGTGTGCATGAGTCAGATGTGCTGTCGGTGCGCCGCATGATGCCGACGGCGTGAGCGCCTTGGCACTTCATTTAATCTTCAGGAGACCGTAATGCCCCGAGTCAAACGTGGCGTGACCGCCCGTGCCCGTCACAAGAAAATCATCGCGCTGGCCAAAGGCTATCGTGGTCGTCGCAAGAACGTATTCCGGATCGCCAAGCAGGCTGTCATGCGCGCAGGCCAATACGCCTATCGCGATCGCCGCAACCGCAAGCGCGTGTTCCGTCGCCTCTGGATTGCCCGGATCAACGCTGCCGTGCGTGAGCATGGGATGACCTACAGCCGTTTCATCGCGGGTCTGCATCACGCTCACATCGGGCTCGACCGGAAAGTGCTGGCCGATCTCGCTGTTCGGGATAAACCGGCATTTGCCGCGATCGTCGAGCAGGTTCGAGGTCATGTGGGTCAGGCTGCCGCCTGAACATCGCGGCCTACGGGCCGCCGGGTTCGGCAGATGTGTTGAAATTCGGGGCCTCGTTGGCCCCGTTTTTACGTGCTTGGAGTTTGGATGGAGCAGTCGCTCGAACCCCTGATTGAGGAAGCGCGGGTCGCCTTCGAAGGTGCGGCGGATCCGACCGCGCTGGCCGACGCGAAGGCCCGGTTTGTTGGGCGCGACGGTGAACTGACGCGTCGCATGAAGCGCTTGGGTTCCCTCACAGGGGAAGAAAAAGCTGTGGCCGGACGCCAGCTGAATGCGGCGAAACAGGCCATTGAGGCCTTGCTGAATGCGCGCCAGAGCGCGATTGAACAGGCCGAACTGGAAAGCCGCCTGGCGGCCGAGGCGGTTGATGTCACGCTCCCGGGCCGTGGCCTCGGAAGCGGCGGCTTGCATCCGGTGACCCTGACCATTGCGCGCATCGAGGCGATCTTTCGATCGATCGGTTTTGATGTGGCGGATGGTCCTGAAATTGAGGAAGATTTCTTCAATTTCACCGCGCTCAACACGCCGGAAAATCATCCTGCCCGCTCGATGCATGACACCTTTTACGTCGATGGTACGGACGATCAAGGTCGGGGCCTGCTGTTGCGCACGCACACCAGCCCGATGCAGATCCGCTACGCCCGTACCCACCAGCCGCCTATCCGGGTGATCGCGCCAGGCAAGACCTATCGGGTCGACAGCGACGCCACCCATTCGCCGATGTTCCATCAGTTCGAGGGACTGTGGATCGATACGGACGTCTCGTTTGCCGACCTGAAGAGCGTTTACGTGGAGTTTTTGCACCGGTTCTTTGAACGGGACGACATCGACGTACGGTTCCGGCCGTCGTATTTCCCGTTCACCGAACCCAGCGCAGAAATTGATATGCGCTTCGCGGATGGACCGCTGCGGGGGCGCTGGCTCGAGATTTCGGGCGCGGGTCAGGTCCATCCCAATGTGGTTCGTAACATCGGGCTCGATCCCGAGGCGTACATCGGCTTCGCCTTCGGGTCCGGTATCGAACGTCTGGCGATGCTGCGCCACGGGATCAGCGACTTGCGTCTTTTTTACGATAACGACTTACGCTTTCTGCGCCAGTTTCGCGACTGAGCCGGCAAGCCCTGGATGAAACGATGAAGATCTCCGAGCATTGGCTGCGCGCCTATGTGGACCCCCCGATGACGACAGCGGAGTTGTCGGATCGGTTGACGATGGCGGGTTTGGAAGTCGAATCCGCTGAGCCCGCTGCGCCGCCTTTTCACGGCGTGGTTGTGGCCGAAATCTGTGCCTTCGAGCGCCATCCCGATGCCGATCGACTGAATGTTTGTCTGGTTGATGCGGGCGAGCGTGATGCAGCGGGTGCGCCCGTGCTGCGCCAGATCGTCTGCGGAGCACCCAACGTTGCGCTCGGGTTGAAGGTGCCCTGCGCCTTGCCGGGAGCCGTCTTACCGGGTGACCTCTCGATCGGCGAGGCGACGATGCGCGGCGTCACCAGTCTGGGCATGCTGTGCTCTGCGCGCGAACTCGGTCTGTCGAGCGATCATGCAGGCCTTCTGGGCCTAGATGCAGGACTGGCCAACGGGCAGGACATTCGGGCCGCCCTTGCGCTCGATGACACCGTGTTTGAGCTCAAGCTCACACCGAATCGCGCGGATTGTCTGTCTGTGGTCGGTGTGGCGCGTGAAGTGGCCGCCCTGACCGGCTGTTCGCTGCGTCTGCCGTCCTGTCCCACCGTGGTTGCGACCCTCGATGATCGATTGCCAGTTCGCATCGAGGCTCCCGATCTCTGTGGTCGGTTCGCCGGGCGGGTGATTCGCGGTGTGAACGCGCGTGCGAGGACGCCAGACTGGATCCGCTCGCGCCTCGAGCGGGCAGGACAGCGCAGCATCTCTGCACTGGTGGATCTGTCGAACTACGTGATGCTCGAACTGGGTCGTCCGACCCACGTCTTTGATCTCGCCAAATTGGGCGATCCTGCGCAGGGGCTCACCGTCCGGTGGGCACATTCGGGCGAACAACTCGAGCTGCTCAACGGCCAAACGGTCAATCTGAGCCCCGATGTCGGCGTGATCGTGGCCAGCGATGGTCCGGAGAGTTTGGCCGGCATCATGGGTGGTGCGGCCGCAGCGGTTTCGCTGGATACCACCGATATTTATGTCGAGGCGGCATTCTGGTGGCCCAATGCCATCGCGGGTCGGGCCAGGCGATTCAACTTCGTCACCGACGCCGGACATCGCTTCGAGCGCGGCGTGGATGCGGAAACGACGGTTGAGCATCTCGAATACCTCAGTGCGCTCATCCTTCAGGTGTGTGGCGGCTATGCGGGGCCGCTGGATGATCAGATCGTCGCGCTGCCCGAGCGCGCACCGGTGACGATGCGGGTGGCGCGGGCGAATCGGATTCTCGGCATGCCGCTGACGCTGGCCGACTGCTCGGCCGTCTTTGATCGGCTTGGGTTTGCCTGGACTGCCGATGCGGCGACTGTCACGGTCAATCCCCCGAGTTGGCGCTTCGATCTCAGTATCGAAGAAGATTTGATCGAAGAGGTCGCCCGTATTCGCGGCTTCGATACCCTGCCTTTGCGCGCACCCCTGGCACCCGCGAACCTTTCCCCGGTTCCGGGTGAACGAAGGACGCTCCTGCATCTGAAGCGGGCGCTCGCAAGCCGTGATTTTCAGGAAGTGATCAATTTTAGTTTCGTATCGAGTCAGGCCGAGCGAACCCTGGGCATGGCACCCGGGATTGGCCTGCTGAATCCGATCGCCGAGCAACTCGATGTGATGCGTACGACGCTGCTCGGCGGGTTGCTGGAGACCTTGCAGAGCAATCTCAACCGCAGCGCGCAGCGGGTGCGCCTGTTCGAATCGGGCAGGGTCTTCCTGCGCGCCCCAGGGCAAGTGGGCGATGCTCTGCATGTGGCTGGCGTCGCGCAACCCTTGCGGATCGCTGCCATTGCATTTGGGGACCTTGCTGAACCGCAATGGGGCCTGCCCAGTCGATCGGTGGATTTCTTCGATCTGAAAGCGGATCTGGAGGCCTTAGCCGCGCCACAAAGCCTGACCTTCGAGCCCACGGGTCAGACCCGCCCTTCACCAGCAACCGAGGTGGGTCTGGGTGCTGCACTGCATCCCGGGCGCGGGGCGCGCGTGCTGCTGCAGGGCGTGCCGTTGGGCTGGTTGGGTGAGCTTCACCCCCGTCTGACGCGGACGCTGGGTTTGGCGGCTGCGCCGATCGCGTTTGAAGTGGATCTGGAACCGCTTCTGGCTATCAGCCTGGTAAGGCCTCAGGAACCGTCCCGTTTCCCTCAAGTTGTTCGTGATTTGGCTCTGGTCGTCGGGCGGGAGTATTCAGCCCTGACCCTTGCGGGACACTTGCGCCGAGCGATTGACCATTGTGTTCCCGGGCTGCTCCAGAGTTACTGGCCTTTCGATGAATATCGCGGTAAGGGACTGGAAAATAACGAAAAAAGTCTTGCGTTCCGCTTTGTCTTTCAAGATAATTCGCGAACTTTGAATGATGAAGAAGTTGAACGGGCGTTGCGCGAGGCCATCGCGGCTGCGGCGCAACATTGCGGTGCTCGACTGCGGGGATAGCATGAACGAGGATCAGGCGCAGATCCAGGATCGGGAGGGCGATCCTGGGCGTGAACAAGATGGGGTTGAGGGATTCACCCTGACCAAGGCTGAACTGGCCGAACTGCTTTTCGAGCGGGTCGGGTTGAACAAGCGTGAATCCAAAGAGATGGTCGAGACGTTCTTCGACGAATTGCGGGCCGCACTTGAGCGCGGCGATGGCGTGAAGTTGTCAGGTTTTGGCAATTTTCAGCTGCGCGACAAGCCGCAGCGTCCTGGGCGTAATCCCAAGACTGGTGAGACCATCCCCATCTCGGCACGGCGAGTCGTTACGTTTCACGCCAGTCCGAAATTGAAGAGCCTGGTTGAGCGATCCTGACTGAGATTGAATCGATGCCAACGCCCACCGCCCACCCGAATGCCAAAGTGACGCTGCCGGTGATCCCGCCAAAGCGGTACTTCAGTATTGGTGAAGTGGCGGAGTTGTGCTCGCTCAAGCCGCATGTGCTGCGCTACTGGGAGCAGGAGTTCACGCAACTGCGACCGATGAAGCGTAGCGGAAACCGTCGTTACTATCAGCAGCATGAAGTTCTGCTGGTTCGCAGGATTCGGGAACTTCTCTACGAGCAGGGTTTTACGATCAGTGGGGCTCGCAATCGGCTGATTGACAAGGGCTCCAAATCAAAGCTCACTGAGGACCTGGTCGCGCAGCCTGACGCGACTAGCGAACTTGATGACCATTCATTAAAGAACGATCTGTTTGCTCAGTGGACAGGCGCAGAGCCATTCGACCTGCGTCAGACGGCAGGTTCCGCAGCAGTCGTAGACGAGAACTCCGTTGCGATGACCGGTGCGATGCATCGCGAGTATCTGCTCATCGTGCGTCGTGAACTCGAAGCGGCACTGGATCTGTTGCGTCCGGATGCGATCGACTGAGGGCGCGGCGAATCATGTTAAAGTCTTGCTCTTCGGGGCGTAGCGCAGCCTGGTAGCGCACTTGCATGGGGTGCAAGGGGTCGCGAGTTCGAATCCCGCCGTCCCGACCAATCGTTTTACACAACCGCCTTCCCTTACCTAGGGGAGCGCTGCTGAAGCTCGCGCCACGCGGGCTTTTGGCTTTTTGCGAGGGAGCAGAGCACTCCTCGCTGGCCGTGAACAGGCAGTTGCACGCGCGGCATGTGGCGGTCGCCATTCATCGGTGTGGCTGGCATGTCTAGCCAGCGCGACAGAAATGCCACGGCTGTGCTCAGCGGGCGCGCCGGCCACCTCGATGCGCTCCTTCACCACCCGCAGCGGTTTCTCGCCGGTGGGGCTTTGGTAGCGCGTGCCATCGGCACTTAGCTTCAGCGCGATCACATCGGTCCAGTCCGCCGTGGCATTGGTGAAACCCCAGGCGATCTGCCCGTTACTACCCGCCACGACGGCGGGTGCGCCCGCCAGACTCAGACCGCTCACCTGAAACGGCATGCCGTTTTCCGTCCAGCGCAGTTACAGCTTGAACCAGGTGCCCGGTACACGGCCCCCCAGGTGCATGTCGTCGGCCAGGATGGCGAGACGGCGGAGCCAGATCATGGAAATGCCCAAAAAACATTCGGGTTATGCGGTCGTTCGAACAGCACCAGGGCATCGTGTTACACGAAACCGAGGGTGCGCTGACTCGCGTTAAAGTTAACGAGGCTCGGTAAGACCTCGAGCAGTTGGGAATCGCTTAGCCCGAACCATTTGCCGAGGGTGGCCGCGTACTGATCAACCGAGG
>JBBAOE010000027.1:0-36305 GCA_040401595.1 Burkholderiaceae bacterium
CGCCGACTGTCAACAGGACGACAGCGCATTTTGACGGACCATCGAGTTGCGAGACATCGGTAATCTGCCCGCTGGCGCCTTTCACCCCCTCTTTGAGGGCTTCGGCCAGAGACATTGGCTTTTTCGGGGCCGGGGCGTCGTCATCATCAGGCGGCATCGCAAGTCCTCATTCGGGGTGAGTGTCCAGAGTGGGGTACTAAAGCGCTGCACGAAGCAATTGCCGCTCGAGGCTGATCCAAACCTTGCCGGCAGTATGGAGCCTTAAGCCGCTTTCAGGGGCGAAGTTCTGAAAAAGAACAGGCTGGATTGACTCAGCGGTTGGAGAAAAGGATCTGCTGGTCGCCATCGGCGTTGCCCATCGCTGCAATGCACTCGTGGGCGCATCCGTGCTTCGGACTTGGATCATCGTTCAGACCAGGGACCGATGTTGGCCCCGGGGTCTCGGGTCAGCGACAGTCCCGCTAACCCGGCGGGCGGTAAGTTAGCGGATCGCGATCGGATTGATCATCGACTGCACCGATCCTTCGTACTTGTTTTGGCCCAACACGAACATGAATTCGTAGGCTTTGTCTTTGGCCAGTTCCAACGTATTGATGTTCTCCAGAATGTAGGTGCCATTCATGGGCAATAAAATCTGGTGAACCTCGAAAACACCTGCACCCTGCTCAAAGGGGATGGCTTCGACCGCCCAGGTGTCCGCGCCGACAGCTACCACCCCTTTGGATACGAGATAACGCGCGCCTTCACGTCCAAGACCCGGTTCAACCGAACCCCAGCGCTTGGGTTCTTTCTCCAGAAGATTCATCCATCCAGAATGGAAAATCACCACGTCACCCTGACGAATCTCGATGCCTTGCCGTTTTGCAGCACCGTCGATTTCAGCCTGGTTGTAGGCCGTGCCCTCTTTGACAATGTCGACGCCGAAGTAAGCGGCCATATCCAGCATGACCCCTCGGGTCACCATCGGCGGGATTTTGTGTGCTCCTAATTTTTTCAAGCCGGTGGTCGAGGCGAACTCTGACCATTTGTTTCCGTTGTAATAAAGATCACCGACTCCGATATGACCCAGGCCATCCAGTTGGGTACCGATCCCCGTCCAGCAGTTCAGAATGTCATCGTTGTACGTGGTGTGGGTGTGCCCCAATCCCTCAGATGATCCGACCTGCCCAGGTTGAACGATATAAAGGGAACAGGTTCGCGGTGGAAACGCCGGCGTCGTTGTATTGACGGTGATGCCCAGCGAATACGTCTTGCCAGTTTTGACCAGCTTCGCCGCCTGCAGCGCCCGTTCCGGGGTCAGATAATTGGCGGCACCGAGCTCATCGCTCGCCCCCCATTTACTTGGGTACCAGTTGCTTTGTGCATGCACGGCAACGTGACAACCGAACACGATCATGCAGGCCAGGGCGCTTTTGAGAACCTTCATGGATGTCTCCTTTTGTTAGGTCTATTTTTCAGAACCATAACATGCTGGCGATGGCCGGATCTTGACCAGAGGACAGGTAGGCGGCATCCGAAAACCGCCGGTTGGGAAAAGTGCTATCCCCGCATGCCTTCCGGCCTGTTCGTCGCGCTGCGCGTCCCTAACGCCTCGGTTACTGCTTCGGATACTGTCGTGTCAGGGCTTGAGCACCTGCAGATGCAGCCGGTCTTCGCCATCGTTGCGCTCCGGAACAATCCCCAGCAGCCGGCATAACAGGCTATAGATTTCCAGGTTGTGGACCAAGCCGAGTTGTGCGGTTTGAATCCGATGGCCCGAGACGATGAGCAGGCCATGCATCGAGGGGTGATCCGGGTCATAGCCATGCTGCCCGAGCGGCCCTTTGCGGGCTGGATTGTCGGTGAGGCTGTAGCCGATGTCGGACAGGCAGACCAGGTCGGGGATTCGCCGGTGGGTGCCAAATCGGAATCGCTTCGGCAGGTCGGCTTTGGGCCAGCAGGTCGTGTGTGGCAAGGTGGTTAAGGCGCCCATCGCGCCTTCGGCCGATTCGCCATTGAGACGGACCCCTGAAATGGTACCGAGCCACTCCCAGCGGGCCTTTGGAAAACCGGCCAGCAGGCCCTGAGCTGAAATGACCTGCTCCGGGGGCGCAAGTGCCATCCCATGATCGGACACAATGACCCAGGTCGTTCGATCGAGTAAGCCCCGTTTCTTCAGGGCATCGGATAACGCGCCAATCGAGTCATCAACCTTTTTGACCGCAAGATTGACGTCTTCACTCTCGGGGCCGGCAGCGTGACCCGCTGAATCCACATCAGCGAAATACAAGGTGACGAAGTCAGGGCGTTGATCCTCGGGGCGAGACAACCATTCCAGCAAGGTCGCGATCCGGGCTTCATGGGCCATGTTGTGTTGGTATGGCAGCCAATCGTTTGGTCGGATCCCATCGATCGTCGTTTCGGACCCAGGCCAAAACAGGGTGGACGCGATTTTTCCCTGCTTTCTCAAAGTGACCCAGATCGGGCGCGCTTCGTCCCACCAAAATGGATTCTCGACTGCGTCCCGGGATCCGAGACTAAATCGCTGTGCGGTTTTCGGGTCCGTCATCGTGTTGTTTACGATCCCGTGGTGATCGGGCGTCTGCCCGGTCACGATCGACAGATGATTGGGGAAGGTGAGCGACGGGAATGACGAGATGAGTCCTTTGGCCAGAACCCCCTGATTTGCAAGCGCAAACAAGCGAGGCGCTAACGCTTGGTTTAAATAGGAAGGTTTGAACCCATCCAGACTGACCAGAATCACCAGGGGCTTTCCGGGGGCAGGCGCAGAAACCTGACCCAGACACGCGATCGCTTGAAACCAAAGGCCCAGAAAAGTGATCAGGGGTCCGAGGATGGATTTTTTAATCAAGATCGGTGTCTCCAACTTGGGGAACACGGAGTTTAGTGGAATCAGATGACGCTCCTGTGGCGATGCGGTGCTCTGGGATTTAACGCCGATCGATGCGAGTGATGCCGAATGGGATTGGGACCGTGAGTCTCTCGTCCGCGAGATCCCGGGGCTTGTCGCCCTGCGCGGCAGTCTGAGCCTGAACGCGTCATCCATGCGCCAGGGGCTCGATCAGATTGTTTCCGCGAACCGGCGACTGCAGCGCCTTTGGGTGTTTGCTAGCACGCAATCCTCGACGGATCATCGCGCCCGGAGAAATCAGGAACGAACATCATTGATGCGTTCTTTCATCCGGACCGGGCGATGCGCAAGACGGCCTTCGATACGTTCTGGAAGGCCTACGGTCAATATGAAAACTCGTTGGGCGCATTCCTGGCGCGCATGAACCAGATCATGGATGAGCTCGAAAAGTTACTGTGATCGCGTTGCCCGGTTAGGTTACCGTCAAAAGGATTCCGTCCGTCGGGTTCTGTCCGTCTGAAGACGCTATTCCGGGCGGCTCACCAGCCGAAGTTTCTTTTTGGCTACCAGATTGAGGGCTTCGACCCCAGTCGAAAATGCCATTGCCGCGTACAGATAACCCTTCGGAATATGTAATCCACAGCCATCAGCAACCAAGGCAAGTCCCACCATGAAGAGGAATGCCAGGGCCAGCATCTTCACAGTCGGATGTCTGCTGACGAATCCCGACAAGGGAGTGGATGCCAGAAGCATGACCAGCACAGCGGTGACGACCGCAGCGACCATGACGCCGAGGTTGTCAGCCATACCAACCGCCGTAATGACTGAATCCAGCGAAAAGATGATGTCAACGACTGCGATCTGACTGACAACGGCAAAAAAGCTGGCGACTTTTTGGGGTGATTTTCGCTCTGAGTCGGCAGGTATCGCTGTCATTTCATGAATTTCGGTGGTCGCCTTATAGAGCAGGAACAGGCCACCCCCCAAGAGTATGAGATCCCGCCATGAAAATGACTGACCGAAGAGGGTTAGGACCGGCGCCGTAAGCTGGCTGATAACAAATAGCATCGACAGCAACAGCAGGCGACTGACCAGCGCCAGGGCGAGGCCAACTCGACGGCCTTGCTCGCGTTGTTCGACCGGTAAGCGATCAGCGAGGATTGCGATGAAGACGAGGTTGTCGACCCCAAGAACAATTTCGAGCGCTGTGAGAGTGAGAAATGACACCCACAGCTGTGGGTCAAGTAATGATTCCATACGTTCAGGGCGTCGTTAAGGCTCTCCTGAGTCGCTTGCCGGGACAGGTCATGACAAACTCAGATTGCGAGCGCTCAGGCGTGGAGAGTCGAAGCGATCAGTCAGTGCGTCGCTTCATTGACTCTGGAGAAACTCGATTGCATCTTAGTGCACGCCCACCTCAATTGCCCAATCAACCAATCCAGGTCCGTACGAAAAGGAGATTTTCATGAAAGTTAGTCCTGCAAGCATCAAGATCATCCTGGGGTTCAATGTTGCCTTGGCGGCCTTATCTGTATCGGCCCAGGTTATTCAGGTTTCGCTCACGGGGGCTCAGGAAGTCCCACCCGTGACCACCGCGGGAACCGGTCAAGGCTCCATTACGGTAGGCCCGGACAAGTCTGTGAGCGGAAGCGTCACGACCGTTGGAGTCGAGGGAACCATGGCCCACATCCACCTGGCTGCTGCCGGGCAGAATGGCCCGGTGATTGTGCCGATGGCAAAGACTGCGGAAAATGTGTGGTCCATTCCGGCAGGTGCCACATTGACGGATCCGCAGTATCAAAGCTTCAAAGACGGGAATCTTTATATCAACGTGCACAGTGCTGCGAACAAGGCCGGGGAAATCCGGGGGCAGCTCAAGCCCTGACGGCATGACAGGGGCGCCGGGGAATGGCGCCCTCGTCAGCACTCAACCGTAGGTTTTGCGCAATTCGCGTTTCAACAACTTCCCGCTGGGATTTTTCGGCAAGGTGTTGGTAAAGATAACCCGCTTGGGGCACTTGAATCCCGCCATGTGGCTCTGACAGTGGGCCAAGACCTCAGCCTCGGATAAGGCCTGTCCCGCTTTGACCACGATGACCGCCGTCACCGCTTCGACCCATTTGGGGTCAGGTAGACCGATCACCGCGACTTCACTGACGGCTGCCAAGCGATACACCATTTCTTCGACTTCGCGGCTGGCTACGTTTTCGCCACCGGTTTTGATCATGTCTTTTTTACGATCGACAACGGTGATGAAGCCTTCGTCGTCGATCGTCGCTAGGTCGCCACTGTGAAACCAGCCCCCCTCAAAAGCCGTGCGCGTGCGACCTTCATCCTGGTAATAGCCCAGCATCAAATGCGGGGAACGGTGAACAATTTCGCCCACTTCGCCGCCTGGGCGAACATCATTCATCTGATCATCGACTACCCGAGTCTCCACATGGATCACCGCCTGACCACAGGAACCGGGTTTCCGTAACTGATCCTCGGGACCAAGCATGGTTGCCAGCGGGGCGATCTCGGTCTGGCCATATAAATTCCACAGTCGGACACTGGGCAAACGCGCAGCGAGTTCCCGCAACACCTCAACCGGCATGATCGACGCACCGTAATAGCCTTTCCTCAGGCTGCTCAACTTGTCTGGATCAAAGAGCGGCGAGCGTAAGAGAGCAATCCAGACCGTTGGGGGTGCAAAAAAACTGCTCACCCCAAAACGTTCGATCAGAGGTAACAGGTTGTCGGGTGTCGGTTTCGCCGTGATGATGTTGGTACTGCCCACATATACAGCCGGTCCGAAAAAAACATCGAGCTGGGCACAGTGATAAAGCGGCAGCGAATGCAGTGCGAGATCGGTTGTTCCGATCTCGGCGTTGATCACGCAGCTCACATACTGCCAAAGCACAGCATCATGGGTGAGCATGGCACCTTTGGGGGTCGATTCGGTCCCGCTGGTGTAGACGATTTGAGCCACATCGTTGCCGGTGTGCGTTTGCTCGGGCAACACCCCGTCGTTTTTGCACAGCGCGTCGAAATCGTGCATCCCCGCGACTGGAGTCGCTGGCTCCTCAGACGGGATCCAGACCAAGGTCTGGACAGAGGTGTCGAGCGCCGAAGCCGCCTGCGCCAGGGCGCTCAGGCCCGTGTCTGTCACCAGGACGCGCGCACCCGAGTGACGCAGGATGTAGGCGACTTCGTCGGCTTTCAGCATGAAATTGATCGGCACGAGAACCGCGCCCAGGCGTGCCAGCGCAAAACGCGTGGCGGCGAACCCATGGGAATTGCGGGCAAGGATCGCGACGTGTTCGCCGTAACGGATGCCGATGCCGGCCAGACCACAGGCCAATCGGTTCACGCAGTCATCGAATTCCCGATACGTCCATTGGGTCTGTCCACAAATGATGGCGATTTTGTCGGGTAGTCGCAGCGCGGTGCGACGCAGAACATCGCCTAGGGTTTGGCTGCGCACCGAGGGGCTGATACCGGAAGGATGGGATGCCGGATCGATGGTCATATGGAAATGTTGGTGCAAAAATCTTGGGGCAGGGGGCCGGGGCATCCTCCCCGCGCTGAAGTTCGTTCAGCACGGGTGACGGACACCGCGACCTGCATTTTCAACCAATCATTCGACGCAATGGTTCGACTTAAGGGTTTTCCTATGGAACTCGATCAGTGAACATTCCAGAGTTGAGCGAAGGGCAAACCAATGGCCATTTCCACGGGCTGGGTCTCCTGGGCGATTCTGTCGGCCGTCTTTGCGGCACTAACCGCCATTTTTGCGAAGATCGGCATTCAGGGGGTCGACTCCGATCTGGCCACCTTGATCCGAACGGCCATCATCATGGTCGTACTCTCGGGTTTCGTGGCTTACGCGGGGAAGTGGTCCAACCCCCTGGCGCTTTCGTCGAAGACCTGGATGTTTCTTGGATTGTCCGGCCTCGCCACCAGCGCGTCGTGGGTCTGTTATTTCCGAGCACTCAAGATCGGTGATGCCTCGCAGGTCGCACCGGTTGATAGGCTGAGTCTTGTCCTGGTCGCCGTGTTTGCGTTCGCATTTCTGGACGAACGACCCTCCTTTCGGGAGTGGTCTGGTATCGCGATGGTCGCTGGGGGTGTACTTTTGTTGACGGTCAAGCGTTGATTCGGATCTGGTTTTGAACAACCCAGATCCCCACCGAGTATCCACTGCGCCAACGAGACGGATCTTTACTTAGGAAGAGAAGGAACTCATTGTGAAAAAAACCAGTCAGATGCTGCGAGTCAGCTTGGGTGCCGGGATGTTGGCGCTGCTTGGGATGTCAAGTGGCACCGCAGGTGCGGCAGAGAGCCAACTGATCCCGCGGTCGGCGATTTTTGGCAATCCGCAACGGGCCGGAGCCCAGTTAAGTCCCAACGGAAAATACATCTCGTTTCTGGCCCCACGCGACGGGGTCATGAACATCTGGGTTGTTGCGCGCGGTCAATCGTTCGAAACCGCCAAACCGTTGACGAACGAGAGAGTCCGGCCGATCCGTAGTGCGTCTTGGTCAGAAAGTGGCGCGGAGATCCTCTTCACGCAAGACAAGGGTGGCGATGAGAACTTCCTGTTGTACGCAGTCAACCCAGAGACCGGAGTTGAACGGAAACTCACCGACTTTCAAGGGGTTCGAGTCCTGATCTACGGGTCGTCGCACTCCCGCCCCGACGAACTGGTGGTGGGTATCAATGACCGCGATAAGGCGTTTCATGATCCCTACCTGCTCAATATCCGTACCGGAAAACTGGAACGACTGTTCGAAAATAGGCAGCGATATTCGGGCTTTGTTGTCGATGACAAACTGGCCATCCGGTTCGCCACCCGATCCATGCCGGATGGGGGCTTTGAGTTCCTGAGTCTGGATGGCGCGCAAGGCAAGGTGATTGACACGATCCCGTTTGAAGACGGGCAAACCACCGGGCCGCAGGGAATGACCACCGATGGCAAGATTTTGAACTGGGTTGAGAGCCGGGGCCGGGACAAGGCTGCCCTCTACGAAGTTGAAGTCGCTACCGGAGCCAAGCGGCTCGTCGGTGAAGATTCGAAAGCCGACGTTTCGCGCGCACTGACCCATCCTTCGACCGGAAAGATCACCGGATATGGCGTGAATTTCCTCAAAAACGAGTGGCGGGGTCTGGAAAAAGACATCAGTGCCGACTTTGCGTTTTTGAGCGCTAATTTGAAAGGCCAATGGGCGGTCCAGAGCCAGACGGAATCCGACCGGATTTGGCTGATTGGCAATGACCCGGTGACGTCGCCCGCGAGGGTGCTGGTGTTTGATCGTGACACCCGGTCGTTGACTGAGCTCTATGTCAGTCGGCCAGCGCTGGTCAACGCAAAACTTCCGGACGTCTGTCCGGTCGAAATCAAGTCCCGAGACCAGCAAACCCTCGTGTCGTACCTGACCTTGCCGGTGGGCTCGGGTGAAAACTGTAAGCCGAAGGCGCCATTACCCCTGGTGCTCAATGTGCACGGTGGCCCGTGGGCCCGCGATCAATATGGCTATAACCCCGAAAGTACCTGGTTCGCGGATCGGGGATACGCAAGTCTGCAGGTGAATTTCCGGGGGTCGACGGGGTTCGGGAAGTCCTTCGTCAATGGCGCCGATCTGGAGTGGGGGCGCAAGATGCATTTTGACCTGATCGACGCGATCGATTGGGCGATCGCCAATGGGGTGGCAGATCCGAAGCGAATCGCTATTTACGGGGGTTCGTACGGCGGGTACGCCGCACTCTGGGGAGCGACCAATACGCCTGACCGCTTCGCCTGCGCCGTGGCGATCGTCGCCCCGTCGAATCTGAAAACGCTGCTGTCGACGGTTCCCCCGTACTGGGAGTCGTTCAAAAATCAGATGTATCGCCGGGTTGGGGATCCTCGAACCCCCGAGGGAAGTGCCTTGCTCGACGAGCGCTCACCGCTGACCCACGTCAGCAAGATCTCTCGACCGCTCCTAATTGGTCAGGGCGCAAACGATCCTCGGGTCAAGCAGGCGGAGGCAGACCAGATTGTCTCCGCCATGAAGGCGCGCAAAATCCCGCTGACCTATGTGCTGTATCCCGATGAAGGGCACGGATTTGCCAGGCCGGCGAATCGCACGTCGTTCTACGCCGTTTCTGAGGCATTTTTGTCCAAGTGCCTGGGTGGGAAGTTTGAGGAAGTCGGCTCGGATTTCAAGGGGTCAACGATCCAGGTCCCAGAAGGCGCGGACAACGTGCCCGGCCTGCGCGCAGCCATTTCGCCGTAAGGCGGGCACAGTTAAACCCTGGGTTTACCCTCATTTCGCCGGGCTCTCGCTTCAGAACGGAACCGGCGGATCTATGATCTTGTGGCACTCGCCATTGGGTAGCGAACTTACAAAATAATCGTCAGGAGACATTGGTATGCAGGCATTGACTTTCACGCATGGCCTTCGGATCGTTGCAGCTTGTGTTGCGGCGGCGTTGGCGCAGTTGGCAACCGCCCAGGCATTGCCCTCTGCTTCTCCCGAATCCGTTGGCATGTCGACGGAGCGCTTGGCAAAAATCACCACGGAATTCAATCGGGAAATCGCTGAAAAGAAGCTCCCTGGCGCGGTGGTCATGGTCGCCCGAAAGGGAAAGCTGGTTTACTCGCAAGCGTTCGGAAGCTTGAATAACGCGACGGGTGGCCAGATGACCACCGACTCGATCTTTCGCATTTATTCGATGACGAAACCGCTGGTATCGACGGCCTTGATGATGCTCGTCGAGGACGGGAAAGTGCAACTCACTGACCCGGTCTCCAAGTTTCTACCGACATTCAAGAGTCCAATGGTCAGCGTCCCGACGTTTGATCCGGTTTTTCATGGCGTGAGCTTCCGTCTGATGCCAGCCAACCGTGAACCAACGATTCAGGATCTGTTGCGGCATACGTCGGGGATTGCCTATGGCGAACTGACCAAGAACACCCTGGTCCGAGATGCCTATATCAAGGCGAACGTCTACAAACCCAATCTTGATTACGATGCGCGCGAGCTCCCTGGCGCGGCGATGGCCGAGCAACTGGGCAAGGCGCCCCTTGCACAGCAGCCTGGGACAACCTGGGAGTACAGCCTTTCCGTGGATGTGCAGGGGCGTGTGGTCGAGGCAGTGACCGGAAAGCGCCTGGTTGATTTCATGCAAGAGCGGTTGTTTTCGCCCTTGAAGATGACGGACACCGGCTTTCATGTGCCCGCCAACAAGGCAGGGCGTCTTGCTGAGCCATTTCCGAAAGACCCCGCGAGCGGGATGGATAACAAGCTGATCGATGTCAGCAAGGTGCCAGGCAACGATTCCGGCGGGGCTGGCGGTGTGAGTACGGCGGGCGATTACCTCCGTTACTGCCAGGCCATGCTCAATGGGGGTCAACTCGATGGTGCCCGGATTTTGTCCCGGACCACGGTGACCCTCATGGCGTCCGATCACCTTGGTTCGGCGATCAGCACGGCGGTGAATCCGGGGATGTTGTTACTTGGAACCCAAGGCTATACGTTTGGACTGGGATTTTTGGTTCGTCAGGGTGATGGGATTTCTGGCGTGCATGGTTCGCCGGGTGAGTTCACCTGGGCTGGATATGCCGGCACTTACTTTTGGGCTGAACCCAAAGAACAGGTTTGCGGTGTCTACATGTCCCAGGCCCCGAGTCCTGTCCGGTCTTACTACCGCCGTATGATGAAAGATCTGGTCTCGCAGGCGATTGTCGATTAGAACTGAACGGCCGGCGATAGAATTTCTGCGGTCATTCGGGGCCAACCCCGGAGACAGAACCGTCACTGGTTCTGTCTCCGCATCCTGCGGTGCTCAAGACCGGCTGCATTCCTGTTCCGCCAGCATTCAAAGCGAATTCGGAACCCGAATTCGGAACCCGAATTCACAACCCGAATTCACAACCCATTCGGTGAATGCGTAGCGCAAGAGAAAAAACGCCCTTGCCCCTGGCGAACCCGGAGAGCGTTGGCATATCGCCCCGCGAACAAGTCAACGTCCTCATCTACGGCGCCCCTGGTTCGAGAAAAATGCCTCGAGGTCATGACGATTGATTTTCTGAGTCCCCAATAGGGATATCCCTAGGCCACGTTGAGGGACCTAGGCGACACAATGCACGCCTTGTTGGTTCAAGCCAACCATGTTTTTCTGATCTGTTCATTCCCCTAGGATCCCCGCATGTTTCAGCGCTCTTCGAAGACCCACCTCGCCGCCATGATCGGCGCCATGCTGATTTCCAGCACTGCCTTTGCCCAAGCCTGGAAGCAAGGGATGACGCCCGAGCAGGCGAATTCAACCCTGGCACCCCTGGCCGGCAAACTGACGGTCACCCCCGCCGCCGACATCCCGGTGGGCAAGTTGAAGCTTCCACCAGGCTTCAAAGCGGAACTGTGGGCGACCGGTATTCCCGGTGGGCGAGAGATCGCTGAAGGTGACGGTGGTAAGTTCTATGTCGGTACGCGGGGTATCGGTCGTGTTTACGAAGTTACCGACAAGGGCAATGAGCGCACAAGCCGCGTCGTCATTGACAAGCTGAATCAGCCTTCTGGCGTGGCGTTCAAGGACGGGACTCTCTACGTTGCGTCGGTCGAGAAGATCCTGCGATTCGATGGCATCGCCTCCAAACCTGACGTGGCCCCGGTCGATGTAACAGCGGCATTTCAACTGCCGGCTGAACACGTTCACCACAACTGGAAGTACCTGCGCTTTGGCCCGGACGGCAAGCTCTACATGCCAGTTGGCGCGCCATGCAACATCTGCGATGTCAAAGCATCCGATTTTGCAACGATCCGCCGTTATAACCCGGACGGCTCAGGGATGGAAGTCGTTGCCACCGGGGTGCGCAACTCGCACGGCCTCGACTGGCATCCGGTCACCAAAGAACTCTGGTTCTCGAACCACGGGCGCGACTGGCTGGGCGATGACACACCGAATGACACCCTGCATCGCATGACCAAAGTCGGTCAACATTTTGGCTTCCCGCACTGTCATCAAGGCAATCTCGCAGACCCCGACGTCAAGAAAGACAATGCCTGCGCTGGCGTTGAAAAACCTGTTGCGATGATGGGCCCGCACGCAGCCGCTATGGGGGTGCAGTTCTATACCGGCTCGATGTTCCCTGCTGAGTACAAGAACGTTGCGTTTGTCGCTCGCAAAGGATCCTGGAACCGCACGGTCAAATCCGGATTCGATGTGGTGACCGTTCGCGCCGGGGCCGATGGCCAGGGCGCCAAGATTGAACCCTTCATGACCGGCTTCCTGGATCCGGCAACTCAGGAATTTTTCGGTCGTCCCACCTTCTTTCATCAGATGAAAGACGGGTCGCTCCTGGTAGCCGATGAGCAGGTTGGGGCGATCTACCGTGTCAGCTACGCAAAGCCGTAATTCAAAATGAGCGAATTGCCAGTGTTCCGTTCACTGGCGATGAAAGCCACCCCATCCCGGGTGGCTTTTTTCATCGCCCGAGGCACCGTCGGTGTTTTTATTGCCTTGAGTGCCATCGCGCAGACCAGCTGGGCAACGGAAGGCGCTGACCGAGCCAAGCCCATGTGCGCCGCTTGCCATGGTGCTCAGGGCGTCTCGACGATCCCCTCGATCCCATCGCTCGCCGGGCAACCCAAGGTCTTTGTTGAAAACCAATTGGTGATGATTCGTGAAGGTTTGCGAGAAGTGCCGGCGATGACCGGGATGCTCGACAAACTCAGCGATGCCGATCTCACAGCGCTCGCCCGCTGGTATGCCGACCAGACGCTCGAACCAGCTATCACGCAGGCTTCGGCAACGCCGCAGCAGAGCGCCCGCATCGCTGCGGGAGCAACGATGGCGAAACAGGCGCTCTGTGGCACCTGCCACCTGCCCACCTATCTGGGACAGAGTCAGGTGCCGCGGCTCGCCGGACAGCGGGCGGACTACCTGCAGCAGACCATGGTCTTGATGCGCGATGGTAAGGCCATTGGACGGGATAGCATCATGTCGTCAACCCTGCGGGGCATGAACGATGAACAGTTGCGCGATCTGGCCCAGTATTTTTCAACGATTGGAACCAAACCCTAGCGCAGGTGCTAGCAGGCTTGTGCTCTCGCTTTCTGTGCCGCTGTTTCCCTCCACGTCAGCAATGCGCATCACGTATTCAGTCCTTCGGGCCTCCAGAGTTTCGGACCAGAAAGCCTGGAGTCTTTCGCTTCTCTTGTCATCACGATCCTATTAGCCGACCCCCCCAGGAGCTCTCGCATGATTCAACTCACCGTCAACGGCAAGAAACAAAGTGTCGACGCGGATCCCGCCACCCCCTTGCTGTGGGTGATACGCGAACAACTCGGTATGACCGGAACCAAATTCGGCTGCGGGATCGCCCAGTGCGGTTCCTGTACCGTGCTGATCAACGGTGAGGCGGTGCGTTCGTGCGTTTACCCCGTCAGTGCGGTGGGCAGCAAGAAGGTCGAAACGATCGAGAGTCTCGAGCAGAAGGGCGAACTCAGCAAAATCCAGAAGGCCTGGGTTGAGAACGAAGTTCCCCAGTGTGGCTACTGCCAAAGCGGAATGATCATGGCGACGACTGCACTGTTGAGAAAGAAGCCCAAGCCTACCGACGCCGATATTGACGCTGCGGTGACCAACATTTGCCGGTGCGGAACGTTCCAGGAAGTTCGTGCCGCCATTCACATGGCCGCCAAGGCTTAATCAGGAGTCGGTCAAATGAACGCACGTCTTCCCATGCTGTCTCGTCGTCAGTTCATCGCAGGCTCTGCTGCTGTAGGCAGTGGTCTGGCGCTCGGTATCCCGTTGTTGGTGACCAGCGATCTGGCTGCCGCCGAAACTGCCGCTGAAATCGGAGCCTGGGTGGTGATTCGCCCGGATGATACGGTCGTTGTCCGGGTGGTCCGCTCGGAAATGGGCCAGGGCACGCTGACCGGTCTGGCACAGTTGGTCGCCGAAGAACTCGAATGCGACTGGTCAAAAGTGACGACCGAATATCCCACGCCGGGTGAAAGCGTGCGGCGCAAGCGCGTTTGGGGCAGCTACTCCACCGGCGGTAGCCGGGGAATTCGCGAGTCGAACGAATATGTACGCAAGGGCGGCGCCGCCGCGCGCATGATGTTGATCCAGGCGGCAGCGAACGCCTGGAATGTTCCAGCCGATCAGTGTTTGGCCGCCAATAGCCTGGTCACGCACACCCCCACGGGGCGTACGGTCAGTTTCGGCAAGATTGCCGATGCGGCCGCCAAATTGCCGGTCCCAACCGACATCGTGCTGAAGGACCCAAAGACCTGGAAAGTGATCGGAAAGCGGATCCGTCGTCTGGACACCCGCGACAAGGTCAATGGTTCGCGGGTCTACGGTATCGATTTGACGTTTCCGGGCATGCTGAATGCGACGATTCGGGAGTGCCCGGTCTTCGGTGGCAAAGTGAAATCCTTCGATGGCGCCAAAGCCCTGAAGATGAAGGGGGTCAAGCAGGTGCTCGCGGTGGGCGAGACGGCAGTGGCAGTCGTGGCCGAGACCTTCTGGCAGGCGAAGACCGCCATGGATGCGGTCGCGATTGAATGGGATGAGGGACCGAACGCAAAGGTCTCAAGCGAAACCATTGCCCAAAGTCTGCAGGAAGGTCTGGGCGCACAGCAGGCCTTTGTCGGCAATGAAGCCGGCGACATGGCGGCTGCCCTGACCGCCGCCAGTACTCGGCTTGAAAGTCAGTATTTTTATCCCTACCAGAACCACGCGACGATGGAGCCGATGAACGCCACCGCGCGTTGGACACCTGATCGATGCGATGTCTGGGTACCCACGCAAGACGGAGAGTCGTCGCTCGCGGCAACGATCGCGGCGGCTGGTATTCCAGCTGAAAAGTGCGACGTCCACAAGATTAACCTGGGTGGTGGGTTCGGTCGTCGCGGCGCTTTCCAGGACTACACCCGTCAGGCTGTTCTGATCGCCAAACAGATTCCAGGCACCCACATCAAGCTGATCTGGACCCGCGAAGAGGACATGACCCAAGGTCGTTACCATCCGATCATGGCCTGCAAGATGACGGGAACCTTCGACTCGAACAAGAAGCTCACCGGCATCCACATGCGCCTGTCCGGGCAGTCAATCCTGGCCGTCGTTCGGCCAGCCGTTGTCGAACAGAATAAAGGGCGGGATCCGAATGTGTTCCAGGGCGTCGCGCCGTCGGGCGAGCATGGGTTCGGCTACACCATGCCCAACCTGATGATTGATCATGCGATGCGCAATCATTCGATTCCGCCAGGGTTCTGGCGCGGGGTGAACGTCAACCAGAACGCGATCTTTTTTGAATGCTTCATGGATGAGCTGGCCGAGTCGGTCGGGACCGATGCGGTTGAATTCCGCCGCCAATTCATGGGCAACCATCCGCGCCATCTTGCCGTGCTGAACGCGGCTGCCGATGCGATCGGCTGGACCAAGCCAGCGCCTAAGGGTGTTTTTCGGGGCATTGCGCAAATGAAGGCCTATGGCAGCTTTGTTGCGGCAGCCTGCGAGTTGTCCGTCAAGGACGGCAACAAGGTCAAGATTCATCGCATGGTTGCCGCGACCGATCCGGGCTATGCGGTCAATCCGGCGCAGATCGAGCGTCAGGTCTCGGGTTCTTTTGTCTACGGTCTGTCCGCATTGTTTGAGCAGGAATGCACCGTCAAGGACGGTCGGATCGAGCAGAAGAATTTTGATACTTACAATTCGATCCGTCTGGCTCAGATGCCGAAGGTCGAAACCGTCATCCTGCAGGGTGGTGGTCCCGAATGGGGCGGTATTGGTGAACCGACGATCTGTGTTGCCGCACCGTCCGTTTTGAATGCGCTTTACCGTGCGACTGGCAAGCGTTATCGGTCCGCGCCGTTGAAGAAGCATGGGATCGTACTGGTCTAAGAGCCAGGAGAAACCCCGGCCAGGTGCCGCCCTTGGTTGGGCGGTACTGGCCTTTAGTCTCGCGGTGCTGACCTCGCCCGATTTGGCGCATGCTGAATCGGATGGGTCTGTTGCGCTCGCGATGCCATTGCCCCTGACAGCACAGCCGGGTGATGCGGCCCGGGGTAGGGCGATTGTCGCGAGTCGCCAGACGGGCTTGTGCCTGCTGTGCCATGCGGGCCCGTTTCCGGAGGAGCGGTTTCAGGGTACTCTGGCACCGGACCTGTCGGGAATTGTCCAGCGTCGCTCGGCTGGTGAATTGCGGGCTCGCATCGTTGATGCGCGTCGTTTCAATCCTGAGACGATCATGCCCGCTTATTTCCGAACGGACGGACTGGACCGCGTTGCCAGTGCGTTTCAGGGGCAGACCATCCTGAACGCTCAACAGGTCGAAGATGTCGTGGCTTTTCTGCTGAGTTTGAAACCCTGAGTGATCCGTAATGAAGGCTTCTGAATCCCGCCGCGACTGCCTCGGATTCCTGGCAGCGTTTGGCCTGGCACCTTGGTCTGGCGCTTTTGCCCAGGCCGATCAGGCGCAGGCGGCGATCCGCGCCCTGGTGATGGATGCGAGGGTCCGGGCTGGGCGAGTCGAGTTGGAAATTCCACCGTTGGTCGAGAACGGCCATTCGGTTTTGGTCAGCCTGAAAGTGGATAGTCCCATGACGGAGCAGGACCATGTGCGATCGGTCCATCTATTTTCTGAAGGCAATCCGCTGCCGGGTATCTTGACGGCCTATTTCACCCCACGCACCGGGCGAGCTACGGTGATCAGTCGGATTCGGCTGGCCCAGAGTCAGCGGATCTGGGCAGTCGCTGCAATGAGCGACGGGTCATTCTGGCAAACCTCGGCCGAAACCCTGGTCACCTTGTCTGCCTGCACGGAGGAACGGTGAGTCTGCCGCTGCGCTTATTGTTGACGGTTCCGCGCTCAGCGCGACGCGGCGAGATCATCGAAGTGCGGGCACTCGCGCAGCATGCGATGGAGAACGGTCTTCGTCATGACCAGAACGGTCAGGTCGTCGCGCGCGATCTTCTGCGCCAGGTGGCGTTTCTCTACAACGGGGTTGAAGTGTTCAGAGCGGATCTCCACACGGGAGTCGCTGCGAATCCCTTGATCCAGTTTAATACGATCGCCACGGAGAGCGGCGTACTCAACGTGATCTGGAAGGACGACGAAGGCCGAGACGCCCAGATGAGTGCCCGTATCGAGGTTTCGTGAGGGCAGCCTGGGGCACGATGCTCGTGGCGAGAGCCCCATCGCGGTGCAGATCTCCGGGTGAGCGGTTTCGCCAGATCCGCAGCGTCGTCATGTGTGTGGGCGTCTGCGTCGGTTTGGCAACCGTTATGTTGGGTGGGCACCTGGATGCCAGCGCGGCCGAACCCCAAGCGCGTCGGTCGGCAACGCTGGATCTGTCGCGGGACACCCGCGCGATGCAGGATGATGATTCCCTGAATCCAGCGACCTTCTGGCGTCTTGAGGGTGAAGCACTCTGGCGGGAACGCGTCGGCCATTCGAACCGATCCTGTGCCAGTTGCCATGGTGAAGCGTCGGATGCGATGAAGGGCGTCGCGGTACAGTTTCCCAAAATGGTGGCCGGGCAATTGCTCAACCTAGAGGGGCAGATCAATCGATGCCGATCGATGCGCCAGGGCACTACGCCATTTAGCTTCGAGAGCAATCCGCTGCTGTCGATGGCCGTATTCATTGGCGCACAGTCCCGGGGTCTGCCGATCGCGCCCGCGAGACCGATGGACCCCATTATCCCAGTCCCAACGCTGCCGCAATCCATACCACCCGCTAACGCTGGCCTGCATTCGGATTCCACTTGGAAATCCCTTCTCGAAGCCGGTCGTGCGCTCTATATCCGTCGGATGGGGCAGCTGAATTTAGCGTGCGTGCACTGCCACGATGAGCGTGCCGGCGCTCGTCTGGGAGGCAACTTGATTCCGCAGGCGCATCCCACTGGATACCCGATCTACCGACTCGAGTGGAATGCGGTCGGTTCGCTGCAACGACGTTTACGCAATTGCATGATCGGCGTGCGCGCCGAGCCCTTTGCCTTTGGTGCACCGGAACTCGTGCAGCTGGAGCTCTACCTGATGGAACGCGCTCGGGGGATGGACCTGGAGACCCCGGGCGTGCGGCCCTGACCCGAACGCCAGCGTGGGGCCTGATCAGAACGCGACGGTTTGGCCTTCTGACATCGGAAGAATCCTGATGGAGCTTCCCTTCATGGCTTCCTCGAACTCGGCCACGGTTCCTTTCGCCAGCGGATTGGAGTTGTAGTGCATTGGAATCACCATTTTCGGTTGAATCCAGTTGCGCGCAGCAAACGCGGCATCGTTGGGATCCATCGTGAAGTTGCCGCCGATCGGCATCAGAACCAGATCGGGTTTGTAGTGCTCGGAAATGAACTTCATGTCAGAAAAGAGACCCGTGTCGCCCATGTGCCAGATCTTGAAACCATTTTCCAGTTCGATGATGTAGCCAACGGGCTCGCCAGCCGGATGGGACTCGGGCTTTCCCGTGGTCGGATTGGTCCAGACCAGAAGGGAAGAGTGCTCGGCTCTGACGGCCGTGACCTTGATCCCCGGGAGTGGTTTGACGCTTCCTGACTTGTTGAACCGATGCGCGAGTTCGGGGGGCAGGATGCCGAGCGTAATGAGCGGCGTGATCATGTCCGCTGGACCATAGAGGACTGTTTTGTGCAGCTTGGTCAGCGCAGGGGCGTCGCCGATATGGTCCACGTGCGCATGGGTGACGAGCAGGACGTCCACTCGTGGTTATGAATGTCGTCATTGTAGAGCGACAGGTTGCGGAGGTCCGCGTTCGATGCACCTCGCGTGCATCCGTGCCCAGAACCGCTGCCCTTCGCCGTGCCAAGCGATGCTTAGAACGCATCGCGCTGCAGGCTCAGGGTGAACTGAACTCAGCCCGGATCGCCTCGCCATGCTGGTTCACGGCGGGGGCAGGTCGGTAGCTTGACGGGTCCCATTCGGTGATCCACGGCAGCGCGGCGACTTCGATCGATTGCTCGCCCACCGGCATGCTTCGGGTGCGCAACTGTGGGTGTTCGATCAGATCCTGCACGCTGTTGATATTGCCGTAAGCCGTTTGTGCGCGGGCCAGCCGGGCGATCACGTCCGTGCTCGAAAGCGACGCGAACAAGGTGGAGACCTTGCCGTCGACAAAGGCTCGGTTCGCGACCCGAGCTGCATTGGTCTGGCAACGGGGATCCAGGGCGAAGTCGGGTTCGAGCAGCACCTCTCGGCAAAAGTCGGTCCACTCCCGCTCGTTCTGGATCGAGATCAGGATGTCGCGACCATCTGCGCACGTGAAACCGCCATAGGGCGCAATGGTGGGGTGCTTCAAACCCACCCGTTCGGGGGCTTTGCCGCCGTAGCGCGCCTGCAGATAGGGCACGCTCATCAGCTCCGCAGCCGAGTCGAACAGCGAAACCTTCACGGCGGAACCCCGCCCCGTGCGCGTGCGCATCATCAAGGCTTGCTGAATGCCGATCACGGCGTTGAGTCCGGCATTGATGTCGCACACAGACACCCCGATCCGGCCCCATTCACCCGCAGCGCCATTGACCGAGACGAGACCGCTTTCTGCCTGAACCAGCAGGTCATAGGCTTTCATTCGGGTCAGGCGCCCGCTGTCGCCATAGCCACTGATATCGCAGGTCACCAGGCGCGGGAACCGTTCGCGTAGCAAGTCCGAGCCAATCCCCAGGCGTTGTGTCGCGCCAGGCGCCAAGTTCTGGATGAACACGTCAGCCTCGCCGAGCAGGCGCAGCAGCACGGCAAGATCTGCTTCAATTTTCAGATCGAGTGCGATCGATTCCTTGCCGCGGTTGATCCAGACGAAGTAGGAAGATTCGCCGTGCGCAGCGGTGTCATAGCCGCGCGCGAAGTCGCCCTCGGGGCGCTCGACCTTGATGACCCGTGCACCCGCGTCGGCCAGCCGGCTGCTGCAGTACGGCGCCGCAACGGCCTGCTCGAGGGCCACCACCAGTACATCCGTTAACGGGCCTCGGCACTCGGGTTCGCCCATCGCCATCTCCTCGTTTTCACTGATGCGAAGCATTTTCAAACGTGATTCACTGACACGGAATTGCTTTTGCGCGTATCCAGCATTGCGCGACCGTTAAGGCGATGTTGTTGCTGAATTAACGCTGCATTGCCGCGTTTGGAATGGTCAACAACCTGTCATTTGGCCAAAGTTGCGAACTGAATAATCCTGGGCTGCAAGCGGCCCCTCATTCGGGAGACATGAAATGATTCGAGGACATCAACTGGTTGGGGCAACGCTGGCCGCCGCCATCACGCTGGCATTCGCTTCGACCGCCTGCGCGCAGGAGAAGACATTCAAGATCTACGGCTTCGGCGCCAAGAGCGGTGTGGTCGGAATTTTCGGCCAGCAGAGTGAAGTGGCGATGCAGGCGGCTGCGGGCATTATCAACAAGTCGGGTGGGATCACACTGGGTGACGGCAGCAAAGCCAAGCTCGTCGTTGAGTACCTGGATGATCGTTGTAATGCCGAGGAAGGTATCAATGCGTTGCGACGTATTGCAGCCCAGAACGACGCGGTGGTGGCGATCGGCCCAACCTGCTCGAACGTGGCAGAGCCCGTGTTTGGGATCCTGCAGAAGAAGGTCGGTGATAGCTCGGACTCGGGTGTTCAGTTCCCGCTCTATACCGATGTCGCGGCCAAGGGCGGATTGGCCGCTATGTCGCAGTGGGCGTTTCGCAACGTCCCCAGCGAGGCCAACATGTACAAGTCGATCTTCGAATGGATTAAGGCGACTCACCCCGAATACCAGACGTTTTGGGGTGGAGTTGAGAAAGACTTTGCCCATAGCAATGCGACGTTCAACGTGATCAAGGCGCAGGCGGGCAACACCGGCATGCAGGTGCTCGGTCAGTCGGAGTGGTTGCTCAACGACATCAACTTTTCGAATCAGGTGCGCGAGATGAAACGCGCCAATGCGGATCTGGTCGCCATCTCGGCGCATCCCTTCACGACCTGCGGTGTGCTCAAGGAGATGGCGCGCCAAAACGTCAAGCCCAAGATGCTGGTCGGCCTGACGTCTTCGTCAAGCATGGAGACCTTGCAGGGCTGTGCTGCACAAGCCGAGGGCTTGATCATTCCGACCAGCTTTGCGCCGGTGACCGATGAGGCTAGAAACGCGGCGGCTGCGGTACAGGCGATCAATTCGAAGTACAACATGGACCTGCACAATGCTGCCGCGTTCGAGAACATCTTTACGCTCAAGGAACTGGTGGAGAAGCAGAAAATCATGGGCAGACCTGACACGGTGCAGGCCGATCGCCAGAAGATGCGTGACGGTCTGGCTGCCATGAAACAGACCACAGGTCTCCTGGGTAAGGTGGGTCGTACCGATGATCGTGAGGCGATCAAGCCATTCCTGTTCGTTCAAGCCAAAGGTGGTAACTGGACGGTCGCGCACACGCCACCTCAGTAAACCCCCAGGAAACGGACTCCCAGCGTCTGTCCCGTTTGGCCAATCTGCCGAGGTCTCGGTCGATTGGCCAGCGACTGGGCACGCTGACTTTCAATCGCCGCCCCCATGGATCTCCTCTATTTTCTGGACCTCACGCAGTCACTCATTGACGGCGTTCTGTTCGGGGCAATCTATGCGCTGATCGGCATTGGCTTTACGCTCATCTTCGGGGTGATGCACAAGATCAACCTTTCCTATGCGGCAGCTTCGATCGGTGCGGCCTATCTGAGTCTAATTGTTGTTTCTGCCGTCCCCGCGCCACTCGTATACGTTGCTGCCGCACTGCTGGGTGGGGTTCTGGGCTGGCTCATCTATCTCATCTGCTTTCGCTTTCTGCCGCTCGACAACCCGCTGGCAAGCCTCATGTCGACCCTTGGGATGCTGCTGGCGATTGAAGAACTGATCTCGCACATCACCCGCGGGATGCCGCAAAATTTTCCCGCCTTATTCGCCAGCACCAGCATCGAGCTTGGCCAGTTTTTTATTCGTGGTGACCTGTTGTTTGTGTTTGTACTGGGCTGCGTTGCCATGGTGGCGCTGATGCAACTGCTCAAGCGTACGCGTCTTGGTCTGGCGACGCGGGCCGTCGCCCAGCAACCAGTGGCAGCGCAGTTGTGCGGTATGAGCGTCAACGCCACCAATGCAAGCACGTTTGTCATTGCCGGCTTGCTGGGGGGCATCGCGGGTGCAATGGCCGGCGCAGCCATCGGCGTACTTTCCCCGTTGATGGCGCTGCCGCTGACGATCAAAGGCTTGGTTGTCACGGTGATTGGGGGGTTGGGAAGTATTCCGGGTGCGATCGTCGCTGGACTGATCGTGGGGGGGGCTGAGAACCTTTTCCAGTTTCTGCGCGGTGTCGGCGAGCGCGACATCTACGTCATGCTGATGCTGTTCGCGTTTCTTGTGTTCCGACCGGGCGGGCTGTTTGCCGCGCCGGGTGGTCGCGACTGATCCGGCGCACATCTAGACCCATGGACTTCTACCTCGGACTGGCTCAGGTCATTGGCATCCATACCCTGTTGGGACTGTCCGCATGGTGCGTCTTGCACACGGGCCAGGTCAGCATTGCACAGGGGGGGTTTTTCGCCATCGGCGCCTATGTCGCCGGCATGCTGACGTCGATGTGGGGCTGGCCACTCGCATTGGCGCTGGCCGTGGGGACGCTGGTCGCCGGGGCGGTGGCCGTCGCCGTCGGCTTTCCTGCGTTGCGGGTCAAAGGGCTGATGCTGGTCGTAGCCACAACCGCCTTTGCCGAGATCGTCCGGCTGTTTTTCTTTAACCTCAAATGGCGGGTACAGGCTGCAGAGGGGCTGGTCGGACCAGACGGGAGTCTCGGATTCGGCGGGATTCGTTACTTTCCGGCGAACGGATGGACGACGTTTGAAGTCAACATTCTCATCTGGTTGCTGGTGGCAGCGGTGATGCTGTTTCTCTGGTGGCTTGATCGGTCGCGCGTCGGCACCCTTTGGCGGGCTGTTGGTGAAGACGAACTGGCTGCGCAGAGCGCCGGAATCAATCTGACAGCGGCCAAGGTCTCAGCCTTTGGCATTGGCGGCTGCATCGCGGGGCTGGCGGGTGGCGTGTTTGCACATTACGCGACTCATATCGAGCACAACAATTTCGGCATCCTGCTGGCGACGTTTGCGATTGCCTATCCCATCATCGGCGGGCTATCCAGCCTGGCGGGAACGCTGCTCGCCGTCATTTTTGTTCAGGGTTTCCTTCTGGAGGGCCTGCGCTTTCTGGGCGAATGGCGCAGCCTGCTGTTTGGGGCCCTGATCGTTGTGGTGATGCTGGTACGCCCGAGCGGTTTTTTGCGCCGCTCGCTTGGGCTCGGGCTCGGTCAAGTCCGTGGCGGCGGTGGGTCCACCGGTGGTCCCACCTCCGAAGGCGGTGGACCCGGCAACAGCGGTGGCCCTGCGGAGCATGCAAAACCAGTGGCGCGTGGACAAGCGCAGTTGGGAGCGGCCCACCATGCTTGAATTACAAAATCTCAGTCGCCACTTCGGGGGGGTCAAAGCGGTTGACCAACTTGATCTGGATGTTCGGCGGGGGGAGATCCTCGGCCTGATCGGGCCGAACGGTTCGGGTAAAAGCACCACGGTCAACCTCATCACTGGGGTCTATCGACCGACCAACGGGACGTTGCGCTTCAAGGGGCAGGATATTTCTCAGTTGGAACCGCACCAGCGTACCGAACTGGGCATCGCCAGGACGTTCCAAAATATAAGACTGTTTGGGCATCTGACCGTTTGGCAAAACCTGTGGGCTGCGCGGGTCGTTCGTGAATCTGGGTGGATTGGCTTTCGCGAGCGTTGGCTGTCTGGCGCGCGTGCGGCACGAGAGCAGGCCGAGGAGCTGCTGGTCTTTGGCGATCTGGCGCATAAACGGGATTTGCTCGCCGGAAACCTCGCGTTCGGCGAACAGCGTCGCCTCGAGCTAATCCGGGCAGCCGCTTCGGGTGCGGAACTGTTGCTTCTGGACGAACCCGCAGCGGGAATGAATGCCGAGGAGATTCAAGACCTCGACAATCGCATTCGAAGCCTTCGCGACCAGGGACGTACGATTTTGCTCATTGAGCATCACATGGAACTCGTGATGGAAGTGTGCGACCGTGTTGCCGTACTGAATTTTGGTCGCAAGATTGCCGAAGGCACGCCGGCGCAGGTCCAGCGTGATCAGCAGGTGCGCGCTGCTTACCTCGGGGCCGATGATCAGGTGGGTGCGGACCTCCATGCTTGAGATCCAGGAACTGGCGACCGCCTACGGAAAAATTGAAGCCCTCAAGGGCGTTTCGCTTTCTGCCAAAGCGGGACAGGTCACGTGTTTGCTGGGACCCAATGGTGCAGGGAAGTCGACGCTGATGCTGACCCTGGCCGGGATTCTGAAACCCCAGCGGGGCTCGGTGAAGTTTGAGGGCGAAGAACTGGTCGGCCGGGCGCCTGCGCAGATCGTCGCGCGGGGTCTGGCGCTGGTACCCGAGAACCGACTGGTATTCCCGGCGTTGACCGTGCGGGAAAACCTCATGGCAGGGGCCTACAAACGGCGCGATATGGCCGGTATACGCAGCGACATCGATGCGATGTTCGTACGTTTTCCTCGGCTTAAGGAGCGGATCGAACAATTGGCTGGGACCCTGTCAGGCGGTGAGCAACAGATGCTGGCCGTTGCACGGGCTCTGATGTCTCGTCCGCGTCTGCTGCTCATGGATGAGCCCTCAGTCGGCCTCGCACCGATGGTGGTGGCTGAAATTTTTTCCATCATCCGGCAACTGCACCAAGAGGGCGTGAGTCTGTTTATCGTCGAACAGAACGCGCACATGGCGTTGAAGGTCGCGCAGCACTTTTATCTGATGGAGCAGGGGCGTGTGAGCTTCTCGGGCAGCCCGGGAGAGATGGCCGATGACGATCTGATTCAGCGTGCTTACCTGGGCCAGCAGCGTCCGCAGACCGTCCAGTCATGATGGATCTGTTGCAGCTCGTTGTGGATGGGTTGATTGATGGTGGGGCCTATGCGTTGATCGGTCTTGGACTGTCGCTGACGTTTGGCAGCCTGCGCCGTCTCAACCTAGCCTATGGCGCTACGGCGATGCTGGCCGCCTATCTTGGTGCCTGGCTTTATGCGACCCAGCAGGCCCCGGCCTGGCTCGTGGCGGTCACCATGATCGTTGCCGCGACGCTGATTGGGTGGTACGTCGAACGCCTGTGTTTTGCCGGTATCGGGCAAGACGCGACGCAGGCCCGCGGTGCGCCGGTTGCGGGTGCGGATGGTCGTGAGGTTGTGGCCCTGGCGTCCAGCTTTGCAATCTGGATGCAACTCGAGCAGCTCGCCGTCAACCTGCTGCCACGGCATTTGAATGCCTTTCCATCGCTGGCGGTAGCACAGGACTGGCAGCTTGGTGAGTTGATGATTCGACCGGACCGGCTGGGGCTGGCCGTCATGGCAGCCGCGCTGACGCTGGGACTGGCAGCCTGGTTGGAGCGGAGCCGCATGGGCTTGTCCTGGCGCGCAAGCGCAGATCATCGGATTGCAGCGCATCTCGTGGGGATGCCCGTCGAGCGTCTCCAAACGCTGGGGTTTGCTGCGGCCTGCGCGCTTTCGGGATTGGCGGCCTTTTCGATCTTGTCTCTGGATGGCCAGGTCACGCCCATGTTCGGGATGTGGGCCCTGCTCAAGGGACTGGTGGCTGCGATGCTGGGCGGGCTGGGTTCGGTGCGGGGCGTGCTTTGGGGCGGGTTGCTGCTCGGTCTGGTGGAATCCCTTGCGCAGGCATCGTTTGGTGCGCAGGGTCGTGAGTTCGCCTCCTATGCGCTGCTCTTTGTGGTGCTGGTTGCGCCATGGCAGCGCAGCCGCGAACGGTTTCTGGCCACAGCAGTGCCTGGGTGAACGAGGCGGTGGGCCAGCACCTCATCGGGTTGTCGAGCGACATGGCCATCATGTCGTTGCTGGCGCTCTCGGCCTATGTTCTGCTTTTGGTCGGACGCGTTTCGTTTGGCCAGCAAGCCTTTTTCGGTCTGGGTGCCTATGCGTCGGGCATCCTGTCGGTCATGTTTCATGCGCCATTGTGGCTGGCGCTGGGATTTGGGATGGCTTTTGGTGCCCTCTGTTCGTGGTTGCTCGCGATGCCCACCATGCCGCTGTCGGGGCTGCAGTACGCAGTGGCCACACTTGCGTTTGGCGAAATGGCACGGATCGTCCTGAGTGGATGGCAATGGCAGGTGTTAAGCCCTGATGGCCCGGTCGGACCGGCTGGCATCGAGGGGTTTCGCGACATTCGCTGGTTGCTGGAACATGACATCACGCCCGCGCATTTTCTGGGCATGACCCTCGCCATCCTGGCGTTGGTGCTGGTGGTTCTGATGCGCACTGAGCGCACTCGCCTGGGTGTTGCGCTGCGGATGACGGGACAGGATGACACGCTTGCCGCAACGCAGGGCATTGATGTGAGCCAGGTGCGCTTGTTTGCGGCGGCGGTTGCCGGCGCGCTGGCAGCACTGGGTGGCGGACTCTATGCCCACCGAACGACGTATATCGAACCCGCGCTCTTTGATCCGATGCTGGGTGTGCATGCCGTCGGGTATGCCCTGCTCGGAGGGCTGGGTACTGCGCTGGGGCCTTTGGTCGGCGTGATCTTCGATCTCGGGTTGCTGGATGCCACGCATCTGTTTTCCGGCTGGCGCATGGTGGTCTTCGGCGGCCTGCTCGCGCTGTTCCTGCGCTGGCGCCCGCGCGGACTGCTCGATGAACAGCTGGTGCATCGGTTATCGCAGATCCTCAACTGGAAGGCACGGGCATGACCTTATCTTCACACCCTCGCATTCGGCTTCTGATGCTTGCGGGCGTCGTCGCGATCCTGCTTGGCCCCCGCCTTGGGCACGCGAGCGAGCGACCGCAGGTCGGTCTGCAGTGCATGTCCTACGGAACGGGTCCGATGCTCGAATGCCTGATCGATCTCAAACGCAAAGACGGTACACCGATCGAACAGGCACAGATCAATCTGGGCGCGCTGATGCCGTCTATGCCTATGGCCCACACCATCAAACCCGTGCGGGTCGCACCGACGGGCAAGCCGGGGGAATACCAGGGAACCTTGACGCTCGAGATGCTGGGGGTCTGGTCGATCGATATCGACATTGTGGCGCCCGTGCGCGACAAGGTTTCGCGCAATCTCATGGTCAACGAGTGCAAGAGGGATCTGCGCTGCGCGGCCACGCTGGCCAAACCCGGCGACAAAGGCCCCGACCATCGCCCGGCCAAGGGCCATGGTGGGCATTGAACTGCATTTGCTCAACCAGGAAACCGATATGAGCGCTCAGAATCTTCTCCCGGGCCAAACCATCATCGTCACCGGCGCAGCCACTGGCATCGGTCAGGCGTTTGCTCTGGGTGCTGCCGCCCAGGGGGCCCACGTGGTCGTCGCGGATATGCATGGCAGCGATGAAACCATGGACCGGATTGGCCAGATCGGCGGCGCTGCCACCGCGGTACGAGTCGATGTCAGCGACGACAGTTCGGTAAAGGCCATGGCGCAGGCTGCACTCAAAGCGACTGGGCGTATTGACGGACTGATCAATAACGCAGCCTATTTTCGTGAGGTCACGCTGACGCCCTTTGAAGAACTGGATCCCGCACAGTGGGATCGGATCTTTCAAGTCAACGTCAAGGGGGTATGGCTGTGCAGCAAAGCGGTTATGCCTGCGATGCGCGAGCGCAAAAGTGGATCCATTGTGAACATCGCCTCAGTGGTGGCGGTGGCTGGACAACCGGGCTACTTGCATTACGTCGCGACCAAGGGCGCGGTCCTTTCGATGACCAAAGGCCTGGCCAAGGAGTGTGGCAAGGATGGCGTGCGCTGCAACGTGATCGCGCCGGGCTTCGTCATCACCGATGCCACGCGCAATCGCCCGATCGAATGGCAGCAAAGTTTTCTGAAAGCGCGCGCGCTGTCCCGTGAGCAAAAACCCGACGATCTGGTGGGCACTGCGCTTTACCTGCTGTCCGACCTGGCTGGCTTCGTCTCTGGGCAGACCATCGTCGTCGACGGTGGACACATTATGTACTGAACCGCACTTCGTTCGACCGAATTATTTTAATTTTTAATAATTATATAAATTTCAATAAACGTTTAGATTCATGAGGAAGGGCATCATGACAGCGCCGATTCTGCACCACTATGCCTTCTCGCCTTTTGCAGAGAAAGTGCGAACGGTTTTGGGTTTCAAGGGCATCTCATGGCGTTCGGTGGATATTCCTGGGCTACCCCCGCGTCCCTTGCTCAGTCGTCTGACTGGGGGCTATCGGCGGGTTCCGGTGATGCAAATTGGTGCTGATATCTATTGTGATACCAATCTCATCCTACCGACGCTGGAGCGGCTCTTCCCCGGCACTGCGTCGCTCTATCCGGCCAATGCTGAGGGTTCCACGCTGGGACTAGCGCAGGGTTTGGGGTTTGCGTGGGAACGTCAGATGTGGATCCCGACGATCGGCGTTCTCGTCCACTACATCGGTGAGCACATCTCACCCGAGTTCATTCAGGACCGAAAAGAGGGCTATCTCGGCATTGATATTTCGCAGGCTGCGATGGCGCCTCAGCTCGAGCAGCATGTGCAGTTTCTATCAGCTCAGTACGCTTGGCTGTGCCGCGCCCTCAAGGGCCGTGACTATTTGTTTGGTGACGCCTTGAGTGCAGCCGATCTGGCCTGCTGGCAAACCACCTGGCTTTTGCGCAAGAATTGCCCGCCAGCGGTCGATCGTTTGCTCGGGTTGTCTGCTCTGGTCGGTTGGTACGACCGAATCTGTGCAGTGGGACATGGCTTATTCGAGCCAATGACGTCCGAAGAAGCGTTCGAAGAGGCTCGCGCCGCGACCCCGGTCCCGGTAACGCATCTGCACGCCGAAACTGACTCTGACCAACTCAAGCCAGGTTGCTGGGTAACCGTCACTCCCGACGATAACGCGCGGGTACCGGTCGCGGGAGAGTTAGTTGCCGCCGACGGGGACGAGGTCGTTGTCCGTCTGCGGGACCCTCAAGCAGGGGAACTCCACGTGCATTTCCCGCGTATCGGGTTTGAAGTGATGGCTGCCTGACGCGGTGTTTTTGCTCTTCAACTCCTTCTCATTTTTCTGAAGTCCAGATGAACACACTTGAAGCCAACAAACAACTATGCCGGGATTACTTTCAGGCATTTCTGAAACGAGATACTGACTGGATGAAGCGCCATATCGCCCCGGACTTTGTTCGGCACGACCCTGGGCTGCCCTTTGAAGTGCGGGGACCGGAGGGTGTCGCTCAACTCCATGACGCGCTTCTGCCCGCGTTTCGAGACATGCAGTTGCCCCTCGAAGACTTTGTGGCCGAAGGAGAGAAAGTGCTGGTTCGACTGCGGGTGCAAGCCACCCATACCGGTGCCTTCGGTGAAATGGCACCGACAGGACGAAGGATCGATATCGGTGTGCTCGACCTTTTCCAGATCCGCGACGGCGTCCTGATCGAACATTGGGCCTTGCTGGACAATCTGGGTATGCTCAAGCAACTCGGCGCAACTGCCTGAGGAGCAAGAGATGCAACTGCTTGCCAACACAACCTCGCCCTACGTGCGCATCGCCCGGGTCAGCCTGATCGAGAAGGGCGTCGACATTGTCCCGACGATCGTCGATCCATGGGCTGACGATCAGCGCCTGCGCGACGCCAATGCGGCTACCCGGGTCCCCGCACTGATTCTGGACGATGGAACTGCACTGACTGAGAGTCTGCTGATCGTGCAGTGGCTCGAGCAGACTCGTCCCGCGCCCGATTACCCGAGTCTGATCGGCCCGGACGCAAGCGGTGTGTTCGCGCGTGCGGGGATCGCGCTCGGCGTGATCGACGCGTCCGTGCACACGATCATCATCCGTAAGGTCACGGCGCCGGTGCTGTTTGACGAGACGCCGGTCGGGCTACGTCGCCGCCGCACCATGGCGGAAGGCATGCAGCGCCTCGAGTCGATCGAATCTCGTGCCCCGATGGCGGAAGACGGCATCCCACGCCTCGACGCGATTTGTGCGGTGACGGCCCTGGACTATTTGAATTTCCGCTTCAGCGGCGAAACCTGGATGCCGCCGATGCCTGCGTTGAACGCGTTGAGTGAGCGTCTTCGCAGACGCGCTTCGTTTGCGGGGACAATGCCTTACACGCTGGGCTGATTGGTTACCGGCTCACCGGACTGGTCTGAGGACTGAGTGAACTCCGCGGTTATCCCGGATTTTGCACAGCCCTCCAGATGGGCTAGCAAGAGTGCGAGCGGCGAGCCCTCTGCAGGTTCTGCGCGAACAACCAGCAACATTTGCCGGCGAGCCCATCCATCGTTTAGCGGCAACACTTGTAGTGACATCGCCGAAGCAAAGCTGTGAGCGGCTGCGAGCGGAAGGACGCCCACGCCCAAACGTGCCTCCACAGCGCGGCAAACGGATTCGAAGCTGCGCACCTGAACTCGCAGCGCCATCGTCCGCATGAGCGCCGTGGCCTGCGCCTCGAGAAGCCTTGTCAGGGTGCTGCCGCTGTCAAGCCCGATGAGGTCATGCTCGAGTAGATCCGCGAACATCAAATTGGCCTGTGAGATCGCCTGGTCTTTTCGAACGACGGCAGCCAGTTGGTCGCTTCGGTAGGGGCGCACATAGAGCCCTTGCACCTCTGCGCCGCTGACGATGACCCCAAGATCGATCTCTCCGCCCCGCACCCGGCGCACGGCATCATCGCTCCAGCACTCTTCCAGGACCAGACGAACGTCGGGGTGCGCACTTTGAAAGACCGCGATATCGCCTGGCAAGAACTGCGTCATGGCTGATGTATTGCCATGCAAGCGCAATACGCTGCGCGAGCCCTGCGTGTAGTTGGCCATTTCCGCGCGCATGTGATTGACTGAGGCGATCACTGCGCGGGCAAGCACGAGCAGTTGCGTTCCCGCCGGTGTCAGGTCAAGTCCCCGGGAGTGACGCTCAAATAGTTGCGCCTTGAACTGGTGTTCAAGCAACGAAAGACGCCGACTCGCGGCGGGTACCGTGATGAAACTAGCTTCTGCCGCGCGGGTGAGATTTCTCATCTCGGCTGCTCGCACGAACAAGGCCAATGAATCGAGGTCAGGCAACATGGACTTGAGTATCGCATCTGGACTTCCAATTCGTGCAACTCGCTATTGCCTCGATGCGAATTCAAATTCATGGTTTCCCTGCCTAGAATGAAGGTCTGAACCCGACGAGGCCTGCCCATGCCAGCCTCGCCCTCGGACTTGATCTCGGCCTTGATCTCGACCTTGACCTTGACCCGCTCGCGAAGGAGAAGTGTCCATGAAGCAGATGTTTATCGGGGGGCGCTGGCTCTCGGCCCGGGATGGCCAAACGATCGATGTGATCAACCCGTCCGACGGCCAACCCTTTGACAAAATCGCGCGCGGGTCGGCTCACGAGATCGATTTGGCCGTGCGTGCCGCCCGCGCAGCAATCGATTCGGCGTGGGGTCGAACGTCAGCGACCGAGCGGGGTCGCTTGCTCAGTCGACTGGCCCAGACAATCATGGACCATCACGAGGAGCTCGCTCAGATCGAGGCGCGTGATACCGGTAAACCGATTTCAAGTGCCCGCAATGACATTACGGTGATGGCACGCTACTTTGAGTTCTATGGCGGCGCGGCTGACAAGCTGCATGGCGAAGTGATTCCGTTTTTGAACGGGCACCATGTTTGTCTGGTCCGTGAGCCGCTGGGTGTGACAGCTCATATCGTTCCATGGAATTATCCAGCCCAGATGATGGGTCGAACCATCGCTCCTGCCTTGGCGGCGGGCAACGCAGTCGTCCTGAAACCCGCCGAAGATACAAGTCTTTCGGCCCTTCGGGTGGCGCAGCTCTGCGCCGAGGTGGGTTTTCCCGACGGCGCAGTCAACATGGTGACTGGTCTGGGCGAAGAAGCGGGCGCCGCATTGGCTGCCCATCCGGGAATTGATTTTATTTCGTTTACCGGTTCCAACGAGGTTGGTACTCTAGTGCAAGAGGCAGCCGCGAAAAATGCGGTCAAGTGCGTTCTCGAGCTTGGCGGCAAGTCGCCGCAGATCGTTTTCGATGATGCCGATCTGGAGCGTGCGACCCCGATTATCGTGCGCGCCATCATTCAGAACGCAGGCCAGACTTGTACGGCTGGCAGCCGCTTGCTCGTTCAGTCGTCGATTTATGACCGCTTCGTCGAACAGGTGGCGAAGGTCTTCGCGACCACGCGTGTGGGATCTCCGGAGATGGATCGAGACTGTGGTCCGCTGATGAATGCATCGCAGCTTGCGCGTGTCAACCGTTATATCGACGCCGCCAAGGCCGCAGGCATTCCCGTTATTGCGCAGGGAGGCATCGACTCGGAGGTCCCCGCTGGTGGTTATTACGTGACTCCAACGTTTTTTGCCCCGGTTCCGCGTGATGCCCCACTGGCCTGTGAGGAGGTTTTCGGCCCGGTTCTCGCTGCGTTCCCGTTTGACGACGAAGCAGACGCCATCGCGCTTGCGAACGGAACTCCCTATGGTTTGCTGGCTGCAGTGTGGACCGAACAGGGTGCTCGCCAGACCCGGGTCGCCAAGGCGGTGCGTTCCGGACAACTATTCATCAACTGTTATGGCGCAGGCGGGGGGGTCGAGTTGCCCTTTGGTGGCACCAAGCGCAGCGGCCATGGCCGCGAAAAGGGCTTTCTGGCGCTCGAAGAAATGACGACGACCAAAACGATTATTCAGTACCACGGCTAAGGTCAGTTCCCGAGGCTCGGGAAGTCAACGAGGAGCGCAAGCGCTGGTTTAGCTCGGCCTCAGCGTCGGGGCCGATCGCTAAAAAGAACGCGGCAATCCCAGCACGTGCTCAGCAACGTAGGAAAAAATCAGGTTGGTCGAGATCGGCGCAACCTGATAGAGGCGGGTCTCGCGAAACTTTCGTTCGACATCGTATTCGGCTGCAAAACCAAATCCGCCATGGGTCTGCAGACACACGTTGGCGGCTTCCCACGAGGCTTTGGCAGCCAGGTATTTCGCCATATTGGCTTCGGGGCCACAGGCGAGCTGCTGGTCGAACAACTCGCAGGCCCGAAAACGCATCAGATTGGCGGCTTCGGTCTCGATGTAGCTTTCCGCAATCGGGAACTGGACTCCCTGATTTTTCCCGATCGGGCGATCAAAGACCACCCGGGTTCGGGCGTAGTCACGGGCCTTGTTGATGAACCAGTAGGCATCCCCGATGCATTCGGCCGCGATCAGGATCCGCTCGGCGTTCAAGCCATCTAGGATGTAACGGAATCCAAGGCCTTCCTGGCCGATCCGGTTTTCAACGGGAATCTCCAGATTGTCGAAGAAGACCTCGTTCGTCTCATGATTCACCATGTTACGGATGGGTCTGATCGTCATCCCGTTGCCAATTGCCTGGCGCAGATCGACCAGAAAGATCGACATGCCTTCGGATTTTTTCTGGACTTGATCGAGCGGGGTCGTGCGAGCGAGCAGAATCATCAGGTCCGAATGCTGGATGCGTGAGATCCAGACCTTCTGCCCGTTGACCAGGTAGCGGTCGCCCTGCCGAACTGCGGTCGTTTTGAGTTTCGTGGTGTCGGTACCGGTATTGGGCTCGGTCACCGCCATCGACTGCAGGCGGAGTTCTCCGCTTGCAATTTTGGGCAGGTATTGTCGTTTTTGTTCGTCCGAGCCATGACGCAACAAGGTACCCATGTTGTACATCTGCCCGTGGCAGGCGCCTGCGTTACCCCCGCAGGCATTGATTTCCTCCATGATCACAGAGGCCTCGGCCAAGCCCAGTCCAGACCCACCATAGTCGGCCGGAATCAGTGCGGCCAGCCAGCCTGCGGTCGTTAAGGCGGAGACAAAGGCTTCCGGGTAGCCGCGAGCCTCATCGATGCCTTGCCAATAGCTTGAATCAAATCGCCGACATAAATCGCGTACGGCATCGCGAAGTTCCTGGTGGCTATCGGGGCTTGGGAAGTCGGGCATAGTGGAAATTGCTACTTACAAAACCAGAAGTCATCGACTACGGTGGCTGCTGGAGGGAGACGTGGCGTGATTCATCATTTAGACCATCTCGTGCTAACGACCGAACACGAAGAGGCCTGCATCTCGTTTTATACCAAGATTTTGGGGATGCAACTCGAAACGTTTGTCGGTGGCGATCCACCTGTCCAGCGCCGGGCATTCCGGTTTGGCGATCAGAAAATCAACTTGCACCTCAAGGGCCGCGAGTTCGAACCAAAAGCGCTGTGCCCGACCCCGGGCGCTCTGGACCTGTGTTTTATCGCTGACTGTTCAATCGAGGAGGTCCAGGCGCGATTGCAGGCATGGAATTACCCAATTGTCGAGGGGCCGGTCGAACGGACCGGAGCAACCCAGAAGATCCTGTCAGTCTATGTGCGTGACCCCGACCAGAATCTGATCGAAATTTCACAACCAATCTTTTAGTTAGGAGAACGCAGTGATCAGGATTCAAATCGAGCTAGGGTTGCGTCAGCGTTGCGCTCGCGGTCTTGCGGCAGCTGGCATGGTGTGTTCCAGGCTTGGGGTGCTTGGGATGATTGGCATGCTGACCCTGGGTGCCCAGCAACAGGTCCAGGCACAGTCGTTCCCCACCCGGCCTGTTGTCATGGTTGTGCCATTCGCCGCTGGTGGACCCACCGACGTCGTCGCTCGAATGCTGGCGGTGCCCATGGGCAAAAGCCTGGGGCAAACGGTCGTGGTTGAAAATGCACTGGGCGCCGGGGGTACGATCGGTGCGCAACGGGTCGTTAAATCAGCGCCAGACGGCTATACGGTTTTCTTGCATCACATGGGGATGGCGACAGCGCCTGCTCTGTATCGGAAACTGAGTTTTGACCCGCTCAAAGACTTCGAGTACGTCGGTCAGGTCCTCGATGTTCCGATGACGCTTCTCTCGAGAAAAGACTTTCCTGCCAGCAATCTGAATGAGCTGATCGCCCACGTGCGCGCCAACAAGGAGAAGGTCACCTTGGCGAATGCCGGTCTGGGTGCGGTCTCGCACCTGTGCGGCATGCTGTTCATGAGCACCATTGGCGTCGATCTGACGACTGTTCCGTATAAGGGCACGGCGCCTGCGATGACCGATTTGATGGGCGGGCAGGTCGATCTGTTATGCGATCAGACGACGCAAACCGTCCCCATCATTCGCGATGGGCGGGTCAAAGTCTATGGCGTGACCACGCTCAAGCGTCTGGGAGCGCTCGCCAATGTGCCCACGCTAGACGAGCAGGGCCTGAAGGGGTTTGAGGTCAAGGTCTGGCACGGCCTCTATGCGCCTAAAGGAACGCCGCGCGACGTACTCGACAAGATCAATCTGGCCTTGCGCGATGCGCTTGCCGATCCCGGCATCCGTCAGCGTTTGGCTGACCTGAGTTCGGACATCCCGTCCGCCGACAAGATCACGCCGCAGGGGCTCAAGACGCACCTCGAAGCCGAGATTGCCAAGTGGGGACCGGTCATTCAAAAAGCGGGTATCTATGCCGACTGATGGGGGTACTCCGGATCAGGCGCGCGCCGAGGGCGATTTGGCTATGTTGTGGGTGCCGCTCAACGAGGTCGGACCGTTTGCGACGCTCAAGGTTGAGAGGCACGCCGGTTCAGCTGTCGGTTCCGGTGCCGGTTCTGCTGCAGGTGTAAATGCAGACTCGGCCGCCGATACGGTCGTTAAGGTCACCCTGAATCGACCGGAGGTCGCCAACGCATTCAATACCCAGATGGGCCAGGATCTGCTCGATTTATGGACCTATCTGACTGAAGCTGATCATGACGTGCGCTGTGTCGTATTGACCGGTGCGGGGGAATCGGTGTTTTGCGCAGGCGCCGATCTTAAAGAACGTAACGGGATGAGCGTGCATCAGTGGCAACGTCAGCATGCGTTGTTCGAACGGATGGCCTGCGCGCTCACCGAGCTGCCGATCCCGGTGATTGCTGCGGTAAACGGACATGCGTATGCGGGCGGATTTGAGACCGCGCTGTCCTGCGACTTTATTTATGCGTCCCGTCTGGCCCGCTTTGCGCTCACGGAGGTGACGCTCGGGATCATGCCGGGCATCGGTGGGACGCAGAATTTGCCGCGGGCGATCGGCGACCGCAGAGCCCGCGAAATCTTGCTGACCGGCGCCCCGATCAGCGCAGATCGTGCACTGGCGTGGGGGTTGGTCAACGATCTCTTTGAGCCGGGCGAGGTCCTGACCCATGCGCTCGATGTCGCCCGACGGATTGCCGGTAACGCACCGCTTTCGGTGCGTCAGATCAAGAAATCGGTACGTTATGGTCGTGAGATGGACTTGCGTACAGCGTTTCGCTTTGAAGTCGAAGCCTACAATCATCTGATCCAGACCGAGGATCGGACTGAGGGCATCCTCGCCTTCAACGAGCGCAGAAAACCAGCGTTCAAGGGCCGCTGAACACCGAATCAGTTCGCCAATCAGCCGCGCAAGGAGCCACCTGATGTCCACCGTCCTCGATGTCCG
>JBBAOE010000028.1:0-24345 GCA_040401595.1 Burkholderiaceae bacterium
TGGCGGAGTCGGTGGGATTCGAACCCACGATACGCTTTTGGCATATACTCCCTTAGCAGGGGAGCACCTTCGGCCACTCGGTCACGACTCCTAACCAAGGCGCATTCTACACGAGCCCCGAGGTTCGCGGTTCCATGGTTTGCTTACGGGCAACCCCGCACACTCAGCCAACCAGCGCCGCGACCACGTCTTCCCCGATCGCAAGACTTGACGTCAGCCCCGGGGATTCGATTCCCATCAAGTTCACCACGCCTGGCACGCCATGCTGGCTCGGGCCATCGATCCTGAAATCGGCTGCGGGGTCGTTTGGCCCAGAGATTTTGGCTCGGATACCGGTGTACGAAGGTTCGAGCTGATCGTCGCGCAGGCCTGGAAAATACTGGCGGATGGCCTTCGCGAACACGGGTGCCCGATCCGCCTCAAAACCATAATCAATCTCTTCAGGCCAACTAGCCACGTCTGGCCCGAAACGCGCCTGACCTGCCATATCAAGCGTGACGTGAATGCCCAACCCATGTTGCACCGGCACTGGGTAAACAAGGTGGCGAAACGGATTGCGCCCACGCATGCCAAAGTAATGCCCGCGACAGTAGCGTTGCACCGGCAATCCCGATGCCGCCAGACCCTCAATGTTGGCCGCCACGCGGGGCGCCTGCAGGCCCGCGCAGTTCACGATCTCATGCACGCTGAGTTCGCCCGGATCCTCGCCCGCAAGCCAAACTCGCCAGATCGCATCGCCCGCAGGCGAACCGCTGCGTGGGCTCAGCCCCGGTCGCTCAATGGGCTCTGCGCGCAGGAACGGCGTGCGAAACACCAGAGTCCCTCCCGCATGCTCCATATCGCCAATGAGCGCCTGCATATAGGCGTGACTGTCGATGATGCCGCTCGATGCTGACCACAAGGCCTCCGAGCACAGAATCTCAGGCTCCATCTCAGCGACCTGGCGCTGACTGCGCAATTCCAGCTCCACTCCACACGCGAGCGCTCGCGCCCGGATCGCTTCCAGCTGGGCAACCTCTGCGCTCGTTGTCGCAACGATCAATTTGCCGAGTTGGCGATGCGGCACATGCCGTTCAGCGCAATACGCATAAAGCAAGGTCTTGCCCCGAAGGCACAGGCGCGCCTTGTTCGATCCCGGCGGATAGTAGACCCCGGCGTGAATGACTTCGGAGTTGCGCGAGCTGGCGTGCTCACCAAACCGGGCCTCAGCCTCCACCACCAGCACCGACCGCCCGGATAGCGCCAGCGCACGCGCACAGGCCAGACCAACGACCCCGGCGCCGATCACCAGCGTGTCGAAGTCAGCCTGATGTGCCGACATATCCCGACACGCCGCTATGCGAACACACTTGATGGGTCATCAATCGTTCGCCGAATCAGCCGTTTGCCGAAACCGCTGGCGCATCCAGTCCGAAGGCTTTGTGTAGTGCGCGCACCGCCAGTTCCATGTATCGGTCGGCAATCACGGCTGATATTTTGATCTCACTGGTTGAGATCATTTCAATATTGATACGTTCCTCGGCCAGCGTCTTGAACATCAGGCTGGCGATACCAACATGACTGCGCATCCCGATACCGACCACCGACACCTTGGCGATTTTTGCATCCCCAATCACCTCGGCTGCGCCGATGTCGGCCCTGACCTTGGTGTTCAACACTTCCAGGGCCCGCTGGTACTCGTTACGGTGGACGGTGAATGAAAAATCGGTATGCCCTTCGATACTGGCATTCTGAATGATCATATCGACGTCGATATTCGCGTCAGCAATCGGGCCGAGGATGCGGAATGCCACACCGGGCTGATCGGGAACCCGGGTCAGCGTGATCTTGGCTTCGTCGCGGTTAAATGCAATGCCGCTGATGATGGCCTGTTCCATGGTGTTCGCTCCGTCGGAATCTTCTTCAAAAGTAATCAGGGTGCCGCTGGATGCCTCGGTGGCAAGATCCATGGCGGGATCGGTCAGGCTCGAGAGCACCCGGGTCTTGACCTTGTACTTGCCGGCGAATTCAACGGAACGGATCTGCAGCACTTTGCTGCCCAGCGACGCCATCTCGAGCATCTCTTCGAAGGTGATCCGCGCGAGCCGCTGGGCTTCGGGAACAACCCGGGGGTCGGTCGTGTACACCCCATCCACGTCGGTGTAGATCAGGCACTCTTCGGCCGCGAGCGCTGCCGCGACCGCGACGGCAGAGGTATCACTGCCCCCGCGCCCGAGCGTTGTGATATCGCCGCCGCCATCGACGCCCTGAAACCCCGTGATGATGACGACCCGACCCGCGTCGAGATGGCCACGAACCTTGGCGTCGTCGATCGATTCGATACGCGCTTTGGTGAATGCGCTGTCGGTGCGGATCGGAACCTGCCAACCCGCAAAACTCACGGCGTCTATGCCATAGGCCTGGAGCGCAATGGCCAACAGCCCGGAAGACACTTGCTCGCCAGTCGCGGCGATAAGATCGAGTTCGCGCGCATTGGCCTGAGCGGCAGGCGTCGCATGGGCTGCATCCAGCGCGACCCCATCGGCGCCGAATCCGGTCGCGCATCCCTTGGCGAGTGCCAGCAGACGATTGGTCTCGCCCGACATCGCGCTCGGTACGACCACCATCTGAAAACCCGCCCGGTGCCACTTGGCAACCCGGCGAGCGACATTGCGAATGCGCTCGACGGAACCCATTGAGGTTCCGCCATATTTATGCACGATCAGTTTGTTCATGATTCAAAAAAGATCCAGATGCCCGAACGACGACTGCGCTTTCGGTCGGCTGGAAGCCGGGGTTCACCCGCTGGTCAGGGCCCTGATTGTACGGTTGAGGTGATCCCGGCGCCAAAACCGCGCGGGGTCCACCGCATCGACCAGGTCGGAGGTGAGCGGATCTGGCTCGCCGCTGATCCGTGCGGCCACCAGTTGCGCCAGCAACGCCGCCCAGACCAGACCCCGCGAGCCATACCCACTGAGAATAAAGAGCCCGGGCAATCGCGGGATGTTGGGCAACACCGTGCCAGCCGCAAGTCCCGCCAACGCACTCGCGACCGGAACCGAACCCGCCACCGGGAGATGGTCACGGGTGGCGTAACGGACGCTCGAACGCACACCGAAGCGTGGAGCGATACCGCCGTCTCCAGCGCGATCGCCCTCAGCACGATCGCCCTCAGCACGATTGCCCTCACCACTAACAAGGCCCGCGCCATCGATCAATAGTGGCAAGAGCGCGCTCGTGGTGACCGCACCCCCTTCATAGTCCGCGCCGGCGATCACTTCACCCGCAGTCTCGGGAAGGAGATATCCGGCGCCCGAGAGCGCGCACCGAACCGCAGGCAATTGTCCAGGTGCAAAACGTCCGATCGCCCCTGGCACCGTCCGCAAGGGCGCAACCGTCCCACCCGCCTGCTCGGCCAGCGCCACGGCAGACTGCGGATTTGCCAGAACCACCACTGCCGCGCGCGCCAACTCCTGCCCGGTAGCGTCGCGCACGACCCATTGCCCCGACTCCTGAATCAGTTCATGCGCTTGAACCCCAAGTCGAACCTGGATCCGCGCGGCCCAGGGCAAGGCCTTGCCGTCCAAGCAGAGCCAGCGGGCGCACAAGGCAGGCGGGCGAGCCCAACCCGCGTCCTGCAGCCACAAACCCCCCCTGCGCAAACGAGTGCTTGCAATGGTCGATGCGTCATCCTGATCGACCATCTGGATCCGGCGAGTGCGGCCCGAGGGGTGGCTCGCCGCCCGCGCAAGGGCCGCCAGACGGTCCGCATCGGCCAGATCCCTGGCCACCTCGATCAATCCGGTGCGTTGCGCAATCTGATCGTCATAAGCTCCATGACGCATCAGGCTGCGATCCAGCGCTTCGATCCCGGCTCGACTCAAGCGCGAGAGCGGGCAGTCGTCCATCGACACATGCGGCCGGAACGCCGCAGCCGGGTTACCCGACGCTTCGCAGGCAATCTGATCGCCCCGCTCAAGTACCTGCACTTGCCAACCACGCTGCGCCAGTTCGGTGGCGACTGCGGCGCCTGCCAACCCGGCGCCGATCACGATTGCGAGCCGGACCCCGTTAGGACCTGGTTTGGCTGGGCTCGCTGGACTTTCCAACGCAACATCCCGGCGTAACCGTCGTCGCCACGGCCCCCCCGACTGCCCTGGCGGGGTCTCAAACCCCAACCGGCGCAGGACCGCCTGCGTATTCTCAGTGACCGGACCAGCCAACTGCGCACCCGGCATCGACGCTTTGCGCGCCAGCCATTGCAGCAAGCGCGAATCGCCGGCCGAACGTTCATCGAACCACAGCGCATCGGCATTCAAGCGCATCTTGATGACAACGGTCACCGGGTCACCGCAGTACACCGTCAGCGTGACCCGCCCGTCGCAGGCTTCGGTGCGCTGCACCCGCTGTACCGTCTCGGCTGCCTGTTCCAAAAAACCCACGACATGGAGGCGCTCGCAGTGCTGTGGATCGGCCTCCCAGAGCGCCTGCAAAGCAGCGAAGCGCTCGTTCAAGTACTGAGAATCGATCAAGATCAGAAAACGATCACGATCCCGCCACTGATGCGTCAACCAGCTGGGAGCAATCAAACCCCGGTCTCCAGCGCCCGCCAACCCAGCACGAGCGGGCCTGGCGCCTCCTGGATCAAGCGGCAGTTCATGCCCAAGCCGGCGGCGAACAGGAGCTTGTCCCCCGCGAAGACCAGCGGTAGGCAGCGCCGTTGCCAGGGCGGCACGGCTGCGCTCTGATACAAACCCTTGAGGGTTCGTGTACGGGCGAGCGGCGCAATCCGCATACGCGCACCTGCGCGCTGCGCGCTCAGACGCAAGGCATGTGCGGCCAGCCACTGCGGGTCAAGACCAGGTTTGAGTCCCGCCTGATCAAAGAGCAGCCATCCGCGCCAGGCCTCGATCCAAAGGGCTGGTTCGCCGCGCCATACCACCGTCACATCGTCTGGCGCAGGCAACTCGCCGGAGACGGCTGGATCCTGGGTTTCGCCACCCTGCCCGACGGTGCCAGTCAGCTGGGTGGCGCGGATGACATCTCGCCAGCGCCGCAGGCGCCATCCCTCGTGGACAGACGCGCCCGAGGGACTCAGGGCCAGGCTTCGATCGATCGCATCCAGGCGACGTACCGACGGCATTCGCAAGCCCAAGCCCGCCAGCCAACTGCGCCAGACCGCCCGACGTCGGGGGCCCGGCAGGCTGGCGAGTACGGTTGCGTTCAGGCAGTGATCTGAGCGGCCCAGTTCGGCCTCGATACCCAAGCAAGAACGGACCGCGCGTTCCCCTTCGACATCAGCGTCAACATCACCGTCGTAGTCTGCGTGATAGACCTCCTCGCAAGCGCTCAGGTCCAATCGGGTTTGCTCGGCCAGGCGCTCATTCGCCTCTTCGAGCAGACTTCGCGTGCGTAAAAAACCCTGACGCCAGTCTGGCAACGCAGCATCGAGTGCAGGGAGCAAATCGCGCCGAACTGCGTTGCGGGTGATTGTGGTGTCCGCATTGCTCGGATCTTCGATCCAGACCAGTCCGCGGGCGCGCGCGGCCTGCTCGAGCGTTGACCGATCCAGCCCCAGAAACGGACGCCAAAGCCTGCAATGTGGGCCACCTGCCGACCATGGGCGATCCTCGGCGATGCCGGCGAGCCCATCCAGACCGGTCCCTCGGGCGAGACGCATCAGCAGGGTTTCCAGTTGGTCATCGGCATGATGCGCAGTCAAAACCGCCCGCGCCCCCAGCGCTTGCGCGCGCTGTCCGATGGCTTCGTAACGCACGGCTCGGGCGGCGGCCTCCAGGCCGTCCTGGCGTTGCCGCGACCCGACCCGAACCCGCAAGGTCTCGCATGCGATTCCCCGAGCCTGGGCAAACGATTCACAGTGGGCAGGCCACGCGTTCGCCGCTGGCTGCAGCCCATGGTGGACATGAAGAGCAAGCAGGCGCCAGCGCTGCGCTGAACCCTGGAATCGACAGTCCGACGGACCTTCCAACGGGTCCTCTAGTCGACCTTCAATCTGGCGGGCCAAGGCATCGAGCAGGACACTCGAATCCAGCCCGCCACTAAAGGCGACGATCAGAAGCGCCGGGGCGCCCTGCTGATGCCCGAATTCGGCGTGGGCCTGTAACCATTCGGCGACGGTGCGATCGACGCGAGCGACAGGGTCATCGCCCGCATCCCGATCAAGCCCGCGAGCGGCCGACGCTTTCCTTGAATTTGCCATACGCCATCAGCCGCGCATGACGCTGCACGAGAAGGGTTTCGACGTCGGTTCCTGTGAACTGCCGCAGCGCGTCGCCCAGCGCGCGCTTCAGAAGTTGCGCCATCTGGGCATGATCGCGATGTGCACCCCCCGCCGGCTCACTGACCAGCCGGTCAATCAGGCCCAGAGCCTTGAGTCGGTGCGCGGTCACGCCAAGGGCTTCTGCTGCGTCCGGCGCACGCTCGGCGGTCTTCCACAGGATCGCCGCACAGCCTTCGGGCGAGATCACCGAGTAGATGGCGTACTGCAGCATCAGGGTCACGTCGCTCACACCGATGGCCAGGGCACCCCCCGAACCTCCCTCTCCGATGATGGTGGAAATGACCGGTACACTCAGACGCGACATCTCGAACAGATTGCGTCCAATCGCTTCGGACTGGCCACGCTCTTCGGCATCGATGCCCGGGAACGCGCCCGGCGTATCGATAAACGTCATGATCGGTAGACCGAATTTTTCAGCGAGCTTCATGAGCCGCAGGGCTTTCCGGTAGCCCTCGGGGCGAGGCATGCCGAAATTTCGGTACGCCCGCTCTTTGGTGTCATGGCCCTTCTGATGACCAATCACCATCACCGCCTGGCCATTGAATCTGCCCATCCCCCCGACGATCGACGGATCATCGGCAAAACTGCGATCCCCATGCAATTCGTGCCAGTCCGTGAACATCAACCGGATGTAATCGAGGGTGTAGGGCCGCTGCGGGTGGCGTGCCACTTGCGCAACCTGCCACGGCGTCAGCTTGGCGTAGGTGTCCTTGACAAGGGTCTGGCCCTTTTTTTGGAGCCGGTTGATTTCGTCGGCGATGTCGACTGCCGAATCATCCTGCACAAAGCGAAGCTCTTCGATCTTGGCTTCCAGCTCGGCGATCGGCTGTTCAAATTCCAGAAAAGTGGTTTTCATCCGTTCCTGTTCGTTTCGCCAATGCAAATGAGGGTCTCGACTGACCGCTGCACCCTCAGTATTCCACAGGCACCGGGTCGAGGCTTCGCCACAGATACCAGGTTGCTGCGGTGCGCCAGGGCGCCCAGCGCTGCGCCAGGTCGCGCGCCTGCGCCCGCGACGGCATTGCCCCCTGCAACCAGTGCAGGCCCATGGCTCGCAACAATCCGATGTCGTCCAGCGGTAATACGTCCGGCCGCATGAGATTGAATATCAGGAACATCTCCGCTGTCCAGCGACCAACCCCACGAACCCGAATCAATTCCGCGATCACGGCCTCGTCATCCATCGCCGGCCAGCGCTCGGGCAACAACTCGCCCTGCGCAAATCGTTGTGCCAGATCGCCCAAATACTCGGCCTTGCGTAACGACAAGCCACAGGCCCGCAGTTGCTCCTGACTCATGGCCATCACGTCTGCCGGCGCGATGCGCTGCGGGATCTCGGCTTGCGGTCCTGTGACCAGCTCGGACGTTACAGCCGCTGATACAAATCGGTTCCAGACCGATTGCGCGGCCTTGACCGAGATCTGCTGACCGACAATCGAGCGCGCAAGCGTTGTGAAGGGGTCCCCCCGCGAGCCGAGCGCCGCATCACCAAACCCGGCAATGATGCGCCCCAGCACCGGATCCGCCGCCCCGAGTTCGTCCCGGGCCTGTTGCCACCAGGCGGGGGCGCTGATCGGTCGCTGCGCCGCTGCGACTGCAGACAATGGGATTTGGCCCACTAGCTTCGGCGCCAAAGGGTACTGCCGGCGCGGTCTTCCAGCACGATCCCGGCGCCAGCGAGTTCGGCCCGGATGGCATCCGCGCGCGCAAAATCGCGATCGTTCTTGGCCGCAATCCGTGCATTGACCCGCTCGGCAATCTCGGCATCACTGAATCCGGGCGTCTGCGCCTGAGCGCGTAAGCCACTGCGTCGTACCGCCGGTGGATCCTGCTGCAACAACCCGATGCAAGCCCCCAAGGCACGCAGCAGTCGGGCGCCCTCTTGGGCGTCTTGACCGCGATGCACCTGCGCGGCGAGATCAAAGAGCACCGCAACCGCCTCAGGCGTAGCAAAGTCGTCGTTCATGGCCTGCGCGAACCGCACGGCAAAGGGCGCGTTCCAATCCACTGAAAGGTCCGGGTCTGCCGGCGGCACTTCCGCCAAGGCTCCGTAAAGCCGCAAGAGTCCGGTGCGGGCGTCCTCCAGATGGGCGTCCGACCAGTTGAGCGGACTGCGGTAGTGCGCCCGAACAATGAAAAATCGCAGCACTTCCGGGTCGACGGTCTTCAGCACATCGCGCACGGTGAAGAAATTGCCCAGAGACTTCGACATTTTCTCGTCGTCGATCCGCACGAACCCGTTGTGCATCCAGGTCCCAACAAAGGGCTGGCAATCGGGAAATGCCGGCTGAGCGCCTTCGGACTGCGCGATTTCGTTTTCGTGATGCGGGAATTGCAAATCCGCACCGCCTCCGTGCAGGTCGAAGCTCATACCCAGCAGTTCCGTTGCCATGGCCGAACATTCGATATGCCATCCCGGCCGACCCGGCCCGTGGTCCGAAGGCCAGACCGCCTCGGGTGGATCGTTTGCCTTGGCTGCTTTCCAGAGGACAAAGTCGAGCGGATCCTCCTTGTGATCAGCGACTGCGACCCGCTCGCCAGCCCGCAATTCGTCCAGGGACTTCCCCGACAGGCGACCATAACCAGGAAATCGCCGCACCGAAAACAGCATGTCGCCATCATCATCGGCCCGATACGCCAGCCCGTTGCGTTCGAGCGCCCCGATCATGGACAGCATCGCGGGAACATAGTCGGTGGCGCGCGGTTCATGGTCGGGCGGCTCGACACCCAGCGCCTGAGCGTCTTCATGCAGGAGGCGAATCGTACGATCGGTGAGCTGTGAAATCGTTTCACCGTTTTCGACGGCCCGCCGAATGATCTTGTCATCAATGTCGGTGATGTTACGAACGTAGGTGACGCGATAGCCCTGGCTGCGCAGCCAGCGCCGCACCACATCAAAGGCCACCAGCACGCGGGCGTGGCCAATATGGCAGACGTCGTAGACGGTCATGCCGCAAACGTAGAGGCCAACCTGCCCAGCTTTGAGCGGAACAAACGGTTCTTTGCGGCGGGTGAGCGAGTTATGAATTCGGAGCATGGCGATCGGTGACCTCAAGCCCATTGCTAGAATGCGCGGGATGCGCGGCAGTATATCCAAGCCCTTCCGATGGGCTGCACCCCAGGGCGTCCCGTCTTCCTCCTTGGGAACACGCACGCCCATGGTTCTGGCTGAGCTGTTGGTCCGAGCGGCTCTTGGCCATCTGGCCCGGATGGGTTGTGTACTTGCCTGTTTGGTCGCGGCAGGTCTTCTGTGCGCGGCACCCGCGACCTGGGCGCAGAGCCTGGCACCCGCCGATTCGGCCAATGCCCATGCGGAAGCGCTGAAAATTTATCGCTCGGGAGAACGCTCGCGGGCGCTGGCGCGGGTCGACAAGGGCCTCGCGACCGACCCGAAAGACACCCAACTGCGATTCTTGCGCGGTGTCCTGCTGACCGAACTGGGCCGCCGCGAAGACGCGATCACCCTGTTTCGGCAAATGACGCAGGATTTCCCCGAACTACCCGAGCCCTATAACAATCTGGCCGTGCTTCAGGCCGGCGGCGGCGACCTCGATGCCGCGCGCGAGACGCTCGAAATGGCGAACCGCGTGTTGCCGTCCTACGGTCTGGCCCACGAAAACCTGGGCGACATTTACCTGAGACTCGCGCAACGCGCCTGGGAGCATGCTGAGTTTCTGAACCCGGCGCAGGCATCCCGGATGCAAGAACGACTGAGTTTGGCGCGCGAGTTGATTGCCCGCGACCTGGCTTCGCGAAACCTCGCCTCACGATCCCAGGAAAAGCCCACCGACCCGCCCAGAACCCGGTATCTGCGCGGGCTGGCTGAGGCACCATCGGTATCGTCCCCGCGTCCGGCAGAATCCCCAGCCCGATCCCCAGCCGGCTCGTCCCCGCCATCCACATCCTCCGATCCCGTCAATGCCGCGCCGCGGCCCCCCTCCCTGAAAGGACTTGCGCCATGAAACCTCGCCTTCTGCAATGGCTCACCGTGTTTGCCACCTTGGGCACGATCGCCGAGGGAGCTGCGGCTGCCCCGGCTCCCCAAGTGGAGTTTCGTACCAGTATGGGTAACTTCACCGTTGAGTTGTATCCAGACAAAGCACCAATCACGGTCGAGAATTTTCTGCGCTATGTCGACGATGGCTTCTACGCCGGAACGATCTTTCACCGCGTCATCGCCGATTTCATGATTCAAGGCGGTGGAATGGCCGCAGACATGGCGGAAAAACCGAACAAGCGCCCGCCGATCACGCTCGAATCCCGCAACGGTCTGCGCAACGACGCAGGCTGGCTCGCGATGGCGCGCACGGGTGACCCCAACTCCGCCACGTCGCAGTTCTTCATCAACACGGTCAACAACGCCAGCCTCAACCACCCCCAGCCCGATGGCAACGGGTATGCGGTCTTTGGCAAGGTGATCGAAGGCATGGAGACCGTCGAGAAGATCCGTCGCGTCAAAACACGCTCGGCATTTCCGCATCGGGATGTTCCCGCCGAAACGGTCCTGATCGAATCGGCCAAGCGACGCTGAGAGGTCCGGCGCCGTCGTCGTGAGCGCCCTCTTCATCGCCGATCTGCACCTGAGCGCGGCCACGCCGCGCACATCGGAGCGCCTCATCGGATTGCTCCAGACGCACGGCCGGCTCGCTCAGGAACTCTGGATCCTGGGCGATCTCTTCGAAGTCTGGGTGGGCGACGATACGCTGGACGATCCGTCAGAGCGGCGTTGGCTCGATCCCATCCTCGAGGCGCTGGCCTCGTTGTCCGCGCACTGCAAGCGTCGTCTGCTGGTGGGCAACCGTGACTTCCTGCTGGGCGAACGGTTCGCGCAAGCGACCGGGATCACCCTCGTGGAGGAGCCCGTGCAAGTCACGGTCGGGGGCGTACCGACCCTTCTGCTGCATGGCGACACGCTGTGTACCGACGACCTCGCGTACCAGGCATTTCGCCAGACCGTTCGCACGCCGCAATGGAAGTCTGCCTTCCTGAGCAAACCCTACAGTGAGCGCCAACAGATTGCGGCCCAGATGCGTCGTGCCAGTCAGGCTGCGGGTGCATCGAAGGCGATCTCGATCATGGACGCCAACCCCTCAGTGGCCGGGGCGCTCCTGCAAGAACACCAGGTGCGCCGCATGATTCACGGCCACACCCATCGTCCGGCTCGACATGATCACGCGGAGGGCGAGCGCCTGGTGCTGACCGATTGGGACTGCGACAGCTCAGGTCCAGGCCAAGCCGGCCGCGGTGGCGGCCTGCTAATTCAAGACGATGGCATCGTTCTCACGGTTTGAATCGCCATCGAGCTCGACATCGAGCGCCTGACGCAAGCATGAAGCGCAGGCTTTGTCGGTGCTCAGTCGACCAGGCGGTCAAGACGCCGGGGGTCATCGACCCTCCCAACGCTCGACTCCACCTCAATCCCCAGGCGCTGTAACGCCTCGGTCAATTCGGCGATCCGCCGGTCCTGAGCGGCCGCGTGATCAATCAAGCCATGCAGGGCCAATGACAAGGGGTCGTTGTCATCGGGCGAAAGACCGTAGGCTGAGAATCCCAGTTTTGCGGCCGTCTCTTCGCGCCGCTGCTGGTCTTCTTTCAACAACACGCGCGCCGGATTGCCGACCGCTGTCGCGCCTGGAGGGACTTCCTTGACGACCACCGCGTTGGAGCCCACCTTCGCCCCGTCGCCAACCATGAAATTGCCCAGGACCTGAGCGCCCGCGCCGATGATGACACCGCGTCCCAGGGTGGGATGTCGTTTGAATCCTCGGGTGAGCGAAGTTCCGCCCAGCGTCACACCTTGATAAATCGTGCAATCGTCTCCAACCACCGCTGTCTCGCCAATAACGACGCCCATGCCGTGATCAATGAAGACCCGTTGCCCGATCGTCGCGCCGGGATGAATCTCGATCCCGGTCAATACCCGCCCCACATGCGATACAAAGCGCGCCATGGTGCAAAACTGCAAGCGCCAGAGGCGCTTGGCCAGACGATGCAGGATCAGGGCGTGAATCCCGGGATAGCACAGAATGACCTCCAGCACCGAGCGGGCCGCTGGATCGCGGCTTCGAACAGCGAGGATATCGTCCCGAAGACGGTCGAACATCAGCATAAGAACGATTCAGATTTCATTGACCAGACACATTGCCGGTGCATTGGCGGCGGCACAAGCGTCCTCGGCGTGAAACACGAGATTCATTACAAATGATCCGGTTGTTGGCCGGCACTTTTGGGTTGCGACACCATCCTGGTGCAGATACCGCGCAGAATATCAACCTCCTCGCGCTGCAACCGGGTTCGACCAAACAGATTGCGAAGCCGGGGCATCAGACGCTTGGGCTGCGCCGGGTCCAGAAAGCCAATGGTGATCAGCGCGGATTCGAGATGCCCATAGAACCCCTCCACTTGTTCATGGGTCGCGTAAAGTGAAGGCAACTGCGGCAAAGGCAACTGCGCGCTCGAATGCCCGGGTGCCGCATCCACACCGACCGGCTCCGTCGCATTGCGAACCTGCAGCGCTGCGCGCCGCAAGGACCAGGCGAACACCTGGACCGCCTGCGCCAGATTGAGCGAATCACAACCGGGTGCGGTTGGGATCGAGGCGAAATGGCTGCACATCTGAGCCTGCGTGATGGACAGGCCGACCCGTTCGGTCCCAAAAACCAGAGCCACAGGCTCGGCCGAGTCGCGTAACTGCGCGATCAACTGCGTTGCAGCGGTATCCGGGTCCAGGGGCAGGGCTGCAAATTCTCGGGGCATGCTGGCCGTGGCCAGTTGCATGACCGTTCCCGCCAGCGCCTGATTAAGCGATTGCACCACCTCGGCCGCTTCCAGCAGGTCGTGCGCGCCCGAGGCAAAAGCAATCGCCTCAGGTGCCCGGGCGAACGCGGGCTCGCGCGGCTCCACGACCACCAGGCGCCGTAAACCCATCGTCTTCATGGCCCGCGCAACGGCGCCGATGTTGCCCGGATGGGAGGGTCCAACCAGAACAACCCGGATTCGGCTCAGCCATTCCTCTACAATCACGCTATGCATCCTATGATCAATGTCGGGATTCGGGCCGCGCGTCGCGCAGGCCGAATCATTACCCGCGCGGCGTTCGATATCGACACCGTCCGCGTTGCCCGTAAACAAGCCAACGACTTTGTCACCGAAGTCGATCGGGCAGCCGAAGACGCGATCATCGAATCGCTGCTTGGCACCTTCCCCAGCCATACGGTCCTGGGCGAAGAGTCCGGTCACGTCGACTCTCAGGGGCGCCCTGTCGAGGGGGATCCCAGACTGGGCGAGCATGTCTGGATTGTCGATCCGCTCGATGGCACCACCAATTTCATTCACAGTCTGCCTCAATATGCGATCTCGATCGCGCTGATGGAGCGCGGCGTGATCACCCAGGGGGTGATCTACGACCCCAATCGGGACGAACTGTTCACGGCCAGTCGGGGCCGCGGCGCATTTCTCAATGACCGTCGGATTCGCGTGTCCAAGCGCTTGCGATTGCAGGAATCCCTGCTCGGGACCGGTTTCCCGTTTCGCCGGGTCGATGATCTCGAGGGCTATCTTGAGCTCTTCGCCCGGGTCAGCCGCCTCGCTGCGGGGGTACGTCGCCCCGGCGCTGCCGCTCTCGACCTGGCGTATGTCGCCTGCGGTCGCTATGACGGATTCTTTGAACTCGGCTTGGCTCCATGGGACTGTGCCGCCGGCGCGCTGATGGTGACCGAGGCGGGCGGACTGGTTGGCGATTTTCGCGGAGAAACCGAATGGCTGTTCGGCGGGCAACTGCTTGCCGGGACGCCCAAGGTCTTTGCAGCGCTGGTCGCGATGGTCGCGGAATGCCCCAAAGTCGCCTCGCTCGTCCCGTCTCAATGGTCGGAAGCCCTGGCGCGGGAAGTCGAAGCGTCCAGGACACCGCCCGCGGCATCGACGGGGACTCGCGCCGCGACGGATGCAGACCCGGACTGAGCAGAACCACCAGAACCAACAGAACCACCCGAGCAACCGAAACAACCTGACCACGCGGGCCAGAACGTTTCAGACTGCAGAACAACGGAACCCACCATGGATTTAGAACTCAGGGAAGCGGTCGTCCTGCTGACAGGCGGCAGTAAAGGAATCGGGCTGGCGTGTGCAAAGGCCTTCGCAGCCGAAGGCGCGCGGGTCGCCATCGCCTCGCGTGATCCGGCCAACCTGGGCACGGCCGCGAGCGAACTGCTGAAGTCCGGCTACTCGGTGATGACCCTGCCGGTCGATTTATGCGACCCCCAGGCTGCGGCCCAGATGGTCTCTGACGTCGAATCGGCACTCGGCCCCATCCGGATTCTGGTCAACTGTGCTGGAGCGGCTAGGCGCACACCGCCCGAAGAACTCACCGCCGCGCACTGGCATGCGGCGATGGACGCGAAATACTTCTCCTACATTCACGCGATGCAGGCGGTCCTGGGCCCCATGGCAGAACGTGGCGCCGGCGTGATCATCAACGTCATCGGCACCGGCGGGAAAGTCGCCTCTCCGACCCACATTCCTGGGGGCGCTGCCAATGCTGCACTCATGCTTGCCAGCACCGGACTTGCGAATGCCTTCGCTGGCAAAGGCATCCGGATCAATTCGATCAATCCCGGTCTGGTCGTGACCGATCGGCTCGTCGAGGGCTTTAACGCGCAGTCCCGCATGACCGGCGAATCCTTCGACGCCCTGATGGCCGCCGCCACGGCAAAAGCGCCGATGGGCCGGCTCGCAGTCCCCGAGGACCTCGCCAGCGTCGTCCTGTTTATGGCGTCCAAACAGGCCGGCTACATCAATGGCGCCCTCCTGACCGTAGACGGCGCAGCAAGCTCAGTGATTCTGTAACAGCACGGCAGCCTTCAGCGCGATCCGGGCGGCCGCTTTGGCCGCCGGCGTCTTTCCGGTCTCTCCCGAGAGGCGTTGTTGATCCGCCACCAGACGAACGCTCTTCGACTGATCATTAAAAGCGGAAGCCACACTGGGCAGGAGCGAAGCTGAGGCGCCGAACATATCGCCGGCCACGGCAGCCAGCGCCGAATAGTTCTCCACGGTGAAGCGATAGGCAAGCTCTGGATGGCGTCCATGACCCGCCAACATCGCCGGCAGTCGGGCTGCAATATTGTTGGGCAAGGTGCGGGCAATCGAAAGCTGCAGCAGCTGCGCTGCAAGCACGGGATCCGCCACAGCCGACGCCGCACTGGCGAACAGCCAGCGATCTTCCTCGCGCTGTGCTGACTTCAGCCGCGCCACCAGTTGAGCGAAGCGAACCCCGTCGGCTCCCCATCCGGCGGCCTCGATGATGGCACTGCGCAGCTTGGCCGGGATCGTGGTCCGACCCGCCTGTTCCTCATCAAAGAGGTGCCTGGCGTGGTCCAAGGTGGTCTGATCCCCATAACGGGCAAGATCCTGGATCACGCTGCTGCGCAGGATCTGGATCTCGCTGTCTTCGGTATCACTGCCGCTCCAGCCCAGGAGCGCCAGTTCAGGCCTCAGAAAGTCAAGCGCCAACGTGCGCAACCGGACTTGCTGGACACTCCCGGCCAGGGCGTCGTCGAGAAAATGCAAGCCATCGCGCGCCACTGCCAGTAAGGCTGGGCGGTCGGTGCCCTGAACCCGGCTGACCGCCGGCAGAAGGTCCAGAAAAACTGACATCGGCAGACGACCTGCCACGGCCAGAGCAAACGTATCGCTCAGGAGCGTGATCCGGGCGGCCGCCGGCAATTCGCCAAAGCCGCCCGAAAACGCCGCCTGCAGCGCGGGTGCATACGCCACCCGGTAGAACCCCTGTCCCAGCGGATTGAGAATGGTTGGTCGAGCGGGACACCCGGCCAAGGTCACCGTCTGCTGCGCGGTTTCTAGCAGAACGGTCTGGGACTGACCGTCATGCAAGAGCACGAGCGGGATCTTCCAGAGCGTCGTATCCGCGGGCGCAGCACGATCCTGCATGAAGCGCTGTTGCGACAGGTCAAGCTTCGTGACGGCCCCGGCCGCGGAGGGTTCACAGCGCGCAGCCACGCTGACCAAGGGGAATCCCTTCTGATCGGTCCAACTGGCGGCTACGGACTGTACATCGCGACCGGCTGCCTGACCCATGTGGTACCAGAGATCGCCGGCCGTTGCGTTGGAGAGCCGGCGCTCTTTCATGTACCCGGCCAATCCCCGCTGAAACAGTTCCGGCCCCAGCCAACCTTCCAGCATGCTGAGCACAGCACCGCCCTTGGTGTACGTGATGCTATCGAAGACGTCGAACACCTGGTCCTCGCGCACAGCGCCTGAGCGGATCGCACGGGTTGCTGGGCTGGCATCATCGAGCATCGCTTGATCGATTGGCGAGCGCCGACGCAACCCAACCTGCCACTGCGGATTGAAGCGGTCGGTAGCCTTTTCTTCCAGCCACGTGGCGAAGGCTTCGTTGAGCCAGATTTCCTCCCAGGATGCGGCCGTGACCAGATTGCCGAACCACTGGTGCGCGATCTCATGCGCAACCACGCTGAAAATGCCACGCTGCGTGCGTACGCTGCTTTTGGCCGGGTCAAAGAGCAAGGCACCTTCGTTATAGGAAATCAGGCCCCAGTCCTCCATCGCGCCCTCTCGCGTGCTGGGTACCGCCAATTGATCGAGCTTGGGCAGAAGGTAGTCAACGCCAAAGTACTCGTTATAAAACGGCAAAATTTTCTGGGTTGCAGCAAGGGCATACGAGCCCAGTTCGCGTTTGCCCGGCGCGGTGAGGATTCGCAGCTTCACGCGGCCGGATTGCCCCTCCAGCGCATCGAATTTCCCGACCGCGACCGCGACGAGATAACTCGGCATCGAGGGGCTTGGCGGGAATCGATGCACGATCTGTCCGGCTGCATCGGGTGCCTGCTCGGCGCTCAGTTCGGGCATGTTGGAGACGACGGCATAGCCTTTGGGGGCGCGCACCGTGATCTCAAAGACGCTGCGAAACGCAGGCTCGTCGAAGCCCGGAAAGAGCATCCGGGCAAAGACCGCTTCAAGCTGGGTCGCGAGCATACGCGCAGGCTGCCCGTCCACCACATGGGGCGCACGGTACAGACCCGCATCATTCTGATTGACGACGCCGGTGTAACGCAGCTGGAGGCGATAGGTCCCGGGGATGATGCTCTGGGCCCCGGCGGGAACAAGCCGCCACATCTGCCCCTTCTCGTCGGCCTCAACCCGCAGCTCGATCGCCTTCGCGACAACCGACCCAGCCGATCCCACCGCCCCCGCCGCCCCCGCCGCCCCCGCCGCAACCGGAATCGGCCGAAGCGAAGCACCGAGCGCGGTCAACTGATGGGCGTGCAGCCTGACGTCTGGCACCGTAGCGCGCACCGTGAGCTCGATTTCGACGTCGCCAGAAAATTGATCCGAATCGGGATCCAGGTTGAGCGTGATCGCATAGTGGGAGGGCCGCACCATCTTGCTCAGGCGCCCGGGCGTGGTGTCAAAGTCAAAACGGGCCTGGGCCCCTACAGACCCGACGGCGAGCAGCCCGGACAGCCCCAAGGCAATACCAAGCGCAACGCGCCAAACACCCTTCCGCGTGCCGGACGCCGCAACGCCGCAGGCCCGTTGGTTGACCAACCGGCTGGTCGATTGACCGGCCCATTCAAACGGCCCCTTGGACCCGGTGCGAAGAATTCGAGCAATGCGCATGAAACAACGATCCATCAAGAGTGGTTACGCCTCGGGCTTGTGCACGTGCCGATGGTGGGGATCGGGGAAATGGGCGTGAGTATGCGTGATGGGGTCGTGATGATGCCAATGCGTATGTCTGAGTGCCGGGCTCAGGATTAGATCTGGCTGATCCGGATGATCGTGTCGATGATGTTCATCGTGAACGTGCTCATGCGTGTGATCCATCGGTTCGTGGCGGTGCGCATGCGAATGACGCTCGGTCAGATGCAACCAGACGCCGATCCCCATCAGGAGCCCAGCGGCGACAAGACGTAGCGTCAGCGGCTCGCCCAGCGCAAGGGCCAGAGTCGCGCCCACGAATGGTGCGACCGAAAAGTAAGCCCCGGTCCTGGCGGTGCCCAGATATCGCAGCCCCACGACAAACAGAGCCAGACTCACGCCGTACGACAGAAAACCCACGACCAGCGCCCCCGCCACCACCGGAATCGGGGGCAGCCCGCTGCCCAGCGCAAGAGCGAGCGCCAGATTCACGCTGCCCGCCACCAGGCCCTTGATCGACGTGATCCAGGTGGCGTCATTCAAGGACACCTTGCGTGTCAGGTTGTTGTCGATTCCCCAGGCCAGACAAGCCCCCAGGATCAACAACGCTGGCAAAAAACCCGAAAAACTCAGGTCGGCTGGCCAACTCAGCAGGAGTGCGCCGCCGGCGATTGCGGCCATGCCCAGGGCAATCCGCCGATCGACATGCTCGCCAAACGCAATCCAGGCCAGCAGTGCTGTCAGCACGCCTTCCGCATTGAGTAGAAGCGATGCCCCCGACGCAGGCATACCGACCAGTCCCGCCATCAGCAAGACCGGTGCGATCGCACCCCCAGAGAGCGTGGCGCCGGCAAGCCAGCCGATCTCGTTGCGGGCGAGCCGGACCGGCGTGGCCGCACTCAGCCAGCGGTAGATCATCAGCCCGCAGCCCGATCCAAGGTAAAAAAGGCCCGCGAGCATCCAGGGATTGGCCTCGGCCAGAAGCCATTTAGCCAAGGGCGTTCCTGCGCCAAACAAAACAGCAGCGCCCAGCGCTGCGAGGACTCCGGGGTTCACGCCGAGGTTCACCGTCACGCACCCATCCATCAATATCTGCAAGTCACCGTCAAAAAGGACAATGGATTACCTGCCCTAGAATGACGCGGATCAACCCGAAGGGATCCCGAAGTGGTCCCGAAGCCGATCAGGGCCTTCGGGGCTGAACGCAAAGACTACCGTGTAAGCCATCGATGCCAATCACCCCCTCCGCTGTCGTGACGACAGAAGCCACGCTCGCCGGTCATACGCCCATGATGCAGCAGTTTCTGCGGATCAAGGCTGACCATCCGAATGCCTTGCTCCTGTATCGCATGGGCGACTTCTACGAACTGTTCTATGGCGATGCCGAGCGCGCTGCACCCCTGCTTGGCATTACCCTGACCCGACGTGGCGTCAGTGCCGGCGAACCCATCCCGATGGCCGGGGTCCCGGTCCAGTCACTTGAACAACATCTGGCGCGCTTGATTCGCCTCGGGGAATCGGTTGCGGTGTGCGAACAGATCGGTGACCCCGCCACGAGTAAAGGTCCGGTCGAGCGCAAGGTCGTTCGAATCGTCACGCCCGGCACCCTGACCGATGCCAGCTTATTGCCGGAACGTGACGACCGCACCCTGCTCGCCCTCGCCCCGGCACGACGATCCCGCGGTACTGGGCCCAAAGATCCCCTGATCGGCCTCGCCTGGATGGTTCTGGCCAGCGGTGAGTGCTGGCTAGCTGAGGTTGCGCTCTCGATGCTGCCGGGCGAAATCGAGCGACTGCGACCGGCCGAATTGCTCGTCCCGGCGAGCGCAGGCGGCCCATTTGGCGCGACGGCGGCAACGCAAACCGAGTCCTTTGGCCAGACCGTGAGCGCGGCCGCGATCGCCGGGCTCGGTACCGCGGGGCGTTCGATCGCGCTGGTTGAGGCCGAAGCCGATGGCTTCGATACGGACCGGGGCCGCGCACTCCTCACCCAGACCATGGCTGTCAGGGATCTCTCTGGGACCGATGCCCAGTCACTCGATACGGCACTGGCTGCAGCCGCCGGGCTCATCGCCTATGTCACCCGGACCCAGGGGCGAGCGCCTTCTCATCTGCAACAAGTGCGCGTCCATCATCCGCGCGAATTCCTGGTTCTCGACGCGGTTGCCCGGCGCAACCTCGAACTCGTCGAAACCCTGCGCGGGGAATCCGCGCCGACGCTGTTGTCGCTGCTCGATCAGTGCGAAACCGCGGCCGGTGGGCGTCGTCTGCGACGCTGGATTGACGCACCGCTGCGCGATCCCGCCCTGATCCGTGAGCGCCAGAGCCGCGTTGCAGCGCTGCTCGAACGTCCATTGCACGAGCGCCAGGGCGTGTCGCTGCGTCCCCTGCTTCGGGCGACCGCAGATTTCGAACGGATCGCCGCCCGCATCGCATTGGGCAGTGTGAGACCCCGCGAACTTGCCGCGCTTCGCGATGGGTTCAACGCAGCGCTGGCCTTACGGGACGCGCTTGGCCAGATCGATGCGGACACCAGATGCTTCGGGTCTCTGTCTGAAGGCTTGGCGCGACCAGGTCTGGCGGCGGCGCTGCTCGAGCAACAACTGGCTGACGAACCCAGTGCCCAGATTCGCGATGGCGGTGTGATGCGCCCGGGCTTTCATCCGGAGCTCGACACCTTGAGAAGCCTGGACCAGGACAGTGGGGGCTGGCTTGCCGAACTGGAAGCGCGCGAACGCTCGCGCACGGGCATTCCAAACCTTCGCGTCGGTTTCAATGGCGTGCATGGTTTTTTCATCGAGGTCACCAACGGTCAGAGCACCAAGGTCCCCGATGACTATCGGCGCCGCCAGACCCTCAAGAATGCCGAGCGCTATATCACCCCCGAACTGAAAGCCTTTGAAGATCGGGCGTTATCGGCGCGTGACCGGGCGCTGGCGCTGGAAAAATCGCTCTGGGAAGAACTGATCGCTGCGCTCCAGCCGGAGATCGCCAGCCTGCAGCGCCTAGGCAGCGCTGTCGCCGAACTCGATGTGCTGGAGAACCTCGCGGAACGCGCCGACACCTTGAACTGGACCCGGCCCCGGTTTGAGCCGCTGCCCGGGATCGAGATCCGCGGGGGGCGTCACCCCGTCGTCGAACAGGCTCTCGAGCGCAGCGCTCAGCGCTTCAATCCCAATGACTGCGTCCTGCGCGATGACCGTCGACTGGCCGTGATCACCGGACCGAACATGGGGGGAAAATCAACGTTCATGCGCCAAACGGCCCTGATCGTCATCCTCGCCCACCTTGGTAGTTATGTGCCGGCGACCGACTGCGTTCTGGGACCGATCGACCGGGTCTTCACGCGCATCGGCGCAAGCGACGATCTGGCGAGCGGGCGCTCGACCTTCATGGTCGAGATGACCGAAGCAGCGGCCATCCTGAATGCCGCCACCCCGCAATCGCTCGTTCTCATGGATGAAATCGGCCGCGGGACCTCGACCTTTGATGGCCTCTCGCTGGCGCATGCTATTGCCGCCCGCATGCTCTCGACCAACCGCTGCCTGACGCTGTTTGCAACGCATTACTTCGAGCTGACCCAGCTCGCCGTCACGCATGCGGGTGCGTTCAATCTGCATCTCTCGGCGATCGAACATGGCGGTGGCATCGTCTTTCTGCACACCGTCGAACCAGGCCCAGCGAGCCAGAGCTATGGGCTCGAGGTGGCGCGGCTCGCCGGCTTGCCCACTTCGGTCATCCGGAGCGCCCGGCAACTGCTGGTTACACTGGAAAACCGATCGAGTCAGAACGATCCGCAAGGCGATCTGTTCGCAGCAGCCTTCTCAGGCGCGACAGTCCAGGATGCGGGCCTCGACGACCCGGTCCCGGCACCAGTCCCTGACGCGGACGAGGGCGAGGACGCGGACGAGGACAAGGACTGGGCGGCGCTGCGCGACCTGCAGGAACGCCTGGCAGGACTGGATCCCGACTCGATGACACCGCGCGAAGCGCTCGAAGCGCTCTATGCCCTTCGCCGTTCAGCGGGGCATTAGCGCGCACCGAGCATCAGTGCAGGGTATCGCCCGGTTCGGCCAGCCCGGATAACTGGCGCTCGACCTCGATCTCATCTTCCGAGGCGAGCTCGACTTCGATCACTTCGATCTCAAAACGCAAGGCCAGACCAGCCAAGGGATGATTGGCATCGAGAATCGCCACGCCGTCGGCGATGTCGGTGACGGTCCAGACCAGATCATCATCGGGCGCGCCCCGAAGACCCGAACTGGTCGACGCAACCGAGGCTCGCGCTAGCGCCTCTTCGTCGATATGGAACTCGGCCGGGTCCCCGGGCAGCGAGTCGAGGCTCATGCCGATCTCCATCTGCTCGGGCAGTTGTTCGAGCGGAACCATCGCGATCAGATCCGCGTCATAGTCGCCGAAATGGTCTTCCGGTTCGAGCACAATCGACAACGTGTCTCCGGCCGAACGCCCCGTCAGGCTCTGCTCGACAAGGGCGAACACAAACCCGTAGCCCCCGTGCAGATAACGCAGTTCGCGCGGGCGGTCCTCGACCGGTTCGCCCTGAAGACCGAACAGGCGGTAGCGAAGCGTGACCCAACAGCCGTTTTCAATCAACATACCGTCATGAAAAAAGAGTCAACCGTTAAAAAATCTGGCATCGGCGCAGGGCCGCAGGCCATCAAGCCCGCAGCAGGCCCGCCAGCCGCCCGAAGCCCCAAGCGAGTCGCCGCTGGCACCGAGCACAGCGCCCTTGCGGGGACTCTGCTAGGCAAACTGAGTGTAGAGCAATTCCTGCAGCGCCATTGGCAGCGTAAACCGCTCGTCGTGCGCGGCGCCATCCCCGAAATGCAATCCAGGGTCCTGGTGTCACCCGAGGTCCTGTTTGAGCACGCTGCCAGCGACGATGTCGAATCCCGCCTCGTGAGCCAGCGTCGTGAACGTTGGTCGGTCGATTTTGGGCCGTTTGAAACCCTGCCCTCCCCGCGCACGCGCAACTGGACCGTACTGGTCCAGGGGATGGATCTGGTCGAGGACGCTGCCCACGACATTCTCCAGCGCTTTCGGTTCATCCCGGATGCAAGGCTGGATGACGTGATGATCAGTTTTGCAACGATCGGAGGCGGCGTCGGACCTCATACGGATTCTTATGACGTCTTTCTGCTGCAGGCCTCTGGGCGTCGCCGCTGGGGTATCGGGCCTGCGCCGCGGCCGCAATGGGTGGAGGGACTTCCGCTTCGCATTCTGCGGGATTGGCAGCCTACCGAGACCTACGATCTCGAGCCCGGCGACCTGCTTTACGTCCCCCCTGGCTGGGGCCACGACGGCGTCGCGCTCGACGCCTGCACGACCTGGTCGATTGGATTTCGGACGCCCTCACGGCAAGAATTCCTCAGTGCCTGGCTGGGTGACCGAGCGGAACAGGCGGCTGACCTGGCCGGGACACCACGGGATGAACGATTCCGGGATCCCAAGCGAGCGCCAACCCAGCATCCCGCCCGTGTTCCGGATGACCTGCGCGCGACACTGCATGAGTGGGTTCAAGCCTGGCGTACTGACCCGCGCGCGATCGAGACGTCCCTCGACGCCTTTATCGGGCGCCACTTGAGCGAACCCAAAGCCCATGTGTTCTTTGAAGCGCCCCATCGACCGATTTCTCGGGCGCGGTTCCTGCAACAGGCTTCGCGACACGGTGTCGCACTGGACCGACGCGCGCGCCTACTCTACGACCAACGACACCTCTTCATGAACGGTGAACTCGACCAGCTAAGCCCGAATCCAGCCTTGCGCCTGTTTGCCAACCAGCGCGGCTGGGGCGCACAGCAGGCCGCAACCAGCCTTGTCAACGAATCGATCCTCGAAGGCGTTTACACCTGGTACCTGGCAGGTTGGGTCCGGCTCCGGCCAGCCCAACAGGGCACCGACTGATTAACCATACCCACCACTTTATTCTTGATCCTGGAATTGCACAGTTGTGGGGCATGCGCCACGTCAGTGCGGTAATCAGGGAATATGCTGATAGAATTTAGGGCTGGGCTACTGCATCGCGCCCAATAAATTCCATCGGGTTTTCATCCGAATCAATAGGACTTCAAACCATGACCAAGCAAATCCTCGCCGCCTCCCTGCTCGCCCTCGCCCTCGTTGCCTGTGGCAAAAAAGAAGAAGCCCCCGCTCCTGCGCCGGCTCCTGCTGCTGCACCCGCTCCTGAGCCCGCACCGGCTCCAGCTCCCGATGCTGCCAAGCCTGCTGACGCAGCGCCTGCTGCTCCTGCAGCACCTGCTGAAGAAAAGAAAGAAGAGAAGAAGTAATCCTTCGGCTCTCCTTTTGAAAGAACCGGCGCTCGATGCGCCGGTTTTTTTTTGCCCTTTATTTGCCCTTTATTTATCCTT
>JBBAOE010000028.1:24445-33465 GCA_040401595.1 Burkholderiaceae bacterium
TCCTTCTTTGCCCCTCAGGCTGCGCACCAGTCAAAGCCTCCCGCCTGATCAGCGATCATCAACAGCCGCTCCTCGATGCCCCCGAGCCCGAGTAATGCAGCAGCCGCGAGATCCGGGCGATTATTCTGTTCGCTCAGATGAGCGGCTACAACGCGCGCGAGCTGTGACTGGTCCAGGCCCGCCAGAATGGAGCCCGCGGCCGTATTGGAGAGGTGGCCATACGGCCCACTGATCCGGCGCTTGAGCGACGGCGGATAGGTGCCGGATGCGAGCATCTCTTCGTCATGATTGCACTCCAGCACCAGAGCCGTCAGGCGGCAGAAAGTCCGCGCGATATGCGGCGTGCCATGGCCGAGATCGGTTAGCACCCCCAGACGCGATCGGCCATTCTCAATGACAAACTGAACGGGCTCACGGGCATCGTGCGGCACCGCAATCGGTTCAACGCCAAAGCCTGCGACCTCAATGCCGCGCTGTACATCGATGAGGTGGATCGGGGCTTCGCCAAATGCAGCCGCCGACAGTGCGCTATAGGTTCCCCAGGTGAGATAGACCGGCAGGCGCTCACGGCGTGCCAGTGACGGAACCCCTCCAACATGATCGCCATGTTCATGGGTGACCAGGATCGCATCGAGATCCTGTGCGGTCAGGCCCAGACGGCCCAGACGTCGACCCAGTTCACGTGGGCCGAACCCGCAATCGATCAACAAGCGTCTAGCCCGGCCACTGGCGACCGACTCAACCAGGAGCGCGTTACCCGCGCTCCCGCTGCCCAGACTGGCAAACCTCACCCGACTGCAGGTTTTTTATTTCAGCTGTTCAAGCAACAGGCTGGCAATCCGGGTCGCAACTGGGCGCTCAGCCGCATCCACCACCGGCCCCCCGTCCCGGTTGAGAACGCGGATATCAGTTACACCCGAAGCCGGGGACCCGGCACCCGCAGCTGGGGCAGCCACGATGGGCCCCGCACCCGTCGAACCGACCAGAACGATGCGGAAGCGCCGCGGCGTGGGATCGACGTTGGCGCTGAAGATCCGATCCAAGAGGGAACGGGCCGAACCAGACTCTGTCGCCGGATCCACATAGCGAACGAAATAAATCCCGCGCGACCGATCCCGATCCTCGACCGTGAATCCGGCCCGATCCAGCGCCAGGCCGACGCGGCGCCAGGCGCGATCAAAGGATTCATCGACCTGTACCACACCATCAGGCAGGGCACGCGCGCGCAGGATCATCGCACCCGAATTCGGCGCCAGGTCTGCAGTCGCCCGGTTTACGTCGCTACCCAGACGAACCATCAGGCGACGCAAAAACTCCGCCTCCAGTTCAGGATCATTCGGACGCTGTGTCCAGACAAAGCCATTTTTGTTCTCACCCGGTACCTCGACCATCCCGCGATGACTCAGGTGAATCTCCGTGCCCCCTTCGACCGAATCCAGCCGGATGCGGAATCGATCGCGCTCCCCCGTCGAATAGATGCCATCAAACACCTTGCCAATCGTGGATCGGATGAAATCCTGAGGAATCTTGGCGCGATTTTCCGCCCACTCTGTTTCCATCACCCCGATGGCTGGCTGATCGACCGCCAGCGTAAAACCCGACTCCTGCCAGAAGGTACGCAGCAGTGGCCACAATTGCGCCGGCGGGCGTTTGACCACGAGCCAGCGCATCGTGCCGGCGCGTTCGATCCGAACCCCGCTGACATCGGGTAGGACATCGCGCTGGGCCCCCGCTCCGGCGATCTGATCGCGCGCTGCCCGCTCGCGTGCGTAGCCGGAAAGCGTCGCCCCCGACACCCGCTCGGGCAACATGAAGCGTTCGTCCCCCCGGGGTGAAACCAGATCCGGCGGCACTTCCAGTTTGGCCTCTGGCCGGGTTGTTGACGACCGGTAATCGACCTTGGGGTCCGGCAGCATGTTGGAGACGGTACTGCATCCTCCCAACATCACGAGGCCAGCAGCGACCATTTGAACGACCAAGCGCATGCGGAGTTCCTGAATTCGAGACGACATCACAACACGCCTGCAGCGCGCATCGCGGCGCTGACTGCCTCGTGGTAGATCGGAGAAAGTGGTGTAAGCGGCAGCCGCAGAGCGGGCGCGATGCGACCGGTTTGCGCCAACGCCCACTTCACGGGAATCGGATTAGCTTCAACAAAGAGCTTTTCGTGCAAACCGAGGAGCGCGCGGTTAATGCCGCGTGCCGTCAATACGTCACCCGCGATCGCGGCCGCACAGAGACTCGACATCGCAGCAGGGGCCACATTCGCAGTCACCGAGATCACACCGTGCCCGCCCTGCAAGAGAAAGGGCAGCGCCGAATCATCATTGCCGCTGTACAGACGGAAATGCGCAGGCACCCGCTGCAGCAACAGGGCTGCGCGCGGCAGGTCACCGGTCGCATCCTTGAGGCCGACGATTCCTGGCACCCCGGCCAGTCGCACCGTGGTGTCATTGGACAAATCAGCGACCGTGCGGCCGGGGACGTTGTACAAAATAACCGGGAGGTCCACTGCTTCGGCAACCGCGGAGAAATGACGGTACAGGCCCTCCTGCGTGGGCTTGTTATAGTAGGGCACGACTTGCAGCGTCGCGCTGGCCCCGACCTGAAGGGCAGCCGCGGTGAGTTCAATCGCTTCGCGGGTGGAGTTACCGCCGCTGCCGGCGATGATGGGAATACGCCCTGCGGCCTGTTCGACCGCCACCCGAATCAGCTCAATATGCTCGTGAACGTCCACGGTCGGCGATTCACCCGTGGTCCCGACCGCGACAATGGCCTGGGTACCGCTCTCGATCTGCCAGTCGATCAGACGACGATACGCATCCAGGTCGAGCGAGCCGTCCTCATGCATCGGACTGACGATGGCAACCATGCTGCCGAAGACATCAAAGGATCTGTTGGCCATGCGAACCGGGGTGAAGTTAAGCGTTAAAGCAGGATTGTATCGTCGCAGGGCTCGTTCTGACTCCGAAACAAAGCAACTAGCCGTTGCAATCGTGCCGGTCGGGGTGTCTGAACGACACCATCCTCATAAGCAAGCACATGCAGCTTGTGACGTCTGGCCAGCTCGAGCAATTCCCCGGCAACGAGCAGATAGTCGGGGTTGGACGGTCGACCGAAGCGCTCATTGCCCTGAGCAAAGGTTTCGTAGACCAGACGCCCACCGGGGGCGAGCCACTGAACCAGCTGATCGAGGCGAGGCCGGTACAGGTAATTCGTACAAAGAACCACATCGAAGTAGCGCCCCTCGAGCGGCCATTGGCCCAACTCCAGATCGACCACTTGGGTCTGCACCGCCGGCGCCGCCGCGCTCAACTGCGCGAGCGCCTCGGGATCCCGATCGAGCGCTGTCACTTGATAGCCCTGGGTCGCCGCCCACCGAGCATGTCGACCCGACCCGGACGCCACATCCAGTAGCGTTGGGGATAGGTCCGTCCGAGTCCGTTCAAGCCAGCGCACGCACCAGGGCGAAGGCATGCCAAGACCAGGTTGCGCCACTGCGCCTTCAGACGCCGGCAATCCGCTCATCGGTGCAGCCTGGGGCGATGTCATCGGGCCTCAGGCGTAGCCCAGTCCCATGGCATCGCGCACCTCACGCATGGTCTCGCGCGCAATCGCCCGGGCCCGGTCACAGCCCGCGTCGACAATGGCACGCAACAAATGCGGATCTTCCTGATAAGGACGCGCGCGCTCGATAAAAACGGTGGTTTCCCGGATCACCGCATCAATGACCGGTTGCTTACATTCAATGCAACCAATCCCGGCCGAACGGCATCCCTGCTGGACCCAGTCCTGCGTGGTCTTTTCGGAATAGACCTGATGCAGTGACCAGACCGGACAGCGTTGCGGGTCGCCCGGATCGGTGCGCCGCACACGGGCTGGGTCCGTTGGCATCGTACGGATTTTTTTGGTCACCGATTCCGGTGCTTCCCGCATGGCGATGGCATTGCCGTAGGACTTGGACATTTTCTGCCCATCGACCCCCGGCAGGCGTGAGGCTTCGGTCAGCAGGGCCTGAGGCTCGCGCAGGATCGGCGCATTCTCCAGCGTCACGCCGCGCTTGCGGGCGGCCGCCTGGGCCTTGGCGTCGGGCGCATGGCCATAGAGATGGTTGAAGCGCCGGGCGATCTCACGCGTGAGCTCGATATGCGGGACCTGATCCTCCCCCACCGGCACCCAGGCGGCGTGATAGATCAGGATGTCGGCCGCCTGCAGCAGGGGATAGCCCAGAAAGCCATACGTTGCGAGATCACGATCCGCGAGTTTTTCTTGCTGATCCTTGTAGGTCGGCACCCGTTCGAGCCAGCCCAGTGGGGTTCCCATCGAGAGCAGGACATGCAGTTCGGCATGTTCGGGGACGCGCGACTGCAAAAAGAGAATCGCCAGCTCCGGATCAATCCCCCCGGCGAGCCAGTCGATCACCATCTCCCACACGTTTCGCCCGATCTCCTGAGGCGATTCATAGTGCGTGGTCAAGGCATGCCAGTCGGCCACGAAAAACAGGCACGGATGCAGTGACTGCAGCCGCACCCAGTTTTTCAGGGCGCCATGGTAGTGACCCAGGTGCAGGGCGCCCGTGGGGCGCATGCCGGAAACGACGCGAGCGGTATTGTCCATAGGGTCAGGATTCTACCTGCGCCGACCGCTGGCTTACGATAGCTCATGAACCCTCAGCGTGCTCGACCTCACCCGCAATCGCATCGAAGCCAAGGCCGGCCCGGCGTAACAAGGGCTTGGGTCCGGTGAGCTCCACGATAGTCGTCGGAATGGAACTCAGCCAGCCGGCATCGATCAGGAGATCGACCCGTTTGCCCAGGCGCGTATCGATCTCATCGGGATCGGCCAGGGTGTGCGCCTCGTCTGGCATCCGAAGCGTAGACGCCAACAGCGGTTCGCCCAGCGCCTCAAGCAGAGCAAGCGGCACGGGGTGATCTGGCACTCGCATCCCAACCGTCTTGCGGGACGGATGGGCGAGCCGGCGCGGTACTTCGCGGGTCGCTGGCAGGACAAAGGTGTAGGTCCCTGGCGTCCAGCGCTTGAGGAAGCGGTATTGCTGGTTATCAACCTGGGCATAGTGCGAGAGTTCTGAAAGATCCCGGCACAAGAGCGTCAACAGATGGCGCTCGTCAATCCGGCGGATCGCCCGCAGGCGATCGACGGCCGCCTTGTCATCGAGCCGGCAAACCAGCGCATAGCCGGCATCGGTGGGGACCACGCCCAGGCCCCCTTCGCGCAGCAGATCGGCCGCCTGTTCGAGAAAGCGCTTCTGGGGTTGCGTTGGATGAACAACGAAACGCTGCGCCATGGAATCGATTTACCAACGATGCCAAACGGGGACGACCGAATCGGGGAGTACGGGGGCGTAGCCCAGATCGGCGTGGCTTTCGATCGGGCTGTGAAAATCAGACCCCCGCGACGCCTCTAGACCCTCCGCAAGAGCGATCCGAGCAAACCGGCGCACCTGGTCCCGGGTATGGCTTCCGCTCGCCACTTCGATGGCCTCGCCGCCAGCGGTCCGAAATTCTTCGATCATGGTTGTCAGGGCGAGTTCACCAACCCGATATCGGGCCGGATGGGCGAGGACGGCCACCCCGCCAGCAGCCCGGATCCAGCCCACTGCCTCGGTCAGGCGCGACCAGTGGTGAGGCACATAGCCTGGACGCCCGGGAACCAGATATTTCAGAAAAACAGCCCGAACGTCATCACACGCGCCCCGTTCCACCAACCAGCGGGCAAAGTGCGTGCGCGAGACCAATCCGGCATTACCAGCCAATGCGGCTGCGCCCTCATAGGCCCCGGGATGACCCACCGCGGCGAGTTGAGCGCCCATCTCCCGGGCACGCGCATCTCGACCGGAGCGCACCCCTGTCAGGCCTGCGATCAAATCGGGCGCACCTGGGTCAATCCCCAAGCCCACGATATGCAAGGTCTCGCCCCCCCAACTCACCGAGACTTCAACGCCAGGAACAAAGCGCACGCCCAGATCAGCGGCCGCCTCTGCGGCTTCTGCCAGACCACCCAGCTCATCATGGTCCGTCAAGGCCATCAACTGCACACCATTGGCCTTAGCCCGCTGGACCAGGGCGGCCGGTGCCAGCGTACCGTCCGAGTAAAACGAATGGCAATGCAGATCCGCATTGATCGTGTGCGGATCCCGGGAATCCGAACGGGAAACGACGTCAGTGGTTGATTTGGCTATTTGATCGTCGGCAATTGGATTGTCGGCGATTGGATTCTCAGCGATGAGATTGCTCACAGGCCATCCCCGGACGGCAGGGGTTGCTCCAGAAACGCCTCGATCAAACGAGCGACGCGTTCCGGTTGGTCGTGATGAAGCATATGCCCACTGCCTTCAACGGTCACCGTCTGCAGCGAACGGAAGGCCTTGAGACGTTCCCGATACGCGGGCTCGCGCGTGTAGCGATGCCATGCATCGGGTTCACCAGCCTCCACCAGCAAGACAGGCGCTGTGATCTGACGCCAGCAAGCCAAGGCTTCTTCAACCCGATACAACACGGGGTTACTGCGACGGTGCGCGGGATCCCCCAACAGCTGCCAGCCGGACTGATGCGTGTCCGGATCGTCCACCGGCTGCGCCCAATGCTGTGCCAGCCATGCAGCGCGGCCTGGATCCAGTCGAGGATCGTTGCGGCGCATCCGGGAAACCAGCATCTCGAGCGTTGGCCAAACGCGTTCGCGCTCTGCCCTGCGTAGCTCATCGAGCCACTGTGCGTAACGCTGCGGCGCCTGATCGGGTGGGTTGCCGGGTAGCCCGTACCCCTCAAGATTAACAAGTCGACGGATACGTGCAGGTCTTACCCCCGCATACAAACACGCGATATTGCCGCCCATGCTGTGGGCAACCATGTCGACAGACTGCTCTGGCGCGAGGGCTTCGAGCATGGCTTCGAGGTCGGCCAAATAGTCAGGAAACCAATAAGCATCGATACCGGGGGCACGCTCGGTCAGACCGTAGCCACGCCAATCAGGCGCATAGATCCGGCGCTCGATGTGCAACGCGTCGACCAGAAACTGAAATGACGCCGACGCATCCATCCAGCCGTGCAGCATCCAGAGTGGCGGCGCATCGACCGGACCCCAGGCGCGAATATGGTGGCGAATCCCGCGCGCCTCGACCCAAAGGGATTCGCTTGAACAGCGCGGTTTATAGTGAGTGTTGAGCATCGAGTGAGCAGTTTACCTTTCCAGCGCAGTCCAGCCGATGACCGATCACCGTTTCCAGCCAACCCAACCCGATCAGTCCGAATCATGAACCGCGAAAGCGAGACTCACGACTACGCATTTCTGCATGAATCGTTTCGCTGGCAGGTCCCCCGATACTTCAACCTCGCGCAGGCCTGCGCGCAACGCTGGGGGCTGGGGCGATCTGGCAACCGAATCGCCATCATCGAAACCGGAGCGGGTGCCCGCCCCCTTCCCTTCACCTACCGTCAACTGCACCAGGAAGCTTGCCAGTTAGCCAACACCCTGGATGCGCTGGGCGTCGAGGCGGGGGATCGGGTGGCCATCATCCTCCCGCAATGCGTTGAGACAGCGGTCGCCCACCTCGCGGCGTTTCGCCTGGGGGCGATCAGCATGCCGCTCTCGGTCCTGTTCGGGCGCGAGGCGCTGGCATTTCGGCTGCAGGACGCACAGGCGCGTATCGCTATCGTCGATGCGGCCCATCTGGAAACCGTTCGCGAGGCGGCCGCTGACTGCCCGGAACTGGCCGATCTGATCGTCGTCCCAGCCCGGCTGGATTTGCGGCCCAACCGGGTGGAGTCGACTTCGCCTCTGCTCTACCCCCGCCGAAATGATCGATATTTCGAACATGATTATCGCGCTCTGATCGATCGCAGCTCGCGCCAACACGCGATCGTGCGAACGCTCGCCGATGACCCAGCGGTGCTGATCTACACCAGCGGCACCACCGGTGCGCCCAAGGGAGCGCTCATTCCGCACCGGGCACTCTTTGGCAACTTGCCGGGATTTGTGGCGAGCCAGGACTGGTTCCCCTGGGGCGGACGCACGACGGCGCCCCGCGATGGTCGCAATAGCCGCGACCGCTTCTGGTCTCCGGCCGACTGGGCATGGACGGGAGGACTCTGGGACGCCTTGCTGCCGACGCTCTATTTTGGCCAAAGCATCGTCGGCTCGCGCGAGCGGTTCAGCGCGGAGAATGCCTTCGAGTGGATGACCCGCCATGAGGTCACCAACGCGTTCCTGTTCCCCACCGCGCTCAAACAGATGATGAAGGCGCGACCCAGTCTCTCCTCGGCTGAACGCAAGTCCCTGCGCCTGCGCGCGCTGATGAGCGCCGGTGAATCGCTTGGGGAGCCCGTCTACGCATGGTGCGTGGAAACACTCGGCCTGCAACCCAACGAAATGTTCGGTCAAACCGAAGCGAACTATGTCGTGGGCAACTCCTCGCGCCGCTGGCCAGCCGTCCCGGGTCATATCGGGCGACCCTACCCCGGGCATCGGGTTGCCATCATCGATGAGGACGGGCAGGCGTTACCCGCAGGGGAATTCGGGGAACTCGCGGTTCACCGGTTCGATCGGCACGGCCACCCCGATCCGGTCTTGTTTCTCGGGTATTGGGGCAATCCGCAAGCGACCCAGGCCAAATTCCGCGGCGACTGGTGGCTGACCGGCGACCTCGCCGTATTGACCGACCACGGCGATTTTCGTTACCAGGGCAGAACCGACGATTTGTTCAAGTCCTCGGGCTACCGGATCGGGCCAGGCGAGATCGAACATTGTCTGATTGGGCACCCAGCTGTCCTGAATGCCGCGGTTGTTCCAAAACCAGATGCGGATCGGGGTGCCGTCGTCAAAGCCTATGTGGTCCTGAGCGCGCCCGATCAGCATCAAGGACCCGAGCAACGCCGCGTCCTGACCGAGTCGCTGCAAGCCCATGTCCGCGAGCGTCTGGCGCCTTATGAATATCCAAAAGAAATTGAATTCATCGACGCCTTGCCGATGACCACCACCGGCAAAGTACAGCGACGCGTGCTGCG
>JBBAOE010000029.1:0-32273 GCA_040401595.1 Burkholderiaceae bacterium
CTCAGCTGGGAGAGCGCTGCGTTCGCAATGCAGAGGTCGGGAGTTCGATCCTCCTTCGGTCCACCATATGCAAAATCCCGACTCTGATCAGTCGGGATTTTTTTTGCCCGTTCCCCCAGTATTGGCGCGGTTCCAAGCATTTTCCTCTTGAGCGGCCTTGCGTCTAGAACCCGGTTTTCTGCGCCCAGAACCCAGTTTTTTGTCTCTATTCTCTGCCGGGCTCTTGAGCGTTCAATGAATACGGCCTCGCAAAACCAACGGGTCGCAGTGGTCAGGTTGCGAAAACAAAGCTCTACCCGTCACAGATCTGAGCAATGAAATCGCGGCTGCCAGACATCGACTTCGCACACGTGTCCTGCGCATGGCCACAGGGATCTGGGCGCCGTCAGCCGTCAACTTCAACTTGACTCCACAGGCGTTGCTATATACAATCGCCGTATATTAGCGTGAAAAGGGTCCAGCATGTCCATCGGTACCGTCTTCGTCAACAACCGCACCCAAGCCGTCCGCCTGCCGTTGGACGTCCGTTTGCCCGAGGGCGTCCACAAAGTCGATATCCGCGTCAAAGGGCACGAGCGAATCATCGCGCCTCTCGGTCAATCCTGGGACAGCTTTTTTCTGGACGGCCCGCGTGTGAGTGATGACTTTTTGCCTGAACGTGCCTCTCAGCATCAGCCGGAGCGGGAAGCCCTTTGATGTTGCGCTACCTGCTCGACACCAACACCGTTATCTACGTGTTGAAGCGCCGACCGCTCGCGGTGCTTTCCACGTTCAACGCCAACGCCAGTCGAATGGCCATCTCGTCAGTCACCCTGGCCGAATTGATGCACGGCGCCGAGAAAAGCCAACGCGTCAGTGAGAACCTGGCGGCCATCGAGGACTTCTGCAGCCGCCTGGAGGTGCTGCCCTACGGTGCCAAGGCCGCCCAGCACTACGGCGCCATCCGCGCGGCCCTCGAAAAGCTCGGCCAACCCATCGGGGTGAATGACCTGCACATTTCGGGGCATGCCCGCAGCGAAGGCTTGGTGCTGGTCACCAACACCGTCGCGGAGTTCGAACGTGTGCCAGGGCTCGAACTTGAGAACTGGGTGAACACCGCTTGATAGAGGTGATCAATCCAGCCCAAACCAACTGACAGCAATGCAACACCAGCAGACGCGGGATCGTCGTGTTGCCCGACGTTGGAGCCCACAAACGCTCATCCAAAGCAGGTTCGGATCACGGCATCAGAGGACGATCAGGATGTCGCTGGCGCTTGGGGCTAGAGCCCCTATCAATTCAATCTTCGCGAAGGGGATGGGCATGCCGCGGCCGGAGCCGTCAGCGTCGTAACTGAGCGTTCCGGCCGTCGTGTCCCAAATTAGATAATCATTTCGGTCCAACGCTTTTGCCCCCGGGCCAGCAACGAGATTGTCGGCTGTGATGGGGCCACCCGCAGCAGATCCTTTGAAGTTTTTGTAAAAGGTCGCCGAAAGAACGATTTTGTCGGTCCCCGGGGCGAAATCGCGGATGCTGTCAATGTTGTTTGTCCCACGGGTCGAGTCAAAGATGAACCAATCGGCGCCCTCGCCGCCGATCAGGGTATCCCGACCAGGGCCACCCGAGAGCCGATCGTTCCCCAAACCGCCCGATAATTCATCGTTCGCGATCCCGCCACTGAGGCTGTCTGCGCCCGCGCCGCCCGCGATAGAATCCTTACCAGATCCACCTACGATCGTATCCCCCAGTAAGGATCCGGTGAGGCTCGCGGCGCCTCCGGTATTTAGAATTTTCACCCCGTTCAAGGCGCTCAATGCGGTGAGATCCATCGCTTTGCCGGGTGTGTCGAAATTCATCGTACCGGCATTCATCGATTCTGAGGTCGCGGTCCACGGGGCCCGCAGATAGACGACCGCTGTCGCCCCCTTACTGACCCGCAGAACCTCTTGTCCAGTCGGAGCAGGTTTGCCGCGCCAATCCATGTTGGCGCCCAAGTCGTTGAAGTCGATAATCGTGTCAGTACCACTTGTGATAATGAACGTATCGAGACAGTCGCCACCTGCGAATTGGTCGTTGCGAGGCGTGTCCTGAAAGGTTTGCAGGTAGCCAGAGCGTCCTTGGATGATTTGCGTATTGGTCGTATTGGTCGAGGTGCCTTGTGAGATATAAACCTCTTGTATTTGTATCTGGAGGTTTTTTCCTGAAGTTACTTTGCCATCTTTGTATGAGGTAACCGTAACTTCATAGGTGTTGTCTTTGCCCTGATCGTAAGGCAATTCATAGTCGGGTGCCTTGACGAACGTCAGGGTCCCGCCAGGGGTAATCGCGAACAAGGCCCGGTCCGGGCCGGAAAGTCGGTGCGTCGTCAGAGCGCCAAATTCAGCAACTCTTTCAAACTGCTCATTAAATCCTAAGGTTTGCAGTCCAGGGGGCAATATGGGGGAGCTTGTATTAACTGCGAACGTTATCGAGTTATTGGCGTCAAAGCCGTCTTCATTATATAGGCCTGGCGTATTGGAAAACCGGTTGTTGGTGACGCTCACCACGGCCGGCATCGTAGTATTTGGATTGGGCGTGAACGTTGCAGTGTAGTTGGTGTCACTGCCAGTAAAATCACTAAGAGTTCCGCGGAAAACCGAGATATCGCTTGCGGTAAAGTCGGTCGATTTCGAGCTGAGTTTGAAAGTGAGTGTCGCCGTCTCGCCTGCCCTCAGGGTCGTCTGATTGCTGGTAATCGCGATGGTGGGTGCGCGAGGAACGGTGTCAACTGCGATGGTGAGGGTGTTATCCTTATCTGCTGCATCGACGTTAACGTTTCCAGCTGCATCGGAGAACTTATTGTTCGCGACGCTGATGACCGTGCTGGTCGTGGTGTTAGCAAAAGGCGTGAAGGTCGCTGTGTACTCGTTGCCACCGCCGCTCAAAGGGCCGAGTGTTCCGCCCCCCGATACAGCAACATCGCCAACGACGAAGTCGGTGACGTCTTCGCTAAACTTGAACGTCAAGAGGGCTGTTTCCCCCCAAGACAAGCCTGTTTCGTTGCAACTGATTGCAATGGTCGGTGGTGTCGTGTCGGGAATCGTGTTGACCGACATGTTCACGGTGTTGTTAGGATCAGCCCCGTCGGCGTTAACGTTTCCCGCAGCATCGGAAAACGTATTACTTGCAACATGGACTACGCCATTAGTCGTGCTGTTGAAGTTCGGTGTAAAGATCGCGGTGTAGGTCGTACCGCTACCGCTGAGGGGTCCGAGGGTGCCGCCGGTGTAGGTGATATCGCCGTAGACGAAGTTGGTGGACGGTTCGCTCAGGGTGAAAGTCAGGGTCGCCGTTTGACCGACCCCAAGATCGCCTTGATCGCTTGTGATTGCAATCGTGGGCAGTGTGCTGTCTTGGAAGATCGTTACATTGATGTCGCCGACGGCCGGTGTGCCACCGGACAAACTTCCCGTATCCGCTGCAACCAATCGTATACTTCGGGTGTCGGTGCTGGCGTTGAGAGGCGACTCGAACGCAAGATGACGTGCGATATTGGAGGCGACCGCATCCGTTATAGAAAGGTTTCCGGTGCGAACATTGTCAATAAATAGCTGGGCTCCAGCCGCCTGCAGGCCTGACCAATCATAGGTTCCAGAAACGAAAATAAAACGCCAGTTACCAGTTATGGGAATTTCAACAAGGGCTTTTGACCACTGCGTTGCAGCAACAGAGGTACCAGTTTCATTAAGTATGATTTTTTGTTGGCCAGTGCTGACCTCTTGCAACCAGCCAAAGACGTCGAAGGCATCCTCGCCGCCCTTCGCGCGCCAGTCAAAGGTAAGGGTTTCACCTGCTAACGCTGCGAATGGGTCGCTGTAGATCCAGGGGCCATGAACAATGTCATAGCCAGCGCTCGTGGTAAGGCCTGACGAGGTTAACCGCAGAGAGTTGGATCCGCTTGTGGATTCAATCGAGTCGATGACATGGCTGTAGGTACCAAGGGTCTGAGGCGCATAGGCATCCCCACGGGACGATTGCGGAATGGTCGGGTCATTTGGTGTCGGAACCCCAAGTATCAAATCAAGCCCATTCAGCCGGATTATCCCATCCGTGATCGTCCACCCTGGGATTGAGGGCCCGCCCTCGAAATCCCCATTCGGTGCAAGTTGGTAACTGAAGTTGATTCGAAGGGGTTGACCATTCGCGCCGTTGCGAATCGAGTCAATCGAGCCAATCAGAGTTTTGCTGCTTCCATTACCGAGATAAACATCGCTTCCAACCGCGGAGATCGCCCCCACCGCGTTCGGGTTCGCATCCGAGCGTAATGAGAGCAAATCCCCTAGCTTGAAATTTTGCTGAACGAACTCAAGATAGCCCCCACTCCATTTGTTCCCGCTTGCAGTAACGGTGACGTCACTATCAATGAGGACGGGGCCGGCGCCGAGGTAGTAACCGCGAGAGTCAAAACTTCCGATCAAAGGCATTGTTCAACCTAAGGCAATCTTTGGTGTTCTTCAAAATAATCTAAAGCTAAAATATGGACGGCGAGTCAGCGATCTGAGCATCGCTTGGGATGAGAAGAAGTTCCATTTGGGGGCCAGTCGCATGGCAGCGACGCAGGCAACCGGCAGCGGTCGTGGCCTGCGTCGAAAGCCTAAAAAATCTAGTTCAAATTTCACCAACAATCTTTATCATAAGATAAAACTTGTTTCAAGAATTTTGTTTTTTCTGGTACGTGGGGTTTCGATTTCGTTTGTCCGTCAAAAGTGCAGAGCATGCCTGTCGGCGGGGGCATCACTGAGGGAAACCGCGCTCTGCGGGTAAGATCCGGAGGGCTACAGCATCCGCTTGGAACGCCAGCTCAGGGATGGTGGCTCTGGCCGTTTAGGTACCGGGCAGTGCGTTGCCATTCAAGCGCCCATCGCTGCCCGAACCACGGGGGGCGCAGTCTTGGTTTTTCCGCTCCCAGCCCGGGGAACCAGGCCGAGCAAGCACTTTGATCGAACTTGCCCGCGAACCGATGACCAAAATGTTACTGAAACCGAAGCGACTCATCGTCCACCACCATTTAGGTGTTGGTGACCATTTAATTTGCAACGGCCTGGTCAATTATTTACTCGAAGCCTTCGAGTTGGAGTGTCTGTATCTCGTTTGCACCAAGAGCAATGCACCGACGGTTCGGTTTTTGTATTCGGATGAACCGCGAATAACAATTCTAGAATTCAATTGGCCGAAGCTTTCCCAGCAAGATTTTGTTTATCTGGCGAGTAATCAGTTGGGTGTTCCGGTGCTGACTGTCGTTGCCCGCGCGTCGGATAATTTCGATGTTGAATTTTATCAATCATTGGGCGTGCCATTTGACGTTCGATGGAGCCACTTTCGTTTGCCTGCGGTGATGACTTCCGCGCACGATTTTTACCGCCAGCATATCCGGCACGAGCGCTACTGCCTAGTCGCCGCGAAATCGCGCGTCAGTGAGCACGACCTTCAAATCGATACGGCGCTACCGATTTATTTCGTTGAGCCCTTAACAGATTCGATGTTGGATTGGGTCGAAGTGATCAAGCATGCCAGCGAAATACATTGTATCGATTCGGGCTTTATTCATCTGGTGAACAGCTTCGATCTCACCGGGACAAAGCTCTTTTACCATGACGTGGGTCGAGGGGCGACCTTTGTAACCCGCCATGAATGGGTTCATGTGCGACAGCGCGGCCCTGATTAGACGCGGGGCACACATTACCCAGAGGTCTTGGGGGCCTTTGCGCCCTTTGTCCCGGCTGCTTGCACTCGAGTGCGCGCACTGGTGACCGCCAGACCGCGCGCAATCACGGCCAGCGCTTCGAAAACCTCGAGGCGCGCGCTCGAGGGGCGCGCGACCAGCGCCACTGCGCGACGCGGGGCGGGCGCGGCGAGCGGGCGGGCGGTGACGGCCATGCCCTTTACCAGGCCGCCTCGAATCGCCATTTCCGGGATGATCGAAATCCCCATTCCGGCTTCAACCATTTGCGCCAGCGTTGTCAGGCTGGTGGCTTCAATGTCGGGTTGCGGATCGGTCAAGCGGCAGCCCTGCAGCACGTGGTCGCGCAGGCAATGGCCCTCGGCCAATAGCAGTAAGCGCGCCGGATCGATGGCGTCGATGGTTGGCCGGGCATCGCGGGTGGCGGGGTCGTCCGAAGCACCGATGAGCCAGAGCTCTTCGTCAAACAAGGGTTCGACGAGTAGACCCGGGGTTTCGAAGGGTAGTGCGATGAGCGCGAAATCCAGGTTGGCCTTGTGCACTTCGGTGAGCAAATCGCTGGTGCGATCTTCGCGCAGAGCAATTCTGAGTTCCGGCATCTGCGTGCGTGCGGCGCGCATCAGCGGTGGCAACACATAGGGCGCAAGGGTCGGAATTGCGCCCAATTTCACGAGCGCGCAATACGGTCCCGCCGATCGGCTCACGTGCAGCGCCAAATCCCCCGCTTGAGCCAGCAGCGCGCGCGCGCGCTCGACCACTTCCAGCCCCAGCTCGGTGAAGCGAACTTGCTGCCGATCGCGTTCCACCAGGGTGGCTCCCAGCAAACGCTCGAGCTCCTGAATGCCCCCGGAAAGGGTCGATTGGGTGACAAATCGTTGTTGCGCCGCCTTGGTGAAATTCAAGGTCTCGGCAAGGGCTACCAAATAGGACAACTGGCGCAGCGAGGGCAGAGCAGGCATGTGGATGAAAAAACGTTGGATCAGTCAGCGGGCTTGCCTCTGATGATATCTGTCGAGACCATCCATCGGCAGCGGAGTCCTACACCTGGTTTGTCTTAGATAAAGACGACAGTTGTCATCGTTGATCAGTTATCCTTTCACCGTTTTTAGAGCTTGCGCAAATCTTCACGTTAGGAACCGGTCCGTTGCTGCCGCGGCAATTCGAATTTTCCGTCCAATTGACGGTTCAACCCTCCCGTTGGCCGGACGTGCGCTTACGTGCTTATTTGCCACCGGGGCCCGTGCGCGCCAATGTGGTCCTGTTACACGATCTCGGTGCCGATTCGTTGTCGTTGGCGGCGTTTGCCACGCAATGGGCTGAACACGGTTATCGCGTCCTGACGCCCGATTTGCCGGGCCATGGCGCAACCGCGGCGAGCCTGCCGCGTGGTCGTCGCGATTTTTCCGAACTCGTTGAGGCCCTGCTGGCAGGCTCTTATCGATCGAGCTCGGCGAATGCGATGGCACCCGAGGATTTCGCGGCCGAGCCGGGGTCGATTCCCCAGTTTGTGGGCGGCTTGGGGTGGGGCGCTTCAGCGGCACTGAATGTTGCCGCCGGCGCCGTCGGTGCAGGGCTGAGCGGCTTGCTCATGATCGAGCCCGTACTGGCAGAAATTCCGGCCATGTTGCGGCCGACCGCACGGGCGGCTGTTGGGCGCGCGCAACGTTTGGAATCCGCCGAGGCTGTTCTCGCCGCGTGGCGTCTGGATTGGTTGCTGGGCGCCTTGCCGGTGAATCTGCCGGTTGTTCATTCGTCGTCGGCACACGCCTTGGCGGCGCTGCCGTATCGCCTTTATCGACCGTTTAGTCGCGGGCCCAATGGCCTGGAGCGCACGTTTTGGTGCGAATGCCCGGTGCTGGCGATGTTGCCGCGCGCCAGTGCGTGTATCGACGTTGAACGAACGGCGACGCAGCTCGAATCGTTCGGAACGGGTTTTGAGGTTCGCCGGTTCGAGAGCGGGGAAACAGAACTCGCAGAATTTGCGCTTTCGGTCGCGGCCTGGTCAGACGAAATTTTGCGTAACCCCGTGCGTGAAGCGCCACAACCCATCTATCCTCCGGGCCTGCCCAGTCACCCTTCTCATCGAAAACCCACATGGATTGGTTGATATTGCATCGCGCAGGCGCTGAATTTTCGTTGCCCTTGCCAGCGATCGATCGGATCGTCTCATGGTCTGCCGATATGACCTGGATTGGTCGTGGGCAACCCTCTGGCTTTGTCCTCGGCGAGGGGCCGCCGATGCTCGTGCATGATCCGGCGCCACCCGCCGAGCCGCAGCCGACAGCAACGGAAGTCGGTGAGCCTCGCTTTGTGGTTCTGCGCGAGCAGCGCAATGGGGATTGTGGAATTGCAATCCTTGCAGATCGAGTTGATTTAGCCCCGCAGTCGCACGGTACGCCGATTGCACTCACTTCGATTTTCTAGACTTGTGACCCTTCCGATGAAAAATACCAAGTCCAAGACTTCTTCTTCGCCTGGCGCTCTGATCCTTCGATATCTGCCGCCGGTCTTGATCGCGATTACGATTGGGTTGCTGCTCACCACCGCATTGGCGCATTTATCCGCGCGCCAGGCCGATGAGCGGAATCGGAAGATTGTCGAGGCAGGGCTGCAATTCCATCTCGCCTTGCAGCGTTTGACGGCCACGCTTGACCCCGAGTATGACCCCGCGCGTGCTGATTTTGCTGCGCTGGCGCAAGCGTCGAAGAAGTTCTCGGCGTCGCTCGAATCGATGCAACGCGATCTGGTTCTGGGCACCAATGCCGACAGTTTTCCGCGCCGTCTGCGTGATGCGATTCAGCGCATTACTGAGAAGCAGCGTGCAGTCGATGCGGTGACCGCGCAGGCTGAGAAGTTGGGTTCGGTTAAGAAGACGCTTGAGGGTGCGAGCGATAATTTTGGCTCTCTGATTACCGAGACACAGCGGCAGGCCGAGGGCTACGATGCGCTTGCCCGCAGTGTTTCGCAGCTCAACCCGAAATCCTTGCCGCAATCCCAAGCGATCTCGCTCGGCGCGGCTTTTTTGGCCGCGGATGGCGCGCTGCGGGCGGCCGTCGAAAAATTGCGCACTGAGCCCGCAAATGCCCAATTGCAGGCGGATGCACGCGCTGCCTTGAAGCCCGTGGTCACCGCGGCCAAGGCGATCGCGCAGAAGTACGGTGAATTCCCGTCGACCAAGGATGCGCAGGCACTCAATCGCCAATTTGCTGCGGTTGCCGAGGCCGCTGAGCGCTCGGCTGGTGAGGGTGTCAACGCGGCACCCGTGGCACCCGACGTGGACCATGCCAAGATCCGCGCTGAGTTGCGCCGTGCGCGCACCGAGTTGCTCGCGATCGGACAGCAGTTGCCGGTTGTTAATGAGTATTTTGAGCGCTTCCTCGATCGCCCTCCGGTAGCGTCTTTGGCAGAGTTGCTGTTCCTGGTGGGCGGTGCGTTTGCGCTGATTTCGCTTGGGTTTGCCTGGCGCTCGGCGGCGGTCACGCCAGTTGCGCCCGAGCCTCAGCCAGCGGCCCGCGCGTTGGCGGTAGAGGCCCGCGAGCCAGCGAGGGGCGCCCAGCCATTGGCGCCCCTGGCGCCGCTTGGGGCGTTTGAGTCAGAAACAGCAAGCGCGAGCAAGGATCCGTTTGCAAGCGATCCATTCACCGCGGATCCGTTCAAGAGCGATCCGTTCGCCAAGGATTCGCTTTCAGCGGACCCGTTTGCTGCCGACCCGTTTGCTGGCGATGGCTTTGAAAAGGCGGCAGAGTCCAATTCGTCCGCGTCGGCGGACGCCGCCTTGGAGCCGGCCGCCCAAACTGTCTGGAGTACGCCGGTTGAAACACCGGCTGGATGGGGTTCTGGCGCAGCACCTGGCGATGATTCGGCCGCGACTGCCGAGGCTGAGGTGCTACGCGAATTGCTGACGGATGTCGACCGCCGCTTGGGCGACATCGCTTCGCGCGCGGAAGAAGATTCGCGTCATGTTGAAGAATTGCTTTCCGCGCTTGGGCAGTCGTGGCAGGTGGTCGAGCAGGCGGCGCGGATCCAAACGGAGATGTCTGACGCTGCGCAGTCGCTGCAGTCGCGCGCCGCTGAAATGCGCGATACCTTGCCCGCCCAGGGTGCCATGGTGCGCCAAGTTCGTGAAGCGTTGATCAACTATGCGGCCGCCAGTTCGCCTTCGCAGTCAGCTGGCGAGATTCTGTATTCCTTGCTCGATCGATTGCAGGTGATGGAGAAAACAGCTGATCTGGTCGACGTTCAACTCCATGTTGGCATTGAGCGTCTTGCCAAGTTGCCAGAGGGATTCGGATCCTTGCGGACCAAGGCCACGACCTTGCTAGAGGGCGCGCGTCAGCTGGAACATGCGCATGATGCGGCCCTGATCGCGGTCGGCGGGTGGCGCGATGAGATCGTCGCCATCCGGACGCGTCTGGTGGAGGCGGTTCATGCCTGACTATGATCTCGGTCTGCTGTCCGATACCGGGCGGGAGCTCTACGTTGCGGATGCAATCAATGACCTCACCCGCCTGCGCCTGGAACTAGCGTCCGAATCCTTGGAAGGCATTTCCGAGCGCCCCGAGTGGGGCGGGATTTCGGCAAGTTTGCGCGCGCTCGGCGAAGATCACCAGGCCACCGTGGTCGATGCCTTTGCTGCCGCTTTGGTGGCGGTTGGCGAGGTGAGTCATGCCGGTGAGGACCACGAGTTCGTCGCCAACGGAATTGACACGGTGGAAATGCTCCTGCGTACGGGGGCAGATCTCGACAGGACCCGCTTGCAGCAGTTCGTCGAGCGGATCGAGCACTTCGCAACTGAGCGTCAGGTGCCGATTCCCGAGATCGCGGGAGCGATCCTGACGGGGGATGTTTTGCGGTCGCGCTCGCGCGTGCCCAAGCAAGGGGCTACTGACGGGTTCGATTTGCCACCGATCGATCCGCCGACGTGGGAGTTCGAGCCCGCAGCAGCGCTCGCCCGTGTGTTAGAAGCGGCTCCGGTTGAACCTGCGGAGCCGGCAGTTGACGCCCCGCTTGAGGCAGCGAACGAAGTTTCGTCGGCCCCCGATCCGCAGGGTGCACAGGTGCCGTTACAGAGTGCCACCGAAAAGGCTTTGGGTTCGAGCTCAGCGCGAGAGTCGGCGGGTGGTAAGGCCGTGAATTTCTTGCCGCTGTTTGATCAACGCTTACCGCCGAATTTGCAAGGCGGCATCAGTTCCGAGGAAGCGCTTGCGGACGTGGCTGCGACGCCCGTGTCTGCGCCGAGCGCGGAGACCGTGCTGGCTGAGTTGCCCATCGCCGCAGAGGCTGCCGTATTACCGGCGAGCGAACCGGGTACGGAAGGCGATGCGGTCAGTGAACTCGCCGCGGCCTTTGATTCGGTACCTGTGCCTGGCGCTGACCGTGCCGGTGCAATGGCTCGACTTTCCACTCGTGCGAAGGCGCTCGCGCAATCCTCCCTTTGGCTGAGCGAGCAGCTCAAGCCGATGGCGGTGCAGCCCTCGGGGGCTTCGGCTGCGCTCGACGCGGTGCGTCGTGATGCACTCGCGCTGTTGGCGGTCGATCAGCTTGTGAGCGCAGGAGGCGTACGCCGCAAAGTGCAGGTTGGTGAAGCAACGGCGGCCCAGCTACGGGCGCTGCAAGACGAAATTGGAAGTTTCGAGGCGTTTAGCGTCGAGGGCGAATGGTGCCGGGTAGCGCTTTCCGAGGCAGCCGCAGCACAACTTCGGCGCCGCCAACTGCTCGATCGGATGGTACTCGCCATAGCGCCAGTGGATTCCTTGAGCGTTTGGCTGCCGATGCAGTCGCAGCGCTTGTCGGTGTGGGTTGCGAACGCGGACGACGGTTCGATGTGTGCGGTGCCCGATTTGCGGGTTGCCGAGGCGCCAGCAATGCCACCGACGCGGCTGCTGTCGGTGGGGCCAGGCGCAATGCCGGTGGTGCAGGCTGGGGCGCCGGCAGACGCGCAATCGATGCCGGTGATTCAGCTTCATTCGGGCGTCGTTGCAATCGATCCTGCCAAGTGGCGAAGGCAGCGCGCGACGTGTTTTGTGGCGGCAACCCCGGTGTTGGGTTTGGAATGGTTGGCTGGAGCGGCGCTTTGTGGCGGTCAGTCGGCAGTTTTGATCGACCCGAGCCGGTTCTGAGCCGCGCTGCGCTCTCGGCCGTTGGGCTGACCGCGCGGTTTGCGACCGCGCTTTGCTGCCTGCTCCCCGCGCTCATTTACGCGCAAGCCGGACTGCCGGCCGCCGCGGTGCCTCCTCCGACGGCTCCAGCTGCTTACCAGGGTCCAGCTGCAGCTCCTGCCGCTGCCCAGGTGCCGGCTGACGCAGCGTCTTCGAGCTCGGTTTCTGGGGCTGCTACGGCGTCGGCGCCCCCAACGGCGGGGGCTTTGTTGATGCCGCAGTTGCGGCAACTGGTTGAGCGCCAACTACAGGAAGTGGGATTTTCGCTGCCAGTGGGCGCGCGGATTGAGATTTTCTTGCCCCCTGGGCTCGTGTTGCCGCAAAAGTGTTTGTTGCCGGTCGTTGAGGTGCTCCCCAATCGGCGCCCGCCCGGTCCCATGGTCCCTTACATCGTGCGGTGTGCGCCCACCAGCGTGGGCTTGCTGGGAGCGTCAGTGACCATAAATGTCCGGGTTGCCGTGATTCAGCGGGCGGTGGTGGCGGCGAGAACGCTGTCGGCGAATGTACCGATCGCCATGACTGACCTGAGTTTGGCGGACGCCGACATCAGTACCATTGGGACCGACGCACTGCTCGCGACCGGGGATGTGGTGGGGCGGGTGCTGAGCCGCTCGTTTCCAGCAGGCGCTGTATTGCTGCGTTCCACGGTGCGTAACCCGGTGGCTATACGAACCGGAGATTCTGTCCGTTTAGAAATCATAGGGAATGGATTTACGGTTTCCTCCGAGTCAGTTGCGTTACAAAACGCTTCGACCGGTGATATGATTAGAGTGCGTAACTCCGAGGGTCAGACTGTTTCAGGACGACTTGATCCACGGGGGGTGGTTGTGATCGATATGCGTAGGTCTGAGTAGAGGACATCATGAAAGTCAACGGAAGTTCTCCCGGAGGGGTTGATGCGCTGCATCTGATCTCTGAGGTTCAGTCTCGTCCGGTTTCGACGGCCAAAGCGACTTCTTCGGAACATCCGGTGGTGGACGTTTCCTTGAAGACGCAGGCTTTGCTCTCGATCGATCAAACCGGTCCTATTGATGATGACGGTCTGATTGCCGAAATCCGTCAGCGCATTGCAGAAGGCCGATTCGGAATCGATTACGCTCGTATCGCCGAGGCCATGACCGCTGCCGGGCATCGCGTCAATTATTAAACAGACTGAGCCCGCGATGGCGGACTTTGCTAGCGTGATGGATCGGCTCGAGGCTGTCCGCGTGTTGCTTCTGGAGGAGCGCGCGCTGCTCGAACAATCGGACATCGGCGGCCTAGAATCTTTACTCGTTCGCAAAGAGGCCGCGATGCTGCTTCTGGGCGGAAAGGGCCTTACCGAGGCGGGGTCGCCAGCTGACGGTAGTGCCGACGAGGTCGATTTTAGCGAGGACGAAAAAAACCAGCTGCAGGAGCGATTTGCGGTGCTGCGGCGTGAAAATGAAATTAACGGTGCCCTAATCGAGGCTGCGGTCCAGCGCTCGAGAACGCTCGGCTCGCTGGTTGCAGCAACATCGGCGACGTCGGTCTACGGTGAGCGCGGTCGTATGCGTGGCCCGAGTGCGGGCACCCGTCTCACCCGTACGGCCTAGCCGTTGTTTGGCGCGCCGACGACAGGAGGCGTTGAAGTGGGTTTGAGATTACGCGAATACAGCTTCTTGCGCTCCACTTCAGGTATCGGGAGTTCCGCCACGCGTAGTGGGCGAGTTGAAGCGCTGGCAATTTTATTGTTCGCGGCGGCGGGTGGGCTGGTTGGCTACACCTTTGGGGTCTCGGTTCATAGTGGGCAATTCGCGGGGCTCCCGGGGTCGGTCGCGTTCGCTGCCGCCAGCGACACGGCCTCGATGTCTGGCGCGTCGGTTGAGCGGACTTCTGCGCCGCCGGTCAATGAGGTGCGCGAAGACGTTTCGGCCCTCAACGCCGAGAACGCTCGCTTGGTAGAAGAGCGGAAAGCCTTCCAATTTTTATATGAAAACAAGGCTGGAACGGGTCGCGAGGTGTCGATTTCTGCCGTCACCGCCCGTCCGATCGCAGGTGGTTGGCGCTACTTCGCCCTCGTCTCGGGTGGCGCGCAGGCGAGTGGGCCTTTTCGTGGCAATGCCGTGGTTGAACTGGCCGGATCGGTCGGCGGCTCTGACGAGCGCGTATTGGCCGAGGTGCCGGCCCGTAGCGAGCGGCTGGATTATCGCAATGGACAGATTCTGGCGGGCGAGGTCACGGCTGCGGAAGTACCCGTGACCGCCTTACGTATTTTGGTGGTGGACGAGGAAGGTCGCACGCGGGCAGTTCAGCGCCTCGCCTTGCCCTAAGCCGATGAAGCTCACTGTTCTGCAGCGCCCCATTCTCTCCGTTACCCAACGCCTGCTAGCAGCAGCGTCTGCGGTACGTGGCCGCCCGCGCGCCAGCCCCGCATTAACGGGTACGGAAGCGATTGATTCGTTGATTGCGGCAGGTACGGCTGTGCGTGGGGATATCGCCTTTTCGGGTACGCTGCGCATTGATGGCATCGTCGATGGTCGGATCGAATCGCGCGGTGATCGCGCCTTGCTTGTGGTGGGCGAGAGCGCTCATCTGCGGGGGGATATTTCGGCGGTCGATGCGGTGGTTTGTGGCCTCGTCGAAGGCAACGTCGTGGTGCAGCGTTATCTCGAGTTGCGCCCGGGCTCGCGCGTCATTGGCGACGTAACCTATAGCCGCATTGAAATGCATGTCGGCGCCCAAATCGATGGCCGCTTGGTGCCGGTCGACGACAACCTGTTTCCGGTCGATCCGGTCGCTATTTCCTAAAGAATCTGCGTTTTGGGGCTGTTCGGGCGTCGCCAACGTAAGCCTTGCGACCGGCTTTTCGGGTTGCTTGCGCTCAGCCTGATGCTGGCGCCATTGGCGGGTTTTGCGCAGCTTAAACTGGCTCCGCCTGCCGTACCCAATGCGGGCAGTGCATCCGCCACCGCTTATGCAGCGTCGCCAGACAAGGCGGCGTCGGTAGCCGATCCGGTGCGTCAGGCCACGGCAGCGCTGATGCAGTGGCGCCAGGATTGGGAAAACCGGGATTTTGAGCGTTTTGCCGCTCACCATGCGGCGGAATTTCGGGTTGAGGGAGCAGACCGCGAGCGCTTTCTCGAGCGTAAACGGACCGTCTTCGAGCGCCGACCCTGGCATCGTATTCGCCTCTTTGAGGTGCTGTGGATTGTCGACGGCACGAACCCCAATCGGCTGACGGTGCAGTTTGTGCAAAGCTATGAAAGCGTGGTCCTAAACGAGCGCAGCCGCAAGGAGCAGCGCTGGGGGCGTGTTGGGAACGAGTGGCGCTTATTGAGCGAGCAAGAAACGCCGTTGGCTGACCCCGTGGGAGCGGCGCGTCGGGCGGCGCGCTGAGGCGCCTTTGGGGATGCGTCTGAAGAGGAGCTTGGCGCTGTCAGTCGTTCAGCGATCTGTTTAGCGGAAGAGCTTCTTCCACCAAGGGGTATCGTTCTTTTCAACCCAGGCTTCAAAGCGCTTACGGGCGATTTCGACCTGGACGGGCGACATTTTCGAGGCCGCCAGATCGCGCAGGACGCCGCCAGCGGCATCGCCCCGTTGTGCAACGGTCGCGAACCAAAACCAGGCGTCGGTCGGCGACGCTGCGATGCCGCGCCCCTCGAGATACATCGCACCCAGATTGTTAGCGGCCATCATGTGGCCTTGCTCCGCTGCGGCTGAGAACAGGCGGGCCGCCTCGCTGTAGTTGCGCGAGCCACCCAAGCCTTGAAAATAGTAGAGGCCTAAGTTGAACTGCGCTTCGGCGTCGCCTTCGTCGGCCTTTGGCTTGAGAATCTTGGCGGCCGCATTGTAGTCGCCCGCAGCCCACGCCTTCATGGCGGCATCGAGGCTCGCCCACGCCGTGGGAACGGCCAGCAACAGGCTGGTGCTTGTGAGGATGGCAAGCAGGCGTCGGTGAATGCTCCGCAGCGGGCGGGTTGGAGCGGGATCGCTAGGCATTGGCGTGTTCATCGTTCAAATTATGACCTGAAATCACTCTCTTTTGCCAAGGCGCGAAGGCGCAGGATAGCCTGGGTGTGAATTTGCGAGATGCGACCCGGGGTGAGGTCGAGCACTTTGGCGACCTCGCGAAAGGTCAGACCTTCCTGATAGTGCAGCGACATCACCATGGCCTCGCGTTCTGGCAGCTGGCGCAGCAGTCCAGCCAGTTGGCGCTCCTCATCGCGGCGCTCCATCAGGCTTTGTGGGGTTTCTTCCTCGGCGAGCAGGTCTTCGTGGTTTGCGCTGCCCTCATCGTCGTCGTTACCGTACTGGATCGAGACCGCATCGGTCAGCAGTGCGCGATACTCGTCGAGCGTCATGGCCATCGCAGTCGCGATTTCGCCATCTTCGGGTTGGCGTCCGAGTTCGTGCGACAGGCGGCGTACGCATTCTTCGAGGTCGCGGATTCGATCGCGGACGTGGCGCGGCAGCAAATCGGTCTGGCGCAGGCCGTCGATCATCGAACCGCGAATGCGCATGCGAGCATAGACTTCAAACGGCACGCCGTCCTGCGCCTGATAGCGCTGGATGGCGTCGTTGAGCCCGATGAGGCCGAACTGCATCAGATCATCGAGCTCGATGCTGGGTGGCAGTCGACTGGCCAGATGGCCAGCAATTCTTCTGACCAGCGGCAGGTGCGAGCGGATCAGCGATTCCTTCTGGTCAAGCCGGTAGGCTGAATGGGGGCTGAGTTTGCCGGGGGCCCTCATTGCTCGCCAGTGAGCGCCGTCGCCATCGTTCGATACGCGCCGACCGGGAACGAGGTGCTCTCGTCGATGTCGGGCTCGGCGATGCCGTTGAGCATCGCGTTGAGGTCGGCGGTGCGCACCCAGCCCATCATTGCGAGCGGTTGTTGAAGGTGTTCGAGCGATTTGCGCTCCAGGAGGTTGTAGGCTGCTTGGGCCTGCGCCTCACTCTCTCCGCCCACCACCAGAATGGGGATCGGCACGCCGGTGTAGGTGACCGAGAGTTCGCGCACGTTGATGAGTGTTTTTTTCATCGACTCGGGAACCGTACTGGTCAAGAGCATGCAGCGCGGCTCGCCGCCGAACAAGCGCATCACATCCCGATCGATTTTTTGCGTGACCGTGAGGATCAAATCGACTTCCAGGCTCGAGCGCGCCACCGACTGGGGGACGGTGATGGGCTGGCGGGTGAGCCGCCGCCGCAATAGTCCTTGCAGTTTTGCGCCGGCTGAAAACCAGAAACGTTCCGATACCCGAGAGGCGACTTTTTCCAGCGGCACGGTGCCGGTCAGCGCTTGCGAGACGTCGTATCGAACTTTATTAAAATGTCTCTGATCAAAACGATCGCCGAGCGGCACCTGGTCGACAAACAGCAGGCGTTTGCCCTCACGCAGCATCAGGTGGGCCACGCCGATGCCGGCTGTGACAGAGGCGTCGGCCTGCAGCGAAGAAACAATGACAAAGGTTGGGATGGCCCCACCGTCGCCAAAAATCTTGCGTAAGCCGTCCGCCTGGTCTTTCCCGCGGAGAGATTCGACGGCATCAGAAATATTTGGGGTCACGTCAGTCATCAGAGTCGACTCTATTTTCTTGCCCACGCATCCAGGTTGTCTGCAATAAGCGTTGGGATGTGTTCGTCCAGCGGCGTGCTGCCCATAATCGTCGCCTTCACGCGCAGGCTTCGGTGTACCAGATAACCGGTGTTGGGAACATGAAGATCCTCGGGCACGCGCTGGCCATTGGCCATAAACAACACTGGCAGCTGATGGCGGATCACGCATTCGACCATCGGGGCCAAGCTTACAGCCTCATCGAGTTTGGTCAGTACGACACCCCAGAAGGGTTCTTGGCCGAGCGCCTGGCGATAGGTCTCGTAGACGTCGTCAAGCGTGTGCAAACCGGTGGTGGCACTGACAACGAGAATACGTTTGAGATGCTGGCGGCCTTCGGCGAGCAGGCTCAGTTGCTCGATCATCAGTTGGTCGCGCTGCCCCATCCCTGCAGTGTCGAGTAGCACGACGTGCTTGCGCGAAAGCTCTTCGAGCTTGTGCGCGAGGTCGGCGCCATCGCGCACCGAAGTGATCGTTAAACCAAGAATCTTCGCGAAAACTTTCAGTTGTTCCTGAGCGCCGATTCGGTAGGTGTCGGTCGTGAGCAACGCGACCCGCGAACGGCCAAATCGCAGCACGCAGCGCGCCGCCAGTTTGGCCACCATCGTGGTCTTGCCGACCCCGGTGGGGCCGATAAACGCATACACGCCGCCGTCATCGATCGAGCCCACGACGTCGAGCGTGCGCAGGTCGGCTTTGAGGCGTTCCTGCATCCAGAGTACGGCCGCTGGAAGATGCGGTTGCTCGGGCATTTCCGCCACCAGGCTGCTGGCGAGGCCGGCAGAGAACCCGGCGGCAAACATTTGCTTGAGCAATTCGGCGCGCACGGGCGTGTCGGTCGTCATCGCGGCGGCGACGCTGTGGGCCACGTGGGTTTGTAAGAGACGCTTCACTTCAGCCAAGTCGCGCGCAAATTCGAGCGTCTGGGCTTCGTTGCCCGGCACGGATTGGTTTTGCCACGGATCGGGTGCGTTTGCACGGGTGGCCAGCGCAGGCGCGTGTTGGGGTGTTGGCGCTGCGTTGGGGGTGTGTTCAAACGCGGCTGCCGCCGGACGTGCAAGCGGGGACTCCTCGGTTTCGAGGTTGGCATCGCGCTCACCCAGCGACTTGCGCGCGCGCGGGGACTCCGCCGGGGGGTAAACCGGGTTGCGGCGGCGGTCGCGGTCGCTGCGTTGCGATACATTGGCGATCACCAACTCGTGATTCACACCGCTGCCAAGGGGTCGATTGGCAGGCTGATCTTCTTCGAGGCGGCGTTGCCGGGCCATGACGCTGGACCCCGGCGCGCGCGGGCGTACGGTGGCGCTGCTCGCGATCGGCGCGGTTTCGGCGCTAGCTGCGCGCGAGCGGGTGTTGGCCTGGCGGGCGCCGCTGGCGCTGCGGCCACCTTCAGCACTGCTGGCGCGACCTCTGGCTAATGGCGGGGCTTCACTGGCGACGCGCGGGCTGGCTGGCATGGGCAGGGCGGCGAACGGTGCGCCTTCGCTGTTCGGGGCCACGACTGAGCGTTCACCGGACATGCTGGCCAAGTCTTCGGGACGGATGGCGACGATCTCAACGCCGTCATCGACTTCCCGATTGGACAGCACAACGGCCTCGGGACCTAACTCGAGGCGGATTTGTTTGAGAGCATCGGCGGGATTTTGGGCTACGTAACGGCGCGGACCCATAGCGAATTCCAATTAAACGAACAGTTTAGGCCGGCTTTTGGCAAATGACAGTTTCAAACTTAACTTTTGTCGTCGGTGGAATTTCGGACATCGCGACCACCGAGATTTGCGGCGCGACGCGTTTGAGAATTTGTGCGACCGTCGTTCGCGTCGCGGTCGAAGCCAGCACGACGGCCGCCAGCCCAGCGCTCTCGAGCTTGTTGGCCGCTTCGAGCGCCTGCTCACCCAGGAATTTCACTAGCCCGGGCTCCAGCGCACCATCGCTGGCGACCGGTGCACCACCCAGGGCCTCTTCAATAATTCGCTCGAAATCGGGATGGACTGCGGCGACACGCAACTCATCTTCGTCGCCCATGAGATCTTTCAGGATCGTGCGCGATAAACGCTGGCGCACGGGCACCAGTAATCCGATCGGATCTTGCGTTCGTCCGATATGTTCGCCAATCGTCTCGAGCACGGTTCGAACGTCGCGCACCGGCACGTTTTCGGTCAGCAGCAGTTGCAGAACTTTCTGCAGGATTCCGAGCTGAACCACTTTGGGCACCAGATCGTCGACCAGCTTCGGGAAGCGCGATTTGACGTGTTCGAGGAGCTCCTGGGTTTCCTGGCGGCCCAGGAGTTCGTGGGCGTGCTCGCGCAGTAGCTTGTCGATGTGGGTGGCGATGACCACGGCGGGCTCGACCACGGTGTAGCTGCGGGCGATCGCTTTCTCGCGCTCGCCCTTGGCAATCCAGTAAGCCGGCAGGCCATAGGTCGGGTCGTTGGCGCGAATCCCGCTCAGCTTAACGGCGTCCGGCCCCGGCTCAATGGCAAGCAGCAGGTCGGGATACACCGTGCCGCGGCCGACTTCAGCGCCGTAAACCAGCAGGCGATAGACCTCATTCGGGAGGTCCAAGTTGTCGCGGATGTGCACGACCGGGACTAAAAAGCCGATGTCGCCGACAAAGCGTTTACGGATTGCGGTAATCCGCTGGACGAGGTCCGACCCATCGGCTCGGTCCACCAGCGGCACCAGTCGGAATGCGAGCTCGAGCGTGAGCGGATCCACCACCGGTACGTCGGCCCACTCGACCGTTTCAACCGGCTTCGATTCGACACTCGCGCGCCGCGTCGCTTCTTGCGCCCGGGCGCGGCCAATGCCCCAGGCGAGGCCGCCAAAGGTGAGCGCGAGCGCTGCAAAGGCAAAGTGCGGCATGCCGGGAATCACAGCCATCAGGCCCAGCACTGCGGCAGTTAGCCACAGGACGATGCCGTTGTCTTTCAGCTGATCGCCAATTTGCTGTTGGAAGTCGCGGTCGGTGGCCACGCGCGTCACGACGATGCCGGCCGCGGTGGAGATGATGAGCGCGGGCACTTGGGCCACCAGTCCATCGCCAATCGAAAGCAGGGTGTACGCCTTGGCAGCGGCGCCGATATCGAGGTTGTGCTGCATGACTCCGACCAGGAGGCCGCCAACGATGTTGACCAGCACAATCACGATGCCGGCGATCGCATCGCCGCGCACAAACTTCGATGCACCGTCCATCGAACCAAAAAAATCGGCCTCCTGTTGGACCTGTTTGCGCCGTTTTTTGGCCTCGGCTTCGCCGATCAAACCGGCATTCAGGTCAGCATCCACGGCCATTTGCTTGCCGGGCAATGAATCTAGGGTGAAGCGCGCGCTCACTTCGGCGACGCGCCCAGCACCCTTCGTGATCACGGCAAAGTTGATGACGGTTAGAATAATGAATACGATGATCCCGACCACGTAGTTGCCGCCAATCAGGAACTCCCCGAAGGCTTCAATGACCTTGCCGGCAGCGTCGGGCCCCGAGTGACCGTGCAGGAGCACGACCCGGGTGGATGCGACGTTGAGGCTCAGGCGCAGAAGGGTCGTGAGCAGCAACAGAGTGGGGAAAGAAACAAACTCGAGGACCTCCCGAATCCGCATTGCCGAAATCAAAATGGCAACCGAAACCCCGATATTGAGAACGAAGAAAAGGTCCAGTAAAGGGGTCGGAATCGGCAGAACCATCAGCGCCAACAGCGCGAGGACTATGACCGGTGTCACCAGCTGAGGCAGCGAGGTTAGACGGGGGGCTAAACGTTCGATGGTGGTTCTCCGTTAAATGGAGGAGCCCGGAGGCGGGCGAATCTCAAATCTGGAGCTAATGATGGGTGCATATCTTTACACAAACACTGCTTCCTTGTCCGCGCAGCGTGGACTGCAAAAGAGCCAAGAGCTCCTGAAGCAAAACACCGAGCGTCTGTCGAGCGGTAAGCGCGTTAACTCTTCGCGTGACGACGCTGCTGGCGTGGGTATCGCCAAGCGCTTCGAAGGTAACGTCCAGGGCATCCGGCAGGGTGTTCGCAACGCCAACGACGGCCAGGCAATGGCGATCGCCGGCGAATCAGTGCTCGAGCAGATGGCTCAAATGGCGCTGCGCATTCGCGAAGTCGCTGTTCAGTCAGCCAACGGCACCTACGCCACCAGCGACCGTAAGAACCTCGACAGCGAAGTGCAGTCGCTGGTTTCCCAGATTCAGGACTTGGCGAAAAACTCCAAGTACAACGGTTCGACTCTGCTGGGCGGTAGCTTCTCGAAAGCAATCCAGTATTCAGACGAAGTGTCGGGCCAGTTCACGATCCAGCAGTCGATCGCGTTGACGAACGTAACTGCACTGGCAGGCGCGTTCAACGTGACCCAATCTGCGGGCGCGATGACCACCATTAAGGGCGTTGATTCGCTGCTGACCAAGATTGCCAGTGCGCGTTCCAATTTCGGTAAGGCCGCTGTGCGTTTGGGTTATGTTGCCGAGGCGCAGTCGTCGCTGGCCGAAGCCATCGACGGTGCACGTTCACGCATCGAAGATACCGACTATGCGCAGGAAACCGCTGCGATGACCCGCAACCAGATCCTCCAGCAAGCCGCAACGGCCGCTCTGGCGCAAGCCAATGCGATGCCGAACGTCATCCTGAGCCTGATCAAGTAATTGATTCAGGGTTGAGGTAGGGCTTGGTTTGAGATTCACCCGGCTGGCGACAGCTGGCCGGGTTTGGCTAGTCCCTCTGTGTTGACGGAGGGGCGGCTTTTTCGAGGATTGTTACAAAAAAGGGGAGCATTATGACAAGCTCAGTGCAGGGTGCAAACCCAAGTCTGGCCACGAACCAGGCCCCGCGATCAGTGCCGATCGTTTCCCAGTCTGCTGGCCTTAGCCAAGGAGCAAGCAGCGGTACGCAAATGATCGAGCAGAAGGCACGGGACTCGGTTGAGACAGCCGCCAAGCTGATCGACGGATTCGTTAAAGACACCGGCCGTAGTCTGGATTTCCGGTTCGACGAATCGAGCGGTAAGCAAATCGTTCGCGTGACCAACCCGCAGACGGGTGAGACTGTGCGGCAAATTCCGAGCGAAGAGGCTGTACAATTGGCACGGTCGCTCAATTACCTGCAGAGCGTTCTCGTTTCAGCGAAGGCCTGAGCGTTTGCTCGGGTCTGCTCAATTTTAGGCGGCGTCCTCGTGGCTGTTTCTGCTCTATCCTCATTATCCACTGGCGGTGGGATGTTCGAGGTTGCCAAAGTCGTCGATCAGTTGATGACGATTGAGAACGCGCCGCTCAACAAACTGAACGCGAAGGTCGAGTCCAAGCAGATCGTGCTCGATTCGGTCGGGCTGCTGAAAAAGTCAGTGCAGACGCTGACTTCAGATCTCAAAGCGTTGGAAAACTACGGCAACTTCTCTTCCAACGACGACATCAAGGCGGTCTTACAGCGCGTGGCTGATTCGTTCACCGAAGTAAACCAGGGGATTGTCGAAGCCGCCGGTATCAAGCTGGTCAAGGGAAAGTACACTTCGGGCGCGTTGACTGGCGATTCGTTGGTCGCGACTCTGAAGAAAGTCTTGTCCGACGCTTGGTTTGGCGGTGTCGATTTTACGTCCGATCTTCAGGATAATGGGTCTCCGCAGGCTCCGTACTCGACCGCGACGCCAAAAAACCTTGTTTTCAGCGAACTGGGACTCAGCCGTGCGTCCGACGGCACGGTGACATTCGATTCGGCGCGCTTCAACAAGATGGCCACGCGGATTGATTTGGTGTCCGCGTTCAACAAGGGCGCTTCGACAAAGCTCCACGCCGGGGTGCCGGGACAATATAACGGCTTGAATCATGCGGTGAATTTCGCCTCGGGGATTTTTTCGAGCCGGACCGACCAACTGAACTCCGAACTTTACAAGCTGTCGGCACGGGTCGACGATCTCACGTCAAAACTGGCGGTTACCAAAGATCGATTGACGCAGCAGTACAGCCGATACAACGCGATCATTGCCCAGTTGCAAGGCTCAAACAATTACTTGGCCAGCTTTTTAGCGAGCCAGAATAAGAGCTTTGGGTAGTTTGCGCGTGACTAACCGCACGGCCAAGGCGCGCTCGGGTTATTTACGCGTCCGCAACGAGGTTCTCACCAATTCGGGAACCCCAGGGCAACTCATCTTAATGGTATTCGACGCGCTGATTGATAAATTGGTGCGCCTTGAGACCGCGCATGCGGAGCGCCAAGACGTCGAGGTCAGCAGTTTGATCCTGGCAGCCATGAAGCTGATCCAGTATGGCTTGCGCGACGCAATCTCGTTTGAGCGGGGTGGCGACGTTGCGGCCCAACTCGACCGTACCTACTCGGTCTGGATGTTGTCACTTGAGTTTTTCGATTCCAAGCGCGACATTGACAAAATTGTTGCCTTAACCGAATCGGTGCGCGGCGTCCGTGAGGCCTGGGATTCGGTATTCAGGTCGACCGAAGGGGGCGGTGTCGCGCGCCCCGCTAGCCTTTAGTCTCGCCGGGATTCGGTGCCCCCTTCGTCGCGCGCCCCGCAGTTTAAGGACCAGGCTTGGCGGGTTGAATTGCGCAAGGCTCTGCGTCTGGCCCGCCAATCGCAATGGAAACGCGCGCGTCGTCACGCAAAACTGGCGGCTCAGTCGGGCCGGTTGCGGGCCGATGTATTGCTATTTGCCATTGAGCTGCAAATCGACGGCATTGAGCGCCTGAAGGAGCTCGTCCCGGCATTGCGCGAGCGCCATCCCGACAGCCTTTTTGTCACGTTGCTGGCCGCGCGGGTGTTTACCTTTCGCTCGGACCGCGAGGCGATGCTGGCGTTGATTGCGACGCAATTACCGAAATTCAGCGACAACATCGTGGTGTTGAGCTTGTTTGCCGATTATTTGTGCACCATCGATGACGGCGCAGCAGGGCTGAAGATGCTTTCGCTGGCGCGATCGGTGGCCACCGATGAGCGCACGCTGAATGAATTGATCGTGCTTGAGGCTACCCATCTGGTGAACTTGCAGCGCATGGACGACGCGCGCGAGCTCTTTATGGTGGCTGATTTGTCGGTGGTGAGCCTGATAACCCAGTGTATGGCGGCGGCCTCGATCGCGCGCATTTTGGCGCTTGATGGGGAAGACGAGGCTGCGCTCGAAACGCTAATGCCTTATGTTGATATTGCATCGCCCCATCAAGCCGAGATGCGCATTGAGGCGGCGACGCAATACGGCTTGGTGCATGGCTTCGATCGGGTGACCGAGCGTTTTGATCTGGCGGCGATTGATGCTAGCCATCTCGGCGATCCAATTAATAAGGCCTTGCTATTTTTTAGAGTGGGCGACCTGGAACGTGGTTGGAAGCATTATCTCTATCGGCTCGAGTCGATTTTTTTTAATTCTCCGCTGCGTTACTTTAATGCGCCAATGTGGGCAGGGCAACGTCTGGCTGGCAAAAAGATTTTGGTGTGGTCCGAGCAGGGCGTCGGCGATCTGGTGATGTTTGCCTCGATGATCGATGATCTGCAGGCCGCGGGGGCTTCGGTGGTGCTCGAGGTGCCTACCAAGCTGGTTGAGCTGTTTGCGATGTCGTTCCGATTTGCGCTGGTGCGGGTATCGGGGCCAGCCGATGTGCGTCATCACCCTGCCTATGCTGATCTGGACTTTCATGTGCCGATCGGCTCGCTGGGGCTTTATTTTAGGACCGAGCTGTCGAGTTTTCCGCGCCGCAGGCGTTGGCTGAGCTGTGACTTGGACCTGGTCGAGCGGCTGCGCAAGCAAGGTAACGGGCGGCCGCGGGTGGGGTTTGCGTGGTCGAGTGGCAAGCGCAACGCGGTGCGCGATCAGAGTTATTTGGAGCTTGAGGATCTGTTGGCGTGGATCGAGGATCCGTCGATCGAGCCCGTTTGTCTGAATTATCGCGTCAATGATGAAGATCGTGCATTAATCGCTTCGCGCCCAGCCCTTGGCCGTTTTCTCAACGTCGAGGTCGACCAGTGGAACGATTTGTATGGGACCGCCGCGCTCATCGATAGCTGCGATATCGTGGTTGGGGCCGCGACGTCGAACACCGCGATTGCAGGGGGGTTGAATAAACCGCTGGTGCTGTTCATGTTTAACCCGGCGCGCGCAGCCTTTGCGTTTGCGACCGGAACCTATCCGTTCTACAACTGGACACCCTTGGTGGCGCTGAAAGATCGTGAGCCGCAGCAGGTGGTCGCGGACCTGCGCAGTCGGGCCGAGCAACTGCTGGCCGGGCTGCCAGACCCGACCAGTGGCGTGGCCTCGGGCAACTAAATCCCAGCTCAGCCGCGTGGGCATAGGGGTCTTAGGCGATTAAATCCCAGCTCAGCGGGGTGCCGCGCGCGATGTCGCGTTTGACGGGGCGATCGAGAATCTGCTCCAGATATTTGGGCGCCAGCCCCAAGCCGGGGCGAATCGCTCGCACGGTTTGCGCATTCAGCCGGTCGCCGGCCTTGAGGTCCGCGACGACGTATAAAGAGCGGCGGCGACTGCGGGCGGGTTCTTCGGCCGCGCTCGGGCCATATTGAATTGCACCGAGCGATAACCACGCACGTTCGGTCTCGACCACCAGGCTGCGCAGTTCGGCGGGTTCGAGCGAAAATGCTGAGTCCACACCGCCATCCGCGCGTGCGAGTGTGAAGTGTTTTTCAATGACCACTGCGCCCAGTGCGACCGCCGCTACCGAGGCGCCGATCCCCATCGTATGGTCCGAAAGTCCGACCGCGCAGCCAAACAACTCGCGCAGGTGGGGAATGGTCCGCACATTGGTGTTTTCGGGCGTGGCGGGGTAGGTGCTGGTGCATTTCAGCAAGGTCAGATCCCGGCAGCCGCTGCTGCGGGCGGCTTCCACTGCCTCAGCGATTTCGACGATGGTGGCCATGCCGGTCGAAATAATGACCGGTTTACCGGTTTGGGCGACGCGGCGGATGAGCGGTAGGTCGATACATTCGAACGACGCGATTTTGTAAACCGGTGCATCCAGGCTTTCGAGAAAATCGACTGCGCTGGCGTCAAAGGGCGAGCTAAAGCAGATCATGCCGCGGGTTCGCGCACGCTCCATGATGGGGGCGTGCCATTCCCAGGGGGTATGCGCTGCCGAGTAGAGCGCGTGCAGCGACTGGCCACGCCAGAGCGAGCTCGCGTTTTGGATCGTAAATTCAGCGCTCGTGAGGTCGAGCGTCATGGTGTCGGCGGTGTAGGTTTGCAGCTTGAGTGCGTCCGCCCCCGCGTCGGCGGCGGCGTCGACAATCGCCAGCGCGCGATCGAGCGACTGGTTATGGTTGCCCGACATCTCCGCGATGATAAAGGGCTTGCGGTGGCTGCCCCAGTAGCTTTGCGCCATCGTGTTAACGCGCTGCCAGATAGGCCAGCAGGGCGTTGAGGGTGTTCAAGCTTTTAGAATCTTCATCGGGAATTTCAACACCGAACTGTTCTTCAACCGCCAGCAGTACATTCAGGTGGTCGAGCGAATCGATACCCGCATCGCGAAACAGTTGATCGTCGCGCAGCGCGCTGGCATCAAAGCCAGCGACGGTTTGTTCGATGATGGCGCGCAGTTTTGAAGAGGTCGGCATCGAAACGGCTCCGGAAAGCAGGGAAGGGGGGGTTAGGGCCGCAGGCGCTCGGCGCGTTCCAGGATGCAACTCGCCCACGAGAGCCCAACCCCAAAACCGCACAATAACAGTCGCTTTGCACTCGCCGGGGTGTTTTCGGCCAGCAGCATCGGGATCGAGGAGCAAACCGTGTTGCCATAAGCGCCGGCCGCAAAGATCGCGCGCTCATCGGCACCGATGCGTTTGGCCAGGGTTTCGACAATGTAGCGGCTGCCCTGGTGCAGGAGCACGTAATCGATGGTGTCGAGCGAGCACTGTGCTTTGGCGAGCAGGCGTTCAATACTGGCGGGCACCTGGGTGGCGGCAAAGTTAAAGACCGCGCGGCCATTCATCCTTAAGTGGCCGCTTGCATCGCGCGTGAGCGCGTCGCATTGGGCGCTCTGGGTGCCAAAGTCGGTGGCCCCGAGGTGCCATTCGCAATCGTGCGCGATCCAGGTTGCGCTCGCGCCGTCGCCAAAGAGCAGGGCCGTGTCGCGGTCTGCCGGATCGATGATTTTGGAGTAGGGGTCGGCCGTGACCAGCACGCCATGGGCAAAGCCTTGAGCGCTCATCCAGGCTTGGATCACGCTTAGGCCTTGAACATAACCCGAGCAGCCAAGGCCGATATCGAAGACGGCGCAGCGAGGTGCGAGCCCGAGTTTTTTGTGGATGATCGCCGAGCTGTGGGGTAAGCCCGCGCGATCGGGGTTTTGGGTCACTAGAACCAAGCAATCCAGCGCTGCCAGCGGTAAACCGTGTTCGCTCACGAGCTTCTCGACGGCGGCCACGGCCAGATCGCTGGTGTCTTCGGCAGCGCCTTTGCGCGTGAGCGCCAGCATCCCGATTTTGTTGGTGATAAAGGCAATATCGGCCTCGAGCCGCGCACCTTGTTCGAGATTGTCGATTGTCGCGGGCGGGCGGTAAACCGAGACGGCCCGAATGCCCACCCGCGAATTGCCTCCGTGTGGCGAGGAAGGGGGCATCAGTTTGGGGTCAGAGGGCTGCGTCATTGAGCGCGACTTTTAAGATTGGGCCAGCGGTTTTCTGGAGAAATAAATACTCGCGATCGGTACTGTATCGAAGCGCGCTTCGGAGACAAAGACCGAGCCGCGGATTTGACGCAAAAAGGCGATTTCGAGAGTCCCGGCGCAATTGGGGGCGCGCCATTGCGGCAGATCCACCCGCGCCCACAGCCAATCGTGGGGGCCAAACTGCGTGTTCAGGAGTTGCTTGTTGAGGGCGATCATGTGCTCAAAGAGGCTCACGAGCGAGACGTGCGGCACGGCGAGTTGCCAGTTGCCATCGGTGGTGCACTGCGCGTTGCGAACGGTGGCCGCTTCGTCCCAGTCGACCCGCGTGATTGGCATTCGCGCCTGCTCGGTCTGAGCTTGTTCGATGATGACGAGATGACGCTCGGGGGCGCGCAGGCTAAGTAAGGCGACCAAGGCATCTGCGGCCCGCAAGGCCTGCAGTTCTTCGCTATCGACCCATTTCGCCTGCACGGGTCGGGTCGCCAGCCGATGAAACTGCACGCTGATGGTCTGCGCACTGATGGTCTGCGGGAGCGGGGCTTGCGCAACGTCGGCCGAGCTTGCCGAAGGGGCCGCAAGATGGAGTAACGCCGGCAACAGATCGGTGCCGTGAAAATAGGTGCGCTTGCCCTTGAAGGGGAGTTCGAGCGGAATCATGGTGAGCTGGGGCACCTTCAGAAGTGGCCCATCGTCGGCAGGGCGCGGGCGGGGTTGCCAAACACGCTGCTGCCGTCGTTTAAGGATTTTGTCACGACACTCCCCATGCCGACCTGGCAGTCGCTGCCGAGCTGAATTTTTGCGTTCACCATTGCGCCAATCCCGATATTGCACCGCGGCCCGATCGAAGTGCCGCCCGCCACGACGACGCCCGACGATAGGGCGCAATCATCCCCTAGTTTGACGTTGTGGCCGATGTTGACGAGGTTGCCCAGACGAACGGCGCGCCCCAGCTGCGTGTCGTCGAGTTGGCCGCGCACGATCACCGATCCAGAGCCAATGACGACTTGTTCACCCAGGATGACGATGCCAAGATGTGGAAACAATAGGCGTTCGCCCGTTGCAGTGAAGTGGTAGCCCAAACCAATGCTACCGATGACAACCGAGTGCTGAATAAAGGCGCCGTCGCCCACGACGGTGCCGTCCTCGAGGGTGCAGTGCTGGCCGATCGTGACCTTCGCGCCGATCTGACAGTGGCGGCCGATCATCGTGCCAGCTCCGATCACCGTCTCAGAGCCGATAAAGGATTGCTCGCCAATCGTCACACCGGGGGCGATGGTGGCGCTCGGCGCAATGGTGGGTCCGTTTGAGCTGGGTTTGGCTGTCAGACCTTGGTTTGTGTGTGCTTCCGGTGCGTCCGTGGCCACGGATTGCATTGCCCTTGAGGTTGGTGCTAAGAGCTCGAATAATCCAATTGCACGAATGAAACTTCCCAATGGATCGGCGCTGGTGAGCAGGGCCTGTTCGGAGCCAAGCGCGAGTCCAAGAGGCGCGTCGCCGGGCGCAAAAATTACGCTGGCGCGGGTACTCTCTAGCAGGGCCTGCAAGCGCGCGGGTTCCATGGCGCGACAAAAAATCAGCGAACCAGGCTCGGCATCGCTGGGGTTCGCAACCGAATCGATGCGGGCGCTGGGATTGCCGCGCAGCGTTAAGGTCTTGCTCCCGTCGTGGGCCGCGTCCTGAAGGCTTCGCAGCAGCGCGTCGGCGCAGGTGGGTGTCTTGAGGCGGCGTGGGAAGCTGCGGTTTTTCATCTCAGGCCATCAGGATTTCGGCAACGCGTTGTGCGCCCAGGCCGTCGGTGAGCTGGCGACGGGTGGTTGGCTGCAGGGTCTGGTCGGGTGTCTCTGCGCGTTCGCATTCCCACTTTGCCACGCAATCGAGCAGTGTGGCGCGCAAGGCTGCGGGCGAGACTTCGGGCCAACCTTCCAGCAAGTGGGCGCGGCCATGGTGAGCCCAAGCGCGTGCGTGGGTGAGTTGGTTGGGTACGAGGGGTAGCAGCAGCATGGGCAGTCCGCAGGCGTCCGCCTCGTAGCAGCTCATGCCGCCCGAAAGAATCGCTAAATCGCACTCGCGCATCTGTGCCGCTACTTGGGGTGGATTGACGAGGAATTCGAGCTGTGGGCCTTGGCGTGCAGCCCACTCTGCAAGGGCCGGGTTGTTTGGGTTTTGTTGGCCCGAGACCAGCTTGAGGTGCAGCGGGTGCGAAAACCCGTCGAGCAGAGTCTCAGCGCACCAGCGCAAGGCACCGCGATCATCGCCACCGCCAAAATTCAGATAGACGCGGATCGGGGCGTTGCCGGGGTGCAAGCTTATACAGAGGTCGGACGTCGGGCTGGGGGCGGTTGTTGTGGCGAGCTTGGCTGCGGTGTTTGGCGCAGCAAATTCGGCGCGCAGAATCGCATAACGCGGCCCCAGCAAAAGCTGCGTGGCCGCATTCGAGAGGCGGTGTTGATAGTGTTCGGCGCGCGCGGCCGGGCTCGAGTTCAAGACCACATCAGCCCACAGGGTCTGCGACGATGCGCCGTCAAACTGCAGCCAACGACAAGCGTTCGCGCGCAGCACGTGTTGATAGTGCTCGTTGACACGGTAATCGTCCAAGACCAGCCAATCGGCTTGGTAGTGTTTGGCCATTGCCGCTAAGGACTCAGCGTCCGCGACGGGGTTGCCGGCCTGTGTGCCGCCAAACGGGTGAGGGATCCAGTCGCGAAAAACATCGCTGGTCTCGCTGGTCTCGCTGGTCTCCCTAGTCTGATACCCACGCTCAGGCCCGATCAGGATGCAGTCGGCTCCCCGCGCGTGCAGCGCGCCTGCCAGGGCTTGACAGCGCGCCAAGTGCCCGAGGCCGAGTTGCGGGTTGGCGTCGCAGCGCAACAAAACACGGCGCCGCTGCGGTTTACTCATGGCTTGCTGTACCCATCGCTGGCGCTCTAAGGTTCCTGTGCGTGAGCCGTGCTCGTTTTAATCATGGGTTTCGCCGCGTTGTTGCAACACCGTCCAAAGCAATTCCGCGTGCTCCCAATCCTCTAGCGTATCGAGGTCGCGCACGCGGTACGAAGGGAGCAGAAACGGCAGGCTCTGGGCGCCGTACATCGGGTGACCGGCGAGGAATGCGTTGCCATAGCCGCAATAAAATTGCCCGGCGTCGTGGAAGGCAGGTTCGAGATCCTGCGAGCGTGTATTACGGTACTGCGGATCGAACATCTCGACGCCGCCGTCGGGCTTGCGGCGCAGCGCGCGCTGGATGGGATACGGATATTCCGTTGCCGAAAAAACAAACTCGGTCCGAAAACGATGGCCCTCACTCGCAGGCGAAAGGCCATCCGCTTGAGCAAGGTCTAGCTGGGCAAGCGCGGCGGCCAGATCGGTCGAGCGCACGAAGGGCGCGGTCGGATAGAGGCAGCAGACGAGGTTTGCCTGTGCGTCAAAGACGTTCGCGCAAGCTTCGATGGCATGGTTAACGACAGCGCGCGTGGTGGCGTGATCGTCGGCCAACTGCGCAGGCCGCACGAAGGGCGTTTGGGCGCCAAAACTGCGGGCGCACTCGGCAATCTCTGGATCGTCGGTGCTGACCACGACCTGATCAAAGCAGGCCGATTGCAGGGCTGCGCGAATGGAATAGCCGATGATCGGCAGTCCACAAAAGGCGCGGATGTTTTTGCGCGGGATCCGCTTGCTGCCACCACGCGCTGGAATGATGGCAATTTTCATATCGTTGCGGTTTTTGGTGGTAGATGGACGCCGACGAGCGCGAGTCCGCTCTGGAAGATTTCGTCGACGACGTCTGATCGTGTGCGGCCGGCGATCTTGACAGCGGGCGCCCAGTTCCAGAATGGATAATGACGGGTACCGAAGCCAAAAATCGCGCGCTCGGGGTGCGCCATGCAGAGCACGAGGGGCTTGTTGCAGGCGGCTGCGAGGGCCGTGTTGGTGGTCGCGGCGCCGACAATGACGTCACAGCTTGCGATCAGATTGGCGCAGCCCACCAAGTCATTGAACTGATCGACGGTAGGTGCAATAAAGTCGCGCAGCGCTGGTTCGCCCTTGATCTGCTGGAGTTCGCTCGCGCTGACTTTGTAATTGAGGCAGACGGGGTCAATGTGGGGATCGGTCAACCAAGGCAAACAATCCGCGAGTTCGAGATAGTTGCGGTCGCGAAACGCGCTGCGTTCTCCGCTCGACCACGCGAGGCCGACGCGGATACGCCGGCCTGGCGGTTCAATGGCGGGTTCGAT
>JBBAOE010000030.1:0-32041 GCA_040401595.1 Burkholderiaceae bacterium
TGATTACCTGAAGTATGACCCTGCCTTGGCTCCACAGCCAATACTGACCGGAAGGGTAACTGAACTGCCCCGGGTATCGAGGAGGCTGCTCGGGTTAATTTCTAGGCAGCACTCGTAGCCCGCACGGAAACCAAGCCAGGCGCGCGATGGAGCTACCTTGGCCGGTGCAGCGCGCGATCGAGATGCTCAGAGGTGTAACCGGAACAATCGATCACGGCATCGCATCCAAAGCGTTCAATCGCGCTCACGTCGGAATCGCAATGGCCAATCAATCGACGAACGGGGAGCGCAATCGAGGCGCCGGCAGTCTGGCTAAATTCCACCGAGTGGTTGCCACGGTTGCACAACGTAACGTCATGCCCGCGGCTGATCGCCTGCTCGACGATATGGCGGCCAAGGACAAAGCCGCTGTCGTTGAGGATTCCGAACACGAGGGCCCAGGCATTTCAATTGAAGTTCAGACGCCTAGACTCTGCGTGTCCCGAAATGTCATGACGGGGCGGTGGCGCGTTGCGGCTTGATTCGCACGGCCAAGCAGACACCGGCCAAGAGTAACAAGATGCCAGTCAACGTCAGCGGCTCGGGCCACTGACCGCGCAACCCGTAGGCATAAGCGAGGGCAGCGAGGGTCTCGAATATGATCAATTGACCGACCAGCGCGGTAGGCAGGCGCTGGCTTGCTTCGTTCCAACATTGCGTACCCAGCCAGGACGCAAAGAGGCCGATCGCCAACATCAACCAGACAAATGACTCGGGACGTGGGCCAAGGGGCATCGGAAATGGATTATCGGATGCGCGCATCGAGACCCAAAAAATCGCATAGCCCACCAGAGCAAGCGGCAAGGTCGCCAGGCCTTGCGCGGTGGCCCACGCGCGAGGCTTGCGACCGGGGTGGTCACGAAGCCAGTTGGCGTTACGGATGGGATACCAGGTCCAGCACGCCAGCGCCAGACCGGCTTGCAAGGCACCGATCCAATAGCGCGACAAGTCTGCCTGTGGCCCGCCGGCAAACGCGGCCATCTCCACCTGGTTCACACAGGCGATGCCCGTCAGAATGATACCGAGGCATGGCACCAACCGACCCCATGGCAGTTGCCCATCGCGTTGGCGATTGAGCTGGTTGGCGAAAATCGAGATGACGACCGGAAGGGTGCCAATGATCATCGTCGGCAACGGACCGCCAGCGCGCTGGATAGCACTCGCTAAAAACAGATAGTACAAAAGGTTACCAACGATCGCGAGCTTGAGTGCTTCAAGCCAATCGGCACGCTGCAATCGCGCAATTTCTGACCGGTCGAACCACGCCATCGGGATGGAAATCAATCCAAAGGCCAAATAACGACCACATACGTGCAATGCCGCCGGGTATTCCGGTAACAGCAGCGGCCCCACAAACACGAGGCCCCACATCAAACCCGCGGCCAGCGCAAACGTAATACCGATCGTCATCAATCACTCTGCATTTCAAACAAGGGTCAGTGTCGCAAACCATTGCAGTCACGGCTTGTAAGGCCTGCACATCGGCCAGCAGCATGCGTCGGTCGCCGAAAACAAAGCCGTCTGGCGCGCGCTGTCGAGCTTTGACAAGCCTTTCATGACCGCCTTCAGTGACAACGACATGGTACGTGTGGGCGTCCCGATGACAATGCAATGCCTGATCGGATCACCGCCGCTTTGCATGCACTGGAATGTCAGAGGTGCGCGCAATTGACCGGCCGTGCGAGCAAAGCAGATTAAGATGCCCGGCATCCCGCTCAAGGCACCCTCTTGGTTTCCATGTCTTCGCGCCCAGCGATAGCTGCCGCCTTCCTAGGCAATTTTGTCGTGGGCTGCGGGGTGCTGGTCGTTCCGGGCATGCTTGATCTGCTGGCCCACGATCTCGCGATTTCAGTGCCCAAGGCCGGCGCGCTGCTGAGCCTCGCGGCCTTGACGATGTGCGTCGGCGCGCCGCTGCTGGCCGCCGTTACGTCAAGGGTCGATCGCAGGCTGCTGTTGGTGCTATCCCTGCTACTACTGGCGGTGGGACATCTGGCCTGCGCTTTGGCGCCGGATTTCGCGACACTGATGTGGATCCGACCGGTTTCGGTGCTCGGGGCTGCCGTGTTCACGCCCCAGGTCGCGGCAACGCTGTCGCTGATGGTTGTGCCTGAACAGCGCCCGATGGCGCTCACCAGCGCCTTTGTCGGTTGGTCTCTGGCCTCGGTGCTCGGCATGCCGATCGGCAATCTGCTGGCCCATTCTTTGAGCTGGCGCGCGAGCTTCGCGATGGTGGCCGCCCTGGGCCTGCTGGCAGCACTGGTCGTCTGGCGAGTCATTCCGGCGGGGTTGAGGGTGGCGCCCTTGTCGCTGAAGTCCTGGGGTGATGTTCTGGGCAGTACCCGGCTGCGTTGGATCCTGTTGGCCACGACGGCCTGGTGCACGGGGCACTTTGCCGTCTTGGGCTACATCACTGCTGCATTGAGAGAGGGAGTCGAGGCGTCGCCCGCGACGCAGGCAGTCCTGATGGCCCTGATGGGCATCAGCGGGCTCATCGGCAATATCGCGCTGTCGCGCTGGGTCACGCGCATCGGTGCCGATCGGGGCGCGCGCATGTCGCTGAGTTGCATCTGCGCGGGGCTGGTACTTTGGATCGTCGCATTGTCCTGGCTGCAAGCCCTCTGGGCCGTGGCGCTGGCTATGATCATCTGGGGCCTGGGCAACTTTGCGTTCAACTCATCGCAACAGGCCCGATTGGCCCAATCCGCCCCAGCGCTTGCATCGGCCTCGATTGCCTTGAACTCCTCCAGCCTTTATGCCGGGCAGGCCATGGGCGCCGCCTTGGGCGCAGCTCTGGTGGTCGCGCTGGGATATGACGCCTTGGGGCCGACCGCGTTGATCATCATCACTGTGGCGTTGCTGTTTTCCTGGTTGGCGGATCGTCGAGGAACGCCATCACGCTCTGGTTGAGTTTGGCCGGAGTCGAAACATGAAGGCCGTGTGCCAGAGGTTGGTGGTCGCTCACGACACGGCCACCTCGTCCCTCGGCATGTCATCATTGGCGTCACTATGGGTGGCTGTAACAGCGATGTTCCTGTGCCCCATCGACCTCATGAGTACCCGAGTCCCAGTGCCTTTGGCCGCCTAGCCTGGGGCGTGGACGGAATGATCGCCGCCAGACAACCCCTTCACAACCGTCTCTTGAAGGAAACGCAGTTCGAGCGGTTTTTGGTCGGCGCTGATGCTTGAACTCCTTAGGAACTCCTCACAATGAGCAACACATTCACCCTTAACGGCAGACCGGTGACGGTCGACGTCGATCCGAGCACGCCGATTCTTTGGGCGGTGCGCGACAACCTCGGCCTGACTGGCACCAAGTTCGGATGCGGCCTTGCGCAGTGCGGCGCCTGCACGGTGCACATGAACGGCAAAGCGGTTTTTAGCTGCACGACGCCGATCTCGGCAGCGGCCGGCGCGCAGATCACCACCATCGAAGGCTTGTCGAATGACCGTATTGGCAAGGCGGTGACAGACGCCTGGGTCGCGCTCGATGTCGCGCAGTGCGGCTACTGCCAGAGCGGGCAGATCATGAGCGCGACCGCGCTGCTCAAGAGCAACATGCGCCCTACCGCCGCGCAGATCGACGCCGCGATGGCTGGCAACGTCTGCCGCTGCGGCACCTACCCCCGCATCCGCGCCGCGATCCAGCAGGCCGCGGCGGCTATCGCCTGAGGCGCGCACCATGATCTTCGATCTGTTGATTCAACAAGCTGCGGCCGGCGCGCCGCGCGTGCGCTTCTCGCGCCGAGAATTCATGACCTACAGCGTCGGTGGCGCCGTCGGCCTGGCCTTCATGCCGCTGGCCACAACCGAGCTGCGCGCGCAGAGTGCGCCCGACCTGCCGCCCGGGCAAAAACCATTTGAGCAACCCGCAGCCTTCGTAACGATCGCCAAGGACGGCACGACCACCGTGCTTTGCAATCGAATGGACATGGGCCAGGGCATCGAAACCGCGCTGGCGATGATCTGCGCCGAGGAGCTCGATGCCGATTGGGCAAAGGTTCTGACCGGCTTCGGCAACCAGCGCGGCAACTACGTCGATCCCGCAATGGGCATCCACCTCACCGGCGGCAGCAACTCGGTGAAGAACAGCTACGCGCAGTACCGCGAGTTGGGCGCGCGTACAAAGGCAATGCTACTGGCCGCCGCTAGCAAGCAACTCGGCGTGCCGACGGCGCAGCTCACGGTGGCCAACGGTACGATCAGCAGCGGCAGCAAGAGGGCCACCTACGGCGAACTCTTTGACGCCGCGATGAAGGAGCCGATACCCGCGAAGGTGTCGCTCAAGGACCCGAAGGACTTCAAGATCGTCGGCAAGCCGACAGGCCTCAAAGTCTCGCGCGCCAAGAGTACCGGCACGCAGCAATATGGTATGGACGTCAAGTTGCCGGGCATGCTGACCGCGGTGATCGTCCGTCCGCCGGTGTTCAACGGCAAGGTGAAGCGCTTCGATGGCGCGCAGGCGCTGAAGATCAAGGGCGTGAAGGCCGTGCTGCCCGTAGCGCTTGACCGCGGCGGCCAGGGCATCGCGATCGTAGCCGACGGCTACTGGCCGGCGAAGATGGGCCGGGATGCGCTCAAGGTCGATTGGGACACCAGCGCGGTCGAGAAGGTGGACACCATGAAGCTGCTCGCCGAGTACAAGGCGCTGGCCAAAACCCCGGGCAAGCAGGCGCCAGCCAAGCACTTCGAGGCCGACATCAGCGCCATCGCGACGGCGCCGATGAAGATCAGCGCCGATTTCGTGTTCCCCTACCTGAACCACGCGCAGATGGAGCCTCTGGCCTGCACCGTGGATCTGCAGGCCGACAAGTGCACGGTGATCGCTGCCTCGCAGATGCCAGGCGGGGATGCTGGGGCGGTGGCCAGTGTCGTCGGCCTCAAGCCCGAGCAGGTTGAGATCCAGGTGCAGATGGCCGGTGGCGGCTTCGGCCGCCGCGCCACGCCGATGGGCGAATGGGTGCGCGAAGCCGCGGGCGTGGCCAAGGCGCTGGCCGCAGCCAACCAGCGGGCACCGGTCAAGGTGATCTGGAGCCGCGAAGACGACATGAAGGCCGGCTACTACCGTCCCTTCACCGTGCACCACGCTGAGATCGGCTTCGACGCCAAGGGCAAGGTGCTTGGCTGGGACCACCGCATCGTCAGCCAGAGCATCGTCACCGGGTCGCCCTTCGAAGGTTTTCTGGTCAAGGACGGCGTTGACGGTACCGCCACCGAAGGCATGCGTGAACCTTACGACTTGCCCATGAAGCTCACAGTGCACCACCCGGAGCACAACGTGCCGGTGCTGTGGTGGCGCTCGGTCGGCTCGACGCACACCTGTTTTGTCATGGAAACGCTGATCGACGAGATTGCCGTGGCGACGAAGCAAGACCCCGTGGCTTACCGCATGGCGCTGATGCAAGGCGACAAAGGCCGGCGGCACCGCGAAGCGCTGCAGCTCGCGGTGGAACAAAGCGGCTACGGCAAGAAGAGGCTGCCGGCCGGTACCGCCTGGGGCGTGGCGGTGCACGAGAGCTTCGAGTCGGTGGTGGCATATGTCGTCGAAGCCAAGATGAGCGGCGAGGGCAAGGACCGCAAGCCGGTGCTCGCCGCCGTGACCGCAGGCGTGCACTGTAACTTCTGCATCAACCCGAAGACGGTGGAAGCGCAGGTCCAAGGCTCGGTGATGATGGCGCTGGCCACGACGCTGCCGGGCCACGAGATCACGCTCAAGGACGGCATCGTCGAGCAGGGCAACTTCCACCAGTTCATCCCGGCGCGCATCGGTGACACGCCGCCGAAGATCGCGGTGCACATCGTGCCGAGCAACGACCCGCCCAAGGGTATGGGCGAGCCGGCGCTACCGCCACTGGCACCGGCGCTGGCCAATGCGGTGGCGCGGCTGACTGGCAAGCGGTTGCGGGAGATGCCGTTCAGGATGGCGTAACTCGGATCGATTGAGGACCTTGCTGTCGCTCCTACCCACCAGCTCCGGGAGCGGATCACGATAGGCCCGACCGGCCTGAAGCTCGCGCTAAGTCTCGAGGGTCTCGGCAAGGCTGTGCACCAGAATCGCCTTCACCTGCATCTCAGCAGAATCGGGCAGGCCGAGGTCTTCGTAGACGTTAGCTGACCCTTGGCCAACCGAATCTTCGTCAAGCGAATCCACCCTCCCCTCAGGATGAAAGGCGTTTGATGTGAGCTACCTTGTCACTAATGGCCTTGGCAACGGGCGCTGGTCACGCCACGCCGCTTTGAATGGCCGATATCACTGCACCACTCGGTCCAACGCACCAGATCAAGAAAATTTTTTCGTTCAAAATTTTGAAATGCCCACGATCTTGTGTTTGAAATTTCAGAATGCATCGACAGAGCACCTACCGCATTGGATAGTGAATGGGCTGCTAAAACGGCGCGGCCCAATCCATCAGCGCCTTGCCGCCGGCGGCTGCAGCCGCACTGATGCAGGTCCCCCAGGCCATGTCGATCACCGACAAGCCAATCGGCCACTGCTTGAGCGTGGCCAGGTTGGTGAGGTCATAGGTGGCGTAGGCAAAGAAGCCAAACAGCGCCGCCATGCCCAAGGTCTTACCCCAGCCCGGTGCAGGTCCGGCGGGCAGCACCGCAAACACGACCAGCGCGAGCCCGAACAGCGCGTAAAAAAGCACGGCCACCGGCACATTGGGTTTGTCGGCCATTAGGTGACCGATCCCTTGTTGGTAGATCGGCTTGGCGATGACGCCAAGCCACAGCATGTCCAGCCCCACCATCACGATCATGGTGCCCAAGTAGGCTGCGAGCGATCTTTTCATCATGGCGGCAATCTTACTGCGCTCCGCGTGGGGACCGACAAGGCGGTGAGCGATGAATGATCGCCCAGGGCCACGGGCTTATTTGGGAAGACGCGGTGGGCGGCGCGTTTTAGACCGCCCACCGCACAGCGCTTACTTCGGCATCAATACGGTGTCGATGGCATGGATCACGCCGTTGTCGGCGGCCACATCGGCGGTCACCACTTTGGCGCCATTGACCGACGCACCACCCATGGTGCTCACCATCACGTCGCTGCCTTGCACGGTCTTCACGTTGCCGGCCTTCAGGTCTGTGGACATGACCTTACCGGAAACCACATGGTAGGTCAGCACAGCCTTCAACTTGGCCTTGTCCTTCAGCAGGGCGTCAAGATCGGCTTTTGGAATCTTCGCGAAGGCCTCATCGGTGGGCGCAAAGACCGTAAAGGGCCCCTTGCCCTTGAGGGTGGGCACCAGATCGGCTGCCTTGAGCGCCACGACCAGCGTCTTGAAATTGCCGGCGGCCACGGCGGTGTCCACGATGTCCTTGGCCTGTGCGGCAAAGGCTGCGCCGGCGAGGGCCGCCGCGATGAGTAGTTTTTTCACTTTCATCTTTGATCTTGACATTCTTTCAAGGGGTTGGGTTGAGAGGGTTGATCGCATCAAGCCGTCGGCAACAGCAACATCGATAAAGGTATTCATAGCGTTTTCCTTCAGTTGAGTTGATGCCGCGGCCCGATTGCGGGGTGCCCTACACGACGGGATATCTGCAGGATTTGCGGCAAGCACCGAATTTACTGCTGCGAATACGGCCGGTCTGTATGTTGGTGCACAGTTTGATGGCCACCCCCCGAATCAATCCCCTACCGCTCCCTGAACGGCGTATCAGTGCGCCGAGCAAAATAGCGATGCTCAAGTCCACGGGTTGATCAGTTGAATGCCGCAGTGCTCAAAGTCGACGGTATTGCGTGTCGCAACGCTTGCGCCATGGGCACGAACGATTGCAGCGATTTGGCAGTCGAATTGGCTAATCGATCGGCCGGCCGCGCGCCGTTGGGCGGCGATGGAGTTCGGAGACAACGTTGGTATCGAGAACGATCATCAACGCCCCTTGCCGAACTCCGGTGGCTCACGCATCGGCTCGCGAGCTGGCAGATTGAGATCCATCCGGTCCGCAGGCGCTACTCGAGCACGGATGGCAGCGGCGAGATTGCGTGGCGGTGCACCCTCGGCCATGACCCGACGCAGAATCTCTCGCGCCTCTTCTTCCATCGAACGGCCGCGCTCTGCAGCACGAACCCGCAGGCGTTGCTTGATGTCGTCGTCAAGATTACGAATCGTGATGCTGGCCATGGCGGTGATCTCCAGTTCTCGATTGGATCGAGTGTAATCGATGATTGCATTGCAATCATCGACCTCTAATCCATTTCAGCTAGGTCGCTCATCGTCGGAAACCGTTTGTCGGGGTAGCCTCGAGGCGGGTTTGCTCGATTTCTTCTGAACGCAGTGCAACACCTAGACCGACTCGGCGATCTTGACCGTGTAAACCGCCCGGTACGAGCCTCCCAGCTTGTCTTCTACGCCACCCAAAGAATTGCGAGTCAACTCGCCATCTGGATGGGCTGGACGTGCCAGATGTCGCGCGCGTACTCAGCAATGGTGCGGTCAGACGAAAACGGGCCCATGCCCGCCACATTGCGCAGCGCCTTCCTAGCCCAGGCATCGGGCGTGCGGTACAGGGCATCGACCCGCTCCTGCGCGGCGATGTAACTGGTGTAGTCGGCCAGCAGCAGGTACTGGTCGCCCCAATTCACCAGCGCATCATAGATGGCGGTGTAGCGGCTGGGTTCCTCCGGGCTGAAGCGGCCGTCGCGAATGGCCTCAAGGACGCGCTGCAATTCGGTCTTGCGCGACAGGATGGCGCGGGGATGGTAGCCGGCGGCCCGGATGGCGGCCACCTCGGCCGTCGTATTACCGAAGATGAAAATGTTCTCGGCGCCCACGTTGGCCTGCAATTCGACATTGGCGCCATCGAGCGTGCCGATGGTGAGCGCACCATTGAGCGCAAACTTCATGTTGCCGGTGCCCGAAGCCTCAGTGCCCGCCGTCGAAATCTGCTCGGACAAATCGGCCGCCGGGATGATGAGTTCGGCCAGGCTGACGCTGTAGTTGGGGACGAACACCACCTTGAGCTGATCGGCCACCCGGGTGTCGGCATTGACGGTTTTAGCCACATCGTTGATGAGTTGGATGATCAGCTTGGCCATGTGATAGGCCGAGGCCGCCTTGCCGGCAAAGATCACCACGCGCGGCACGGTGACGGCACCGGGCTGTTCCAGCAGTCGCAGGTAACGCGTCACCACATGCAGTACGTTGAGCAGTTGACGTTTGTACTCATGAATCCGTTTGATCTGCACATCAAACAGTGCCTCGGTGGACACGCTGATGGCCATGTGCTGTTGCAGCCAGGCGGCCAGTCGCTGCTTATTGGCCTTCTTGGCCTGGCTGACCGCAGCAATGAGGGTCGGGTCATTCAGATGGGGCTGCAGCGCGCTCAAGCCGGACAGGTCGCGGCGCCAGTCGCGCCCGATACGGGCGTCAAGGACGCCCGAGAGGGCTGGGTTGGCCAGTGCCAGCCAGCGCCGGGGCGTGATGCCATTGGTCTTGTTGTTGAAGCGCCTGGGCCACAGGCTAGCGAAGTCAGCAAAGATGGACTGCTGCATCAGCTCGGAGTGAAGCGCCGACACGCCATTGATCGAGTGGCTGGCCAGCACCGCCAGGTAGGCCATGCGCACGCGACGTTCACCGGTCTCGTCAATCAGCGATACGCGCCGCATCAGCGCGATGTCGGGCCCATGCTGTTGCGTCAGTTGCGTCAAAAAGTGGGCATTAATGTCAAAAATGATCTGCAGATGGCGCGGCAGCACCCGGCCCAGCACCTCCACCGGCCAGGTCTCGAGTGCCTCATGCATGAGCGTGTGGTTGGTGTACGAGAACACGCCCTGGCACAGGCGCCAGGCGTCGGCCCAGGGCAGATGGTGTTCGTCAAGCAACAGGCGCATCAACTCGGGGATGGCCAGCACCGGGTGGGTGTCGTTCAGGTGGATGCTGACCTTGGCACTGAGCTGGTCGAAGGTGCTGTGCTGGCGCAGATAGCGGCGCAACAGGTCCTGCACGCTGGCGCTGACGAAGAAATACTCCTGATGCAAACGCAATTCGCGCCCCGACGGGGTGGAGTCGTCGGGGTACAGCACCCGTGACACATTTTCTGAATGGTTCTTGCGCTCCACCGCTGCCAAGTAGTTGCCGCGGTTGAAGGCATTGAGGTCGATCTCCTCGGTGGCCTTGGCCGACCACAGGCGCAGCGTGTTGGTGGCCTGGGTGCCGTAGCCGGGGATGATGGTGTCATAGGCCATGGCGCGCACATCATGGCTGTCCACCCATTCGTGCCGGTCGCCGTGGCGGACCACGTGGCCGCCGAACTGGATTCGATACGTGACCTCGGGCCGGGGAAATTCCCAGGGATTGGTGGCATTGAGCCAGTAGTCGGGCACCTCCACCTGGCGGCCGTCAACAACGGTTTGACGGAACATGCCGTAGTCGTAGCGGATGCCGTAGCCGTGACCCGGGATGCCGAGCGTGGCCATCGAGTCCAAAAAACAGGCCGCCAGCCGGCCCAGCCCGCCGTTGCCCAGCGCGGCGTCGGGTTCCAGCTCGACCACGGCATCCATGTCCACACCCAGCTCAGCCAGCGCCTTGTGCAACGTGGCGTGCAGGTCGAGCGCAATCAGGGCATTGCTGAAGGTGCGCCCCATCAGGAACTCCATCGACAGGTAATACACGCGCTTCACGTCCTGCCCGTTTTTGGCGCGGGTGGTGCGCATCCAGCGCTCCACCAACTGGTCGCGTACCGCATAGGCGGCTGCGTGCAGCCAATCCACGGGCTTGGCCGCCTCGGGGTCTTTGCCGACCGTGAACAGCAGCTTGTTGGCAATGGCGCGCTTGAGCGCCGCCAGATCGCGGGCGGGTGAATCGACGTCAAAGCTGGCGGGCCCGGCGAAGGGCGTCATGGGGGCGTTCATGGGAGGTTCGATCAATGGAGAAAAGGTTAAAGATTCAGGCAGCAACCAGGCGCTGGTAAAGGGCCCGGTAGGCTTGGGCGGCCGGCGCCCAAGCCAGTGGCTGGCGCATGCCGGTCTGCCGCACCCGGGCCCAGGCGGCGGGCTTGCGGTACAGGGCAAAGGCCCGCCGCAGCGCGTGCTGGTAGGCGGCGTCGGTGAAGGGGCCAAACACAAAACCGGTGGCGGTCTCGTCCTCTAACGTGGCCAGATCGGCATCGGTCACGGTGTCAGCCAGGCCGCCCACCTCGCGCACCAGCGGCAGGCTACCGTACTTTAGCCCGTACATCTGGGTCAGGCCGCAGGGCTCGAACAGCGAAGGCACCAGAGTAACGTCGCTGCCGGCAAAGATGCGGTGGGCCAGGGCCTCGTCATAGCCCAGGTGCACCGCGACGCGGCCCGGATGGCGCTGGCTCTGTTGATGCAGGGCCTGCTCCAGGTCGGCGTCGCCGCTGCCGAGCACCAGCAATTGCCCACCGCGCGCCACGATTTCATCCACCCCCGCAAGCACCATGGGCAGGCCCTTTTGCTCGGTGATTCGGCTGACCATCGCAAACAGCGGCGCATCGGCCTGCTGGGCCAGCCCGCTATGGCCTTGCAGAGCGGCCTTGCAGAGGGCCTTGCCCGCCAGGCGCTCAGGCCGGTAGCGGTGGCTGATGAGGGCGTCTGTGGCCGGGTTCCACACCGCCTCATCCACCGCGTTGAGAATGCCAGTCAGCCGGTCACGCCGGGCGCGCAGCAGGCCGTCCAGGCCGCAGCCCTGCTCCGGGGTCTGGATTTCACGGGCGTAGCTCGGGCTGACCGTGCTCAGCTGGTCGGCGTAGTACAGGCCGGCTTTCATGAAAGACACCTGGCCATGGAATTCAAGGCCGTCGACCGCAAAGGCGGCGGCCGGCAAGCCGAGTTCACCAAACACCGAGGCATCGAAAACACCCTGGTAGGCCAGGTTGTGAACGGTAAACAGGCTGGGCACGGAGGCCGCTTCCGGGCCAGGCCAGAGCTTGAGGCAAGCGGGCGCCAGTGCCGCATGCCAATCGTGGCAGTGCACCAGCTGCGGGGCCCAGTCGCCATCGAGTCCGTAGGCCAGATGGGCCGCCGCCCAGCCCAGTGCGGCAAAGCGGCGGTGGTTGTCGGCATAGGGGCGACGTCCGGCGTCTTCGTAAGGATTACCGGGCCGATCAAACAAGCCTGGCGCGTCCAACACATAGGCACTCAGCGGCCCGGCGCCTCCCGGCACGCCATCGAGCTGGCCCAGGCGCACGGCAACCGCTTCGCCCCAGGGCGTTCGAAATTCACCCACCACGCGTGAGGCCTGCAACGCCTGCCCGATGGCCGGAAAACCCGGCAACAATGCGCGCACGTTGCAACCCAAACCGGCCAGGGCCTGCGGCAAGGCGCCGGCAATGTCGGCTAAACCGCCGGTCTTGAGCAGCGGAAAAATTTCGGCACTGACCTGCAGAACACGCATACTCGGGCGCTCCGCTTCAGGCCGGTGCCTTGGCCAGCCGGCTGAGCATGCTGCTCGTGACCAGCACCACGCCGTTGCTGGTGCGCTCGAACCGGCGGGCGTCGAGCTCGGGGTCGTCGCCGATCACCAGCCCCTCGGGCAGGTTACAACCGCGGTCCACCACCACCTTGCTGATGCGACAGCCGCGACCGATGGTGGTGTTGGGCAGCAGCACCGCCTGGTCGATGTGGCAGTAGGAGTGCACCCGCACGCTGGAAAACAGCACCGAGTTGCTGACATTGGAACCAGACACAATACAGCCGCCCGACACCATGGTGTTGATCGCCAGGCCATGCTTGCCCTGAGCATCCTGCACAAACTTGGCCGGCGGCAGTTGGCGCTGATTGGTCCAGATCGGCCAGTCGTTGTCATAGATGTCGAGCTCGGGCGTGACCGATGCCAAGTCGAGGTTGGCCTCCCAAAACGCATCAAGGGTACCGACATCGCGCCAGTAGGGCTTGGCCTGGGCCGAGGTGGAGACGCAGGACATCGAGAACGGATGCGCCTGGGCCTTACCCTCGCGCACCGCCACCGGAATCACGTCCTTGCCAAAGTCATGGCTGGACGCGGGATTGGCCAGGTCCTCATCCAACAGGCGGTACAGGTAAGCAGCATTGAAAATGTAAATACCCATACTGGCCAGCGACATGGCCTCGTTGGCCGACATGCCCGGGACGCCCGGCATACCCGGGATGCCCGGCGGCTGGGCCGGCTTTTCGACAAAGTCAATGATCTTACGTTGGTCGTCGATGGCCATCACGCCAAACGCGGAGGCCTCGGCCCGCGGCACCTCGATGCAGCCCACGGTACATTCGGCACCGCTGCTGACGTGGTCTTGCAACATCAGCGAATAGTCCATTTTGTAGACATGGTCGCCCGCCAGCACCACGATGTACTCGGGGTTACTGGACTGGACGATATCGAGGTTTTGGTAGATCGCATCTGCGGTGCCGCGGTACCAATGCTCGTCATCCAGGCGTTGCTGGGCCGGCAGCAGGTCCACCATTTCATTCAGTTCGGCGCGCAAAAAGCTCCAGCCGCGCTGCAGGTGGCGCAGCAGGGAGTGCGACTTGTACTGGGTGATGACGCCGATGCGGCGAATGCCGGAGTTGACGCAGTTGGAGAGCGAGAAATCAATGATGCGAAATTTGCCGCCAAAGTAGACCGCCGGCTTGGCGCGCCGGTCGGTCAGCTGCCTCAGGCGCGAGCCACGCCCGCCAGCGAGCACCAGCGCGATGGTGCGTCGCACCAACATGTGCGGCTGCGACTGCCGGTCAATGGTGGCAAGGGCTCTGGTGTTGTCTTGCATGGTTGTCTCCTGGCTGGCGGGTCAGTGGGCTGTTGTTGTTTTTTCAGGGGATCAGGCCGAACTCGACTCTGCCACAGCCATCCAGAGGGCGCCGGGCGCGACGTCTTCGGTGGGCCTGAGCCAGAGTCCCGCTGCGGCGGGGGCGCTGGGGTCGGGGGCGGCGGTGTCAAGCCGCAAGCGCCAGGCACCTGGCGGCAAGGTGAAGCAGACGGGGTTGGGCTCCGGGTTGAACAGCAACAGCACGCTCTGCCCTACGCCCTGCAGGCGCAAGCTCAGCGCCTGACTGTGGGGCTCCTCCCAGGCCGAGGCGCTCATGGGCTGGCCGCCAGCTGTCCACCAGCCTGCCTGCGGACCCTGGTCAGAAGCCCCGGTCTGCCACCAATGTCTGGCCTGCAGCACAGCCAGTCCCTGGCGCAGCGCCAGCGCGGCTTGCACAAAAGCACACAGCCCGCGGTCGGCCCGTGCCCAGTTGAGCCAGGTGGTCGGGTTGTCCTGGCAGTAGGCGTTGTTATTGCCCCCCTGGCTGTGCCCGAACTCGTCACCGGCCAGCAGCATCGGCGTACCCAGCGACAGCACCAAGCTAGCCAGCAGGACCCGCTGCTGGCGGGCACGCCGGTCGAGCACCGAGGGCGCGTCGGTCTCGCCCTCGACGCCGTTGTTGGTGCTGAGATTATCGGCGTGTCCGTCCCGGTTGTCCTCGCCATTGGCGTGGTTGTGTCGCTGCGCATAACTCACCAGATCGCGCAACGTGAAGCCGTCATGGGCGGTGATGAAGTTGACGCTGCTGTGGGGGCCGCGCCCAGCCTGACCAAACACATCGCTGGAGCCCGCCAGCCGATTGGCAAAGGCACCGCGGCTGCTATGGCGGTGCAGCCAGAAGCGGCGCTGGGTGTCACGGTAGCGGTCGTTCCACTCCAGCCAGCCCGGCGGAAAGGCACCAAGCTGATAACCACCGGCGCCGATGTCCCAAGGCTCGGCAATCATCAGGCGCTGGCCTAGCACCGGGTCGCTGGCGATGGCTTGCAGCAGAGGTGCATCGGGCTGAAAGCGGCCTTGAACCTCATCACCGCCGCGCGCCAGCACCGGGGCCAGGTCAAAGCGAAACCCATCCACGCCAAATTCGACGACCCAGCGGCGCAGGCTCTCCAGCACGGTGCGCCGCACCAGCGGCTGGTCGAAGTTGAGGCAGTTGCCGCAGCCGGTCCAGTTGGCGTAACCACTGCGCTCGTGCGGCAGCAGGCGGTAATACAGTGCGTTGTCGATGCCCCGCAGCGACAGCGTCGGGCCCCACTCGTCAAGCTCGGCCGTGTGGTTATAGACCACGTCGAGCACCACCTCAAGCCCAGCACCGTGCAGGGCTTCGACCATGGCGCGAAACTCGGTTCGGGCATCGCTGGCGGGACCGTCGCTGGCGTAGCGCGCCTCGGGCGCACTCCAGGCCACCGGGCTGTAACCCCAGTAGTTGCTCATGCCCAGCGCCTGCAGCCGCGCCTCGTCGGCACGGTGCGCCACCGGCATCAGGCACACCGTGGTCACCCCCAAGGACTGCAGATGGGCCAGCACCGCCGGGTGTGCCAGGCCAGCATAGCGGCCGCGCTGGCTGGCTGGCACCTCCGGGTGCAGCGCGGTGAAGCCCTTGATGTGCAGCTCGTAGATCACACGCCGGGCCGGGTCAGGCTGCGGCCGGGGGGCGCTGGGCTGGGGCAAATCTGCCACGACCCGCGCCTTGAGCGCAGTGGCGGCGTTGTCGCGCAGGTCGGGCAGAGCGCCCGAGGGGCTGCGGGGGTCGTGCCCCAGATACAGGTCGTCGCCGGTGTAGTGGCCCAGCACCGCACGAGCGGCAGGGTCGAGCAGCAGTTTGGCGGGGTTGAACCGGTGCCCCTCGCGCGGGGCCCAGGGTCCATGCACGCGCCAGCCATACACCAGACCAGCCCCAATGCCCGGCCCCAGCGGCAGGGCGCCGATCCAGACGCCGTTCTGCGGTTCAGGCATGCGCAGGCGCACGGTCTCTCGCTGACCGGCAGCGTCAAACAGGCACAGTTCCACGGCCGTGGCATGTGGCGCGGCCAACGCGAACTGGATGGCGTCACGGCCGAGTTGGGCACCGAGCAGCGCGCCGTCGCCCGGCTGCAGGGCCGGTGCACCGGACAGTGCAGCGCTGGTGCTCATACCACCGGCTGCATCACGATGCAGGCGAGCGGTGGTAGGTCCAGGCAAAGGGACTGCGGCCGCTGCTGCCACGGCAGCGGCTCGGTGGCGCCCGGAGAACTGGACAACCCGCTGCCGCCGTAAACGGCCTGATCGGTATTGAGCAATTCGCGCCAGGGTCCGGGCTTCGGCAGGCCGACGCGGTAACGCATCCGGGGCACTGGCGTGAGGTTGCACACCACCACCAGCGTGCTCCCGTCGCGGGCGCGCCGCTCAAAGGCCAGCACCGACTGCGCCGCATCCTCATGGCTGAGCCAGGCAAAACCAGCGGCCTCGGTGTCCAGCTGGTGCAACTCGGCATGGCCCCGGTAGACAAGGTTCAGGTCGCGCACCAGGCGCTGGATTCCCAGATGACCAGGTTGGTCCAGCAGGCCCCAGTCCAGCGTGCGGTCATGGTGCCACTCGGTGGACTGCGCGAACTCACAGCCCATGAACAGCAGCTTTTTGCCGGGGTGGGTGAACATCAGTCCATAGCAGGCGCGCAGGTTGGCCAACTGCTGCCAGCGGTCGCCCGGCATCTTGGTCAACATGGCACCCTTGCCATGCACGACTTCATCGTGCGACAGCGGCAGCACGAAATTTTCGTCAAACGCGTAGAGCAGGCTGAAGGTGATGTCGCCGTGGTGGTGTTGGCGATGCACCGGGTCTAGCGCCATGTAGACCAGGGTGTCGTGCATCCAGCCCATGTTCCATTTGTAATGGAAGCCGAGCCCGCCGCCCTGCAGGTCGGCGCTGGGCGGGCGGCTCACGCCGGGGAAGGCGGTGGATTCTTCGGCCAGGGTGATGGCGCCGGGCCGCTCCACGCCCACGGTGTGGTTCAGCAGCCGCAAGAAGGCGATCGCCTCTAGGTTTTCCCGGCCGCCATGCCGGTTGGCGACCCATTGGCCCTCGCCCCGGCTGTAGTCGCGATACAGCATCGAGGCCACGGCGTCCACGCGCAGGCCGTCGATGCCGAAATGCTCCAGCCAGTACAGCGCGTTACCGATCAAAAAATTGCGCACTTCGGTGCGGCCGAAGTTGTAGATCAGGGTGTTCCAGTCCTGGTGAAAACCTTCGCGCGGATCGGCGTGCTCGTACAGTGCCGTGCCGTCAAAGCGAGCCAGCCCATGCGCATCCGAGGGAAAGTGCGCCGGCACCCAGTCCAGAATGATGCCCAGCCCGGCCGCATGGGCGGCATCGACAAAGTGGCGGAAGTCCTCGGGCGTGCCAAAGCGCGCCGTCGGGGCATACAGGCCCACCGGCTGGTAGCCCCAGGAGCCGTCAAAGGGGTGCTCACTGACCGGCATCAGCTCCAAATGGGTAAAACCCATGTCCCGGGCGTAGGGCACCAGGGTGTCGGCCAGTTCCCGGTAGGTCAGCCAACGCCAGCCATCGGCCTTGCGCCAGGACCCCAGATGTACCTCGTAGATGCTGATCGGCTGGTCGAAGTCGTTTGCCTTTGCCTGCTCCGGCCGCATGGGACTGACTGGGGGCAGGCCCTGCACGATGCTGGCAGTGCCGGGCCGCAGCTCCGAGCGAAAGGCAAAAGGATCGGCCTTGAGCAGCAGCTCCCCCGATTGGGTCCGGATTTCAAATTTGTAGAGTTCGCCCACGCCGAGGCCGGGCACAAACAGCTCCCAGATGCCGCTCTCGCGCCGCAAGCGCATGGGGTGGCGGCGGCCGTCCCAGGCGTTGAAGGGCCCCACCACCGACACGCGCTGGGCATTCGGGGCCCAGACGGCAAAGCTGACCCCGGCCACCGATTGCAGGTCGCGCGGATGGGCGCCAAGGCACTGGTGCGGACGACGATGGGTGCCCTCGGCCAACAGCCAGAGGTCGAGCTCGCCCAGCACGATACCAAACCGGTAGGGGTCTTCCAGAAGCACAGGCGCCGGGTGGACTTGGCCAGGCGGGCCAGGCCACTGCACACGCAACAGGTAGTCAAAGCGATGACGCCGCCGGGCCAACCGGACGCCAAAGACCTCGCTGCCAGCCAGCCGCTGCAGGCCCGCCACACAGCGGCCGGTGGTGCGGTCGAGCAGGTCAACGCCGAGCGCGCCAGGCAAGACGGCATGCACCCAGAGCTGCCCATCGCGCTCTTGCATGCCCAGCACGGCGCATGGGTCAGGGTGTCGGGCGCCCATCAGCGCGGCGATGTCCTCAGCATGCAGCATCGGCTGACCCGGTTGGTTGGCCCAGTCGGCCGTAGCGTTGCGTGAGTTGGCGCAGGCGCTGTGCCGGCTCCGGACCGACCTGGGACCACTGAAAACGCCAAGTCCAGTTGCCCTCCCCCACGCCCGGCTGGTTCATGCGGTGTTGGCCCGGTAGGCCGAGCACGTCCTGCATCGGGTAGATCGCCAGGCCGGCTACGCTAGCGCAGGCGGCATGGATCAGGGACCAGGCGATGTCGTGGCCGTCGCAAGCCAGGTAGTCCCGCACATGCTGGCGGGTCGCCTCAGGCAGGGTCTGCCACCAGCCCAAGCTGGTGTCGTTGTCATGGGTGCCGGTGTAGACCACACTGTCAGCCGTGTACTGGTGCGGCAGGTAGCGCGAGTCGGCGTCCTGCTCAGGGCTGAAAGCGAACTGCAGCACCCGCATGCCGGGCAGGCCATGACGCTGGCGCAGCCCGTCAACCGCGGGGGTGATCACCCCAAGATCCTCGGCAATGATGGGCAAGGTGCCCAGGGCACGGGCTGCCGCATGCAACAGCGCATCCCCGGGGGCGGCCACCCAGCGCCCATGCATTGCAGTGGGCTCGCTGGCAGGAATCTCCCAGTAACTCTCAAAACCGCGAAAGTGATCCAGCCGCACCAGATCGACCAGGGCGCAGGTGCTTTGAATGCGTGCGATCCACCAGCGGTAGTGCTCGGACTCGTGGGCGGGCCAGCGGTACAAGGGGTTGCCCCAGCGCTGGCCGGTGACGCTGAAACCGTCGGGCGGTACGCCGGCGACTACGGTGGGACAGCCCGCCTCATCGAGCTCAAACAATTCGGGGCGGGCCCAGACCTCTGCACTTTGGTGGGCGATGAAAATCGGGATATCGCCCACGATGCGCACGCCACGGGCATTGGCATAGGCCTTGAACCCGCGCCATTGACGAAAAAACACCCATTGGCAAAACTGCCAGAAGAGGCAGGCCCCAGCCAAAGCCAGGCGTACCTGGGCCAGGGCCGCTGGCTCGCGCCGGGCCAAGGGCTGAGCCCACTCGTTCCAGGCCTGCTCCGGGTGCTGCGCCTGCAGCGCCATGAACAGGACATAGTCGTCCAACCAGGCAGACTGCTGCTGGCAAAAAACTGCAAAATCCTGGCGATCCGCTGCACTAGCACGGGCTTCAAACCCTGCTGCAGCCGAGGCCAGGACGCGCATGCGAAAGGCGATCATGGGCTCGAAATTCACCGCCTGGTCGCTCAGACCGGGGGCTGACGCCAGCGCGTCGGCGTCCAGCCAGCCCTGCCGATGCAGGTCGTCCAGGTCGATCAGCAGCGGGTTGCCGGCAAATGCCGAACTGCTCATGTAGGGAGAGTTGCCCAGGCCAACGCCGCCGAGCGGCAGCATCTGCCACAGGCTTTGCCCGCCCGCCACCAGCCAGTCGACAAAATGGTAGGCCGATGGCCCGAGGTCGCCGCTACCGTGCGGGCCTGGCAACGAAGTGGGGTGCAGTAGCACACCGCTGGCGCGTGGGAATTGCATGAAGGGGTCAATGACTGCGTGGGCAAGTGTAAGCACAGGATTCGTGCCAGGCACGGGGCCCTTGACGCCAGTGTGCATCTTATTGAATCAAGGTACGACAGTATGACGCGCCGGCTCAAGATATTCATGAAACCACGCAGTCAGAAAAAAGCCCCGCGTGGTGCGGGGCTTTAAGCTGCCTCAGGGCCTGCAACGCAGGTGTGAGGGTTCAGCGACTTTCAGTGCGCAGCTGCCGGATATACGTCATGGGCGTGGTCTTGCATGGGTGTGGGGGAGCTTGGCCGAACTGGCGACCACCAATGATTACTAGAATAGTGACCCATGCAAGACAAACCAGAAATCCGCCCCGGCCAGTCCATTGAGCTACTGAAGGCACTGCATATCCTTACCCGCGACGGCCAGCTCAACCAGGACAGCCGGCGAAAACTGAAGCAGGTTTATCACCTGTATCAATTCATCGAGCCGTTGCTGCAGCAGATCAGGCAGGACCAAGGCACCATCAAACTCGTGGATTGCGGCGCGGGAAAGTCTTATCTCGGCTTCATTCTGTATGACCTGTTTTTCAAATCACTCGCACCGGGCTCGCAGGTCGTGGGCATCGAATCCCGCGATGCATTGGTGCTCAAATCCCGGGAGCTCGCTTCGCAGCTCGGCTTCGATGCCATGTCCTTCCTTAACCTGCGGGTCGATCAAGCCATTGCGAACATCGCCAGCCTCGGCCTTTCCGCCGGGGTGGACATCGTCACAGCCCTGCATGCCTGCGACACCGCCACCGACGACGCCATCCGGTTCGCGCTGACGGCAAAGGCACGCTTCATCGTGCTGGCGCCCTGTTGCCAGGCGGAAGTCGCAGCCGTACTACGCAAGAATAAGACTCCGTACCAGTCCGGCGCGCCGCTGGCGGCAATCTGGCGCCATCCCCTCCACACCCGCGAATTCGGCAGCCACGTCACCAATGTGCTGCGCTGCCTGCAACTGGAATCGCACGGCTATCAGGTGACCGTCACCGAACTGGTGGGCTGGGAGCATTCCATGAAGAACGAGCTCATCATCGCCAGCCTCAACAAGGATGTGGCGCGCCGGCGGGCGGCCGAGCAACTTGATGCGCTTCTCGGCGAACTTGGGCTGACGTCCATGCAAGAGCGCTTTTTCACCGGTCTGGACCGCAGCAGCAGCCCATCTGGATCGGTGCCTGCGGCATGACCCTGGAAAAAATCCTTTATAGCCAGGGCTTCGGCAGCCGCAGGCAGTGCCGCCAGCTCATCTGGAATGAACGGGTCAGCGTGGCGGGACAGTTAATCACCGATGCCGACGAAGACCTGCCCTGCGAAGGCCTGGTCTTTAGCGTTGACTGCAAAGAGTGGACTTTTCGCCAGCAACTCTATATCGGCTTGCACAAACCTCCCGATTACGAGTGTTCGCGCAAGCCCAGCCACCACCCGGGCATCCTCACGCTGTTGCCACAGCAATACGTCAACCGCAATGTCCAGCCCGTAGGGCGCCTCGATCATGACACCACCGGCCTGCTGCTGCTGTCCGATGACGGCGGCTTCATACACGCCCAGTCCTCGCCGAAGCGGCATGTAAGCAAAACCTATGAGGTCACCCTCTTCGAGGCGGTGACGCCGCAACTGGTCGCGCAGTTGCAGGAAGGCGTGAAGCTCATCGACGAGGACAAGCCCATCGCCGCGCAGGTGCGCATGCTGGACACGCATCTGCTGGAACTCAGCATCGACCAGGGCAAGTACCACCAGGTCAAGCGCATGGTGGCCGCGGCGGGCAATCACTGCGTCTCATTGCGCCGCAGCGCGATCGGCCAGCTCACCCTTGATTCGCTGGGCCTGCCCATGGGCCAATGGTGTCATCTGGAGCCCGGGCAACTGGCCCAACTCGTCGGTCGTTGACCACGCGCTTGAGCAGGATGCGTGCGGCATACGACCGATCCTGTCCAAGCCGCTGGTTTTCACCGATAGGCGTGGCAAGGTCTTCATTTAGCATAGAGCCCCCGTTGTATCAGACCAGGACCCTCCATGAGCTCACGCGCTCCGCTGCCCAATCGTCGCTCCGTCATCCGCTCAGCCGCTGCTGCCCTCGGTAGTATTGCGGTGGCGCCTCGTGCGTGGGCGCAGGCCGAGCCGGTTAGGATTGGCTACACCATGTCGCGGACCGGCCCCTGGACCGGTGGTGCGCAAGTCAGCCAGGAGCCCAATTACCTTCTGTGGGCTGAGCGCCAGAATGCCGCCGGTGGCCTCGATGTCAAGGGCGTCAAGCGCAAGATCGAACTGATTAGTTCAGACGACCGCAGCGACGTGGAAACCGTGGTCCGCACCTATGAAAAACTCATGGGTAGCGACCAGGTGGACCTGGTCTTACCGCCCTGGGGCAGCAACGCGAATTTTGCGGTCGCGCCCCTGGCCAATCGCTTTGGCTACCCATTTCTGGCCCCAACGGCACTCAGCCGTCGCCTGGTCGAGATGAAGCTACCCTATTTTTTCCTGCTCTTGCAGCAGCCCAAGACCATGTGCGACGCGATTGTCGACATGTTCAAGGCAAACGGCATCCGTAGCGTGGCGTGCATTTACGTCGACGACTTGTTCGGTCTGGAGAACTACGCCGCCTTCAAGGTGGCCTTGCAGGGCAGCGGCATCAACCTGGTCGAAGACAAGAGTTATCCGGGCGGGGTGAAAGACCTGTTGCCGGTTCTGCGTTCGATCAAGGACAAGAACCCGGATGCCTTTGTCGGCTTCACCTACCCACCGGACACCATCTTGGCCAGCCGCCAGTCCAAGGAAATCGGCTTCAATCCCAAGGTGTTTTACGCTTCGGTCGGTACCGCTTTCCCCCTGTACAAAAACGTCATGACGGTAACCGGAGCCGAGGGCGTGATGGGCATGGGTTCTTGGAACGCCAAGACCAGCCCCGGTGCCAAGGCCTACTTTGACGACCACGTCGCAAGCCAGAAAAAAGAGCCTGACCGCTGGGCCTCCGGGGCTTGCTGGGCCGGGCTCGAGATTCTGACCCAGGCAGTCAAGCTGCATGGCCTTGACCGCAAGGCCATCCGAAACTACGTGGCCAATACCACGCACAAGACCATCCTGGGCGACATCCGTTTTGCCGGCAGCGAAAACGTCGGCACCCCAGGCACGATCAGCCAATGGCAAAATGGGGAGTTCGAGGTTGTCTGGCCTCAGGCGCGCGCCACCGCAAAGCTCAACACGCAAAAGCCAGCCTGGAGTTGAGTCCCTTTCCCTCACCCTGAGCCGGCATACGCCGGCTGCAGTGCCCGGGCCCTCGCCCACCTCCTCTTTCGCGCATGTCAATTTCTGCCTGGCTGGAATTGTTGGCCACCGGTTTGATCACCGGTGGCATTTATGCCTTGGTCGCCCTGGGCCTGAATCTGCAATACGGTCTGATGCGCATCCTGAATATCGCCCACGGCGAGTTTCTAATGCTGGGGGCCTACCTGACCTGGATGATGCAGTCCAGCTTCGGATGGACCCCGTTGCTCATGGTGCCGGTGTCATTCGCCGTGCTCATGCTGCTGGGTGTGCTGATCCATTGGACGTGTTTTCGCCGTCTCTCGCAGACTTCGCCCAACATCGACATCTTCGAAGCCAGGGGCCTGATGCTGGCCTTTGGTCTGATGTTCCTGCTGCAAAACCTGGTCAGCCTTGTATGGGGTGGTGAATTGCGCGGTTACGACTTCATGACCGAACCGGTCAAGATCGGCCCCAGCCAGTTCGCCGCCAACAAATTGCTGGTGTTCGCACTGGCGCTGAGTTTTTGTCTGGCCCTGATCGCCCTGCTGCGCATGACCTTGCTGGGCAAGGGCGTGCGCGCCTTGATGCAGTCGCCCATTGGCGCACAGCTGGTGGGCATCGACACCGAGAAGTTACACCCGATGATGTTTGGCATCGGCCTCGGTTTGTCGGGCGTGGCGGGTTGCCTCTTGTCGATGGCCTACACCATCTCCCCGTCCATGGGCGAACCGTACACCGTGACGGCACTGATCGTGATCACCCTGGGCGGCTTTGGCAGCATGGCCGGCGCGCTGGCCGGGGGCTTGCTTCTGGGGCTGGTCGAGGCCGTGGGGATGCACTACACCAACCCCTCGCTCAAGGCATTACTGTCCTACGCCGTGTTTATCGGCGTTTTGCTGCTGCGACCAGAGGGCTTGTTCACCCGAAAGAGCCGCAAAGCATGAACGACCGGCAAATACTCACCCGCGACCTGTTGGTGTGGTTTGGCCTCACTGGCTGGGCCTTGGCGGTCCCGTACTACGGCAGCGCTTTTGTGGTCTCGATGGCCCTGACTTGCCTGATGTACGTGGCCCTCTCCTCTAGCTGGGGTCTGTTTTGCGGCAGCACGCGATACCTCTCGCTGGCCACATCGGCCTTCTTTGGCCTGGGCGCCTATACCAGCGCCTTGATGCTCGAGCACATCGGCTGGGTCGAGTCGATCGCCTTGGGGGGACTGATCGCCACCGGCGTCGCGGTCTTGATGGGCTCGGCCGTGTTGCACCTGCGCGGGACGTATTTTGCTGTGCTCACCTTTGGTATGACCGAGTTGATCCGCCACGCAATCACCTACTTCGAAAAGTCAGTCACGGGCACCGTGGGGCGCGTACTGGCCACGGTGCCCGAGCGCGACACCATTTACCTCACGGTGCTGGTGCTGGCCATGGCCACGGTGGCCCTATCGATCGGCTTGCGGCGCACGCGCTTCGGGCTCGCGCTGGCCGGCATCGGTGCCGACGAGCAGCGCGCCCAGACCTTGGGAGTGAACACGCGTTGGGTGAAGATCGTCGGTTTTGCCTTCACCGCCTTCGTGGCCGGCACGGTTGGCGCGGCGATGAGCGTACGCTGGACCTACATCGATCCGCACACCGTGTTCAACCCCTTCATCGGATTCCAAACCGTGTTGATCGCGCTGATCGGCGGAGCCACCACCCTGTGGGGACCCCTCATCGCGGCCATCGTCTTCAGCGTCCTGGCCGAAACCTTGCGCCTGCAGGCACCCCAGATCTACATGATGTCGTTGGGGATCTTACTCATCCTGTCCGTGCTCTACCTGCCGGGGGGTCTGTCGTCCCTGCGACTGGACACATGGAAAATCTGGCGCGATGACATCCGCGCCTGGTGGCACCTGCGGCGCTACGAGTGGAGCGGCGACAAAGACAGGGATCGGGCGCGGGCACGGCGCGCACGCGAGATAACCCTGTGACGACCCGCGAGCCCGACTGTTTGCTCGAAGCACGCGAGATCACGGTGCGCTTTGGTGGCTTGATCGCCGTGGATGCGGTGAGCGCCCGTTTCAACGCCGGCGAGTTGGTGGGCATCATCGGCCCCAACGGCGCGGGCAAAACCACTTTCTTTAACGCCCTCAGCGGCATCATCGAGCCCACTTCGGGCCGCTTGCTGGCTCTGGGACGCGACCTGACCGGCAAGCGCCCGCACCGCTTCGCCGCACTGGGCCTGGCGCGCACTTTCCAGACCCCGCGCATCTTTGGCGACATGAGCGTGGCGGGTAATGTCGATTTTGGCCTGAAGTTCGCTGGCCGACGCCCGCGGCGCTACCTGTGGTGGGGGGAGGAGCAAGGCGTGCCTTGGGCCTTGCGCGACGTCGCCGGGATCTTGCGGCTGATTGGCCTGGAGGCGCAAACGAACACCTGTGCGGCCGACCTGACGCCCGCCCAGCAACGCCTCCTCGAGATCGGTATGGCCCTGGCGACCCGCCCCAAGGTCTTGTTGCTCGATGAAGTTGCTGCCGGCCTGAGCGAGGCCGAGCTCGAGGACATGGCCCGCCTCATTCAGCGCCTGCGCGACGAGCTGGACTTGACCATCGTCTGGATCGAACATGCCGTAACGGTATTGCTGCGCCATGTCGAGCGCGTCATCGTGTTGCACCAGGGCCGTAAGATCGCCGATGCAGCGCCGCGCGAAGTGGTTCGTAACCCCGAGGTCATTGAGGCTTATCTGGGCGACGAAATGGCCTCTGCCCCGCAGGAACTCCCATGATGTGGTACCGGCCCGAGCAGAAATGGGGTGCCGCCACCGGGGCACATTTGCAGGTGCATGGGCTCTCGGCAGGCTATGGCTCGGTACGCGTGCTGCGCGACGTCACGCTCGAAGCCCGGCCGGGCTTGACGGTGATCCTTGGGCCCAACGGTGCCGGCAAGACCACGCTGCTCAGGGCGCTCAATGGGTTAATCCCCCGCGCAGGCGAAGTGCTGCTCAACCGCGAGGAATTGCCGGAAAAAACCCACGAGATCGTGCGCGGCGGCATGGCCCTGGTGGCCGAGGGCCGGCAGTTGTTTGGCCAGATGAGCGTGCTTGAAAACCTTGAACTCGGCGGTTGGCTGCTGGCCAAAGCCGAGCGCCAGCGGCGCATCGAGCTGGCGTTCATTGACTTTCCAAAGCTCAGGGAGCGAGCCACACAATTGGCTGGCACCATGAGTGGGGGCGAGCAGCAGATGGTGGCCGTCGCGCGCGCGATGATGAGTGCACCCCGCTTGCTGATGCTTGACGAACCCTCGCTGGGCCTGGCCCCGAAAATGGTCGACGAGTTGTTGGCCATCGCCCGGCGCATCGCCGACTCGGGCACCACGGTGCTGATGGTCGAACAAAACGTGAAGAAAGCGCTCGCCGTGGCGGACCGCGGCTATGTGCTCGAGCGCGGTCAAATTGTGGCCAGCGGGGACGCCCGCTTACTGGCGCGCTCTTCTGTGGTCCTTGAAGCCTACCTGGGTGTCGATAGCGCCCAAAACACCAATGCCCGCGATCCCAAGAGGTTCCGCCATGTCTGACCTGTCGATGTTCATCAATGGCCTGAAAGTCACCGCAGAAAGGGGTGCCACCTTTGAGCGGCGCAATCCGCTTGACGGCACGGTGGCAACCCGTGCCCCCGCCGCCACGCCCCAAGACGCCGTGATGGCCGTTGAGGCCGCCGCCGAGGCTTTTCGCACCTGGAGCGAAACCGGGCCCAACGAGCGCCGAGCCCTGTTGCTCAAGGCAGCGGACGCCCTCGAGGCCAAATCGCCCGCCTTCATCGAGGCCGTTCCGGCCGAAACGGGCGCCACCGCCATGTGGGCGGGCTTCAATGTAAGCCTCGCCGCCGGCATGATCCGCGAGGCGGCCGCCCTCACCACCCAAATAACTGGCGAGGTGATTCCCTCGGACGTGCCCGGCAGCCTGGCCATGGGCATCCGTCAACCGGCAGGCGTCGTCCTGGGTATTGCACCTTGGAACGCCCCGATTATCCTGGGCGTGCGCGCCATCGCCACGCCCCTGGCCTGCGGCAACACCGTCGTGTTCAAGGGCAGCGAAAACTGCCCCCGAACCCACCAACTCATTGTCGAGGCCTTCCAGGACGCTGGCTTCCCGCCAGGGGTGCTGAACTACATCACCAACGCCCCGGCCGACGCCGGCGCCGTGGTCGAGGCGATGGTCGCCCACCCTGCGGTGCGGCGGGTCAACTTCACGGGTAGCACGCGGGTCGGGCGCCTGATCGCGATGACTTGCGCGAAATACCTCAAGCCGGCGGTGCTTGAACTCGGGGGCAAGGCACCCATGATTGTGCTCGACGACGCCGACCTGGACGATGCTGTCAACGCCGCCGCATTTGGCTGCTTTGCCAACAGCGGGCAGATCTGCATGAGTACCGAGCGCTTGATCGTCGATCAGAAAATCGCCGACGAATTCGTCCGAAAATTCGTCGACAAAGCCAAGCGCCTGCCATTGGGCGACCCGCGCAAGCCCGACCCAGTGGTCTTGGGCAGCGTGATTGGCATGGGCACCGTCGAGCACTGCAACTCGCTCATAGACGACGCCCTCGCCAAGGGCGCCAAGCTGGTTTGCGGCGGCAAGGCCGATAGCACCCTTATGCCGGCGACTGTGCTCGACCATGTAACGCCCGCCATGCGGATCTACTCCGAAGAGACCTTCGGCCCGGTCAAGGCCATTGTGAGGGTCAATGGTGTGCAGGAAGCGGTGGCTTGCGCCAATGACAACGACTACGGTCTGAGCGCCGCCGTGTTTGGGCGTGACATCGCGCGCGCTTACAACGTGGCGCGCAAAATCGATAGCGGCATATGCCATGTCAACGGCCCAACGGTGCATGACGAGGCCCAAATGCCCTTCGGCGGCGTCAAGGGCTCGGGTCTGGGGCGCTTCGGCGGCAAAGCCGGTATCCACGAATTCACCGAATTGCGCTGGGTCACCGTGCAGACCCAGCCCCGACAGTATCCCTTCTAGGGGTCTGGGCGGCTGGGGCTAGCCTTTAGTCCAGCCATCGAGGCACGCGACTGAAGCCTGCGCCAGTTGGTTTTCTGAACTGTGAGACCGTATTGCGGATGCTGACACCCGCGGTGGTCAGCCCAATCAGCCCTGAGCGGGTGATCGAGCCATTCAGGGCCAAGCGGTGCGTTGTCGGCAATGAGGCGCAGCATCGCCTCCTTCAGACCCTTTAAATCAGGGTAACAGCAGAGTCAAAACGAGCGGTGCCTACCTGGGACATTGCGCGGACTTCTTCCATCGCCGCGCGGGTCTGGGCGTGAGGCACCGACTACCGACAGCCGCTCGTTGCCGACGGGTGGAGCGCCTGCGTAGAATCGGGCGCGCTCTTCGGAATGCAGTTGAACCGAACGTGCCCCAACAGCAATCCCAATTCAAATCAATTTCGCGCAAAAAAAGTCCCGCGGCTCAGATTGACCCGCGTGAGCGCAAGTGAAAAATGACACCAGAAGAAACCTTAGCTCTGTGGAATCAGCAACTGCAAAACGTTCGTGAAGCTATGCTTCGAGGCGGAGGAAAGCCGGGTGTTGCCTCGCCATCAGTGGCCGCAAAGATGACGGGGCTTGAGTTGATCCAAGCGATGCTTGCTGGTGAACTTCCTTATTCGCACATTGGCGACACGATGGACTTTTCGCTGGTCGAGATCGATGTCGGCCGCGCCGTTTTTCAGGGAATACCGCAGGTCAAGCACTTCAACCCAATGGGCGGTGTGCACGGCGGGTGGTACGCCACGTTGCTCGATTCGGCGCTTGGTTGCGCCATACACACAATGATGCCAGCTGGGCGCGCCTACACCACAGCCGAATTGGGGGTCAACATCGTACGAGCGGCCACCCCAAAAACTGGCCCATTACGCGCCATCGGCAATGTCATCCACTGCGGCCGACAACTGGCCACAGCCGAGGGGCGCATCGTCGGGCCTGACGGCAAACTCTACGCGCATGCCACGACAACCTGCCTCGTGTTCGATCTACCGACCGGTAAGACCGCGTAATAGCCGCGTAGTAGCCGCGAGCGGCACCAAGGCTCGCAGTCGTCGGGCCTCAATCTAGACGACGCAGGGAATCCAGGACCGAAGTCAGATCCGGACCCGAATAATGCGGGCGGGGTGTCAAAGCCTCGAACGGCAGACCTTGTCGATTGACCCAATGCGTTGTGAAGCCAAACCAGGTGGCACCCAACGCGTCCCACGCATTGCTGGAGACGAAAAGCACTTCCGCCTTATTGACCGGCATGAACTTCTGGACCAATCCATAACTCTCAGGAGAGGTCTTGAACAGACGAATCGGATCGACTGAGATGACGTGGTCCAAAACGTCCTCCATCCCCGCACTCGCGACGGCGGACGTCAGCATATCCACGCTGCCATTGGAGAGGATGGCTGTGGTGAGCCCCAGCGCTTTGATCTTTTGAAGCACCGCCAGGTTTTCTGAAAATGGCACAAGCCGGGCATATTGCTGCATCAATTTCTCAACCTGCCCCGACTCTCGGTCCAAGCTGAGTCGGTCTAACGTGTATTCCAAGGACAGGCGGGTTAATTCCCAAAACGGTCTGAAGTATTGACTGCCAGATGCGTTGTGCGGGTCTGACTGCGTAATCAGCCTTGTGTATTCAATCTGCTTGTCGCGCCACCTCACCGCGATATCAGCCCCCTGGCCTGGGTAAAGCGCTTCCGCCAGAGCCTGGATGGCGTACACATCAAACAAAGTCCCGTAAGCATCAAATACAACCGCTTTGATCTTCATGAATATTCCATCGTTGAGCCAGCAGCCGAGTGATCAGCCAAATAGGCACTCGCCTCCTCAATAGACCCAAGCCCGAAGCGCTTGGCCATCGCGCTGCGCCCCAGTCCGATGTGTTGGGGGAAAACAAACCACATCCAGTGGGTTCGCTTCTGGCCGGCTCGAAGCTCGTCCAATACGGTCGGCATGACCGGATTTTGTACATCGATGAAGTGCTGAACATTCATATCGACGGCTGAACTTCCGACTGAACCCAATCAGAAAAGCCGGCCGAGAAAGCATCCGCGTTGATTCGAACCACGGCCGGCAACTCATATGGATGTAGTTCTGCCAGCCGGGCCGCCAGAGCGTCGCAGCCGGCAGTCGTGGTCTTCATTAGCAGCCGATATTCGGGCTCGTCAACCACCTCGCCCTTCCAGCGGAAGACACTTTCGATGACCTGCAACTGCGCGCACGCGCACAGCCGTTCTTCGACCAACGTGCGCGCGATGCGCAGGGCATCTTCATGGGTGCCAACCGTTGTCAGAACAAGGGTTAGAGTCATGGCTAAGTCTCACACACCCGACGATGAACTCCTCGTCGACGCACTACATTCTGTAAGTAACCCGCACAATCAGGCAGTAGTCTTTACCCTGGATGCTAACAACGAGTCGGGCTGGATCGTACCCCGCAGATTGTAGGCGGTCAGGAAGGCGCCGCAGTCGATATTTCGACAGGTGAAAAGCGCCGCCAGCGGGTCTGAGCGCTTGCCGATGTTCAGGACGATGTCTTGGTCGGTGTGGCCAATTCGGTAGTCCGTGGCCAGGTAGGCTCGGACCTTGTCGGGGTGGATCTGCGTCGTTTCAGACATCAAAAACCTCCGTGCTATCCGTGGAGGATTGACGCATATCCTGGTTGGTTTCTCCCGCCAGAGCCGCGTCCGCCTTAGTGTTCACCTTGTCGGGGCGGGTTGGTCCGAAAATCCCAGACAGGTCAGGTGCTTGATCGACTCGACACGGAAGACGGCGTAGCCGCTACGCGCTGAAACAGCCCACTGGTGACGTCCATGGGCATTTCAGCCTACCACCTGGCCAAAGAGATCGGTGTGCCCCAGATGCGGATCGGCGAATTCGTATCTGCCTGAGCGCTCAGTCTAGATGGCTCAGCCAGCCTCGATCGCAAACGAACGCAGCCAAGGTTCAATATGGGCGATGTCAAATGTCCCGGACTCCAGCATTTGGATCATCTCCGCAAAGATTTCCATGGGGGCTCTCTTTAGCCGCCATCCGTTCACACGCAAAAAAACGTCTGCAGCCGCAAACGCAATCCGCTTGTTGCCATCGACAAATGGGTGGTTGATCGCAAGGCTCTCCATCATCGCTGCTGCCTCGGCGACAACGTCCCCGTAGTAGCCGGTCTGCGGTCGAAACAGAGCGGCTTCCAGTCCGCCAGGATCGCGCACCCCGGGTGCTCCGCCGTAACGTGAAATCAGCGCGATGTGCATCCCAAGCACATCGGCTACCGTCAGGTAGTCGCGTGACACGCCCTACTTCGCCAACTCACGGTACAGACTGTCGAATTCATCCACGCTGGCGGCGAAGGCGGCTATGACATGCCGGCGCGGGCGATCCTTTTGCTGACGACTGATGTAGTCACGCAGCGCCTCGTCGAGAACCGCCTGGAAGTGCCGCCCCTGCTCCTGGGCGATCTGGCGTAATGACGCCAACACCTCGGGTGCTGCCTGTGAGGAGAATTTTTCACGTACCGTAGTGGTCAAAGCCGTCTCCATCAAGTGACATCTTGATGGATCATGATAGTCCAAACAGCCGGCGAACTCCGAGGAAGTTTGCGGGTACTGATACTCGTGCAATTCTTGGCTTCGCTTATACCCCGGCCTTGTTGTCCTTCATCAAAAGGAACAGGTGAAACGGATCAGATGGGCTGGGTTCAAACTCCCAATTGAGGTACCACTGCCTGGCAGTCTCGTCCTTGGCATGCACAAGCAGTGCACGAATTCCGGCAATGTCCGCCGCCTGCGCAGTGCGGAGCAGCGCATCTCTGAGCAGCGCCTTGCCAAGCCCTGCGCCTTGGTGCTTCAGGTCCACGGCAAGCCGGGCCAGAATCATCACCGGCACGGGGTGTTGTGGAATGCCTTTGGTCACACGCGGTGCCACATTGGAAGGCTCAACGCTGCCAACCGCCAAGCTATAGAAACCGACGACCGAGCCCGAATGGCAGCTCACGTAGGTTCGCGCACTGTTGGACTTTTGGTTGACGAGCGCAAAGCGCTGCGAAAACTGGTTCAGTGCGCTCTGGCCGCAATCAAAGGACTCAAGGGCGTCAGAACCGGCCAGTTTGCGAACTGGCTCATAAGCCTGCGAACTCAACCAAGCAGCCCCGGCTCAGACA
>JBBAOE010000031.1:0-30530 GCA_040401595.1 Burkholderiaceae bacterium
CGATCCGATTCGCCGATCGCCACGAACTTCGCGCGATCGATCTCGCCGCCACGCAGGGTGGGCGGCAGAGACCATACCCCCTGGGGATGGTCTCTGGTGTCGCGTGGATTGGCGTTGATCTCGCTACGCCCGGCGAGCCTGAAGCCCGCGGCCTGTGCACGTTCGATGACAAACGCCTCGGGCACGTAGCCGCTGGCGATGATCTGCGCCATCGGCTTGTCGGGCGCTGCCCGATGCTCCTCGACACCGAGTACACCGCCGGGCTTGAGGACCGTGTGGAAGGCACGCAGCGTGGCGTCGAGATGACCTTCCTCGATCCAGTTGTGCACGTTGCGGAAGGTCAACACGAGGTCAGCTCCGCCCGGTGGTGCGATGTCGGTGAAACCGCGGCCGTCGCGCGGCAATGTGCCGAGGCTCACCCGGCCGTAGTTCGAAGGGTCCTGCGCCAGCTTGGCCTCGAAGCGCGCCCGCGCGCGGCGCCGGCCTTCTTCGGCCGCGTCGGCCGCAAAGTGCGCTGCATACAGGCGGCCAGTGTCATTCAGGTAGGGCGCCAGGATCTCGGTGTACCAGCCAGTGCCGGGCGCGATTTCGATCACCGTCTGCGTCGGTGCCAGGCCGAAAAACCGCAGCGTTTCGTAGGGGTGGCGCGCGCCGTCGCGGGCGCGGTTGGCCGCGCTGCGCTGGGCGCCGGCGATCACCGCCGCCAGGCGAGAACCTTCGGGATCGTCGACCGCGGCGTATCCCTGCTGAGGCAGCCATATCGTGCCGAGCAAAGCGCCCAGGGCGCGCCGGCGATTCATATTGAATAGGTTGTGCATGACGGTAGTGTGCCAGCTAGATTCAGTGCTGCACGCTCCAGCCGGCAAGCAACATTCGCGTATTGGTCAGGTGACCCGACGCCAGCGCGCCGTTGGGTGTGTTTTCAAGAATGATCCTGCGCGGGGTCATTGTTTGAACCGCTTGAAGAGCTCGGCTAGCGTGTAGTCATTGCCCTTCTGAAAGAAGTCGCGCATTCGAGCGGACTCGGGATCGTCGGTAAATCCGTGCCCTATAGCCCTAACGAATGTCTTACCGGCGCCGACATCGGCGAAGTAAACCACAGTCCACATTTTCTGCACTGCATTCGGAAATGGAAAAGACTGAGGCGCCTTTGCCACCCTGATTGCAAACATCCTTTCAGGGTCGAACGCCAGAATTTTGTTTTCTATGGTGCTGTCGTCACCCAGTTCGCCCTTGGGGTTGTAGTTTGCTCTCATGAGTCCATCGATGCGCAGATCGATATCTGCTTTCGGAGCCAACCAAGATCGCATCCCCTCCGCAGTCGTCCATGCTCTCCAGACTTCTGCAGGCGGCGCATCGATGATTCCTTCTGAGACCACGGGAGGAAGCTGAGCGGCCAGAGAGAAGGTCGTAGCCGTCAGGGCCAGAAATACGGTGAGGATGGTTCTACTCAATTAATTCAGGCCTCGTCTTGGTTGGATTCGTTGTCCAGACCATCAAAACTTCGGGCGTTCCAGGAAAACGCCAGGTAGGCAAGAGCTGAGCCCAATACCGTGGCGAACAGGTCATAGACGTCAAACACGAATCGATTGCTTCGAGCTTGTACGAACTCCCATCCGCACAGGCCCAAGGTCGTAAACATCAGTATTCCGAGGAATCGGAGATGAGCGCTTTTTGCAGTCTGGGTACTGGAGGTGTGGGTCGTAAAGCTGGCCAGGATAAGCGGCATGGCAAATGCGGCCGCCAAGTTGGGCATGACACCGAGTGCGAAGGATTGAAAAGGCCCTGGAGCGTTGACGTTATCTCGAAGCCAATGCGTCGCCGACAGGGCGGCCAGACCAATCAAGCCGATTGCTGATAGACGAGAGGGGAGATTGAGCTTAATTTCAAGTGACTCACGTTTGACCATGGGACGCTCGCGGCCATTGGGCGGTCATTACGTGGCTATTACGCGGTCTTGCTGATCGGTAGGTCAAACACGAGACAGGTTGTGGTGGCATGAGCGTAGAGCTTGCCGTCCGGTCCGATAATGCGTGCCTCGGCAGTGGCCAGTTGTCGCCCGCAATGGAGAACATTGCCGATCGCGCGTAATGGACCGGTTTTTATGGTCGCTGCTCGTACGATGTTGACGCCCAGTTCGGCTGTGGTATTTGCGCGGCCGGCGGGCATCATGGTTTGGACAGCGCAACCAAGCGCCGAATCAAGCAACGTGGCATACCAGCCGCCATGAATGCTGCCCATCGGGTTGAAGTGCTTGACCTGCGGTATTCCCTGGAAAACGGCCTTGCCGACATCTACCTCGACCAGCGAAAAGTCCAAGGTATCCGCAATGTGCGCATATGGGACTTCACCGGCAAGCATTGCCTGCATCAACTGTAGTCCAGTCATCCCCGCGGCCACTGCGGGAGGGGCGACACCTGGTTTTCCTCCGCCTTGAAGCATGGTTGCGCGAACCGTTTCCAGTTGCTGGTTCCACAGGGCTAAGGTTTCTTCTGGTGTCATTTTTAACTTGCGCTCACGCAGTTCAATTTGATCCGCGGGATTTTTTTTGCGCGAAATGGCTTTGATTTGGGTTCGCTATTGGGGTGTGTTCAGTTCAACTGCACCCCAAAGCGTGCGCCTGATTTTACGCAGACGCTAACCCGTCGGCAACGAGCGAGCGTCGGTAGTCGGTGCTTTCGATCGGGGAGTGCGTGTCGAGATATTCGGTCTGTTTTCAAAGATGTGACAATTGATCAACAAGGCGAAACCCATCGGGCAGTCAATGATCGCAATCGCCGTTGGAATTTATTTGGTCGCAGGCATGGTGCTGGCGGCCATGGGACCAGGCCGCAAAGGCATCGCGGACGCGGTTGGGAAAGTTCGCGGATCTCCAATCGCCCCGGCCATCGCGGGAGAACCGCCACCCCCGTGGAAATGGATTCTCTTTCGGATGCTTGTCACAGTGGGATTCATTTTCCTCTGGCCGATCCTGATCTGGGGCGTTCTGAAAGAGAACAACCATTCGGTCGAGGCCTCCCCAGACGAATGGTTTCCCGGCGATGAGCGCCTTTGGTGGGAATGGATGGGTGGGGTCGGTACCGTCAGTTGCCTCGAATGCGAATTCTCTCAAGAGGTCACCTCGTCCAGTCACGGCGGGAGCTTCAGTCGGTCCGGCGTTCAATGCCAAGACTGCGGGCAATTAACCTCGATTCTTCATATCCAGGAACCGCGCAACCTCTCGAGCAGTTACAGCATCGACAAGACGCTTTCGGAATTAATGCCCGAGGATCGGCCGGTGAGGATTTATCACCTGGAATGTCGGGTCAGGATGTACGAAATGACCATGCGGGAGACGCCAAGATCGAAATGGTCGCCTACCTTGGAGTCTGACCTTGCTGCGGTCCGGCAAGAGCTCAGTACGGTGCCGGTCGGAGAAATGCAGGCGATTGAGCGCAAGCGCAAAGAGAAGGTGGCAGCCCGTCGAGCGCTGCACGTCTGCGCGTGTGGCGGGTCCCTGGACGATAAAAAACCGCTGTTCTGCCCAACCTGCCGAAGTCCCAAGCTGCGCTATGCCGTCAGGTACATGACCTGAGGTTCGTCAGACACCCTGCAATACAAGCCTGCGTGCCATCCGATTGATCGATCCAGGGTGACGGGAACATTGCAGTTTGTGGTGGTATCGAGCACGATCTGAACGATGCCCTCGACAGGACGGTCGACGGGATCGAGCGCGCCGATACCGAGGTTCAGGCGGCTTCGGGTCGCCGGGTCGGCCAAAACCTGACGCAGTTCCTGATTGAGACGGCAAAACACCTCAGCTGGCATATTCGCGGGTCCAATCAAGCCGTACCAGGTGGACATCTCATAGTCGGTGACGCCAGCTTCCGCCAAGGACGGGATTTGCTGTGCCGCAGCCGAACGCTTCGCCGTCGTGACGCCCAGAGCCTTGAGCTTCCCGGTCTGAATATGTGGCATCGCGCTCGGCAAGTTGGGAAAGGCCATGTCAACGACACCGGTGAGCAAATCGGGCAGTAAGCTGCCAGCGGGTTGTCTTCAACGTGAAGGGTAACAACGACCGTCTGATCGTTGCCGTGCTTAAGCATGCCAAGTAACCTTAGCGGCAAATGAACACACTCCTCGCGCAGGTGAGCGATCCGCATATTCGCGAGGCCGGGCAACTTGCCTACGGGCGGCTCGATACGGCCCCTTATCTCTCGGCCGCCGTGGATGCACTGCTGAGCCTGCCGCAAAAGCCCGATGCCTTGATCCTCACGGGTGACCTCACTGACTTTGGCCATGAGACCGAGTATCGGCGGCTGGCTCAACTGTTGAGTCGCCTGAACCTGCCGTACTACCTGATGCCAGGCAATCACGACGATCGCGATCATCTGCGAAGCACCTTCCCCGATCACACCTATCTGGGCGTTGAGGGTTTCATTCAATACAGCATCAACGTTCGCGAGCTGCGAATCATTGCGCTCGACACCACCGAACCGGGTCAGGAGGCGGGACGGTTGTGCCAGGCTCGACTCGACTGGCTTCGCGCCGAGCTTGCCCGAGATGTCGTCGCGCCGACGGTGATTGCGATGCACCATCCGCCGTTCAAGACGCTGATTGCGGCAATGGACGAGATCGGCTTACTCGAAGGCGCGGGCGAACTTGCAGCCATCGTCGCTGCTCACCCCAATGTGCATCGAATCCTCTGCGGTCATCTGCACCGCACGATCTTTAGCGGATTTTCCGGGACTGTCGCTTCGACGGCCCCCAGTCCTGCCCATCAAGTCGCTCTGGATCTTGCATCGAATGCACCGCTTGCCTGGAATCTCGAACCTCCTGGTTTTCATCTGCATGTCTGGGGCGGCGGCGGGCACTTGCTGACCCATGTCGTTCCGGTAGGGGACTTTGAGGGTCCGTATCCGTTTTCATGACACGGGCATCCCCGATGGCGAGCGACGGGGCCGGCCGCCCAATCCTCTTGCTCGGTCATCCGGCGCACCCGCGGTCGGTCGATCCTTGTTGAAGTGAATGTACTCCTGGCGATGCTAACGGTCCGCAATCTGCCGGATTAAGTGCGACGCGCACTGCGGGTAAGGGCGGCTCAACACGGCCGCAGTACTGAGGCAGAGGTACGCGCCATCCTCGAAGAAGCGGTGAAACCCCAAGGGCGCATGAAACTCGGTTCCTGGCTTGTCGAGGTTGGTCGCGTGGCCCGATTCACCGATGCGGAGCTTGCGCTTCTCAATGAACGCGATCAATCGCCAAGTCGTCCGGTTCAGTTCGAGTGATTCTGCTCGACACGAACGTGATCTCTGAGCCCTTGGGAGTGGCGGTGATCAATCCCTGGTAATGAGCGACTTCGAGGGTCATCTCAGCAACGAGAATTCGGGCAAGCTTTTCGCGCCGTGGCGCGACGCGCCCGGAGAATCACCGGGCGGGGGGATGACGGGTTCAGGCCTGCACGTCCTCGATGCATTCATCAACCTGGCGGGGCCGGTACGGCTGGTTCACGGCCGGCTGGTATCGCGCAAACCGAAGCCCGATCCGCACGATACGGTGTCCGTATTGCTCGAGTTGGCGAACGGGATCACGGGTACGCTCTCGACGGTGAGGGCGACGCCAGTATTACTGGCGCGTGCATGTGTTCGGGCGGAACGGTTCGGCCGAATCGCTGGGCGAAAACGAACTCATGCTGCGTCGATCCGGCGCCAAACCTGAATGGCTCAGCCTTGCGCCAGTCGATTCTCTGCGGGCCGAACTCGAAGCGTTTGCGGGCGCTGTCACAGGCGGCGACGCATTTCCGATCCCGGCTCAGCAGATGATCGACACCATCGCAGCGTTCGAGGCCATCATTCAATCCATCGGCGTGGACGCTATGGTGCAGGTCACCCAATAAGACAGCGATCATCTTGTCCGGCCCAAGCCTGAATCGATGCCTTCATCCGCCTGTCATCGAGATTCGAGAATTTGTTCGCTTGTGTCGCAGCCTCGTGAGCCGGTGAACCTGATGAAATCTCTCCCTAAACTCAGCCGTGGTCGGGTGTTGACCCAGTCGACCCTCGCCTCGAATTCGATCCGCTCAGTGGCGCAGAACGCGCAGGTCCTGCCGGCCCCGCTGGCTAAGCTGGCTAAGCTGGTCACGATGGCCACGATGGCCACGATGGCCACGATGGCCACGGTGGTGACATGCGGTGCTCCCGTGCAAGCGCAAACTGCCTATCCCGCAACGCTCGCGGGGCATGCCGTTTTACCTGCGCAGACCTGGATCGAGGCGCCTGCCGACGCGCCCCAGGACCTCAAGCAGAGCGGGAAATTCACCACCGGCAAACGGGTCGAAGTCTTGAACTCGATCGAAGGATTATCCGCCGGGCGCCCAACCGGCGTTTCGGTGCCCTTTCAGGGGCAGCCCTTGCAGGGCCACTCCGGGATCAAGGTCATGGCCGATGGCAGTTTCTGGATCCTGACCGATAACGGCTTTGGGTCCAAGGCCAATTCTCCCGATTCGATGCTATATCTGAACCAATACCAGGTTGATTTCAAGACCGGTTCGTTTCGTCGTATCGATACCGTTTTTTTGCATGATCCTGACAAGAAGGTTCCGTTTCGCATCCTCCATGAGGGGACGGCGAAGCGGTATCTCACGGGCAGCGATTTCGATACCGAAAGTTTTCAGTTCGCGGATGGTGCAATCTGGATTGGGGATGAGTTCGGTCCTTACCTCCTGAAGACCGATCGCCAGGGGAAGGTGTTGGCCTTTTTCGAAACTGTGGTCGACGGGAAGGTGATTCGTTCCCCGGACCATTACGCTGTGACGACTCCAGGAGCCCCTGGTGGTGTGGTGGCGTTTGAGGCGCGTCGATCGAGGGGTTTCGAGGGAATGGCTGCCTCAAAGGATGGCCGCATGCTGTACCCGCTCCTCGAAGGTGCGCTGTGGAACGAAACCACCAAGTCCTTCGAAACGGTGCAGGGCAAACAATACCTACGGGTGCTCGAATTCGATATCAGGGAACAGAAGTTCACCGGTCGTCACTGGAAGTATGTACTTGAGGCAGATCATCATGCGATCGGTGATTTCAATATGATCGATGCTACGACCGGTCTCGTCATTGAGCGGGACAATGGCGAGGGCACGGCCGCCAGAGCCTGCCCGGAGGGGCAGAAACGAGCCGATTGCTTTCATGATCTTGCACGATTCAAGCGCGTCTACAAGATTGAAATGAATGAGACCAACGTCGGTGGAGCCGTTCGAAAAATTGGTTATATCGATCTCATGAACATTACTGATCCGAAGAAGATCGCCCGCAAACCATTGGATAACGGTGTGTTCACGTTCCCGTTTTTCACGATTGAAAATGTGGATGTGGTTGACGCGCGGCATATCGTCGTCGGGAACGATAACAACCTGCCGTTCTCCAGTAGCCGAGAACCTAACCGAGCGGACGACAACGAGTTGATTCTGCTCGAAGTGGAAGGGCTACTGAACGCCCGCTAACGGCAAAGGCTTGCTGAACGGCTTACGTTGCCTGGGCTCAGACGCCAGGCTGCAGTCGACAGAATGTCGGCCGCTTCGACCGGCCGACATTCCTGCTAAGCCAATGATGGCAATCCGGGTGCTCGGTCCGTCGGAGCGCCTCAGGGCTGGGGGGCCTCGTTGACCGCTGCCTTGTATACCGAATTTTTTGGGGCGGCCATCAGTCGGCGCAACATCGGCTCAAAGGTACTGATGGGCTCGATATCCAACGCCGGGTCAAACGCACGGTTATCGTACAGCGCGATAAATTCCTGGGTCTGCGCGTAGTGCGCGTGGTCCCTGAACATATCGCGCATGTCCCGGTTCAGGCCGATGTGGTGAAAGAAGTTGTAGCCCTGGAAAACGCCATGGTTTTGCACCATCCACAAATTGGCCTCGCTCACAAAGGGCTTCAGAATGGCGGCCGCGATGTCCGGGTGGTTGTAGGAGCCCAAGGTGTCGCCAATGTCGTGCAACAGGGCGCAGACCACATATTCTTCGTCGCGACCATCCGCCAGCGCCAGTGTGGCGGTTTGCAGCGAGTGACTGTACCGGTCGATCGGAAACCCTCCATAGTCGTTTTCCAGCAGTCGCAGGTGCGCTAGAACTCGGTCGGGCAGGCTTCTCGCTGATTGCATGAATTCAGGGACGATGAGGGCCCAATCTTCTTTGGTACTCTCTTCCATGCGGGTAAAGCTGGCGCGTGCGCTCATGGCAGTGTGTCTCCAGCACGTCAGTGCCCGTGATTGCGCCTCAGCCCAAAGGTCATGCGCCCCGTTGGAACGTCAGGGCAGCATTTCCATCATTGGTTCATCGGGGCGCCTTGGGCAGATATTTTTGGGGGCTTGGGATCTCGGCGTGTGGGTGGTCGCGCAGCGTCGGATTCGCAAAGAGCGATTTACGCCCCGTGGCCGCGAATATAAGTTTCGAGATATTTGATCTGGTGACCCTGCTGCTCGATCACGTTATTGACGATGTCGCCGACTGAGACCACACCAACAACCGTTTCACCATCTTTGACTGGCAGATGGCGGATGTGCCGGGTGGCCATGATGCCCATGCAGTGATCGAGATCATCCGAGGGCGAAACCGCAAGCGGATTCGCTGTCATCACGCTGCTGACCAGAGTGTCCTTGGCGTCCAGACCGGGCAATAGCACTTTCATGGCGCAATCGCCCTGGGAAATGATGCCCACCAGATGACCGTTATCGATTACCAGCATCGCTCGTACACGGTTTCCCCGCATCTGCAGCAAGGCCAGGTGGACGGAGTCGCTGGACTGAATCGAATGCACTGCCCTTGGCTTTTGCTCAAGACAATGTTTTACCGTTGGCATTGAATTGCTCCAGAATAATGATCAAACCAAGCTTCGTTGTCAGCCCGCAAGGGTCAAACCAAGTTGAACGTTAGCGCCCCGCGTTTCGACGCAGCTGGTTGGTTCAAGTTGCGCTTTCTTTCGTACGGTAGTCCTGCTGCACCACAGCACCTAACATCTTGCTGAGGATAACCCGACCCGGATCGTCCTGACAAAGCAAGATCTTGTTATCTCGGAAAAATTGTGCCACAGGTGGGGCACCTGCCAAATTAAATTGTGGTGCAGCGAGGGTTTGGGTTGTACCGAGGCCGGACTTGGTCGACTGGGACGGGCCAGCTTGTGACCAAGTCGGCGAATCTCAAGCGGATGAGTGCCAAATCGACGTTACCATTACTTGGTATCGAGGGCTGAAAAATCGGTGGGTAAGTGTCCCTGTCTGGGCGTACGCCGATGCTTGTTAGCAAACTGACGTGAGGTGGTGAAATGAAAAAACGTTCAAATCGGCGCGAATTTTTGTTGGCATCCACCGGTGCGACGGCTCTGGCGGCCGTCGGGGGGTTTCAATCTCAGTCCGCTCGCGCTGCGGTACTCGAAGCCCCGGAGGTTGAAAAACTGAGCATTCGGGTGATCGTCGATAGCAGCTTCGATCTGTTCTTTCGTCCCAACAAGGTCAATGGGGTAGCGATTCAGCCCCCCGCCAGGGCAACGGATTTCCGGCGCGCCCTGCACAATGAGTGGGGATTGTCGCTGTGGCTTGAATCGCAGCGAGCGAACGAGGAGCGTTCGATGCTGCTCGACTACGGCTACAGCCAGAACGTTCTGTTCAACAATATGGAGCTGCTGGGCGTTGACCCCAAAAAGCTCGACGCGCTGATTGTTAGTCACGGGCACTTTGATCATTTTGGTGGGCTGCTCGGCTTTCTGGATCAGTATCGTGCGGTGCTCCGACCGGGGATCCGACTGTACGCAGGGGGTGAGGATAATTTTTGCCATCGATTCAATGGTGCGCCCGGGCAGTTGAGTGATTTCGGCATCCTGGATCGGCGCGAACTGGCTGCGCGCAATATCACAGCGGTCCTGGCGGACAAACCGACGATCGTGGCCAATCATGCGTTTACCACGGGTCAAATCAGGCGGCGCAGCATCGAGCGGGTGTTACCCAACACGCATGTGGAATTCGGGGTCAAAAATGGTGTTGGCTGCGACGCCAGTCAGTATCTGCCGGCGGAGATGAACGGGAAGACCGTTCCGGATGAGCATCTTCATGAACACGCCACCTGTTTCAATGTGAAGGGCAAGGGACTTGTCGTGATCAGTTCCTGCGGGCACGCCGGCATCGTGAATTCGGTGCGCCAGGCGCAGGAGGTCTCTGGCGTCGAAAAGGTGCATGCCATTGTGGGAGGCTTCCACCTTGGTCCAGCACCCAGGGATTACCTCATCCAAGTGGTCGCAGAGATCAAGAAACTCAATCCTGACGTTCTGATCCCCATGCACTGCAGCGGCCTGAATTTCGTCCAGGAAGCCCGTAGTCAGATGCCCGAAAACGTGCTCGTCACAACGACGGGTAGCCGCATCACCTTTGGTGTCTGATTTATCGCATCGACCCCTACGACACCTCGACATGTTCGGGCGGGGCCTGCGTCGCCTGATTTGCGTGCTGGGCCTGTCACTGTGTGCGGTGCTGGCGTTCGCGCAGAGTCCGCTCGTTACAAAGCGAACGGCCGCAGAACTGATGGATTCGGTCATGTGGAACCGAGAACCCGTCGGGGGCCCGTTCCGTTTGACGGATCATCACGGAAAAATTCGCCGCGATACGGATTTTCGCGGAAAGCTCATGCTGGTTTATTTCGGCTACACCAGCTGCCCCGACATCTGTCCGACTGACCTGCAGGCGATGGGGCTCGCGCTCGAAATGCTCGGAACCGCTGCGATCAACGTGGCGCCGATTTTCATCACGCTCGACCCAGAGCGTGATACCCGCAAGCATCTGTCGAAATACCTGCCCTCGTTTCATGGCCAATTGATCGGCCTGACGGGCAGCAGCGCCGGTATCCGTCGAGTGGCCGACAATTATCGGGTCTATTACGAGAAGGTTCAGGTTAGCGGCAGCATGCGCTACACGATTGATCACTCCTCGTTCATTTACCTGATCGGGAGCGATGGTCAGTATCTCGGCTTCATCCCGCCCGGGACCCCAGCTGATCGAATGGTCAGCGTCATCCGGCCCTTGATCGCGACGAACTTCGGTCGGTGATCGGCCCCTCCTCGACACGACGACCTGATTCGGGCTAGCGTCAGAACAGCCCGCTGAACTGTCCAGATGCTGTCCGATGCCGGGCTTCGAGTCCGAGGAGCGTACGTTTCGCATCGAGTCCGCCGGCGAAGCCCGTCATCGATCCGTCGCGACCGATCACCCGATGGCAAGGCACGATGATGGAGATCGGGTTTTTGCCGTTGGCCGCACCAACGGCTCGAGTTGCTCTTGGTCGGCCAATAGCCACGGCCTGCTCGGCGTAGGTCCGCGTTTCGCCAAAAGGGATTTGAGTGAGTGCGGCCCAGGCGCTTTTCTGGAATGTGGTCCCGACTGGATCGATGGCAACGCAAAACGATTGCAGGCGTCCGTTGAAGTAGTCGTCCAACTCCCTTTGCGCCTGCTTCAGGACCGGGTGGTTACGGGCTGGGGTCCAGCCCGATTCCACCGCCGGGACATACTTCCCATGGGTAATGTGAACGGCGGTGATGGCCTGGTCGTTCGAAACGATCAGGAGTTCGCCCACAGGGCAGGGGTGGTGCAGGTAGAAGATCTTCATTGCAGCGGGCCTCGCCAAAGGTGAAGGACAGCGTAACTACGCCAGGGGCGCCATGCATTCGCGAGTGCCTGCGCCGTACGCACCCCCGCCGCCGTGTTGGGCAGGCCGAGTGTATTTTGCAAAGCGATGTCGTTGGGCAACCAGGCATCTGGCCAAGCGAGCGCTCGCATGGCGATGTAATGCGCGGTCCAAGGACCGATGCCGCGGATCCGGCACAATCGTTCGATCGTTTGCGTGGGTTCGGCGGTTGGCCTGAAGTCGATCGCGCCGGCAGCGATCGCATCGGCGAGTGCAACGATTGCCTCGGCACGCTGGCGCACGATACCCAGGGCGGCAATCGTCGTTGGGTTCAAGCTGGCGATCTGGACGACCTGCGGGAATACGCGATTCAGTTCGGTAAATGGGGTTGAGATTGGCGTGCCCAGAGCCGCAACAAATCGCGTGGCCAAGGTACGTGCCGCCTTGACCGTCACCTGTTGGCCCAGGATCGCCCGAACGGCCAACTCAAAAGGATCGAAAGTGCCGGGCAGACGCATCCCAGGAGAGCTCGCAGCCAGCGGGCCAAGGACAGCGTCGATTTCAATGGGATCCGCGCCGAGGTCGAACGCTTGTTTCGTGCGCGTCAGTATCGCCTGTGTCACACCTGCAAAGGCCGCATCGCAGCGCAACTCCAGCGCGTTGCGTGCGGGGCAGTGGCGCACTTCGATCCAACCCGATTTTTCGATGGGTACGGTTCGCCGATAGCACTGCTCGTCTACGGATTCGATGCCAGGGATGGCCCGGTCGCGCAGAAAGGCGAGCAGGGCGGTAAAGTCGAACGGTGGTCGATAGGGCAGCAAAAACCTCAGTGAACTGGCGCAGGTGGCGCGCTGCGCCATCAGGGCGTTCGATCGCCTTGGGTTTGCGTCCGATTGGCCCGACCCCAACGGAGCCCTGTCCGGCTTTGTCGATTGACGCAGGCGGGTTGGGCTGAACTGATAGCGCTCGGCGAACAGGGCGTTCATTCTTCGGATGCTGGAAAATCCGCTGGAGGTCGCAACCTCGGCAACCGGCAGGCATGTGTCGCTGAGCAGGCGTTTGGCGAGCAGAAGGCGCTGTGTCTGAGCGAACTGCACGGGCGAAACTCCAAATTCCCTGGTAAAGATCCGACGCAGGTGGCGGTCGGTGATCCCAATCCGCCCGGCGATTTCGCCAACATTGAGGCGACCGGCGACGCCGTCTTCGATCATTTGCGCTGCACTACGGGCAAGCCTTGAGCTTGCTTCGCTGGCGCCAACTCCGGGTGCCAGTTCTGGACGACAGCGCAGGCACGGTCTGAATCCCGCGACCTCGGCCGCCGCGGCATTGCGATGAAAGCTGCAGTTCGCCTGCTTGGGCAGGCGAACCCGACAGATCGGCCGACAGTAAATACCGGTCGAGCGCACGCCGACAAAGAAGTGGCCATCGAAGCGCGCGTCATGCGACTTCATCGCCTGATAACAGGCGTCGGGGGTGAGATCGTCGAACATCATGGAGAAAGTGTAGCCAAACGCCGGATTTGCACTCGCCGTTTTCGGACCTGATGATCGGCCACCGCTGGCGCCCTCGTGCACTCAACCTCGGGGGCGCTGTCCGTGTGGTGCAGCACACCCCACCGCAGTCAACGATGACAAGATAAAACCAGCGGTTTGGTTGCGTTTGCTGCGGGCGCACTTCAGGAGAGACAACATGAACGTGGGGATCGTGGCTGCGGCTCTTTCGACCATGCTGCCGCTGATGGCCAGTGCCAATCCCGTTCAGGACAGCTACCGTGCGGCGGCCAAGCTGGAGAATGCGGCCTTTGTGGATTTTTCCGCAACGCGAGGCGAGGCGTTCTACAAGGCCAAGGCAGGGGATCTTTCGTGTGGAACTTGTCACGGTGATTCGCCCAAGGCGCACGGCAGGCACGCCACAACGAACAAGGACATTCTGCCCATGGCCCCGGTGGCGAATGCCGAGCGGTTCACCGATGTCGCCAAGGTGGAGAAGTGGTTCAAGCGCAATTGCAGTGACGTGCTCAAGCGCGCCTGTACCGCGAACGAGAAGGGCGACTTTATTGCCTATCTGCTGTCGGTGAAGTGAGGCTCGCCATGAAGATGCTTCGTATCGTCCTCTGGATCCTGGTGCTGCTGCCAGGCCTGGTGTGTGCCGACGAAGAGGGTGACAGAAACGGCGGGCAGGTCCGTGGGCGCCCGCTTCAGCCTGCCAGGCTCAATCCCGCTTGGGCCAAGGAGTGCAGTGCCTGCCACATCGCGTACCCCCCAGGCCTGTTACCGGCCGAGTCCTGGCGTAAGCTGATGTCAGGACTCGACAAACATTTCGGCGCTGACGCCTCGGTGACGCCTCAGGAAAATCAGGAGATCACCGCCTTCCTGGTGGCCAACGCTTCGAATCGCTGGACGGGTGCCGATGCGCCCCTCCGAATCACTGAGACGCAATGGTTCAAGCGCAAACATAGTGCCGAGGAAGTACCGGCGACTGTCTGGAAGCGAGCCGCGGTCAAGAGCCCGGCGAACTGTCAAGCCTGCCACGCCGGGGCGAACAGGGCGGATTTCAGCGAACGCTCGATCAAAATCCCGCAATAAACGGTTTGCAGAACTTCAAGCAGCGCCTCCCATACCGTTACGTGCCGTGAAACAAATCCTCGTATGGGATTCACCCACGCGGCTGTTTCACTGGCTGCTGGTCATCTGCTTCGCAGGCGCATGGGTCAGCAGTTCGTCCGACCGCTGGTTATCGATCCACATCTTCCTCGGCTATCTGATGGTGGGCTTGATCGCATTCCGGTTGGTGTGGGGGCTCGTGGGTGGACGCTATGCTCGCTTTACGTCATTCGTCGTCAGTCCGCGGGCCGCTTGGCACTATCTGCGGGATCTCCTGGCCGGGCGCGACCGCCATTACCTCGGCCACAATCCGGCGGCCAGTCTGGCCATCATCGCCATGCTCCTACTGGGCGTGGCGCTCGCTTTAACCGGCATGTTCACGCAGGGCGGGGAGGAGCGCCAGGGAGCCGTGCCCGGGCTGCTATCGATCGGAGCTGGGGGCTGGATGAAGGAGGCGCATGAGTCGATCGCCATCCTGATGCTGCTGACTGTGGGCGGTCATTTGACTGGCATTGTGGTGGGCAGTTGGCTGCACAAAGAAAACCTGGCGCTGACGATGCTCACCGGCATGAAGCCATCGCCCGACGACGCCCTGGCGTCGAGACCCTTTCATGCCGTGGCGGTCGTCATGGCGCTGGTGGTGTTGGCGTTTGGGGCATGGTGGTTTTTCTATGCCTGGCATGAGCCTGTCGGTCGGGGCCTCGGATTGGCCAACATCAAGCCCGAACCGCCGCACGTCCCTTTCATTGGGCGCGCGCTTGCGGATGATCCCCTGTGGCGCGAGGAATGTGGTGGCTGTCATCTGGCCTTTCATCCGAACCTGCTCCCGGCGAGGTCCTGGAAGCGGATGATGGCGAGTCAGGGCGAACATTTCGGCACGGACCTCGCGCTCGATGCGCCGACCGCCGCCGCGGTTCTGGCATTTCTGGTGGGTAACTCGGCCGAAATCAGCACCACCGAAGCGGCCTTCAAGATCAATCGCTCGATCCCGGCCGGTGTGACGCCCCTACGCATTACCGAAACGCCCTACTGGGTCGAAAAACACCGCGAGATTCCCGAATCCGACTGGCACCTGCCACTCGTCAATAGCAAAAGTAACTGCGCCGCCTGCCACCTTGACGCGCTGGCCGGTACGTTTGAAGACGCCGCCATGCGTATCCCTCGCGAAAGCCCAGTTCAGGGTGCTAAGCCAACGACTCGTCCAGCCCGCTGACGTCCCGGACATAGCCAAATTCAGTGGTTCCGTGGATGGTGATCTGGGATGATCACGATTTCTAGCCTCGGGCCGAACAACGCGAAACTGCAGCAAAGTAAGGGCTTCAATCCACATCTCAAATACGCCAGTAGCGACCAGCGCGGCTACATGAGTTTCAAACTCTCGGAGCGCTCGCTCGAGGCGCGCGTCATGGCGCTCGATGACGCCACCCATCCCGAAAGCCCTATTCAAATTGCGGCGCGCTATGCGGTCGACTCACGAGAGCCACGCGGGTTTTCGGTTTAACGTCTGCCTGCTGTGCCTGCCCCGGAAGGGGTAATCTGGCGCGTTTGATCCGCTCATGGGGAATTATGTGGTGACAAGAGCTCCGATAGCCTGGACCGAAGCATTACCACCCACCCGCGCCGTGGTATTGAGGCGTGTGGCCGGTATTCAGCCTGCCGAGTATGCGCGCACACGCAATTTTATCGATGGCGCGGTGACGGGTCTATCGCCCTATTTGACCCACGGTCTGGTGACGTTACGCGAGGTTCTGGCCGAGGTGCTCAGGCGTGAACCGTTGGCAGTGGATCACAAGCTGGTCTACGAATTTGGCTGGCGCGAATTCTTTCGGCACGCTTGGTCATTCGAAGGGGACGGCATTTTTCAATCCCTTCACCCGGGCCCACTCCCGGAGGAGGCCTATGCCTCGGTGTTACCGATTGATATTCGCCAAGGCTGCACAGGGGTACCCGTCATTGATGAGGCCGTACGTTCGCTGTACCGCACCGGGACACTGCATAACCATGCCCGGATGTGGCTTGCGAGCTATGTGGTTCACATCCGCAAAGTGCATTGGCGAGCGGGCGCTGACTGGTTAGTAGCCCATCTTCTCGACGGTGACCTTGCCAGTAATCATCTGAGCTGGCAGTGGGTAGCCGGGACTGGGAGTCACAAGCCCTACCTGTTCAACGCCGACAATGTCGCGCGATACGCCCCTGCGCGCTGGCACAGTCACGGGTCGGTGATCGATCGATCTTATGAGGAACTGGACCTTGCAGCCCGCTGCGCCCGTCCGTCATCATCGAATTGGACCCGTCCGGCGCTTCTCGACGGTGACGCACAAGCTGAGCCGCCACTGTTGAACAGCCCGCCTGCAGATGTTCAATTGCAGGCTCCCGATTCAGTCGCCTCGCAGCAACTCAAGGGACGTGATGTCTGGCTTGTTCATCCGTGGGCACTGCGAGCCCCACCGCCTGGTTTGCGTGACGATACTGTCGTGATTGGCGTTTACCCCCGTGAACACCTTCAGGTCTGGCCCTGGCCTGAGGCGCGCTGGCGCTGGATTGATGCGGCGATGGCCGCAGTAACGCAACAGCGTTGGTGGGTCGATGCACCGGGTCTTGCGACGGCCCTGCTCGGGGCTGCGAGTGTGCGCAGTGTCGAAGATCCGCATATTGCGCAATGGCTCGAGTCCTGTGCCCAACTCGATCCGGAACCCGCCTTGTTTGCGCCGGTTGATCGGCAGTGCAAAAGTTTTTCGCAGTGGTGGAAGCGCGCGACACGGGGTGTTCGGAACGCGGAGGATCTGCTGGGGGCCTGGGATTTGCGTAAGTCTGGCTCTGGCCCATAGACAGATGGGTATCACCGCGCGAGGCCATGGAAGTCACCCGGAGCGCAGGTCGTCGTGGGGTTTTTTGCTACTGATTGGCGAATCAGTTCCTCTTGGAGATGGTCATGCCCTTTGTAAAAAGCCTGATGGGAGCGGCGCTCTTACTTGCCGCCCTGGTGTCTGCTGAGGCGGCCTTCGCCCACAACGGTGGTGGCTCCCGTGGACCGGGTGGGTTTCACGGATCCGGTGGGTTTCGCGGACCGGGTGGGTTTCGCGGACCGGGTGGGTTTCACGGACCTGGTGGCTTTCGCGGACCTGTTTCCCCTGGGGTCGGCTTCTACATCGGCAGGCCGGTATTCAGACCCAACTACTACCCCAGACCCTACGGATATGTCCCGTATGGCGCCTACTCGTACTATCCTGGCAATTACCCGCCCACAGTGATCATCCCCGGTGCGCCCCCGGTTTACATTGAGCGCGAGCAGGTTGTGACGGCGCCCGAAATCACGCCCGGAATCACCATTATGAACGCGCCGACGGATTCCTCTACGGCGCCAACCACAGCACAGAATCAGTCGGTCGAACCCCCGGGATCGTGGTGGTACTACTGTTCAGACACGCGTTCTTATTACCCCACCGTGAGTGGCTGCGCGAGCCCTTGGCAATTGATCGCGGCCCAGCCAACGCCAAACTGAATGGGTGAGAGCCCCCCAAGCCGATGAATAAACCAGCCCGTGCCCAGGGCGCTAGCCATTTGGATGTTGCCTCCGTGGGCGAAATTATCCAGATGGCCTTGAGTGACCATATTGGATTTAATCAGATTCGGGAAATCTACGGATTAAGTCCTGATGCGGTCAAGGTACTGATGCGAACCAACCTTGCCCCGGGGAGTTACCAAGCTTGGCGCCGTCGCGTTAGACGTTTCGCGGATCGGCGGGAGTTTTATAAGTAACCGACGGCCCCTGCCGGGTATCCGTTTCCAAACGCCGCGGCTAATGAGCAAGGATCAGTCTGCAATGACTTTGACGCCCTTCCAAAAGGCAACATAACCACCGATTTGACTAGCGTCTGGTTTGGGACTGGGATAAAACCAGGCTGCCGATTCATTTAACTGCCCATTTACGGAGATATTGTAGTAATGAGCAACTCCTTTCCAAGCACAGGTGGTTGTTTTTTCGGATCCGCTAAAAAATTCCATCTTCAAGGATGAGGGTGGAAAATAATGGTTACCTTCAACAATAATCGTTTTGTCTGAACTTGCCAATATTTCGTTATTCCAAAGCGCTTTCATCTTGTTTGCCCTTTAATAAGTAGCGTCGTAACTCAAAAAATTGCTCTCGCCGGAGATATCTATTGCCAAGAATGCGGTCAGAGGGTCAAGTTCTTGTCCAATGGCATTATTTGCAATCTCTGGCCAAACGCAGGCCTGTGATCTGCCAAACCGCTGTCGGCGGGAAGAAGTTTCGGTAGGTTTTGCGGTCATGTCCCGGTGGCGTTGCCCAGCTTGATCCCCGCAAGACCTGTTGTCCGACCATAAATTTGCCGTTGTATTCGCCTATGGCTCCACTCCAGGTTTTGAATCCGGGATAAGGTTCATACGCCGAACGGGTCCATTGCCAAACGCTCCCAAGCATTTGGCGCATTTCTTTGTGTTCAAATGCTCGCTCCCATTCAAACTCGGTGGGCAAGCGCGCATGCGCCCACTGCGCGAAAGCGTCTGCTTCGAAGAAATTCAAATGCGTGACGGGGTCGTTTGGTGCCATTTCGAGTAAGCCATTGACTCCAAAGACGCACCAATTGATGCTTTGATTCAGTCGACTGTTGGGTGCCACCCAATAAGCGGGAGCACCAGCGTTGTTTTGGTTAACCCACGCCCAACCCTCTGAAAGCCAAAGAGAAGCGTTTTGGTACCCACCATCCTCGATAAAATTCAGGAACTCTCCACAACTGACCAAGCGATCTGAGATTTCAAAAGCCTCCAACCAACGTTGGTGTACCGGTTGCTCATTGTCGAAAGAAAAATGACTGTTCTGGTCAGGGTCATGTCCGAAAACACTCAGCGCCTGATTAAAGTGTATCCACCTTTGATCTGGAGTCGCGGCTTTAGCACCTGGTTCGGCGGCGAGGTTTAATTTACTGGCTGGCAAGAACGGATTGCATGAAAATAAATGCAACGCGTCGGTAATCATCAGTTCTTGGTGTTGCTGTTCGTGATTGATGCCGAGCTCGATCAATTCCGTGATCTCTTTGTTGTCCTTGGGCTGCGAATTGCCGGACTGCGAATCCTTTGTCCACTCCAAGAATGCTTCAGTCACGTAGTGTCTATAGGCCATCACCTCAGATAGGGAGGGTCGGGTTAGCAGGCCTCGTTTGGGGCGAGGTTGGCGCGGTCCGAGACTTTCATAGTAGGAGTTAAAGAGAAACGAGAATTCTTCGTTAAAGGTCTTGTAAGTCGGGGAATACGGCGTGAGGATGAACTTCTCAAAAAACCATGTTGTATGACCTAAATGCCACTTGATTGGGCTTGCATCTGGCATGGATTGTACACATTGATCCTCTTCGGATAGTGTACAAACCAGATGTTCGGTGTACGTCCTTGTCGTTTTGAAACGTTCAGCTAATGGGGTTTCGTTGAATAATTTCAAGATAGGGATACTCGAATGAGCTGGTTCTTAAACGCCCTCGGGCTGCCTCAGGTTTCTGGGCGATGGCGCTAAGGGCATTTCATCGCCAGACATGCTGGCGCCTGCAATTATTTCTTGGTGAATTTGGCCCGAAGGATTTGATGTTGATTGGGTCAACCGATCTTCGAGTGGGTGTCACCAGTCTACGCTGCCGGGCCCCCCTTTGAACGGACCGGCCAAGTCGGGAGTGATCCACCCTCCATAGAAGCTGCCTGCTTGGGGCGTGACCTTGGCTCCATCCACACGGCACTCGAGGTGGTGTGCGTAGAAGGCAACACAATCAGCCAGCGCTTCGGCGCCTGGGAGAGGATGCGGGTAGCTCCAGGCCGCGCCTTCCAGTCGACGTTCTTGATCGACGAGGTGCCAGAAACGCGCTGGCCCCTTCCACTCGCAAAACGTGCCGTTACCAGCTGCGCGCAGTAAATCCTTGCGCATGTCGGTCAACGGCAGGTAATAGCACGGCGGGTGGGCGGTTTCTCGGACAACCCAGGCCCGGGTGGTTCGCGCCAGTTCAAGCGCGCCCCAGCGCACGACAATTTCGCGCGAGTCCTGCACCAGTTCGGGTGGACGCGGAAAGTCCCAGACAGAAATCTGCCCTGGCGCGGGCAAGTCCGCGAAAGATGGACGGTCCTCGCCGCGCCAGCGCCATTGAGCTTGAGCGAAGGACAGTCGTTCGGGATCGATATTCATTCCCAACAGAATAACCCGCCGCCAGCCGAAGCGGGGTAGCGTGATCGGGCCGACTTGTCGATGGCACGGGCACTGAACTCCGGTCGTTCACCGTGCGCACCCTCGAGCATCGGCGATGGTTATCGGCAAGAACGAGACCCGGAAATTCGTATACCTTATGGGTGTAACAGCCCGCACGCAAGTGCAACCAGGCCACTACCGTTCTCGTTAAATATTTAATAAATATACGGAGTCATCATGTCAAAACCAGTGATGTTGATAACTGGCGCAAGCCGAGGCATCGGAGCACAAATTGCTCTCAAAGCCGCGAAGGCTGGCTATCGAGTCGGGGTGAATTACGTCCAAAGCGAGGCGCAGGCAAACCAGTTGGTCGAACAGATTCGCCACGGCGGTGGCGAGGCCGTTGCGTTGAAGGCCGATGTCGCGAAACTCGATCAGGTCGTCGCCATGTTCGCAAAGCTTGACGCGCATTTCGGACCCTTGAACGTTCTTGTCAACAATGCGGGCAAGGTGGCTGATTTTCGGGTCGATGCGGTCGACGAGCACAATGTCAGCGATCTCTTCGCCGGAAATGTCTTTAGCGTTTATTACTGTTCCAGAGAGGCGGTCCGTCGCATGTCGACGCGGCATGGCGGGCAGGGTGGCGTCATCATCAATATGTCCTCGGTGGCCGCGCGCACCGGCGGCTTACCAGGCGGCGCGGCTTATGCTGCAACGAAAGGGGCAATTGACTCGTTCAATATGGCACTGGCAAAAGAGGTTGGCGCGGAGGGAATCCGCGTGGTCGCGATTAGACCGGGGCTGATTTCGACCGAAATTCATAATATCCATGGTGGCATCGAGAAGATGCAGGTCATGGCAAAAGCGGTCGTGCCGATGGCGCGCGCGGGCGATCCCGCCGAAGTTGCCGACGCCGCAATCTGGTTGGCATCCGAGCATGCGTCGTACGTCCATGGGACGACGGTCGACGTCGCTGGGGGGCGTTGACAGCGGGAGGTGGGGTCTAACGTAGCGTTGCGTCAACGTAGCGTTGCGTAAACGCTCACGCTAAGATCGGGACGGGGCACATACGGCTCCCCGTCGCCGACCAGAAAAATCTGCGGGCTGATGGCTCGGTTATTTCAAGCCCATGTGGTTCAGTGGCACCCAGGTGTAGCGCTTTCCATCAGCCGATTGGTTCAGGCGGCCCAGGCCAGGGAATGACACATGGGCGACACCCACCAGGTAGCCGTTTTTGGCCGCGTCGGCAAACGCCTGTTCACGTTGGGCGCGCGCCGCCCCTGTGTCAGTGTCAAACGCGATGGTCACGCTCGGATCATTGAACTGGACCGCGGCTACGTGCATCAGGTCGCCCCAGAAGGCAATTTTCTGACCCTTGCTTTCGGCCACATACAGGGTATGTCCGGGCGTATGGCCGTTGGCGGCCTGAGCGCGGATGCCAGGCATTAACTCGGTGTTGCCGTCAAAGGTCTTGAGCTTGCCCGCCGCCAAATAGGGTTTCACCGAGACCATTGCGCCCTGAAAGAAGCCTTTGTTAGCTTCGGGGGCTGCGGCCATATTGGCTTCGCTCAGCCAGAAGTCCGCATCTTTCTTGTCAATGTGCAGCGTCGCGTTGGGAAACGCACGTTGCTCGCCGGTCATCAGGCCGCCAACGTGGTCAGGGTGCATGTGGGTAATCAGTACCGCGTCGACATTTTCTGGGCGGTAACCCGCTGCCTTGAGGTTCGTTAGTAGATTACCCAACGTGGGGCCAAACAGACCCGCCGTACCCGTGTCCACCAGCACTAACTTGCGTCCGGTGTTGATGAGATAGGCGTTGACTGAGGTGTCTACCTCGTCACCCAGGTAATTGGCTCTCAGTTGGTCGCTGTGCTTGTCAGCTGCGCCATGCAATAGCTTGGTGACTGGCAGCTTGACGGTGCCGTCACCCAGAGCGGTGATTTCAAAATCGCCCAACAGCACGCGGTGGTAAGCCGGCGCCTGGGTTTTGACCATCGGCGCTTCGGCCAAGGCCTGGGGCGAGAGCGTGGCTGCGAGCGCCAATGAAAGGGCGGCTGATAAAACGTTGAGGGTTTGACGCATCGTTGATTTTTTGTGGGTGGTATCGAGATATTGGGACTCAGGCAATGAATTGATGATCAACCATCATTCGCTGCGGGGCGCCTGTGAAACAGCCCGTCAACTTCGGTCAACCGATGCCGGGGGCGAGTTGCGGTGCGGTTTGATCACCCGAGCCCAGAGACTTTTCCATCAGCACGATATCGAGCCAGCGATCGAATTTCCATCCACACGAGGCAATCACCCCGACGTCTTGAAAGCCGACCTTGCGGTGCAGGCGGATCGAAGCAGTATTGGCTGAGTCCCCAATGACCGCAATGAATTTTCGAATGCCAGCCGTGGTCGCGGCTGCACACAGTGCGGTGAGCAGTCGAGTGCCCAGTCCCTGACCCAGTGCAAGAGGGTCGAGATAAATTGAGTTTTCGGCCGAATAGCGATAGGCGTGTCGCGGTTTGAACCAGTTGCAATACGCAAAGCCCATCACCCCTTCGCGGGTCTCGATCACGAGGAAGGGCAAGCCGCGACTCAGCACCTCGGACCTTCGCTGCGTCATGTCGACGAGCGAGGGCGGGTCAATTTCGAAGGTGCCAGTGCTGTGCAACACGTGATACCGATAAATACGGGTGGCCGCGGATAGATCCGCGTCTGTGGAGGGGCGGATGATCGGGTACTCGGGGGGGCTATTTGTCATCACGCTGCTAATCCTCCGGACCGTGCCCGTCCAGAACCTGCGATTGCCGCCGTTGCAAATAGGCATCCCGTACGAACAAATATTGGTCGAGGGCGATTCCCTGCAATGCCTTCTCCCGATCCAGAAGCCTCGCCCGAGAGTCCGTCAGCCGGACTGTGGAAACGGCGTTGCGAGCGCCGGGATCGGCAAGATATCGGAATGGGCTGGCATGGTGATCCACACCGATGAGGGCGACCGAATCGCGCAGCGTACTGGGCCCAAGCAATGGCAGCACGATGTATGGACCGGCGGGCACCCCCCAGACGCCGAGCGTTTGTCCAAAGTCTTCTTTATGCTTTTGGTAGCCCCAGTCCGAGGCGAAATCCATCAGTCCCGCCACACCGACGCTACTGTTGATCAGAAATCGGGTGGCGTCCGTCCTACCTTCGCGAAATTTGCCCTGCATAACGTTATTGGCGGAGGTCCAGAGGTCCCCAAGGTTGCCAAAAACATTGCGGATAGCGATGCGAACGGGCGTTGGCGTGACCGTTTGGTAGGCTTGGGCGACCGGTTTGATGACCCATTGGTCTGCCTTGAGATTGACCGCAAACGTGACCCGGTTGACGGGCTCGAGAGGGTCCGCCCCAGTAGGCGAATCCGGTCGATCAGGCTCCATTTGGGACGGGGTTATCGTTGACCCCCAGACCGCGTTGATACTTGCAGGGCCTGCCAGTCGTGCGCCCCTCGGGTCGCCCAGTCGAATTTGGTAGGGCGGGGGCAAATCAGCTCCGGTCGACGGGTTGGCCCCGCAAATCAACAGGCAGATGGTGAAACGTTCAAAAATGCGAGGTGGGTTCAAGGAATGTCCCAAAGTTCGGTGACCGAATTCGCCCGCAAAATCCGCGGGGCATTTAAGTCTCTGCATGGGACAAGTCTATCAGTGCCGATTTTCTCCAACTCTCAGACTAGACACCACGGGAGCGGAAACTATTTGGAAATGGGATTTAATATCCTTCGTGAATTTCACCAGCCAGGATCGATCCCATGAGAATCGTTGTGTCAGCCCACGTTACCGCACCCCTGATGGACGTCTGGGAGGCCTACACGAATCCCGTCGACATCATGGTCTGGAACGCTGCTTCGTCTGACTGGCACACCACGGCAGCCACCGTGGATCTGCGTCCAGGAGGTCAGTTTTCATCGCGGATGGAGGCCAAGGACGGATCGTTCGGCTTTGATTTTGCGGGCGAATACACCCGTGTGGTGCCGGGTGAGTTGATCGAATATCGATTCGGTGACCGCACTGCACGGGTCGAGTTTTCGGAGGACGCTGATGGCGTCAGCATTACTGTGACGTTTGACGCAGAAAACTTGCATTCGGAGGAACAGCAGCGTCAGGGGTGGCAAGCGATTTTGGATAACTTCGCACGCCACGTTGAACGCTGAACTGTGCTGACCCGCGCGGTTGGCCAACACCGGCCAGGCCAGATGGCAGAACTCGAGGCCGACAATCCTCGAGGCCATAGATCTTTGAGGCCATAGATCTTTGAGGCCGAAAATCAGAACGGATACGATCGAAGCTGCAGAGCCGACGAGAGATTTGCCGGGGTACCGCAAGTAGCGCCGCTCAAGGTGGCTTGATCATCACCTTGAGCCACTTGATAGGGCCGCCCGTGACGTTATTTACGCCCGGCCCAAACTGCAGTGCAAAAGGTCCGCTGGTAAAAGTGCTGTCTTGCAAGGTGCTGGTGACAACGCCATTGAGTTTGACCGTGATCGAAGTGCCCTGCGCCGTCACCTCCATGGTATTCCACTGACCACCCGCTTTATGCACCAGCGGGACAGGCACCTTGGCAAAGTTGACGATCGCCCCAGTGCCATAGCTGGGATCGGGCCGGATGTCCCAAATATTGACCTCGTATGAGCTGTCTGCGCCAATTTTCTTCGGGTCTGTGGCGCGGATAAAAATGCCACTGTTCGTATCCGTCGCTGCCCAAAACTCTGCGTGAATGACAAAGTCTTTGTAGGTTGCTTTCGACACCAGAAAACCGGCACTGCCCTTGTCGGCTACCACTGCGCCGTTTTCGCTGCGCCAATTGGCATCCCCCTGAACGTTCCAGTTCTCCAGGCCTTGGGCCCCATCGATCAGGGTGGTCCAACCCGGCCCGCCGGGCAGATGGGCGCAACCCGCCAAAAGCATGGCAAAAACGAAAGTCAGTCTTTTGAGCAAAGTGTGAATTTTCATGGCGAGTCTCCTGTTATCCGGCGTCGACGATTGGGAGTGGTCAGCCTCAATGATTCTGAGTACGGTCCCCAATCAGGGCCGATTCATTAGGGGGCCAAGCCCCGGTCAACTCGCCCTCGTCAGGGAAGAACCGCGCTTGCATAAGCCTCCGCATCGGCTTCGAGCATTTGTACATCCCCCCGGGCGCCTGCGGGTTGGGCGAACGCGGACCCCACTGGGTGCCAGGGGTCCCGAGTCCCGCCGTTCGAAGTGCAGGTAATTTGAAGAACAGATAACCGCTTGCCAAGCTCTGATGCAAACTATCGGAGTTAGTTTGTGCGGCTATACCAGCGTACGGTTGTGCCTAAGCTCAGCGAGCGCCACTGCGGTGGCCGCGGCCCAGCGAAATGCACCTGATTTGGAAGGAGGTCCCTGGATGAGATACCTACTTTGCCTTTCGATTCTCGCATTGAGCGCCTGCGCGACTCCCGCGCCAGGTCCTTCAGCGGTGATGGGTTGAGCACGGGTGGACATTTCAATCCAGAGGCGAAAGGGCACGGTGCGCACGGCTTGGGAAGCCATCACGCGGGCGAGCCGCCCAGTCTGAGAGCCGACGCCAGTGGCAAGGCTGAAGTCAACTTCATATCGAAGACCATTTCAGTGGTTCCGGGCGTGACTCAGATTATTGGGCGTGGGCTCATCGTTCATCGGGACCCAGACGACTTCAAGACCTAACCAACGGGTAATGCAGGACCCAGACTGGCTTGTGCTGTGATTAAGCCTTGTCGTGAAGGCAGGCCCCCGAGGGCGGGCTGGGCGTTATGGCATTCTTGCGGAGGATTTGGTCGTTCCGATATTCAAGAAAAGTTAGAAGGGCTCGCCTGATGACGATGCGGGATTTTTCTTTCCAGCGGCGCAGGGTACTACTGGGCATAGTGGCCTTGGGCGCAGGATCGGTCGCAGTCGCAGCAAAACCGCAGCTATTGGAGATTCAGGTTTGGAAGGACCCAAATTGCGGCTGCTGCAAGGCATGGATTGAGCATCTTGAGAAGAATGGATTTTCTGCAACCATCTTCGATACAGGCAACAACGCAGTACGTGCACGGCTGGGTTTGCCGCAAAAATTCGCTTCCTGTCACACTGGGCTCATCCAAGGGTACGTGATCGAAGGCCATGTGCCTGCCGCAGACATTCGCCGCCTGATTAAAGAAAAACCCGATGCCATAGGGGTGTCAGTGCCCGGCATGCCCATTGGGACGCCAGGGATGGATGGCGCCGACTACGGGGGGCAGCGTGACCCCTACCAGGTTTTGCTGATTCAGAAGAACGGATCCTCCCGGGTTTTCAATTCCTATTCAGGTGGATAGCCTTGAACTCCGTGAGAAGATTTCGCACGTTCACGCCACCAACACACGAAAACCGAAGACTGAGGAGACAACCGGATGTTCAGCCATATGATGATTGGGTCGAACGACATCGACAGGTCAAAAAAATTCTATGACGCGGTACTTGGGGTGCTCGGGGTGGGAGAGCCCGTCCGAGACATCAACAGCTCCGGGCAAACCCGTCTGTTCTACCGGCACGACGGTGTAACGTTCTGTGTAAGTGAACCAATCAACGGGGAGCCCGCGACTTTCGCAAATGGCGGGACCATTGGCTTCAAGTGCGGTTCGCCGGAGCAAGTGCGGCACTTTCATGACGCGGGGGTAGCCAATGGAGGAAGATCGATTGAAGATCCACCGGGTCTTCGTGAGGGAAGGCTGGGCGCAATGCATCTAGCCTATGTGCGCGACCCGGACGGCAACAAGCTCTGCGCGCTGTACAGACCAAAGTAGCCCCGCCGAATACTGGGCCATCACTTACGGTCGTTTGCGCCGCTGCGCTCAGTCAGGGGCGTAGACGCCTGCTGCCCCTTGATTCTTTTCGTGACCTGAACGACCTGCTATCGGCTGGCGTAATCGATGACCGCAAAGCGCTCGTCATTGCTGGGCATGAGTGTTCCCAGTCCAGGTGCCATCGCCAAGAAAACGGGCTGTTTTTCCAAAGCTCAACTGATACAGATCGATCACAAAGGCGTTGACCATCTCCCGCTGCTCCGGCGTCATCATCGAAAGCACCAGCAAGGTCGAATGGGTTGTCTTGTCGCTTCGAAAGTCGAAGTCAAACTCGTTGTCAGAGTGCAGTAACATGGGGTTCTCCCTAATCACATTTGCATCTTTGGTTGAACTTGGATCGCCCTGTAGGCACGGAGACTGGCGTTAATAAGACCATCTAAACGGCGAAAAACGCCGAAACTCTATTAAAGCGTTTGTAAATTTACAATCGTACAGTTGGAATTTTCTTGCGCCAGCGGAGCACCGCGTATACGCGTGCACCCGGTTAGTTGCGTTGTCAGACTAATCAAAAGTGGTCTAGAACGCAATAGAGTAAGGGCGAGGTCCGTCATGCCGATTGGTCCGCCGCCCCGCAGGAAATCGAGTGATTGACCGGCGGCCCCCCCCGCCAGCCCGCCTCCATGGGCAGGAAGTCCTAGTAGAGGTCAGGTGGAGTGGATTTCAGAGCCCGGCTTAGATCGCACCGCCCCCTAAGGCGGCCGTAAATTTCAAATCTCGCTCGCCTTTTTCTTTGACCAGCGGGGGGCGGGCGGGCGTCAAGCGTTCGGTGCCTTGTACGCACCCATCGCTTCACCAGCAGAGGCCATGGCGGCAGCCATTGCTTCCGTCGTGATCAGTTCTTCGCTGGTGATGTTCTGAAACGTACCACTGGACATCGTGATGGCGCCAACCTGGCTAACCTGATCGGCGTTGCTCTCGAGGATGCAGATAATGGCGCCATTTTAACTGGAGAAATGGATGCTATGGCACACGATACCCACCGCTTGAAACATGGCTTTGGCGGCAGGGGCGCGGTCGTGTGGTTTGCTCATCAGGCCGGCGAAGGCTTGGTTGCTGTATCTGCCGCGCGTGAGATAGATGGCCATGCTGGCCGCCTGTGAATGTGAGGTGGTGATCCAACAATCAGACTGAGAGTTTGGTGCGTTTTAGGCGCAGCGCATTGCCAATGACCGAGACGGAACTAAAACTCATGGTCAGTGCTGCAATCATGGGCGACAGCAGCCACCCAGTCAGTGGATACAGGACGCCAGCCGCAATTGGGATCGCAAGCGCGTTGTAGAGCAGAGCGAATCCGAGGTTTTGCTTCATGTTTGCCACCGTGGCTTCGGACAGCAATCGCGCAGTCGCGAGCGCGCGCAAATCGCCCTTGACCAAAGTAATCTCGGCACTGTTCATTGCCACGTCCGTCCCGGTCCCCATTGCGACTCCAACATCCGCCTTGGCCAATGCTGGAGCATCGTTGATGCCGTCTCCTGCCATCGCTACGATGCGTCCATTTTTTTGTAAGTTCGCAACAAGGACTAACTTGTCGGCGGGCTTCACTTCGCCATGCACTTCGTCGATACCCAATCGGGCACCAACCGCTTTCGCCGTTGTGAGGCCGTCACCAGTGGCCATCACAATGCGTAGACCGGCCGCCTTCAAAGTAGCCAATGCTTCAGGCGTGCTTTTCTTGATCGGGTCAGACACTGAAAGCAACCCTGCCAGCTTCGCGTCAACCGCAAGAAACATCACACTTGCACCTTCACCACGCATGCCTTCTGCCGGAGACATCATCGGTGAGATCGAAACGTTGACCTGCTGCATAAAAGCGCTGTTGCCAAGGGCAAGCTGATGCCCGATAACATCAGCGCGCACCCCGATGCCTGACGCAGATTCAAAATTTTCTGACTTTTCCAGCTTTAATCCGCGCTCGCGAGCTGCCTGCACAATGGCGTTGGCAAGCGGGTGTTCACTGCCTTGATCCAGGCTGGCGGCAAGACGCAAAACCTCATCGGCCTCAAAACCAGAAGCCGGAATCGCCCGATCAAATAGCGGGTGCCCTTCGGTGAGTGTCCCGGTCTTGTCGATGATGAGCGTGTCAACCTTGCGCAGGTTTTCGATCGCTCCGGCATCGCGAAACAGCACCCCCCGTGTGGCGCCCAAACCAGTGGCCACCATGATGGACATTGGGGTAGCAAGTCCCAAAGCGCAGGGGCAGGCGATGATCAGGACCGCTACCGCGTTAACGAGTCCGAATACCCAGCTGGGCTCAGGTCCAAATAGTCCCCAGGCGATGAAAGTCAGAGCCGATATCGCCAAGACCGCAGCGACAAAGTAACCAGCCACGACATCGGCCATTCGCTGCATCGGGGCCTTCGAGCGCTGAGCTTGGGCCACCATCTGCACAATCTGGGCCAAAACAGTCTCGGCCCCAACTTTCTCGGCGCGAACGACCAACGTGCCGCTGGTATTGAGCGTTGCGCCGATCACCTTGTCGCCCACCCGCTTGCTGACGGGCACGGGCTCTCCTGTGATCATGGATTCATCGATAGCGCTGCTGCCATCGGTTACGGTTCCATCCACTGGGACTTTTTCGCCAGGACGCACGCGCAGCGCATCCCCGACCTGGACATCGCTTAACGGTACGTCGTCTTCGCTGCCATCGGGGTGGATACGGCGCGCCGCTTTGGGAGCTAAACCAAGCAAGGATTTCATCGCTACCGAGGTTTCAGACCTGGCCTTGAGCTCCAGGAGTTGCCCCATCAGAGTGAGCGAAATGATGACCGCCGCAGCTTCAAAATAGACCGCTACGCGTCCCATGGAAATGAAGGATGCTGGAAACAACTGGGGACTGGCGGTGGCGACCACGCTATACACAAACGCTGCGCCAGTCCCCAAGCTGATCAGTGTCCACATGTTCAGGCTTCGATTCAGGACCGACTGCCAGCCGCGAACAAAGAAGGGCCAGCCAGCCCACAATACGACCGGCGCTGCAAGGACCATTTCAACCCAGCTCTGCATGGCCATGTCCATCAAATTTAGGAGATGACCGAACATAGCCAGCACGAACACGATGCATGTCAACGGCAGCGTCCACCAGAATCGCCGTGAAAAATCCCGTAGCTCGGGGTTATTTTCGTCGACTTGCGTGGGCAGTTCAGGCTCCAGCGTCATGCCGCATTTTGGACAATTACCAGGGTGGTCCTGGCGTACCTCGGGGTGCATCGGGCAGGTGTAGATCGCGCCCGGCGTTGCCGCAACCGACTTGGCAACCGACTTGGCAAC